>JBBSGI010000028.1:0-37014 GCA_038254365.1 Propionibacteriales bacterium
GCGGTCGAACCTCTCGCCACGCTATACCTGTCACGGCGGCGGTTGCAGCCTGCGTGCTTAAGGCTTGACGGTGGGAGCGGCGCGGGAGAGCTGCTGAAGCCTTTCCAACACTCCCGCACGCCGCGCATGCCACATTCCGTACTTCGCGAGCAGCCCGTTGCTGACGAGCAGCAGCTCCTTGAGGGGTGGAGCTCGAAAACCCTTGCTGGTGTGTGGGGCATACACCGCGAAGCCGTCCTTCGAGACGTCGAGCCACCCGGTGAAGGTACGGGTGCTCAGGCCGACGAGGTGTGGCCGGTAACTATGCGCGAGTAGCCCGGCGCGTCGTGCACCGGGGGGCAGTAGCCCCTGTGAGGTCACGAGCTGCAAGCCGGTGGAGCCGTGACCCGCGATGTCCACCGGAACCACGACAGGCAGTCCGTCAGCGCCGCGGTACGCCAATACGCGATGCGGCAGGACCGCGATCTGCTGCACCACCTTTTCCACACCGACGCGGGGACTGGTGCCGTTCCTCGGCGCCGGCTGAAAGTGAGGCGGCTCGGCCAGTCGCTCACCGAAGACCTCCGGCGTACCGGCCGCCGCCGGATCAGGCCACGCAATGACGCGCTGCACGGTGATGTCGACGAACACGCGCTCGCTGTAGTACTCACGCAGCACGCGGTCCCACACCGGGCCGCGCTTGATCTCGCCCAGGAAGCGCTCCGCTCGAGGCGCCAGCGCCTCCAGCCGCTGCGCAGAGGGAACAAGATCGACCGACGCGAGCCCCTGCGCGACCACGAAGCTGGGACTCGCAGAAAATCCATGCTCACGCGCGTGGTAGGCCATTGCCACCCGCGGGTCGGCGATGATGCGCTCAAGCTTCTTGGCGAAACCCAAAGACGTCGTGAAGCTGATCACCCCACGGCCCCGGTCACGCATACCGCACGGAGCGACGCCGGTAACGACCACTCCGCCGGCCGGGGTGACATAGGCCGCTGCCGCAGTCAGGTCACCCCCGATGACCTCGTCGACGCCGTCCGACCATTCAACGACGGGCACGACCGCACCTCACCCCTTCACTCGAGTGACCACCCATCGCGTACCGGCCCTGCTGGTGACAGCTGGCCGGACCGAGGTATGCAGGTCCCCATCTTGCCATTCTGTGGTAGTCGTCGGGGAATGAGAAGCCCTATGACAAGCCGTCTGATTCTGCTGGGCGAGCACGCGTTGCAGTGCGTGGTGCTGGCTGGGGTCGTAGGCGAGGCCGTCTTGCCAACAGTGCCAGATGACGTGGAGCCAGGCTCGGGCCAGGATGCGGACGGAGTGAGCGTGGTCGTGGCCGCGTTCTCGGGCGCGGTCGTAGAGGTCGGCGGCCCAGGGGTTGACCAGTCCGGTGTCGGCGGCGAAGTCGGTGACGGCATCGCGCAGCTGCTTGTCGCAGGACCAGCGGAATCCGACCACGCGCAGCTTGCCACACTGTCGGGTGGATGGCGCCGCGCCGGCCAGACACGTCAGCGACTCGGGCGTGGGGAACTTCGCGCGGCAGTCCCCGATCTCGGCCAGGATCCGAGCGGCGCGGGCCCGGCCCGAGCGGGGCAGGGCGTGAAGATGTGGGCGTCGGCTTGGCTGTCGAGTTGTTGGTCGATCTGCTTCTCGAGGGCCTTGATCTGCTCGGCGAGGGTGCGAAGCAGTGCTATGTAGCTGGCAGTGATGTGTGCCTGGCTGGCGGCGTGGACGCCGGTCGCGCCGCGGGGTGCGTCGAGGACTCGTTGGTGCAGCACGGCCGGGTCGACCTTGCCGGAGTAGCCCTGCCTGGCCAGCCAGTCGCCCAGCCGTTTGGGAGTCAGCCAGTCGACCTTTCCTGGGTATCGAACCGGGTCAGGAAGGCCAAGGTGATCGCGGAGTCGAGCTCAGAAGGAGGCCGACCCCGGCCGGCAGCACGTTGCGCAGGTGCGCACGCAGTTGGTTGGCCGCGGCGACGCGGTGTCTGACCAGATCCTTGCGGGCTCGGCAGGCACGTCGCAGCGTGATGGTGGCGTCGGTGTCGGGGACCAGCGGCCGGAGCCGGGCGCGGTCGGTGCGCAGGGTGTTGGCCAGTACGAGCGCGTCGAACCGGTCGTCCTTGTTGCCCGCCGACCCGTAGCGGCCGCGCAGGTTCTTGACCTGGTTCGGGGAGATCACCACGACGGTCAGGCCGGCGCCGAGCAGGGCGTCGACGACCGGCCCGTCGGGTCGCTCGATGGCGGCCTCGTCGACGCCGTACTTGCCCAGCATGCCGACGAGCTCGCGCAGACCGGCGGCGGTGTGGTCGACACCGAATCGGTAGATCTGACGACCGCGGCCGTCCACGACCGCAACCGCATGGTCGTCAACCGCATGGTCGTCGCGAGCCCAGTCGATGCCCGCGGTGACGTCGTTGGGCGGAAACTCCGGCAGTGTGCTGTTCAAGGTGCTGCTGGCAGACTTCACGTCAGCCTGATGCCTCTACGGTCCGGGGGGAACCTCAGTGCTTGTTCTCGTCGTCGCGCCCGGCAACACCTAGGGCGGGCCCGGGTCACCGCCCGAACGCAGTGGCGATGTCGGGGCTGGTTGGTGCCTGGCCCAGGGGGGTGGCGCCGATGGCCTGCGAGTAGAGGCGGCACAGGGAGTAGTGGGTGAGGTGAGTGGTCACCACGCTTCCAGGTGGAGCTTTTGCGTCCAATATGACAGTGAGTATGTGGTTGCCACTTGAGCGATCGTCCTCGTCAGCGGTGATGACGACCGCCAGTCGTCCCGAGGTGAAGTCTGGGCTACCGAGGATGCCTGGTAGCCATCCTTTCAGCCAGTTGTCTGCGGTGCTGAGCGGACAACTGTGTGCGTCATTGCACAAGTTCGGGACCACTAGGCCTACATTGGGCAGGGTGCCGTTGGTGATGTCGGTGGCCAGCGCGCCGGAGGTGGGGGTGCCAGACGGCACATCGAACCTCATGCAGTTCCTTCGACCGGTAGGGAAGTACGCCCACGGGTTGTGTTTCACCGCGTAAAGCCCCGACGCCGTGAGTGTGCAGTTGCTGGGCATGGACTCCGCGTACGTCTTGGCCGTGTGTCCGCTGACCAGAGCCTGATCGAACACCGAGGTAGCGTGGCCGACGTTCGCGGCGTTGACCGAGGGGTTGCTGTCGTCAGTAACGCCGTACGTTGTCCCACCGGCTATCGCCAAGTAGTTCGGCAATGACGGATGGCTGACGGCGGTGTAGTCAGTAGCGTAGGCGTACCGCGTGGCGAGACTTCCCAGATACGGCATTTCCGAGCGCATCTGCTCCAAGGAATGGTTTTCCACGACAAATGTCAGCACTTTGCTCGGAGTTAGCGCCGTCACCGAGCTGTCAAACGTTTTTGTCGGCTTCGTCACGATGCTTCGCTGGGTCGAGGAAAAGGACCTAATGGCAGGAGGCGATGTGGTGACGGGAGCCGTCTTTGTTGAGGTGGCGCTGCAGCCCACAAGCAAGACGGCGAGCGACCCGGCGAGGAGCATGGACGTTGTCCTGACGAAGCGTGCTGGTGCTCTCATAGCTTGCTTCTCCCCCAACGCATTATGTTTCGGCTGCGCTTGTCCGCAGCGTTGGCAACAGTAGGCTCCCTCCCTGAACAGAACCAAAGAATGGCCTGAGCGCCCACGGTGGTCCGAGCCCGCAGGTTCCGCACCGAACACTCCGAGCTGCAGTCTCCGTCCCTACTCGCTACTTCTGTGGGACGGTCATGGCGCAAAATCGTCTTGCTGCTCGGTCAGATCGGTCACGATGGCGTCGGCTGCGGCCCTCGGCACGGCAGCAATCTTCTTCTTGGGCGTGGGCCTTCGTCGAGTACGACTCCGGTGGCCACAATCTCGCCAAGATCATGCTCCCGCTTCGGTGGGTGGCAGCCGACGCCGATCCTGGGCGCGGGTGACCGCTGCGCGTTTGGGATCGCGATCTCGCTGAACTCGGTCATCCTGATCCGGATCACGGTCTCATGGCGTGGCTGGCGGAAGCCCGCCTACACGAAGACACACAACGTAGCGAACCTCCCGATTACGAATGACCCTTCGGCGGCGCGTCTGCACCCCCCCGAGCGTGTTGGGCACACTGCTCTCCCTCAACGCCTGGGACCTCAGGTGTCACGCACTCGGGGATGACCGGTGACGGACCATTCCCGCCGTTATTGGACACGTATCGGACACGAAACGTGAGCACACCCACGAGCGCATCACGTTGCCGCAGGTCAGCCACATTCTCGCGTCGGTGGGCGCAGCAGGGATCGAACCTGCGACCACCTCCTTGTAAGGGAGGTGCTCTACCGCTGAGCTATACGCCCTGAGTCGGCACAGCCTAGCCGGGCCGACCGTCACACCTGGGCTCGCCGTGCGCGGGGGACGTCCAGGCGAGCTCGGCCAGGACCTTTCGGTAGGCGCCCAGGGCACGAGCGTCGCCGATCGCGTTGCCGACCTGCCACCGGATCACGCCTTCGCGGTCGACGACAAAGCTGGCTCGCCCGGAGATCCCGAGCCGCTCGTTGAAGATGCCATAACGCCTCGCCACCTCGCCATGCGGCCAGAAGTCGCTGAGCAGCGTAAAGGTCAGGTTGTCGCGCTCGGCGAGCACACGCAGCGAAAACATCGCGTCGCATGAGATCGCGACCAGCTCAGACGTTGCGGTGTTCACGTCGCCGAGATTGTCCCGGACCTCGAGCAGCTCGCGGGTGCAGACGCCGCTGAACGCCCAGGGGTAGAACATTACGACAACGTTCTTCCGCCCGCGGAAGTCCGCGAGCGACACCATGGCGCCGTGCTGGCTCCGCAGGGAAAACGCGGGAGCCTCATCGCCGAGATCGAGCGGCACGACCGATGCCTCCTTGCGCGTCGAAAGACAGCCGACCTGCGAAGTCAGCGTCGGCCGGTACGAGCTGCCTTGGGCGACACCAGCTTGGTGGCCACCCAGTCCGGGCCGGCCGCGAGGCTGGTGGTGGTCGACAGGCCAGCGGTGGGGGCAGACTCCGAGACGTCGCTCGGGTCGACGTACCGAGGTCGTCCGACCTTCGGGGTCAGCAGCCAGATCGAACCACCGTCCGCCAGGTCGGTCAACGCGTCGACGAGCCCGTCCACGAGGTCGCCGTCGTCTGAGCGCCACCACAGGAGCACGGCATCCACGACGTCGCCGTGGTCGTCGTCGACGAGCGCGGCACCGGTCACGGACTCGACTCCGGCGCGCAGCTCCACGTCGACGTCCTCGTCCCACCCCAGCTCCTGAACCACCATGCCGGGCTGGAAGCCGAACCGGCTGGCCGGTCCGGACTCCGCGGCGCCCGCGGTCGTACTCAACGCGTTGCCTCCTGGTCTCGCGGCTGGTCCCGCTGCCTGCCGTCGTGGGTAGTCCACCGTGAACCGTCGATAATGGCAAGTCCCCGAGCCAGGTGGCCATTGCGGCGTTGGTGGACAATGGAGAGGAAGCCATCGGAGCGAGACACCACCCCGGCCTGTCGCGCGGACAGGCCCCCTGACGAAGAGAGATGCTGTGGCAAGCGCAAGTGACCGCCCCACTGTGATCCACGAAGGTCTGCCGACTCAGCTGCCGGACATCGACCCCGAGGAGACACAGGAATGGCTCGAATCTCTGGAGGCCCTGCTGCAGGAGAAGGGCCGGACCCGGGCGCGCTACGTCATGCTCAAGCTGCTCGAGCGGGCTCGGGAGAACAACGTCGGCGTCCCGGCGCTCCGCAGCACCGACTACATCAACACGATCCCGCCGGAGCGCGAGCCGTGGTTCCCCGGTGACGAGCACATCGAGCGCCGTATCCGAGCGTTCATCCGGTGGAACGCCGCGGTCATGGTGTCCCGCGCCAACCGCAAAGGACTCGAGGTGGGGGGCCACATCGCCACCTACCAGTCGTCGGCGAGCCTCTACGAGGTCGGTTTTAACCACTTCTTCCGCGGCAAGGACCATCCAGGGGGCGGCGACCACGTCTACATCCAAGGCCACGGCTCCCCGGGCATCTATGCCCGCGCCTTCCTCGAAGGCCGGCTGAGCGAGGACCAGCTCGACTCGTTCCGCCAGGAGGTGTCCCGCGGCGCACACGCCGGCTTGTCGTCGTACCCGCATCCCCGGCTGATGCCGGACTTCTGGGAGTTCCCGACCGTCTCCATGGGCCTGACCGCGATCAACTCGATCTACCAGGCGCGGTTCAACCGCTACCTGCAGAACCGCGGCATCAAGGACACCGGCCAGCAGCGGGTCTGGGCGTTCCTCGGCGATGGGGAGATGGCGGAGCCGGAGTCTCTTGGCGCGATCGGAATCGCCGCGCGCGAGGAGCTCGACAACCTGACATTCGTCATCAACTGCAACCTGCAGCAACTCGACGGCCCGGTCCGGGGCAACGGCAAGATCATCCAAGAGCTCGAGTCCACCTTCCGCGGCGCCGGCTGGAACGTGCTCAAGGTGGTCTGGGGCCGGGAGTGGGACGACCTGCTCGCCAAGGACGTCGACGGCGTCCTCGTCAACCAGATGAACGCAACCCCTGACGGTGAGTTCCAGACGTACTCGGTTGAATCCGGTGCCTACATCCGGGAGAAGTTCTTCGGCGGCGACATCCGGCTGCGGGACATGGTCGCGGACCTCAGCGACGACGACCTACGCAAGCTCCCACGAGGCGGCCACGACTACCGCAAGGTGTATGCGGCCTTCAAGGCGGCCACCGAGCACGTCGGGCAGCCGACCGTCATCCTCGCCAAGACCGTCAAGGGGTGGACGATCGACGCCCTCGAGGGCAAGAACGCCACCCACCAGATGAAGAAGCTCACCAAGCAGGACCTCAAGACGTTCCGCGACCGGCTCTTCCTGCCGATCAGCGACTCGGAGATCGACGACTCCGATGTCGCGCCCTTCTACCATCCCGGACTGGACTCCCCCGAGATCCGCTACATGCTCGAGCGACGCCGGGTGCTGGGCGGGCCGCTCCCCAGGCGCGTCGTCAACCCGGTCCCATTGAAGCTTCCGGGTGACGAGATGTACGCCGAGCTGAAGCGTGGCTCCGGCAAACAGGCCATCGCCACGACCATGGCGTTCGTGCGGCTGCTCCGCGACCTGATGAAGGACCCCGAGATCGGTCGGCGGATCGTGCCGATCGCGCCGGACGAGTTCCGCACCTTCGGCATGGACTCGATGTTCCCGACGGCAAAGATCTACTCCCCCCACGGCCAGCAGTACGAGGGCGTCGACCGCAAGATGCTGCTGAACTACAAGGAGTCCGTGCAGGGACAGATGCTGCACGAGGGCATCAGCGAGGCCGGCGCGATGAGCTCCGCCATCGCCGCCGGCACGGCGTACGCGACGCACGGCGAGCCGATGATCCCGGTGTACATCTTCTACTCGATGTTTGGCTTCCAGCGGACCGGCGACTCGATCTGGGCGTACGCCGACCAGCTCGGCCGAGGGTTCCTGATCGGGGCCACCGCGGGCCGTACGACGCTGACTGGCGAGGGACTCCAGCACGCCGACGGGCACTCGCCACTGCTGGCCTCAACCAACCCCGCCTGCGTGCACTACGATCCCGCGTTCGCCTACGAGATCAGCCACCTCGTGCAGGATGGGCTCCGCCGGATGTACGGCTCGAGCGACGAGCACCCGCATGGGGAGAACGTCTTCTTCTATCTGACGGTCTACAACGAGCCGACCGTGCAACCGCCCGAGCCGGACGACGTGGACGTCGACGGCATTTTGCGCGGCATCCACCTCGCGAGGCCTGCAGACACCGGGCACGGCGACAGCCGCCCCCGGATCCAGCTGCTGGCCTCGGGCGTCGCCGTGCCGTGGGTGATCAAGGCTCAGCAGATGCTCGCTGAGGAGTGGCAGGTGCGCGCCGACGTCTGGTCGGTAACCTCGTGGAACGAGCTGAACCGGGAGGCTCTCACGGTTGACTCTTGGAACCTGCTCCACCCCGACGAGGAGCAACGGACGCCGTACGTCACGACCAAGCTCTCCGAGGCGCCGGGACCGCTGCTCGCCGTCACGGACTACATGCGGGCGGTGCCGGACCAGATCTCGCAGTGGGTCGAGTCGGAGTGGCACTCGCTCGGCACCGACGGGTTCGGGTTCGCCGACACCCGGGCGGCCGCGCGCCGGTTCTTCAAGGTCGACGCCGAGTCGGTAACCGTGGCGGCGATCGAAGCGTTGGCCGCCAGAGGCGAGGTGGACAAGAGCGCCGTGCTCGACGCGCTGCGTCGATACCGCATCGACGACCCGACGGCAGTGGCCGGCGTCAAGCAGGAGGGTGCCGGAGCCTAGCCCCCCACCCCTCCGCGAAGGTGGGCAAGGGCGGGAGGCGCACGAAAGTTCTCCGCCCGGCGGCGGACAGGACTACATTGACCCTGGCTCCCTCCGTCACCTGGTGGATGCCGAGCCACCCTCATGATCGGGGAAGACCACATGCTCAAGCACCGCCTAACCTAACGCTGCTCGGCGCCAGCCTCGTCCTCACCGCCGCCGTCGCGGCGGTCGCCAACGCGCCCGGTTCCCAGGCGGTCACCCGCGGAGCCAGCCCGGACGGCTCGACGCACGACGCCATCTGGATCACCACGACGGCGACCGACCACTTCTCCTGCGGCATCACCACACGAACACGCTGTGGTGCTGGGGCCAGAACGACTTCGGCCAGCTCGGTGTCGGCGACAAGACAGAACGCCATACCCCCGTCCAGGTCGGCACCAACACCTCGTGGAGCACGGTCGCCGGCGGCGGGGTCGTCGACAGCGGCAGCCACACCTGCGCCACCCGTACCGACCTGAGCCTCTGGTGCTGGGGCAGCAACACCAACGGTCAGCTCGGCACCGGCAACAACGCCCGCGAGCTGACCCCCGTCCAGGTCGGGCACAACAAGTGGTCGATGGTGTCCTCGGGCGGCCAGCACACGTGCGGCATCCGTAACACCGGCTCGCTCTGGTGCTGGGGCTTCGACGGCATCAACGCCCAACAGAACCGGCCCACCCAGGTCGGCGTCCTCGACACCTGGGCGACGGTGAGCGCCGGGGTCGCGAACACCCGGGCCACCCGGCTCGACGCAAGCCTGTGGTGCTGGGGAATCAACGACCACGGGCAGCTCGGCCAGGGCGACCAGATTGAGAGCGGCACCCCCATCCAGGTCCAGGCCGACGACGCCTGGCTGGTCGTCAGTGCTGGGGGACAGCACACGTGCGCCACGCACACCGACCAGACCTTGTGGTGCTTCGGGGCGAACGCCTGGGGTGAGATGGGCGACCACTCGCTCGGCGACCGCTTCATCCCCACCCCGGTAGATCGCATCTCGATCTGGAAGGTGCTCACCGACGGCGGCGGCAGCCACGACTGCACGATCACCCGTCAGGCCACGTTGTGGTGCTGGGGTTTCAACAACCACGGCCAGCTCGGAGACGGTACGACGACCACCGGGACGCTACCCGAGCAGATCGGCAGCGCCCTGTGGTCTACCGCGGCCGACCCCCTCAGCGGTGGAACCCTGACCGGCGGCGGGGCGTACACCTGCGCGATCCAGGGCGACCAGACGCTGTGGTGCTGGGGCGCGAACGGCCAGGGGCAGCTGGGCACCGGACGCACTCAAGGCACCCTGGTGCCGACCCAGGTCGGCACGGCCACCACGTGGAAGACGGTCCACGCGGCGGTCGACCACACCTGCGCCACGAAGGCGGACGGCACCTTGTGGTGCTGGGGCAACAACGCAAACGGTCAGCTAGGCAACGGGACCCGGACCGACGCCCACGCTCCGGTGCAGGTCGGCACCGACACCGACTGGGACAAGGTCTCCCCCGGTCCCACTCACACCTGCGCGCTCAAGCTGGACAAGAGCCTCTGGTGCTGGGGGGCGAACTCCGACGGTGAGCTCGGCAACGGCACCACGAGGATCCGCAAGAGCCCCACCAGGATCGGCAGCAGTACCTGGACGACGGTCAGCGCGGGCGGACGGTTCACCTGCGGCACCCAGACCGGCGACACCCTGTGGTGCTGGGGGTTCAACGGAGAGGGAGAGGTGGCCCAGCCGCCGGACAGCGGGCCGCACATCACCCCGACGCAGGTCGGCTCACTGACCACCTGGCTCCAGGTCGACTCCGCAACCGATCACAACTGTGCCGTCCAGACCCCGCTGAGCCTGCTGTGCTGGGGTTTGAACCGGTCCGGCGACCTCGGAAATGCCGACCCCGAGAGCGACTTCCCGGTGGCGATCCCGCAGAAGATCTGGACCCGCGCGGTCACCTTCGACTCGATGAGCTCGTGGAAGCCCGACGACACCATGGCCTGCTGGGGCAACGACACCATCGGTCAGCTGGGCGACGGTAGCCCGGTGCCGAGCCGGATCGGCCCGGTCTCCGTGGAGGTCGTGCCCGACTGACCGACGTACGACGGGGCGACGTGGCGCCCGCACTAGAGCATGCCCGGCACTGGAAACCTGCGTCAGCGCTTGGCGTGCGACCAGGCGAGCAGCTTGTCCAGCGGCCAGGTGTTGACGATCCGGTCCGCGGGTACGCCGTTCGCGACCGCGCGGGCGCAGCCGTAATCCTGGAACGCCAGCTGGCCGGGCGCGTGCGCGTCGGTGTCGACGCTGAACAGGCAGCCGGTCTCCAGCGCGAGCCGGATCAGACGGGACGGTGGGTCGCGACGCTCCGGCCGGGAGTTGATCTCGACGGCGACCTCGAACTGGGCGCAGGCCGCGAAGACCACGTCGGCGTCGAACGCGGACTCGGGGCGCTGGCCGCGGGAGCCCTCGACCAGCCGCCCGGTGCAGTGGCCGAGCACATTCGTGTACAGGTTCGCGATCCCTCCGACCATCCGAAGCGTCATGGTCTCAGCGTCGGCCCGCAGCTTGGAGTGCACGCTGGCGACGACGATGTCGAGCCGGTTGAGCATTGCCGCAGTCTGGTCGAGCCCGCCGTCCTCCGAGATGTCGACCTCGATCGCCGGCAGCAGCCGGAAGTCTTCGACCTCCTCGTTGATCTCTGCCACGACGCAGAGCTGCTCGGTGAGCCGCTCCGCGGACAACCCATGCGCGACGGTGAGCCGCGGTGAGTGGTCGGTGAGCGCGAGGTATTCATGGCCGAGACCACGGGCCGCCTTCACCATCTCCGAGATCGGCGACCCGCCGTCCGACCAGTTCGAGTGGGCATGCAGGTCGCCGCGCAGCCGGGCACGGAGCTCCTCGCCGCCCTCCGCCAGGGGTCGCCTCCCCTTCTCCCGAAGGTCGGCCAGCTTCTTGGGCACCGCTCCGGTGCTGGCCTCCTGCACAACGGCCGAAGTGGAGGGACCGACGTTGGCCACCTCGGTCAGCGACCTCGCCGCGATGCGCTCCGCCAGCTCACCGGGCGGCAGCGCTTCGAGCGCCCACGCCGCCTTGCGGTAGGCCTCGACCCGGCGCGTCTCGCCACGCCCCCGCTCCATCCAATAGGCGATCTCCGACAGCGCCTCGACGGGGTCCATGCGCCCCATCCTGCCCCAACTCGCTGCCGTTGAGCCGAGGCGACGTCCCCTCCGGCCGTCCCGCTAGCTAGGTTCGCCGCTTGGCGGCCGCGGCATCTGCCTCTCTCGAGTAGTTCGGGTCGGTGACCAGTCGGCTATGCCGGCGCCGTACGCGAAGTAGATGACGAAGCCGAGAGCCATCCAGACGAAGAACCGGACCCACGTCGCACTGGGCAGGTTGAACATCAGGTAGAACGAGGCCAGCACCGCCAAGATGGGCACCACCGGCACGCCCGGGCACCGGAAAGCTCGCTCTAGGTCCGGACGAGTCCGGCGCAGCACCAGTACTCCGATGGCGACGAGGATGAAGGCGAACAGCGTGCCGATGTTGACCAGCTCGGCGAGCTCCGTCAGCGGCACGAAGGTCGCGATGGTCGCGACGACGACATCGGTGACGATGGATGTCCGCATCGGGGTGCCGAAATGCTCGCTCACCACCGAGAACACCGGTGGAAGCAACCGGTCCCGGCTCATCGCGAAGAAGACGCGGCTCTGGCCGAGCAACAAGATCATCATCACCGTGGTGAGCCCTAACAGGGCCCCACCGAGATCATGGTCGCGAAGTTGGGATGTCCGACGGACCGGAACGCCTCCGCCAGCGGGGCATCGATCTTGATGTCGGTGTAGTTGACCATTCCGGTGACCACCAGCGAAACCGCGACGTAGAGGAAGGTGCAGATGCCGAGGGATGCGAGGATCCCGATAGGCATGTCACGCTGGGGGTTCTTGGTCTCCTCCGCGGCCGTCGCCACGATGTCGAACCGATGAAGGCGAAGAACACCAAGGCGGCGCCGGTGAAGATGCCGCTGATGCCGAACGATCCCGGAGCGAAGCCGAGGTCCTGGAGCAGTGACGGAGTGCTTACGGCGCCGGCGGCGGGCTTCGACCCGGCGGGGGGGACGAACGGTGAGTAGTTGCCGGTCTTGATGAAGAACAGGCCGGCGATGATCACGAACAGGACAACCGCGAGCTTGATCGCCACCATGACCATGTTGACCCCCGAGGACGCCTTGATCCCCAGGCAGATGACGGCGGTGAGGACGAGCACGATCACGGCCGCAACCAGGTTGTGCCGCTCGCCGTAGGCCCAAGCCGGGATCGTGATGCCAGCCTGGTCCATCACGTCGGCGAAGTACGTGGACCAGCCCACAGCCACCGTGCTGGCACCGAGGGCGAGCTCGAGGATGAGGTCCCAGCCGATGATCCACGCGACCAGCTCGCCGAGGCTCGCATACGAGAACGTGTAGGCCGAGCCGGCTACCGGGACGGTACTGGCGAACTCCGCGTAACACAGCGCGGCGAGCGCACAGGCGATGCCGGCGAACACGAATGAGAGGGCGACGGCAGGCCGGCCTTGATGCCGGCTGCCTCACCGGTGAGCACGAAGATTCCGGTACCGATGATGACTCCGACGCCGAAAACGGTGAGTTCGAGGGGGCCGAGACGTTTGCGGAGCTGATGGGTGGGCTCCTCGGTGTCGGCGATGGACTGCTCGATGGTCTTGGTACGGAACAAGTTCATGTCATTCCTCCTCGTCCAGCGGGGTGGCTTCATCGTGCCCGCGGACCCCCGTAAAGGGAACACCTTTGTCCGGTCAACACAAAAATTGCCGATAGGCTAGGCCGATGCCCCGCGGTACGACGGCAGCGACCCGCCGGCTCGAGGCGTCCATCGGCCCGCTGACCCAGGCGGCGATCGCGAGGATGACCGACGACCTGCCGTGGTTCCGCGCCCTGCCGGCCCAGGAACGCTCTTGGATCGGGTTGATCGCCGGAGCCGGCATCTCCAGCTTCGTCGACTGGTTCCGCGATCCATCCACCAGCCCCGCCGTGACTTCCGAGGTCTTCGGCACGGCGCCGCGCGAGCTGACCGGACTGGTCTCGCTGCAACAGACCGTGGAGATGGTGCGCACCACGATCGCCGTCGTGGAGGAGCATGTCGAGGACCTGGTCGGCCCTCGGGACGTGCAGCACGTCCGCGAGTCGGTCATGCGTTACTCACGGGAGATCGCCTTCGCCGCCGCCGAGATCTACGCCCGGGCCGCCGAGCAGCGCGGCGCCTGGGACGCCCGGCTCGAGGCGCTCATCGTCGACTCGGTACTGCGCGGCGAGGCCGACGACGCCGTCCGCTCCCGGGCGACCGCGCTGGGCTGGGCGTCGACGAGCGGCGTGTGTGTAGTGCTGGGTCACACGCCTGCGGGCGACTCCGCGACAGCAGTGGATGCGATCAAGCGCTCGGCGCACTCCGGAGGGCTCGACGCCCTCTGCGCGGTCCAGGGCGAGCGGCTGGTCGTCGTCCTCGGCGGGGTAGGCGACCCCGACAAGGCCGGCACCCGCATCGCCGACCACTTCGGGACCGGCGCCGTCGTCACCGGACCGGTCGTCGGTGACCTGCTGGCCGCCAACGTGTCGGCCCGGGCAGCAGTCGCGGGGCTGCGGGCGGCAGTGGCCTGGCCGGAGGCGCCGAGGCCGGTGTCGAGCGACGACCTGTTGCCCGAACGCGCCCTATCGGGAGACGGCCACGCCCGGCGGCAGCTGGTCGACCAGGCCTACCGGCCGTTGGCCGAGGCCAGCCACACGTTGCTCGACACGCTCACCGCCTACCTCGACAGCGGCGGGTCCATCGAGGCGACCGCTCGAGCCTTGTTCGTGCATCCGAACACCGTGCGCTACCGGGTTCGTCGGATCGCCGAGGTGACCGGGCTCTCACCGCCGGACTCGCGGGATGCGTACACGCTCCGGATGGCACTCACGCTCGGACGGTTGTTGTCACCCGGGCCCTTGTAGGAAACCGACAACAACAGCCCGGGAACTTTCGTGCCCGCGTGAGTGCGGGTGCGCCACCGGAAACCGGCATGATGGCCCTGTGCTCGCGATCGTCGCCCCGGGACAGGGTGCGCAGACACCCGGTTTCCTGGAGCCCTGGCTCGAGGACGCCGCGTTCGCCGACCGGCTGGTCTGGTTGTCCGCCGTGGCGGGGCTCGACCTCATGCACTACGGCACCCGGGCAGACGCCGAGACGATCCGCGACACCGCGGTGGCCCAACCACTGCTCGTCGCGTCGTCGATGCTCGCCGCCCTGTCCCTCTTCCCGCACCCGGCCGACTACTTCGGCAAGATCAGCGTCGTCGCCGGGCACAGCGTGGGAGAGATCGCGGCAGCCACTGGGGCCGGCGTGCTCAGTGCCGAGCAGGCAATGGTCTTCGTCCGCGAGCGCAGCAACGCGATGGCCGAGGCGTCGGCGGTGTCGGCGACCGGCATGACCGCCGTGCTGGGCGGTGACCGCGACGTGGTCCTCACCGCCCTGGAACAGCACGGCCTGGTCGCGGCCAACGACAACGGCGGCGGCCAGCTGGTCGCGGCCGGCACCCTCGAACAGCTCCAGGCTCTGGCCGACGACCCCCCCGAGAAGGCTCGGCTGATCCCGCTGAGCGTTGCCGGTGCCTTCCACACCGAACACATGCGACCGGCGGTCGACGTGCTCGCCAGGCTGGCCCGCTCCATCAGCACCCACGACACCAGGACCCGGCTGATCTCCAACCGCGACGGCCAGGTCATCCACAGCGGTCCGGAGGTGCTCAAACGGCTGGTCACCCAGGTGAGCAACCCGGTGCGCTGGGACCTTTGCCTGCAGACCATGGTCGATCTCGGTGTGACCGGGATCCTCGAGATGCCTCCCGCCGGAACCCTTACCGGGCTGGCCCGCCGCCAGCTCAAGACCGTCGAGACGTTCGCGCTCAAGACCCCGGACCAGATCGACGACGCGCTCGACTTCGTGGACAGGCACGGTGACGCGACCCCGATCGGTGACTCGCCCACCTGGCGGATGCTGGTCTCGCCGTCGAAGGGCACCTTCAGCCGGGCCGCCGAGATCCCTCAGGGGGCCCGGCTGGACCCGGGCACGATGATCGGCGAGGTCGCGAACCTGCGTGGAGCGTCCCCGGTCCTCGCCACCCACGGCGGCACCATCGTCGAGTGGATCGTCGAGGACGGCGACCTCGTCTCCCCCGGCCAGCCGCTGGTCCGGCTGCACCCCGAAAGCGAGTGACATGACCGTCACCATCTCCACGTCACGAGGCGCCGCACACGCGTCGATCCTCGGCATCGGCGGCTACCGGCCGAGCCGGGTCGTGACCAACGCCGAGATCGTCGAGCGCATCGACTCGACCGACGAGTGGATCCGCACCCGCTCCGGGATCATCGAGCGCCGGTGGGCGGAGCCGCACGAGACCGTGACCTACATGAGCGTCGAGGCCAGCCGGACGGCGATCGAGCGCGCCGGCATCACGCCCGCCCAGCTCGACTGCGTGATCGTCGCCACCGTGACCCACCTGATGCAAACCCCGGCTGTCGCTACGCTCGTCTCCGAGGCCCTCGGTTCCACTCCGGCGGCCGCCTTCGACGTCTCCGCGGCCTGCGCGGGCTTCTGCCACGGCATCAGCCTGGGCTCTGACATGGTCCGGTCCGGGACGGCCAAGTACGTGCTGGTCATCGGCGTCGAGCGGCTCTCCGACATCACCGACCGCGACGACCGGAGTACGGCGTTCATCTTCGCCGACGGCGCTGGCGCCGCCGTGGTCGGTCCATCCGAGACCGAAGGCATCGGGCCGGTCGCGTGGGGGGCCGACGGGTCGAAGTACGACCTGATCCGGCAGAAGGAGAGCTGGACGGACGTCCTCGCCATGGAGACGCCGTCGATGCCGAACCTCCGGATGGATGGCAACCCGGTGTTCCGCTGGGCGTCGTTCGAGATGGCCAAGGTGGCCCGGGAGGCGCTGGACCGCGCCGGGGTCTCCGTCGACGACCTCGACGTCTTCCTGCCGCACCAGGCCAACATGCGCATCACCGACGCCATGGCCCGGACCCTCAAGCTGCCCGACCGGGTCGCGGTCGCCCGCGACATCGCCTACCAGGGCAACACATCGGCGGCGTCGGTCCCACTGGCCGCAGCGGCGATGCTCGAGTCCGGTGAGGCCAAGAGCGGCGACCTGGCGCTGATGATCGCTTTCGGCGCCGGCCTCGCGTATGCCGGTCAGGTCGTCCGGTTGCCATGAGACCGCTGTCTGCCGTATCCCGCAAAGCCGCACGAAACCAACCCAACCGCAAGGAGAGCTAGACATGGCCACCACCGAGGAGATCCGCTCCGGACTCGCCGACATCGTCAACGAGGTCGCCGGGATCCCCGCTGACGACGTACAGCTCGACAAGTCGTTTATCGACGACCTTGACGTCGACTCGCTTTCGATGGTTGAGGTCGTGGTAGCGGCCGAGGAGCAGTTCGGGGTCAAGATCCCCGACGACGAGGTCAAGAACCTGAAGACCGTCGGCGACGCCGTCGCGTTCATCGAGAAGTCCCAGAACGGCTGAGCACGCAGCGGCTGGGCGGGCTGCGCTCATGTCGCCCTTCCCGGCCCCTGCCGAACCGACTCGACGTCGGTGCGGCAGCCCATCGACCCCTGAGGTGAAAGCCTGATGAGTTCCCCCCGCGTCGTCGTCACCGGCCTCGGTACGACCTCTCCCGTCGGCGGTGACATCGCCAGCACGTGGGAAGCCCTGCTCGCCGGCCAGTCCGGGGTCCGACGGCTCGACTACGAGTGGGCCGAGGAGCTACCTGTCCAGATCGCCGCCACCGTGGCCGTCGAGCCGACCGAGGTGCTCGAGCGCGTACAGGCGCGACGACTCGACCGGGCCTCGCAGTTCGCCTTGGTGGCCGCGATGGAGGCCTGGGCGGACTCGGGGCTCGACCAACTCGACGTCGACCCCGATCGCCTGGGGGTGGCCCTGCCCTCTGGGATCGGCGGCGTGCAGACGCTGCTCGCCAACTACGACGTGCTCAAGGAGAAGGGCCCGCGGCGGGTGTCCCCACTCGCGGTCCCGATGCTGATGCCCAACGCCCCCGCGGCGAACGTCAGTCTCTACGTCAAGGCCAGGGCCGGAGTGCACTGCCCGGTGTCCGCCTGCGCGTCGGGGAACGAGGGCATCGCCTTGGGTCTCGACCAGATCCGGCTGGGTCGCGCCGACGTCATGGTCGTGGGAGGCACCGAGGCGGCGATCCACCCGCTGCCGATGGCCGCCTTCGGCCAGATGATGGCGCTGTCCAAGCGTGCGGGAGACCCCACCCTGGTCTCGCGGCCATGGGACGTCGACCGCGACGGCTTCGTCCTCGGGGAAGGTGCGGGTGTGCTGATCATCGAGTCGGAGGAGCACGCCCAGGCCCGCGGAGCGAAGGTGTATGCCCGCCTACTCGGCGCCGGGATGACCGCCGACGCGCACGACATCGCCCAGCCCGAGCCCAGGGGCCGCGGCGGGGCGCGGGCCATCCTCGCAGCGCTACGGGAGTCCGGTATCGAGCCCAGCGACATCAAGCACATCAACGCGCATGCGACATCGACGCCGCTGGGCGACGCCGCCGAGAGCATCATGATCAACGAAACGCTCGGCAGGTACGCCGCCGACGTCGTGGTCACCAGCACCAAGTCCATGACCGGCCACCTCCTCGGCGGAGCCGGCGCGCTCGAGTCCATCGCCACGGTGCTGGCCCTGCACCACCGCCTGGTACCTCCCACGATCAACCTGGACCGCCAGGACCCCCAGGTGGACCTCGACATCGCCACCAAGCCCCGCGATCTGCCGGCCGGCGACATCGCCGCGCTCAACAACTCCTTCGGCTTCGGTGGCGCGAACGTCGCCGTGGCCTACGCCAGCGCCTAACCAAAGGGGTCCCGGTGACCACCACACATGATGCCCAGTCGACTAGCGCCACCCCCGTGACGCCTTCGACCACCGCCGACCCCACCGGGGCCGAACGGGCGCCGAAGCTTCCCCGCGAGCAGGACCCGCGCAACCCCAACATCCGGCTGGCCGCCTTCTTCGACCCCGGCAGCCTCGAGTTGATCAGCCCCGCTGATGACAGCGGCATGCTTGCCGCTGTCGGCAGCGTCGACGGCACCCACACGGTGGCATTCTGCTCCGACCCGACCATCATGGGCGGCGCGATGGGCGACGACGGCTGCGCCGTGGTAGTTCGGGCCTACCAGCGTGCGCTGACCGACCAGGCGCCGATCGTCGGCCTCTGGCACTCCGGCGGAGCCCGCCTCGCCGAAGGTGTGCTGTCCCTGCACGCCGTCGGGCTGATCTTTCACGCGATGACCCAGGCCTCCGGCAGGATCCCGCAGATCTCAGTTGTGCTGGGTCCTGCGGCCGGCGGTGCGGCGTACGGTCCGGCCCTGACCGACGTGGTCATCCTCGGACCGGAGGGCCGCATCTTCGTCACCGGTCCCGACGTGGTCCGGTCGGTGACCGGGGAGGACGTCGACATGCTGCGCCTCGGCGGCCCAGAGCCGCACGGCCGCCGGTCCGGCGTCGTGCACGTGCTCGCGGAGTCGGAAGCCGATGCGATGCTGCGGGCCCGCGGCCTGGTGTCGCTGCTCGGGGACCAGCGCCGTCTCGACCCGGCCTCGGTCGAGGACGTCGACCTGGCGCTGCAGATGCCTGAGTCCAAGAAGCGGGCGTACGACGTGCACCCGTTCGTGGGTCAGCTGCTCGACGCCGACTCGATGCTCGAGCTGCACCAGCGCTGGGCCCCCAACATCGTCACCTCGCTCGGGCGGTTCGGGGGCCGTACCGTCGGGGTGATCGCGAACAACCCCCTGCGCCTCGGCGGCTGCCTGGACTCGCCGTCAGCGGAGAAGGCGGCCAGGTTCGTCCGGATGTGTGACGCCTTCGGGGTGCCGTTGATCGTCGTGGTCGACGTGCCGGGCTACCTGCCGGGTGTCGGCCAGGAATGGGACGGTGTAGTACGGCGGGGAGCGAAGCTCCTGCACGCCTTTGCCGAGGCGGTCGTGCCACGGGTGACCCTGGTAACCCGCAAGTCCTACGGTGGCACCTACATCGCAATGAACTCACGGTCCCTCGGCGCGACCCGGGTGTTCGCCTGGCCCGGTGCCGAGGTCGCGGTCATGGGCGCGGTGGCCGCCGTACGCATCCTGCATCGGCGCAAGATCGCGGCCGTCGACGCCGACCTGAGACCTCAGGTCGAGGCCGAGCTGGCCGCGGAGCACGAGCTGATCGCCGGCGGGGTGGCGAAGGCGGTCGAGATCGGGGTCGTTGACGAGGTCGTCGAGTCGACCCGGACGCGGTCGGCGCTGGCCGGCGCGCTTAGCGCAGCCCTCGGCCCGGAGACCGACGCCGCCGAACGGATCCGCGGCCGCCACGGCAGCATCCCGCTCTGACCCACCACCGCCGAACAGCTGGGTTCAGACGACGTGGTGGAGCCAGCGCACCGGGGCGCCGTCGCCGGCGTACCGGTAGGGCTCCAGGGCCTCGTCCCAGGCCCGCCCGAGGAGCTTATCGATCTCGTCCTCGAGCGCCAGCCCGGCGATCGAGGACTTCACGACCGCCGCCTTGAGTCGATCCTCCGGGATCATGATGTCGCCGTGCAGTCCGGTAACCGCGTGGAACACGCCGAGCTCGGGAGTTGAGGAGAAGCGGGCACCCTCACTGACGCTCGTGGCGTCCTCGGTGACCTCGAACAGCAGGTGTTCCCAGCCGCGAAGCGCCGAGACGACCTTCGCACCGGTGCCGACGGGGGCCGCCCAGGAGTACTCGGCGCGGTAGTGGCCGGTGCGCGCGGGCTGCGGCGTCCAGGCGAGGTCTACCGGCAGGCCGAGCGCACCCGCCATCGCCCACTCGACGTGAGCGCACAGCGCGGAGGGCGCCGAGTGCACGAACAACACGCCGCGGGTGGTCACCCCGGCGACGTCCTGCCTGCTGGGTCGGTTCACCGTTCCTCCTCAAGGCTCCAGGTGCGCCTTCCCCAGCGGTCTGGCCCTTGTCGAGAGACGGTTGATCCGAGCTACTGTGTCGTGCTCCGTGCCATTGTGCCTCATCGGCCCCACCAGTACCAAGCACCCCCGGGCGCGTCGCGGTCACCCCGAGCAGTCTGCGCAGGTGCCGAAGATCTCCAGGTCGTGGCTGACGCCGGTGAAACCGTGCTCCGCGGCGATCGCGGCGACCCAGGTCTCCACCTCGGGCGCCTGGGCCTCCACGGCGGTTCCGCAATCTCGGCAGACCAGGTGGTGGTGGTGCCGTGTCGAGCACCGCCGGTACGACGCCTCCCCTTCCTCGCCGTGGATCACGTCGACCAGGTCGGCGTCGGCCAGCAGCTGCAAGCAGCGGTAGACCGTCGCGATGCCGACCTTGTCCCCGCGCTCGGCGAGCATCACGTGCAGCTGCTGAGCCGTGCGGAAACCGTCCGCCTGGTCGAGCACGTGGACCAGCGCCTCGCGCTGCCGGGTCGAGCGGGCGCCGACCCCGATGCTGGTCATGTCGCCTCCGCCGGCAGGCGGGCCGCGCCGCCGCGCCCTCGTACCCGCGCGACAGCCCGACAGGCCAGGTAGATCAGGAACGAGATCGTCGTGACGTACGGGCTGATCGGGATGTCGGTACCGAGCGCCACGAAGATCCCCCCAACCGTCGCGGTGGTCGCGAACCCGACCGACAGTACGACGACCAGCAGTGGCGACGCCGTCACCCGTAGTGCGGCGGCGGCCGGCGTCACCAGGAGGGCGAGCACGAGCAGGGCCCCTACCACCTGGACCGAGAGCGCAACGACGCAGCCGAGCAGCACCATGAACAGGGGTCCCAGCAGTCGGATCGGCACTCCCCGAGCGGCCGCCACCTCGGTGTCGACGCTGGCGAACATCAGGGGCCGCCAGATCCCGGCGAGCACGACGAGCACCCCTACGGCCACGACGACGAGCACCTGGAGATCCGTACTGTCGACGGCCACGATCTGCCCGGTGAGCAGGCCGAACTTGTTCGCGGACCGGCCGTGGTAGAGCGAGAGGCACAGGATCCCGAGGCCGAGGCCGAACGGCATCAGCACTCCGATAATCGAGTTCCGGTCACCCGCCCGGCTGCCCAGCAGCCCGATGAGGAGCGCCGCCAGCACCGAACCGGCCAAGGACCCGGCGACGACTGAGCTGCCGAGCAGGAGCGCCGCGGCGGCCCCTGCGAAGGAAAGCTCGCTGATGCCGTGCACGGCGAACGGCAGGTCCCGGGTGATCACCAGCACGCCGATCACGCCGCCGAGGACGCCGAGCACCGCACCGGCGATCAACGCGTTGTGCACGAGCGGGACCAGCTCGCCGTAGTCGCTGAAGTTGACCAGGTCGTGCCATGACACGTCCAACGGGTAGCCGCGGAAGGCCGATCCGGCGCTCATGAGTTCCGTGCCACTGGCGCGCGATGCTGACCCGCGATGTGGTGGGAGTGCTCGTCGTCCGCACCGACCACGATCAGCCGCTGGCCGCGCCGGATCACCTCGACGTCGGACTGGTAGAGCGCGGAAAGCGTCTCTGACGTCATCACCTCGTCGGCCGTGCCCAGCCGGAAGCCACCCTGGGTGAGGTAGAGCACGCGGTCGGTGACCGCCAGGATCGGGTTGATCTCATGGGTCACGAAGATCACGGCGGTGTCGTGGTCGCGGGTACGGCGCTGCAGCAGCTCGACGACGCTGCGCTGGTGACCGAGGTCGAGGGAGAGCAGCGGCTCGTCACAGAGGAGCACCGACGGATCGGTCGCGAGGGCATGCGCCACCCTGAGCCGCTGCTGCTCCCCGCCGGAGAGCTCACTCACCGCTACGTTCGCGTACGACGCGGCACCGACCAGGTCGAGCAGCTCGTCCACGCGCCGGCGGCGTGACCGCGACGGCCACGGCGGACCCCAACGGTGTCCGTCGATCCCCAGGCCGACCAGGTCGCGGGCGCGGAGCGGGACGTGGGCGTTGAGGCCTTTGTGCTGAGGGATGTATCCGATGTCGCGGTTGCCGCGCCGGACCTCGAAGCCAGCGACGGCCACGGAACCGCTGGTCACGGGGACCAGCCCGAGCAGCACCTTCAGCAAGCTTGTCTTCCCGGACCCGTTCGGACCAAGGACGGCGACGAACTCGCCGGGCTGCACCGCCATGGTCAGGCCGGACCACAGGACTCGGCTGCCGTAGGCGAGGCCGGCGTCGACAAGCTCCACGGCGGGATGACGGCTGGCGCTCATCGGCTACTCACCGCTTCGGTCACCCGGGTGATCGTGCGCGACATCCAGCCGAGGTACGACGCGTTCGCCGGCAGCGTCTCCGTCACCGGCACCACGGGCACACCCGCGGCCGTGGCCGCCGCCTCGACCTGGGAGGTGATCGGGCCACTGGTCTGGGCGTTGAAGACCAGCGCCGCGACCCGGTGACTGGAGACGAGCGCGAGCGTGTCGGCCAGTACCCGTGGCGAGACGTCGCCGCTGCCCTCGACCGCCAGGCTGAAGGCGGACGGAGTCAGGTTGCGCAGACCCATCGCCTCGAGCATGTACAGCGGGACCGGCTCGGTGATCGCCACCCCTTCGCCGGCGGCGAGTGACCTGGCGTGCCGCTCCGCGGCGATCAGGCCTTCGACCTTGCGGTCAAACGCCCGGGCATTGCTCCTGAACTCCGCGGCGTGTGGCGGATCCAGCGCCCCGAGCCGGGAGGCGACAGCCTCCGCAACCTTCTGCACCGCCGGCAGGTCGTACCAGACATGTTCGTTGAGCTCGCCGCCGGGCGTCGCCGTCAGCCCCGAGGTCTCGACGGCGTTGACCACCGGCGCCCGGCTCCCCGAGGTCGAGACCAACCGACCCATGAAGTCGTCGTACCCGCCTCCGTTCTCCACCAGCAGGTCGGCATCACGGACGGCGAGAAGAGTGCGGCTGCTCGCCTCGAACGAGTGCGGGTCCTGGTCGGGCTCGTCGATGACCGACGACACGGACACCCGAGAGCGGCCGACCTCGGCGACGACACTTCCCCACACATCGGTCGAGGCGACCACGTCGAGCTTTCCCGGCACATCACCGGTCGAACCACCCGAGCATCCGGAGAGCGCAGCAAACACGACGCCCACCATGCACGGCCCGGCCAGCAGGCGGCGGATCCGGTACGGCATGAAAACTCCCAGGGCCACTAATGATAACGAGTATCACTATACTCTCCTCGACAGCGGGGGCAAGTCGCGTTCCTCGAGAGCCTGGTTGAGTCCGAAGACCTGGGGCAAAGTCGGGTCGAGGAAGCGGGTGATGGCACTGATGCGGCCTTCAAACATGGTGAGGACCAAGATGCCTGCGGAGTAGGTCGGTCCGTCGGGATCGACGAGATAGCAGCCGAATGCCGGTTGCGTGTTCGCTCGGCTGGGCACGAGCCGGAGCAGGCGTCGTCCGCGCCACCCGGAGCTGGTCCGCAGGAAGCGCCCGATCGCCTCGGGACCCTGGTACTCATGAGGTGCCGGCGGCATCGCCAGCCAGGCATCGTCGGTCAGGAGCGCAAGGACAGCGTCGATGTCGTCGCAGATGAGGGCTTCGGCGAAGCGTTGGGCGAGGGCACTCTCGGCGCGCGTGCCGGGGCGTGCAGCCGGGGGGCCGCCCGGTGTGGCGCGAAGCCGGGCCAGCGACGCGCGAGCCCGCTGCAGGGCGCCCTTGATCGCGGCAACGCTGGTCTCCAGCATGGCGGCCGCTTCCGTCGTGGAGTATCCCAGCACGTCGCACAGGAGCAAGGATGCGGTCTGTCGGGGCGGAAGCCGCTGAAGGGCAACGATGAACGCCAGCTCGACCGCTTCCCGTCGCTGGTACCGCGCCGCGGGTCCTGGCTCGCCTTCCCCCTCCTCCAGCCAGGTGTCCGGATACGGCTGCAGCCAGGTGACTTCGCTTCGGCGGGTCGGCTCGGGCGGCTCGAAGGGCGGGATCGGCTCGGCCGGTCTATGCCGCTTGCCCTCCCGGATGGCGTTGAGACAGCGGTTGGTGGCCACCCGGTACAGCCAGGTCCTGATCGACGAGCGGCCGGCGAAGCCGCCCAAGCCACGCCATGCCGCGAGCAAGGGATTCCTGCAGGGCGTCGTCCGCGTCCGCGATCGAGCCGAGCATGCGGTAGCAGTGCAGGTGGAGCTCGCGCAGATGCGGCGAGACGACCTCATGGAAGGCTCGTTCGTCCCCCGCCTTCGCGGCCTCGAGTGTCGACCGGCTCGTCCGCACATTCTGCCCATGCAGATGGCGAGCACGCGACGTGCAGCGCCCGACTTGCCACACCACCGTTCCGATCGCCGCGCAAACGGTGTCTCAACGAGAAAGGACACTACGAGCGAGGAGGGATCGAGCATGGCCGAGAACAGCGGGGTCGCCTTGCAGACCGCCTTTGGCCTACTACCGCGCGTGGACGAGCCACGACTTCGAGCTGGCCATGACACACATCGCCCCGGACATCGTGTGCCAGGCACCCGCGGGTCGACTCGTCGGCGCGCAGGCGTTGCGAGAATTCATGGGCCCGTTCGCGCAGATAGTCACGCGCTCCGACCTGGTCGCCGCCTTCGGCGACGATCGCGTCGCGGTTCTCGTGTACGACACCAACACCGTCTCGGTGCAGGACGCCCCGGGCGCAGAGTGCGTAACGGTGGTCGACGGCCGGATCCAGCACATGAGAATCATCTTCGACAGGCTACCCTTCGCGGCCACCCGCGAAGCTGCCGCTGATGAGCGCGCTTCGTCGGCGCCAGGCTATGGCCAGCGCGAGGCCACGAACAGGCCGGACGCCGTCGAGAGCAGCGACAGCAACACCAGCCAGCCGAGATAGCGCGACGTCACGTCGGTCCGCTCCGTGTCGTAGGTCAAGCGGCCGTCCACGTCCTGGTAGGCCTCCAGCAGGCCGCCGGGACTCTCGGCGACGTACGCCTTGCCGCCGGAGATCTCGGCGATCTGCTGGAGCTGGCCCACCTCGACGGGCACCTGGATCTCCTGACCCTGGTTGCGGATCACTCCCCCGCTGGTGCCGAGGGCCACCGTGTAGATCGGCACGCCCTGCGCCTTGGCCGCTCGCGCCGCCGAAACCTGCGATCGGCCGACCGTGCGCTTGCCGTCGCTGATCAGCAGGATCATCGCGGGCAGCTTGTCGGCCGGGCTGCCGACCGAGTCACCCAGTGACTGTTTCACCACGTCGAGCGCGGCGTAGATCCCCTCACCGGTGGCGGTGTACTCCTGCAGGGCGAGGTCGTCGATCGCCCTGCCGACGGCGGCGTGGTTCGTCGTCGGCGCCACGACCACTGCGGCGTAACGGCTGAACGACACCAGCGCCACCTTGTACTCCGCCGGCAGCCTGTCGAGGAACTGCCTGGCGGTCCGCTTCGCCGCTGTGATCCGGTCAGGCTCGACGTCCGTCGCCGCCATCGAGAGCGACACGTCTAGGGTGAGCACGACGGTGACCGAGCTCTGGCGCGGGACCTTGGTCAGGCCACTCGGCTTGGCGAACAGCACCACCGCCCCGGCCAGGGTGAGCATGGCGAGGAGTACGGCGACGTGCTGGCGCCAATTGACCCGGCGGGGGGCCACGCTGTCGAGCAGCGAGAGGTTGGTGAAGCGGACGGCGTACTGGCTGCGCCGGCGCTGCAGGAGGATGTAAAGCACCACCAACGCGGGGACGAGCAGCAGGAACCAGAGCCGTTCCGGGGCGAGGAACGTCACCGCGCGGTCCCGGCGGGAGGCGTGTGCAGCCGCGCCGCCACCCGCCGGTGCTTGAGTGCGAACCGGGCGGTGTCGCCAACCCAGTCCCGGTCGGTGCGCAGCAGCAGATGTCCGACCCCGGCACGGCGAAGAGACCGCCGGTTTCGCTCGCGCTGCCGACGGGCCGCTTCCGAGTAGCGACGGCGGACCCGGCGGTCGCCCGTGTTCAGCTCACGGAGCTCGCCGGTCTCGGGATTTTGGAGCAGCACCACACCGACGTTGGGAATGTCCAGCTCGCGGGGGTCGAGGATCTCCACGGCGATGGTCTGGTTGCGCTTCGCCAGCTCACGCATCGGTCGCTCCCAGGAGGTGGGCGTTTCAGCATTACCGACGGCGTCCGAGATCTCGATGAAGTCGGAGACCACGACCCGTAGACCGCGCTTGCGCTGGGCGCGGGCAAACTGGGTGATCGCGTGGCCGAGGTTCTGCGCGGGTAGGCCCGCGGGTCCGGATCGCCGTACCGGCTGCTCGCTCATCAACGAGCGCAGCAGCGCGAACAACGCGAGCCGCCCAGGCCGAGCGGGCCACCGCTCAACGCGGCGGTCTCTGAGGATGTAGCCGCCGAACCGGTCCCCGACCCGGAAGGTCAGCAGACCCAGGGTCGCCACCGCCGCAACGGCCAGGTCGCGTTTCTCCATCGCAGCCGTCCCGAAGTGCATTGACGGTGACAGGTCCACCAGCGCCCAGGTCTCGAGCTCGCGGTCGGCGATGACGTCTCGCACGTGCGGAACCGTGGTTCGTGCCGTCACGGCCCAGTCCATGCGGCGGATGTCGTCCTCGCCCGGGTTGTAGACGCGCGCCTCGGCCATGTCGGAGCCCGGACCGGGGATCAAACCAAGGTGCTCGCCGTGCAGGAAACCCTCGAGGCGCCGCACGATCTGCAGCTCCAGCCGGCGCAGCGACTGCTCCGGCGCCAGCCGGGACAGCGGGACGGCGTCGGCGCGGAAGGCCCAACTGGAGGCATCGGCCGATCTGGCGCCGGTCACGTCAGCTGAACTCCGCGGTGGACCCCGAGGCCGCCCACGCGGCCCGCGGCTGCGGAATCGTGTGCACGACGCGCTCCACGACGGCACGCGGGTCGACCTCGTCCGCGACGGCGTCGAAGGTCAGCACCAGCCGGTGCGCCATCACGTCGACCGCCACCGCGGCCACGTCCTGGGGCAACACGTAGTCCCGCCCCTGGATCAGCGCCATCGCCCGGGCGGCGGCGGCAAGCCCCAGGGTCGCCCGCGGGCTGGCCCCGATCTCGACCACACCGTCCAGGCCGGACAGGCCGAACTCCACCGGCGAGCGGGTCGCCAACACCAGGCGCACCACGTACTCGGCGACCAGGTTGTGGACGAAGATGCGGTCGGCGGCGGCTCGGAGCTCACGGATCAGCGCAGGGGTGAGGATTCCGGCCGCCCGCGGAGGGTCGACGCTCATCCGCCGCAGGATCTCGAACTCCTCGTGGCCCTTGGGGTGCAGGACGTCGACCTTGAGCAGGAACCGGTCCCGCTGCGCCTCGGGGAGCGGGTACACGCCCTCGGACTCGATTGGGTTCTGGGTGGCGATCACGATAAAGGGGTCGGGCAGGCCGAACGTCTGTCCGCCGATCGACACCTGACCCTCGGCCATCAGCTCGAGCATCGCCGACTGCACCTTGGCGGGCGCCCGGTTGACCTCGTCGGCGATGACGAAGTTAACGAACACCGGGCCGAGCTCTACGTCGAAGCTCTCCTTGCTGGAGCGGTAGATCCGGGTGCCGACGATGTCCGAGGGCACCAGGTCCGGCGTAAACTGGATGCGGGTGAAGCTTCCACCGACGACGTCGGCGAAGGTCCGGACCGCCAGCGTCTTGGCGACCCCAGGCACGCCCTCGAGCAGGCAGTGCCCGCGAGCGATCAGCGCGACCATCAGCCGGTCGACCATGTGCTCCTGACCCACGATGACCCGGCGCACCTCGTAGATGGCCCGTTGGCTGAGCTCGGTGAGCTCGGCGAACCGCGACTCGCCCACCGGCGTGGTGGTACGGGTGCTGGTCACGCTGGTGCCCTTCCGCCGGCCGGTCGTCGTACGCTCGTCAGTGTCGCACGCAAGGCAAAGGGGACTCGCCGCGTGGCTGTTCAGGTTGGACGGAGGACCATGACAGGTATGCCCGGCGCCTCGGACCGCGTGCTGCCCCTGCTGCGTACCGACCCCCCACGGCTGGGCGACATTGCCCTCTCCGGGCGCCTGGAGGTTGCCGATGCGGGAATCGTTTACGCCGGAGTGCTCGACGACCAACCCGTCGCGGTTGCCCTGCTTAGCGCCGGGGCGGAGTCGGACAGCTATGCCCGGGCCCGCTTCTCCGACGCGGTGCGCGATGCCCGGCTGGTCGGCTCCGACTCTTCCGTGGTCGCCGGCGAGGACGAGCCGGAGGTCGCTCCTTGGGTCGCGGTGCGCGCGCACTCCTGGGCTGATGGCGCGAAGCTCGCCGGGGCTCTGCTGGCCCCGGTGACCCTTGAGCACCTGGTGCCGATCGGGCCCGCACGTGGTCCCGGGTTCCGCCCGCACTGGCACGCCGCACGCGACCCCGGCCGTTGGCGGGTGTGGCCGCTCCCGTGGCCTTCGGGCCTCTCGGCCGCCGGGCGCTGGACCCATATCGCCTCATTCGCGCTGGTCCTCGCGATCTCCACGGTCGCCTTGTTCATCGCGGTCAAACTGTTCGAGAACCAGCCCCCGGCGCCGGTCAACCCCCCGTTCCCCACTCCGAGCCTGCCGACCCCCAACATCCGGCCCACGGCGCCCAGCCCCTCGACCGGCGGTCCTGCGGAGACACCGAGTCCGCCGGCCGGTACCGGCACCGGCGACCCCTCCATCGTCTGACGCGCACTGCCGCGGGGTCCCGACCGGGTGGCCGGTGTCACCGCAGCGGAGCGGACAGGGTGTATCCGCGTGTGGTTCGCCCGTCAGCCGACCGGGAGGGGGGTCTCCTCGCTGACGTCGACGACGGCGCCGCGGAACTGGGCCGAGTAGAGCCGGTGGTAGGCGCCGTTCGCGGCCAGGAGCTCGTCGTGCGTGCCCTTCTCCACGATGCTGCCGTCTTCCATGACCAGGATCAGGTCGGCATCGCGGATCGTGGAGAGCCGGTGGGCGATGACGAAGCTCGTGCGGTCGCTGCGCAGTGCCGCCATGGCATGCTGCACCAACACCTCCGTCCGGGTGTCGACCGAGCTGGTCGCCTCGTCGAGGATCAGCAGGGACGGGTCGGCCAGGAAGGCCCGGGCGATGGTGAGCAGCTGCTTCTCCCCCGCGCTGAGGTTGCTGCCCTCCTCGTCGATCACCGTGTCGTAGCCGGCAGGCAGGGTGCGCACGAACTTGTCGACGTACGTCGCCTCCGCCGCGGCCAGGAATTCCTCCTCGGACGCGTCCGGCCGCCCGTACGCGAGGTTGTCGCGGATGGTGCCGCCGAACAGCCAGGTGTCCTGCAGCACCATGCCGATCTCCGCTCGAAGGTGGCGCCGGCTCATCGTGGCGATGTCGACGCCGTCGAGGGTGATCCGGCCGTCGTCGAGCTCGTAGAAGCGCATGACCAGGTTGACCAGGGTTGTCTTGCCCGCACCCGTCGGCCCGACGATCGCGACCGTTTGACCGGGCTCCGCCACCAGTGACAGGTCGGTGATGAGCGGCCTCGCTGGGTCATAGCTGAACGACACACGGTCGAACTCGACGCGCCCGTGCGGCTCCTTTACCAGCGCGGGGTCTGCCTGGTCGGGCAGCTGCTCGTCCGCATCGAGCAGCTCGAAGACCCGCTCGGCCGAGGCGACGCCGGACTGCAGCACGTTCGCCATCGAGGCGACTTGGGTGAGGGGCTGGGTGAACTGGCGGGAGTACTGGATGAACGCCTGCACATCGCCCAGGCTCATCGACCCGGACGCCACCCGAAGGCCGCCGACGACGGCGATCGCGACGTAGTTCAGGTTTCCGATGAACATCATCGCCGGCATGATGATGCCACTAACGAGCTGGGCTCCGAAGCTGGCCTGGAAGAGCTCCTCGTTCTTGTCGGCGAAGGTTGCCTCGACCTCCCGGTGCCGACCGAACACCTTCACCAGGTCGTGCCCGGTGAACGCCTCCTCGATCTGGCCGTTGAGCGCCCCGGTGTGGGTCCACTGCGCGATGAACAGCTTCTGCGACCTCTTCGCGATCTGCCTCGTCACCAGGATCGACAAGGGGATGGTGACCAGGGCAATCATCGACAGCAGGGGCGAGATCCAGAACATCATCGCGACAACGCCGATGATCGTGAGCAGGGACGTGAGCAACTGGCTGAGGGTCTGCTGCAGGCTCTGCTGCACGTTGTCGATGTCATTGGTGACCCGGCTGAGCGTCTCGCCGCGCGACTGCTTGTCGAAGTACTCCAACGGCAGTCGGTTGATCTTGTCCTCGACGTCCGACCGCAGCCGGTAGACGGTGCGCTGAACCGTGTTCGTGAGCAGGTAGCCCTGCACCCAGGCGAACACCGAAGCCGCAGTGTACAGGGCGAGCACGAGCAGCAGGACATTGCCGAGCGCCGTGAAGTCGACCCCCGCCCCCGGCACGACGTGCATCTTCGCGAGCATGTCGGCGATGTTTCCGTGGCCGGCGACCCGGGCCCGCGCCTCCACCTGCTCGAGAGTCGACCCCGCAGGGAGGTCTTGACCGATCACGCCGGAGAAGATGATGTCAGTCGCCCGGCCGAGGATCTTGGGTCCTAGCACCGTCAGACCAACGCTGACCATGGCGAGCAGCACGATGAGGGCGACCCGGGCTCGCTCCGGTCGAAGCCTGCCGAGCAGCCGCTGCGCGGACGGGCCGAAGTTCATCGACTTCTCGACCGGCATCGCGAGGTTCATCCACGGCGAGCGGCCCGCGCCGCCCGGTCGACCAGCCTCGGGGAGCCGTCCGGGGTGTTGGTCTGCGCGGTCGAGGTCGTCAGCCGGCCGGCCTGGCTCGCGGTCGGTCGCCGTCATGCGGCGTCCTCCGCGGTCAGCTGGGACTCCACGATCTCCGCGTACGTCGGACAGGTGAGCACGAGATCCTCGTGGCTGCCACGTCCGACGACCTCACCGTCCTCGAGGACCACGATCTGGTCGGCATCGGTGATCGAGGACACGCGTTGCGCGACAATGACCACGGCGGCAGCGGACGTGTGCGGTTTGAGCGCGGCACGGAGCCGGGCGTCAGTCGCCAGGTCGAGGGCGGAGAAGGAGTCGTCGAACAGGTAGATCTCCGGCTCCGCGACCAGTGCGCGAGCGATGCACAGGCGCTGTCGCTGTCCGCCCGACACGTTGGTGCCGCCCTGGGCGATCGCGGTCTCCAGCCTGTCCGTCATCGCCTCGACGAAGTCCTTGGCCTGCGCGACCTCGAGGGCGCGCCACAGCTGCTCGTCGGCGGCGTCGGGGTTCCCGTACCGCAGGTTGCTGGCGACCGTGCCGGTGAAAAGGTACGGCCGCTGCGGCACGAGACCTATCCGACGCCACAGCACCTCGGGGTCGAGCCGGCGGACATCGACCCCGTCGACGAGCAGCTCGCCCCCGGTGACGTCGACGAGCCGGGGGATCAGGGACATCAGGGTCGTCTTGCCCGCACCCGTGCTTCCGATGATCGCGGTCGTCTGGCCGGGCTGTACGACGAGGGAGATGTCCTTGAGGACGGCGGACTCGGCGCCCGGATAGGCGAACCGGACGTTGCGCAGCTCCAGGGTCCCCTTTTCGGCGACCTCGGTGACCGGATCGACCGGGGGGTGTACGGACGAGTCGGTCTCGAGAACCTCACCGATCCGCTCGGCACAGACCGAGGCGCGGGGCACCATCATCGCCACGAAGGTAGCCATCATCACCGACATCAAGATCATCGTCAGATAGGCGAGGAAGGCGGTCAGGGCACCGATCTGCATCTGTCCCGACGCCACCCGATGCCCACCGAACCAGAGGACAGCGACGGTGGACACGTTGAAGATGAGCATGACCACCGGGAAGATCAAGATCATCAATCGGCCGACGTATAGCGCGCTCTCGGTCACCTCCGCGTTGGCCTTGGCGAAGCGTTCGGTCTCGCGCTCCTCCCGGACGAAGGCGCGCACTACGCGGATGCCGGCGATCTGCTCGCGCAGGACGCGGTTCACCGCATCGATGCGCGTCTGCATCGACCGGAAGCCCGGTACCATGCGGGAGACGATCAGGCCGACCGAGATCGCCAAGGCGGGCACGGCGACGCCCATGAGCCATGAGAGCCCGATGTCCTGGCGGAGCGCCATGATGACACCGCCCACGCACATGATCGGCGCGGAGACCAGCATCGTGCAGGTCATCACCACGAGCATCTGGACCTGCTGGACGTCGTTGGTGTTGCGAGTGATCAGCGAAGGGGCGCCGAAGTGCGCGACCTCGCGAGCGGAGAACTCGCCGACCCGCTGGAACACCGCCGTGCGCGCATCGCGGCCGAAGCTCATCGCAGCCTTGGCGCCGAAGTACACCGCGCTGATCGCGCAGACGATCTGGACCAGGCTCACGGCGAGCATCCACGCACCGGTATGCAGGATGTACCCGGTGTCGCCGGTGGTCACTCCGTTGTCGATGATGTCGGCGTTCAGACTGGGGAGGTAGAGGGAGGCCATGGTGCCGACCAGCTGAAGCCCGACGACAGCGACCAAGAGTGAGCCATACGGGCGCAGGAACGTGCGAAGAAGTCGGATGAGCAACGTCAGTCTCCGGTGGTCCGTGGGTGGTATGCGGGTCCTTGGTCCACCTTGACAATTCCGCGCAGCAGTAGATCAACGATTTCCTTTGTGGACAAAGGGTTTTGGTCAGTGATGCGGGGATGGCTGCCGGCAAACACGAGCAACCGCAGGAGGCGGGCGCATTCGGCCGGTTCCACGCGTAGCCGGTTGGCGTCGCGAGCGAGGATCTCCGTGAGCGCCTCGAGGATCGCGACGCTGGATGTGGGACCCGCATGCCCCGGATGGTGGTCTTTCGGTGGGCCGTGCAGGCCGAAGGCGGAGATGAGGTGGAACACCTCCGACAACCGCTGCTGCAGGATTCGGACCGCCTCCGTCAGCCGCTCCTCGAAGCCGGCCGCGGGGTCTACCGACCTCAGTCGGCGTACCACGGGCGCTGGGTCCAACGCGGCCGCCAGCGAGGCCCGGAGCAGACTTTCCTTGTCGGGGAAGGCGCGATAGATGGTGCCCTCGGCCACGCCGGCGGCATCCGCGATCTGACGGGTGCTCACTGCGGGGCCGTACTCGCTGATCAGCGGCAGGGTGGCCGCGACGAGAGCTGCCCGACGCTCGTCGGGTGGCAGCGGGCGGGCTCGGGTGGACATGCCGCCCATGTTAACTGAGTGAGTACTCACTCATAACTGTATGGTTGTCGCCATACATTCGTGTATTGCCGGGGCCATACATCGGCGCCTATCCTGGGATCGTGCCGTCCCCGCCCGAGCGTCTGCATCCGGCTAGGGGCGGTGGCTGATGCCCCGCGCCTTTCCGTTCGAGACGCCCATCGCGAGCGACGTGCTCATCGACCGCCGCGACGAGCTGCACCAGCTACACCTGGCCGCTACCGACGGCGCGCACGTTCGGGTGGCTGGACCTCGCCGCTACGGCAAGACCTCTCTCCTGATGGCGCATGCCGCGAACCTCGCCCAGAGCAGCTGGCGGACGGTGCACGTGGACTTCTACGGGGTCACGACGCTCGCCGAGGTGTGCGCGCGGATCGCCAATGCCTATTCGCGTCTCGGTGACGTACGCGTCCGCTCCCATCTCGAGGGCCTGAGCTCCCGGCTGGGTATCAGCTTGAGCACGTCCGGAGTAGGGCTGACCCTCGGACCGCGTCAGTCCTCGCCGCCGTACGACGCAACGCTGCTCGCCACCGCAGAGCTGCTCGACCTGCCGTTGCGGCTTTTCGAACGCGACCGAAGGCCGACGCTGGTCGTCTTCGACGAGTTCCAGGACCTGCTCAGTGCTGGTGCGACCTTGGACGGGCTGCTTCGCTCGCACGTGCAGTACCACGGCGACGCGGCCACCTACATCTACGCCGGATCACAGCCTTCACTGATGCGACGGCTCTTCACCGACCGCGAGCGCCCTCTCTACGGTCAGGCGGAGCCGCTCGAGCTGGACCCGCTGCCGGTCGACGAGGTGCTCGTCGAGCTGGCAGACCGTTTCGCCCGGCTCGAGGAGGATCCCGGCGAAGCGCTTGCGCCGTTGGTGGTTGCGGCCTCCGGACATCCGCAACGCACCATGCTGTTCGCCCATCTGCTACATCGCGAGCTGGGGATGCGTGGGGGCGGCGGTACGACACTGCCAGACGCGCCGGGGGCGAAGGGGCTGGCCCTCGCGGACGCGATCATCGACCTGGCGGTTCGTCAGACCAACGAGGGCCACCAGGCCGTTTGGGACTCGTTGAGCTCCGGCAAGAAGGCAGTGCTTGCCGCGATGGCGGACAACATCAGACCGACCGGCTCGCGGGCGACCGAGCGGGCGGGGCTCAGTCGAGCGACTCTGCAGTCGGCGCTGCGCGAGCTCGGTCAGGACGGGCAGCACATCGCCCGCAACCATGAGGGCCCCACCGCCGCAGGTCATTGGCGCTTCGTCGACCCGCTGTTCGCCTCCTGGGTCGCCCGCAGGGGTCACGTCGGTACGGGCGAGTCCGCGCAGGCGCGCTGAGGCCGCCGGCGGCGGGTCAACTCACGACGAGACCGTGAACTGCTCCCGACGATGCCGTGGCCGCTCGATCTCGTCGAGGATGGCGACTGCGTAGTCCTCGGCGCTGATGAAGTCCCCGAGCAGCGTGTCTCCACCGATCCGGTAGTGCCCCGTCCGCTGACCGGGTGTGGTGACCGGAGCCGGCGAAACGTAGACCCAGTCCACGAATCCGCCGCCGTCCTTGAGCTGTTCCAGGGCGGCCAGGTGAGCCGTCGCCTCGTGCCGGTACTGCTGTGGGAAGGTCGCAGTGTCGAGCAGGCGCAGCCCGGGCGCCACGAAGAGTAGACCCGAACCGCCTACCACGACCAGCCGGTGGGTGCCGACGTTCTCGGCGAGCCGGCGCACTGCCGTAAGGAAGACCTCGGCGCGGACGCCCGTCCGGCTCGGTCCAATCGCACACACGATCACGTCGTGTTCCGAGGCGACCTTGGCGACGTCGTCTCCGTCGGCAGCGTCGCCCCGACGTGCCCGGGTGCCGAGCGGCACGGCGGGAGCCTTGCCTCGAGTTATCACGGTGACCTGATGTTCGCGGTCGAGCGCCTCGGCGACAATGCGGGAGCCGATGGTCCCGCCTCCGCCGTACACCGCGATCCGCATCGCAACTCCTCGGGACGTGGCGGGCTGACCTGCGCGATGCTCCGAGCCTAGTCCGGCGCGTGCTCAGCCCCGCCGTTCAGCATTGCCTCGGTCGGAATCGTTCATGGCGTCGGGGTTGTCGGGCGGGAGCGAGGCGGACGGGAGGTATGACTTCCGGCAGCCCCTCGGACGCCATGTGGATCTGCCAACCGGCGCAGCTGTGGATGAGGTGGTGGTGGTAGGGGCAGAGGAGGCAGCCGTTCGCCAGGTCCGTTGGCCCGCCGTCGGTCCAGAAGGTGATGTGGTGGGCCTCGCACCAGGCAGGAGTGCGTTCGCAGCCGGGCCAGATGCAGCCACCGTCGCGCAGGGCGAGGGCGAGGCGTTGGTAGCGGTCGAAGAGTCTGCGGGTAAGGCCGAGGTCGAGGATGGCGGAGTCGCTGCCGAGCACGACCGGGATGAGGTTCGCGTTGCAGGCCAGCCGGCGGCACTGACTCGGCGACATCGGTGTGCCGGTGTCCAACAGGGCCTCACCGAGCCCGGAGCGGAGCTGGTCGAGGGTCATGGTGATCATCAGGGTGCACGGGTTGGTGCCGTGCTGGGGGAGACGGTCGACGGGCAGATGCTCGATGAGCTCCATCAGGGCCCGCCCGAGCCGCTGCGGGTACGACGGCGGGTGGGGCCGGTCGTCGTCGCTTGATCCGTTGCCCATGCCGGTATCGGTTGCAGCTGTAGTGACGGCACGTTCATGGCGGGGAGAGGTGATGGAGTTGAGAATGTTCCTCCACAGGTCGGCTTGGGCGTCAGGCAGCCGCCCGGCGAACCCGGTCCACCCGTCACCGGACCGGCGGAACGTCAGGTCACACAGCCTGCGGGCGCGTTCCTCCTCAGTCTCCAGCTGGTGGGCGAGGGCAGCATCGGCGCCGTGGGGGTCGACCACCTCCACCGCGTGCCGGCAGACCTGCTGCAGCTGGACGTACGAGAGGGTGCGGGCGTGGCGCACCAGGTCGGATTGCAGTGAGACGACCGTGGGCTCGGGCACGGTCTCGTCGAGCCGGTCGATGGTGCCGCCGATCAGACGGCCTGCTCTGCGGACACCTCGCCCGCGGCCCAGGCCGCCCGTATCGGTCCGGTTCGGCTCGGCGTGGGATGCCCCGCCATCACCGTCGCTGTCGTGCACGGCGGCTTCCCTGACCAGCCGAGCGGCGTCTTGGACCGACAGTCCCCGGGTGGCCATCAGCCACGCCCGGGTCGACGACGTACCGGCGATTCTGGGGATGTCCCGGCCGATGATCGAGGCCAGCAGCCGGCTGGTCAGCTCTTCCACCCGGGCCCGCACCTGCAGAGCCTGGCTGAACCGGTCTTGGACCGCGTCCTCCGACAGGCTCCACGCCGGCACTTCGCCCAGGTCCGACAGCGCCGTACCCATCGATGCCAGTCCCTCCGCGAATCGGTCGGCAGCAGCCGGTCCCGTTCGGGTTGTGGTGTCGTCGGTCGTCGTCATGCAGCAGACACTACGACCAACCGCCGACACTTCTCGTACGATTGTCCTATGTCGCTTAGCGTGGATATCAGATAGCGTGGAATCCATGGAAGTTCCCACCTGTCCGATGCCAGAGCATGCGAAGTCGTTGGTAGTGCGGGCCGGTTGGTACGGGCGCGCCGGCCAGCGCCGACAGCGATGGAA
>JBBSGI010000029.1:0-36136 GCA_038254365.1 Propionibacteriales bacterium
GCCCGGCCACCCCCAGCGCAAGGACTACCCGCTTGGTGGCATCGCGGTCGAGTACAAGGGTGCGCAGATCCCCCCGCCCGACGAGCGAAGGGCCTACACCTGATGCCATCGACCACGCGGACCTCGGACGCCTACGACACCGGCAGCTCAGGCTTGACCGGGGATGCGGGCGCGTACGACACGACCGCCGGCAAGGTGTTCACGGTCACCGGCCAGGACTGGGACTCGGTCGTGTCGGGCATCGACACCGACGCCGACGAGCGGGTCGTCGTCAACATGGGTCCGCAGCACCCGTCGACACATGGGGTGCTCCGGCTGATCCTGGAGCTGGACGGCGAGACGGTCACCGAGTGCCGGTGTGGCATCGGCTACCTCCACACTGGCATCGAGAAGACCATGGAGTACCGCACCTGGGTGCAGGGCGTCACGCTGTGCACCCGCATGGACTACCTGGCGCCGTTCTATAACGAGGCCGCGTACTGCATGGGCGTGGAGCGCCTGCTCGGCATCGAGGACGACATCCCCGAGATGGCCAGGCTGATGCGGATCCTCCTGATGGAGGTCAACCGCATCTCGTCGCACCTGGTCGCGATCGCCACCGGCGGCCTGGAGATCGGCGCGCTGACGGTCATGACCATCGGCTTCCGCGAGCGCGAGCTCTGCCTCGACCTGTTCGAGCTGATCACCGGCCTGCGCATGAACCACGGCTTCATCCGGCCCGGCGGGGTCGCCCAGCGGCTGCCGCCCGGCGCCCTGGAGAAGATCCACGAGTTCGTCGGGCTGATGAAGAAGCGGCTGCCCGAGTACGCCGACCTGTGCAACGCCAACCCGGTCTTCAAGGCCCGGCTTGTCGACGTGGGGTACCTCGACTTGGCGGGCTGCCTGGCGCTCGGCGCCTCGGGTCCGGTGCTGCGCGCCACCGGTTACGACTGGGACCTGCGCCGCACCCAGCCGTACTGGGGATACGAGGAGTTCGACTTCGACGTGGTCACCTGGGACACCTGTGACAGCTACGGCCGGTTCCGGATCCGGCTCGAGGAGATGTGGCAGTCGCTGCGCATCGTCGAGCAGGTGGCCGCCAGGCTGCAGCACCTCGAGGGGGCGCCGGTGATGATCGGGGACAAGAAGATCGCCTGGCCGAGCCAGCTCGCGGTCGGCTCCGACGGCATGGGCAACTCGCTCGACCACATCAGGCACATCATGGGCGAGTCGATGGAAGCGCTGATCCACCACTTCAAGATCGTCACCGAGGGCTTCCGGGTGCCCGCCGGGCAGGTATACGCGGTAGTGGAGTCGCCGCGCGGCGAGCTGGGCTGTCACCTCGTCTCCGACGGCGGCACCCGACCGTACCGGGCGCACGTTCGCGACCCATCCTTCGTCAACCTCCAGTCGGCGCCCGCGATGTCCGAGGGCGGGCTGCTGGCCGACGTCATCGTGGCGGTGGCCAGCATCGACCCGGTCATGGGGGGTGTCGACAGGTGACCCCTCGTCAACCTGCCCGGCCGCGTCGTCCCCGCCGGACCGTGCCGGCGGACCTGGACCAGGACCCGACGCCGGGCCGGGAGGCCACCCCGAGCCAGGTCGGGAGCTCCCGGTTCCGGACCAACCAGCAGCCGGTCGAGCGGCCGCAGCCCGATGGCCGCGCGGGCAACGCGTTCGGTGACGACCGTGACGAATCGACCCAGGCGCTGACCTCGGCCAGCTCGTCGCTGCCCGAACCCACCGTCTCCGAGCTGCGCGAGCTCGCTACGCGCTACCCGGTGCCGCGATCAGCCCTGCTGCCCATGCTCCACCTGGTGCAGAGCAGCGAGGGCTATGTGACGCCGGCGGGCATCCAGACCTGCGCAGACATCCTCGACCTCGCCCCCGCCGAGGTCTCGGCGGTGGCGACCTTCTACACGATGTACAAGCGGCGCCCGATCGGGGACTACCTGGTCGGCGTCTGCACGAACACGCTGTGCGCGGTCATGGGTGGTGACGCGATCTTCGAGCGGTTGAAGCGCCATCTCGATGTCGGCAACGACGAGACGACCCCCGACCAGCTGGTCACGCTCGAGCACATCGAGTGCAACGCCGCCTGCGACTATGCGCCGGTCGTGATGGTGAACTGGGAGTTCTTCGACAACCAGACTCCGCAGTCGGCGACCGATCTGGTCGATGAACTGCGTTCCGGGCGGCCCCTCCAGTCGACCCGCGGGGCCCGGGTATGCACCTGGCGCCAGGCCGAGCGAGTGCTCGCCGGTTTCCCCGACGACCGGGCGGATGAGGGCCCGGTTGGCGGGCCTGCCACGCTGGTAGGTCTCGAGCTGGCCCGGCACAACGACTGGGCCGCGCCCGAACCCGTCGACGCCTCGCAGCGGACCGCAGCCCACCGGGGTGGACCCACGACCGACTCCACCACAGGAGCCGCCCGCGAGGCACACACCCAGCGTGCGGGGTCCGAGACGGTCGTCGACCAGGATGTACCGGCCAGTGGCGAGCACGCCAGCAGCGACACCGTCGAAGGAAAGGGGACACCTCCGCGATGACCGCTAGCCACACCGACAGCGTGTTGACGCCGGTGCTCTCGGACAACTGGGACCAGGACCGGGCCTGGACGCTCGCGGCCTACGAGGAACGCGGCGGGTACGGCGCACTGCGCACGGCGCTGGGCCTCGACCAGGACGCCGTGATCGAGCAGGTCAAGGACTCCGGGCTGCGCGGGCGCGGTGGCGCCGGCTTCCCGACCGGCATGAAGTGGGCCTTCATCCCACAGGGAGATGGCAAGGCCCACTACCTGGTCGTCAACGCCGACGAGTCCGAGCCCGGCACCTGTAAGGACGTCCCGCTGATGATGGCCAGCCCGCACACCCTGGTCGAGGGCGTGGTGATCTCGTCGTACGCGATCCGGGCAAACGTCGCGTTCATCTACGTGCGTGGTGAGGTCCTCCACGTCGTACGGCGACTGCAGCGTGCGGTCCAGGAGGCCTACCTGGCCGGGCACCTCGGCACCGACATCCACGGATCCGGGTTCGACCTCGAGCTGATCGTGCACGCCGGCGCCGGTGCCTACATCTGCGGTGAGGAGACGGCGCTCCTCGACTCGCTCGAGGGTCGTCGCGGGCAGCCCCGGCTGCGCCCGCCGTTCCCCGCGGTGGCTGGCCTCTACGCCTGCCCCACCGTGATCAACAACGTCGAGTCGATCGCCTCGGTGCCGTCGATCATCGCCAACGGACCCGAGTGGTTCGCCGGCCTCGGCACCGAGAAGAGCAAGGGTTACGGCCTCTTCTCGCTTTCGGGCCACGTGACCCGGCCAGGCCAGTACGAGGCCCCCCTCGGCATCACATTGCGCACCTTGCTCGACCTGGCCGGCGGGGTCCGCGAGGGCCACCAGCTGAAGTTCTGGACGCCTGGTGGATCGTCCACGCCGTTGCTGACCGCGGAGCACCTCGACGTCCCGCTGGACTTCGAGGCGGTCGGGGCCGCCGGGTCGATGCTCGGCACCCGGGCACTGGAGATCTTCGACGACACCACCTGCGTGGTGCGGGCGGTGCTGCGGTGGACCGAGTTCTACAAGCACGAGTCGTGCGGCAAGTGCACCCCCTGCCGTGAGGGCACCTGGTGGCTCGTCCAGGTGCTGGAGCGGCTGGAGGCCGGTGAGGGCACGGAGGCCGACCTCGAGCTGCTGCTCGACCAGTGCGACAACATCCTCGGCCGCTCGTTCTGTGCGCTTGCCGACGGGGCCGTGTCACCCATCACCTCGTCGATCGCGTTCTTCCGCGACGAGTACCTCGCGCATCTCGGCAACGGCGGTTGCCCCTTCGACTCGCAGGCGTCCACCCTGTTCGCACCGGCCGGAACCACCACCGCCGGACCCGTCACCGCCGGAGCCGGCGCATGACCGTCGAGCAGCAGAACCAGACGCTGGTCAAGACCGTCACGTTGACGATCGACGACGTCGAGGTCACGGTGCCCGAGGGCACCCTGGTCATCCGGGCCGCCGAGAACATGGGAGTGCAGATCCCGAGGTTCTGCGACCACCCGTTGCTCGACCCGATCGGGGCCTGCCGGCAGTGCCTCGTCGAGGTTCCCGACGCCGGAAACGGACGACCCCACCCCAAACCACAGGCCTCCTGCACGCTGCCGGTCGCCCCGGGGATGGTCGTGCGGACGCAGAAGACCTCGGCGGTCTCCGACAAGGCCCAGCAGGGGATCATCGAGTTCCTGCTGATCAACCATCCGCTGGACTGTCCCGTGTGCGACAAGGGTGGTGAGTGCCCGCTGCAGAACCAGGCGATGACCAACGGCCGTGGCGAGACCCGCTTCATGGAGACCAAGCGGACCTTCCCCAAGCCGATCAACATCTCCGCGCAGGTGCTGCTCGACCGGGAGCGCTGCGTGCTGTGCGCCCGCTGCACCCGATTCAGCGAGCAGATCGCCGGAGACCCCTTCATCACCATGCTGGAGCGCGGCTCACTCCAGCAGGTCGGCATCTACGAGAAGGAGCCTTTCGAGTCGTACTTCTCGGGCAACACCATCCAGATCTGTCCGGTCGGAGCCCTCACCTCGGCCGCCTACCGCTTCCGCTCCAGGCCGTTCGACCTCGTCTCGTCCCCGTCGATCTGCGAGCACTGTGCCTCCGGATGCGCGCTTCGGACCGACCACCGCCGCGGCAAGGTGATGCGGCGGCTGGCCGGACACGACCCCCAGGTCAACGAGGAGTGGAACTGCGACAAGGGCCGGTTCGGTTTCATGTACGCCCGGGTGGGTGACCGACTTGACCAGCCGCTCGTCCGTGACGAGGACTCGGGCCAGCTTCGAGGCGCCTCGTGGCTGGAGGCGTTCGCGGTGGCGGCGAGAGGTCTCGCAGCCGCTGGCGGTTCGGTCGGTGTGCTCGCCGGCGGGCGGCTCACGGCGGAGGATGCCTACGCGTACAGCCGGTTCGCCAGAGCAGTCATCGGCACCAACAACGTCGACTTCCGGGCCCGACCGATGTCGGATGAGGAGGCCGGGTTCCTGGCGGCACACGTCGTGACCACCCAAGGCCCGACCTACGCCGATCTCGAGCGGGCCAACGCGGTCGTGCTCGTGACCTTCGAGCCCGAGGACGAGTCACCGATCGTCTTCCTGCGGCTGCGCAAGGCGGTCCGGGCCTACGACACCCGCGTCTACTCGGTCGCGTCGCACTCGTCCAAGGGCTTGGCCAAGCTCGGTGGCCGCCTCCTGCCGGCCGTCCCGGGCCAGGAGGCGGCCGTGATCGCCGCGGTGGCGGCCGATCCCGAGGTCGCTCTCGACGCCGGAGGGGTGATCGTGGTCGGAGAGCGAGCCGCCGCGTCGCCGGGAGCGCTGTCGGCGGTTTCGGAGCTGGCGGCGACGACCGGTGCCCGGGTCGCCTGGGTGCCCCGACGAGCCGGCGAGCGGGGGGCGCTCGAGGCCGGCGCGCTGCCGGCCCTCCTGCCCGGCGGGCGTCCGCTCGAGCGGGCCGAGGCGCGGGTCGACGTGTCGGCCGCCTGGGGTGTCGACGTGCTTCCCGCGGTCGCGGGTCTGGACACGTCGCAGATGCTGGGTGCCGCCGCCGCAGGCGACCTGCGTGCCCTGGTGATCGGTGGCGTCGAGGTCGACGACCTGCCCGATCCCACGCTCGCGCGGAAGGCGCTCGACGAGGTGGGGTTCCTGGTCAGTCTGGAGGTCCGTGCGTCCGACGTCACCCGGCGGGCCGACGTCGTGCTGCCGGTCGCGACCGTGGCGGAGAAGGCAGGGACGTTCGTCAACTGGGAGGGCAGGCTCCGGGAGTTCGAGCGGGTGCTGGTGACCCAGGCGATGACCGATGTCCGCGTACTGGCCGGCATCGCCGACGAGCTCGGAAGGCCGCTTGGGTTCTCCACCATCGAGGGCGCCCGCCAAGACATGACCGAGCTGGGCGCCTGGGACGGCCCCCGAGCCGAGCCGGCCGCGCCTTCAGCTGCCAGCGCGGCCACGTCGGCACCTGCTCCCAGCGCGAGCAGGCAGGTGGCGCAGTCCGCCCCGTCCCACCCGGGGACACCAATGCTGGTGTCGACCTGGCGCACCCTGATCGACGACAGCCGGGGGGCGGACGGCGACGCGGCGCTCCGCGCCACCGGGCGGCGGCCGGTCGCCGTACTCTCCGCTACGGCGACCGAGGCGCTCGGCGTCGATGAAGGCGCTGCTGTTACCGTCACCACGGCCACCGGCTCGGTGGTGCTGCCGGCGGAGGTGGGCGACATCGGTGACGGACTTGTCTGGTTGCCGGCCAACACGGCAGGTCTCAACCTACGCAGGGATCTCGACGTCGGTGCCGGCGACATCGTCTGGGTGGAGGGAGGAGTCACGTGAGGGGCCCTGGGGTGGTGCTGGCGGGCGACGACCTGTCCCCCTTCGGTCACGACCCGTGGTGGGTGATCGTGGTCAAGGTCGTGCTCGCCTTCGTGATCATGCTGGTGTTCACTCTGTTCAACATCTGGTTCGAGCGCCGGGTAGTGGCCCGTATGCAGCACCGGCTCGGCCCCAACGTGCACGGACCGTTCGGCCTCCTGCAGAGCCTCGCCGACGGGGTGAAGCTGATGCTCAAGGAGGACATCATCCCGAAGGCCGCCGACAAGGCGGTCTACGTCGTCGCGCCGTTGATCTCCGCGATACCGGCGTTCATGGCCGTGGCGGTTATCCCCTTCGGGCCTACGGTGCGGGTCCCGTTCACCAACACCCACACGCCGTTGCAACTCACGGACCTGCCGGTCGGGGTGCTCTATGTGCTGGCGGTCGCCTCCGTCGGGATCTACGGCATCGTGCTGGCCGGGTGGTCGTCCGGGTCGACGTACTCACTGCTCGGAGCCTTGCGCTCGTCGGCCCAGGTCATCTCCTACGAGGTGGCGATGGGGTTGTCGTTCGTCGCGGTGTTCCTCTACTCCGGCTCCCTGTCGACGTCGGGTATCGTGGAGGCGCAGGGCCATCTCTGGTACGGCGTCATCCTGCTGCCGTCGTTCGTGATCTACCTGATCGCGATGGTGGGCGAGACCAACCGGGCACCGTTCGACCTGCCCGAGGCGGAGGGCGAGCTGGTCGGCGGGTTTCACACCGAGTACTCCTCGATCAAGTTCGCCTTCTTCTTCCTGGCCGAGTACATCAACATGGTCACGGTCTCGATGCTGGCCACCACGCTGTTCCTCGGCGGCTGGCGAGCACCCTGGCCGCTGTCGCTGTGGGACGGTGCCAACCAGGGGTACTGGCCGGTGCTCTGGTTCCTCGCCAAGGTGCTGCTGTTCATCTTCTTCTTCATCTGGCTGCGCGGCACACTGCCCCGACTCCGCTACGACCAGTTCATGAAGTTCGGCTGGAAGGTGCTGATCCCCGTCGCCCTGGTGTGGATCATCGCGGTCGGGACGATCCGCACGATCAGCCTCGAGGGCACCATCGACAGGTCATGGCTGATCGGCGCCGCCGCTGTCGCCCTCGTCGTGTTCCTGCTGCTCGGCTTCGTCGGGGAGGCTGGCGGCGACGAGCCCGAGAGCCTCGAGCCCGCCGAGTTCGATGCCTTCGCCGGCGGCTACCCGGTGCCGCCCATGCCGGGGCATGAACAACCCAACGCAGGGGAGAGCATCCGTGGCTAACAGCCTCAAGGACCAGTTCTGGGACCCGGTCGCGGGCTTCGGGGTCACCTTCCGGACCATGTTCAAGAAGGTGGTCACCGAGCAGTACCCCTTCGAGAAGAAGCCGACGGCACCCCGCTTCCACGGACGTCACCAGCTCAACCGGTGGCCGGACGGGCTGGAAAAGTGCATCGGCTGCGAGCTCTGCGCCTGGGCCTGCCCCGCAGACGCGATCTACGTCGAGGGCGCGGACAACGCCACCGACGGCGAGCGGTACTCGCCGGGCGAACGCTACGGGCGCGTCTACCAGATCAACTACCTGCGCTGCATCCTCTGCGGGCTGTGTATCGAGGCCTGCCCGACACGCGCCCTGACGATGACCAACGAGTACGAGCTGGCGGACTCGACCCGAGAGTCGTTGATCTACGAGAAGCAGGACCTGCTCGCTCCGCTGCTCCCTGGCATGGAGGAGCCGCCGCATCCGATGCGACTCGGTGATGAGGCCGCCTACTACCGCGGCAGCGTGGTGCCGAGCCCGGCCCGCGAGGGGGAGGTCCCCGCATGATCGTCTTCTGGGTGCTGGCGCCGCTCATGGTGGCCTGCGCGGTGGGGATGGTCGCCGTCCGCAAGGCGGTGCACTCGGCGCTTCTGCTTGCGGTCGTCATGGTGTCACTGGCGGCCCTGTACGCCGTCCAGGACGCGCCATTCCTCTTCGCGGTGCAGATCATCGTCTACACCGGGGCGGTGCTGATGCTCTTTCTCTTCGTGCTGATGCTCGTGGGCGTCGACTCGGGCGATTCGCTGGTCGAGACCATCAAGGGCCAGCGGGCGGCGGCATTCGTCGCTGGCGTGGTCTTCGCGGTTCTGCTGATCCTCGGCATCACCCAGTCGACGGTCGGTGCCGCCCAAGGTCTCTCCCAGGCCAACGACGCGGGCAACGTCCCCGGTCTGGCCGGGCTGCTGTTCAGTCGCTATGTCTTCGCCTTCGAGGTCACCAGCGCGCTGCTGATCACCGCAGCCCTCGGCGCGATGGTGCTCGCTCACCGCGAGCGGCTGACCCCCAAGCCCACCCAGCGCGACCTGGTGCTCCGGCGCATGCAGGAGTACGCCACTCACGGGGTCCACCCCGGCCCGCTCCCCAGCTCCGGGTCGTTCGCGCGGCACAACTCCGTCGACACCCCCGCGCTGCTGCCCGACGGCAGCGTCTCGGAGCTCTCGATCTCGCGGGTCATGCGGGCTCGGGGCACCGTTCGCGACGTGCTGCCATCGGTCGGACGCGGCGCGACCGGCGAGCCGAACCCGATCGCGCTCGACGAGGGTCGCCTCGTCGACCAGCCGGACGCCGAGCGGCATGAGGGAGGCGAGCGGTGAGCACCACGCCGTTCCTCGTGCTGTCGGCTCTGCTGTTCTCCATCGGCGCCGTCGGCGTGCTCGTCCGTCGCAACGCGATCGTGGTGTTCATGTGCGTCGAGCTGATGCTGAACGCGAGCAACCTGGCCTTCGTCACCTTCGCGCGCCAGAACGGCAACCTGGACGGCCAGGTCGCAGCGTTCTTCGTCATGGTCGTCGCGGCCGCCGAGGTCGTGGTCGGGCTCGCGATCCTCATGACGATCTTCCGTACCCGTCGATCGGCCAGCGTCGACGACGCCAGCCTCCTGAAGTACTAACAGGGTGGAGCCCCTCTCGTGAACTTCAGCCTCCTCTACCTGATCATCGTGATTCCAGCGGTGAGTTCGGCGATTCTGTTGCTGGGTGGGCGGTTCGTCGACTCCTGGGGTCACCTGCTGGGTGCGGCGGCCCCGATCGCATCCTTCATCGTGGGCGTATTGGCGTTCCTCAAGCTGCGCGACGACACCGCGTCGCCCTTGACGCAGCACCTCTACTCCTGGTTCACGGCGGGACGTCCCGGCACCGGCTACCACGTCGGCGTCAATCTGCTCTTCGACCCGCTGTCCGCGGTGTTCGTGCTGTTGATCACCGGCGTCGGCGGCCTGATCCACATCTACTCAATCGGCTACATGGAGCACGACGATCGCCGTCGCCGCTTCTTTGGCTACCTGAACCTCTTCGTGGCGGCGATGCTGACGCTGGTGCTCGCGTCCGACTACCTGGCGCTGTTCGTGGGATGGGAGGGCGTTGGGCTCGCGTCGTACCTGTTGATCGGTTTCTGGCAGCAGAAGAACAGCGCGGCGGTCGCAGCCAAGAAGGCGTTCATCGTCAACCGGGTCGGCGACATGGGCATGGCCGTGGCGATCATGCTGATGTTCGCCACGTTCGGCACGTCGTCCTTCCACGGCGTCGCCTCCGGCATGGACAAGGTGTCGACCGGCACCGCGACCGCGCTCGGCCTGCTGCTGCTGCTGGGCGCCTGCGGGAAGTCGGCGCAGGTGCCCTTGCAGAGCTGGTTGCTCGACGCAATGGAGGGCCCAACCCCGGTTTCGGCGCTTATCCACGCGGCGACCATGGTGACGGCCGGGGTCTACCTCGTGGTGAGGTCCTCCTTTGTCTACCAGCAGAGCGAAGAGGCCCGGACCGCGGTCGTTGTGGTCGGCCTGGTCACCCTTCTGTGGGGCGCGATCATCGGATGTGCCAAGGACGACATCAAGAAGGCCCTGGCCGGCTCCACGATGAGCCAGATCGGCTACATGATGCTGGCCGCCGGTATCGGTCCGGCCGGCTATGTGTTCGCGATCTTCCACCTGTTGACCCACGGCTTCTTCAAGGCGAACATGTTCCTCGGCGCCGGCTCGGTGATGCATGCGATGGACGATGAGGTCGACATGCGGCGCTACGGAGCCCTCCAGAAGGTGATGCCGATCACGTTCGTGACCTTTGCCTGCGGCTACTTGGCGATCATTGGCTTTCCGGGGTTCTCCGGATTCTGGTCCAAGGACAAGATCATCGAGGCCGCCTTCACCGACAGCTGGGTCATCGGCGTCGGCGCGATTTTGGGAGCAGCGATCACCGCGTTCTACATGACCCGGTTGATGATCATGACGTTCGTGAGTGACAAGCGCTGGGCCAGGAAGGCGCATCCGCATGAGTCCTCCCCGGTGATGACCGGGCCGCTCGTCGTGCTGGCGGTGTTGTCCGCCCTGGGCGGCGTCCTCCTGCTGGGCGGCTGGATCCAGCGCTGGCTCGAGCCTGTGGTCGGGACCCAAGGCGAGGTCGACCTGCCGATCGAGGCGTGGCTGATCCAGGTGATCGTCCTCGTCGCGGTGGCCGCCGGCATCCTGCTCGCGTACGTCATGTACCTGCGGCAACCGGTGCCGAGCACCGCCCCCGAGCGGGTTTCGGTCTTCACCAGGGCAGCTCGGGCCGACCTCTACGGGGATGCCGTGAACGAGGCCGCGCTGATGCGACCGGGGTCGTACCTCACCCGTTCGCTGGTGTTCTTCGACAACCGGAGAGTTGATGGCATGGTCAATGGCCTCGCGGCCATGATCGGCGGCACCTCTGGCCGGGTCAGGCGCTGGCAGAACGGTTTCGTGCGGTCCTACGCCTTGTCGATGCTCGGCGGTTCCGCCGTTGTGGTTCTCGCGATGCTGGCGGTGAGGCTCACATGAACGGATCCACGATGAGCGTGCCCTGGCTGACGATCCTGGCGTTGATCCCACTCGTCGGCGCGGTCGCGCTGATGGCGGTCCCCCGGGGCGGAGCGCTGCCCAAGCAGGTGGCGCTGGGCGTCTCCGGCGTCGCCCTCGTCGTGTCAGTCGTCATCGCCGTCCAGTACCACAACGACGGTGGTTTTCAGTTCGTCGAGCGACACGAGTGGATCAACAGCTTCGGGGCCCACTACGCGCTCGGGGTCGACGGCCTGGGTCTGCTTCTCGTGCTGCTCACCACGATCCTGACGCCGGTGGTGATCCTGGCCTCCTGGAACGACGCCGACGAGGCGCGGTGGAGCGTCAACTCCTTCTTCGCCATGATGCTCACGCTCGAGGGACTTGCGGTCGGAGTCTTCGCTGCGACCGACGTCTTCTTGTTCTACGTGCTCTTCGAGGCGACGCTGATCCCGATCTACTTCCTGATCGGTGGTTTCGGTGGGCCGCAGAGGTCCTACGCGGCGGTCAAGTTCCTGCTGTACAGCCTGTTCGGGGGTCTGCTGATGCTGGCCTCGGTGATCGGGCTTTACGTCGTGTCCTCGAAGACGCCCGGTGGACCGTCGTACCTCCTGCAGGACCTGATGAAACTGCACCTCGACCAGAGCACCGGCCGCTGGCTGTTCCTCGGCTTCTTCGTGGCGTTCGCGGTCAAGGCGCCGATGTGGCCGCTGCACACCTGGCTGCCGGACGCCGCCAGCGAGGCGACCCCGGGCACGTCGGTGCTACTGGTGAGCATCCTGGACAAGATCGGCACGTTCGGGATGATGCGGTTCTGCCTCGGCCTCTTCCCCGAGGCCTCCCGGTGGGCGAGCCCGGTCGTGATGGCGTTCGCGGTCTTCTCGGTGATCTACGGGGCGCTGCTGGCGATCGGGCAGAACGATATCCGGCGGTTGATCGCCTACACATCGATCTCCCACTTCGGCTTCATCGTGCTCGGCATCTTCGCCCTGACCAGCACTTCGCAGGCCGGCGCCGCGCTCTACATGTTCAACCACGGGCTCTCGACCGGCGCCCTCTTCATCGTCACCGGCTTCCTGATCAGCCGAAGAGGCTCGAAGATGATCAGCGACTTCGGCGGGGTCGAGAAGGCAGCGCCGGTGCTGGCCGGGATGTTCCTGCTCGCCGGGCTCTCGAGCCTGTCGCTGCCCGGGCTGTCGCCGTTCGTCAGCGAGTTCCTCGTGCTGGCCGGGACATTCTCGGTGTCCATCGTCGCGGCGGTAGTCGCCACCCTCGGTATCGTGCTCGCTGCCCTGTACATCCTGCTGATGTACCAGCGCACCATGACCGGGCCGGTACGCGAGTCGACCCGGCTGATGCCCGACCTGAGGCCGCGTGAGCTGCTGGCGCTGGCCCCGCTGATGATGCTGATCGTCGTCCTCGGCTTCTTCCCGAAACCCGCCCTCGACGCCCTCAACCCGACCGTCACCTCGCTGCTGCACCATGTCGGCAGCCCCGACCCGACGCCCACCTTGGCGCAACGACACGGGCCGTTCGGGTTATTCCTGAACGGCGACTCTCGAGGAGCGTCGAAGTGACCCTGCTGGCCGATCCGACCTTCCACGCGCCCCACCTCGACTACGGCAACCTCTCGCCGCTGCTGATCGTCTTCGGCATCGCTCTGGTCGGCGTGCTGGTCGAGGCGTTCGCGCCGCGCGAGCAGCGCTACCTGGCTCAGACCGTCCTCGCTCTCGGTGGCCTGGTGGCCGCGTTCGTCGCCGTCGTCGTGGTCGGTGAGGGGCTCACGGCAAACAAGGGCGTCGGTGCGGGCTCGTTCGGCAAGGTCGAGGCGGCCGGGGCGATCGCGGTCGACGGCCCGTCGCTGTTCATCTGGGGAACTCTGCTGATCCTCTCGATCGTGAGCGTGATGCTGTTCGCCGAGCGGCACCTCGAAGGCGGAGTGACGGCGTTCGCCGGACAGGCGTCTGCGCTCCCGGGCACCCAGGCCGAGCGTGAAGCCTCCTCTCGTGGGGTGGAGCACACCGAGGTCTTTCCGCTGACGACGTTCGCGGTCGGCGGGATGATGCTTTTCAGCTCAGCCAACGACCTCCTCACCATGTTCGTCGCTCTCGAGGTCTTCTCGCTGCCGCTCTACCTGCTCTGTGGGCTGGCTCGCCGCCGTCGGCTGATCAGCCAGGAAGCCGCGATGAAGTACTTCTTACTGGGCGCGTTCTCGTCGGCGTTCTTCCTGTACGGCATCGCGCTGGTGTACGGGTACGCCGGCAGCGTGCACTTCTCGGACATCTCCAACGCGGTGTCGTCCCAGACCGGATCCAACGGGCTGCTGCTGGCCGGCATGGGGCTGGTCGCCGTGGGGCTCCTCTTCAAGGTGAGTGCGGCACCGTTCCACGCCTGGACCCCCGACGTCTACCAGGGAGCCCCCACAGGGGTCACCGCGTTCATGGCCGCATGCACCAAGCTCGCTGCCTTCGGCGCCCTGCTCCGGGTCTTCTACGTGGCGCTCGGTGGGGCCCGCTGGGACTGGCAGCCGATGTTCTGGGTGGTCGCCGTGCTCACCATGGCGGTCGGTTCGGTGATCGCGATCACCCAGACCGACATCAAGCGGATGCTCGCGTACTCGTCCATCGCTCATGCCGGTTTCCTGCTCACGGGTTTCGTGGGGGCGACCCAGAGCGTCAACATCGTCGGGAACCAGATCTCCAGCCTGCAGGCGGTGCTGTTCTACCTGGTGGCCTACGGTTTCAGCACCATTGGCGCCTTCGCCGTCGTGACAATCGTGCGTGACTCGGGGGGCGAGGCGACTCACCTGTCGCGTTGGGCGGGCTTGGGCAAGGAGTCCCCGGTGGTGGCCGGGGTGTTCGCCTTCTTCCTGCTGGGGTTTGCCGGCATCCCGCTGACCTCGGGTTTCACCGGCAAGTGGGCGGTCTTCACGGCGGCCTGGGAGGGTGGTGCCTGGCCACTCGTCGTGGTGGGTGTCCTGATGAGTGCGGTCGCGGCGTTCTTCTACGTCCGGGTGATCGTGCTGATGTTCTTCTCCGATCCGGTCGGCGACGGCCCCACCGTCGCTGTGCCGAGCATCCTGACCACCGCGGTGATCACCATGGGCGCGACGGTCACGCTGGTCCTCGGCGTCGTACCCCAGCCCGTCCTCGACCTGGCCCGGCAAGCCGGCGAGTTCGTCCGCTGATCGCGATGCCATGACCCTCAACGCCCTTGGGTTGCCGCCCGTCGACGCCGCGTTGGAGACTCGGCTGCGGGCGCGTTTGGAGCAGGTGGAGCGGGGGCTCGCGGCGAGCGTCGAGTCCGACGTGGACTTCCTCAACGAAGCCGCCAAGCACCTCCTGCGCGCCGGCGGCAAGCGGTTCCGCCCGCTGCTGACGGTGCTCGCCTCCGAGTTCGGGGACCCGGCCGCCCCCGGCGTCGTGCCCGCGGCGCTCGTCGTCGAGCTCACCCACCTGGCGACGCTGTACCACGACGACGTCATGGACGAGGCGGCGCTGCGTCGAGGGGCGAAAAGCGCGAACGCACGCTGGAGCAACTCTGTCGCGATTCTCACCGGTGACTTCCTCTTCGCGCGGGCCTCCGACATCGTCTCCGACCTCGGACCCGACGCGGTCCGCATCCAGTCGCGCACGTTCTCGCGGCTGGTGCAGGGGCAGATCCGGGAGACCGTCGGACCTGGTCGCGGTGAGGACCCGCTCGGCCACTACCTGTCGGTGGTGGCGGACAAGACGGGCTCGCTGATCGCGACGTCGGCCACCCTCGGCGCGATGATGGCGGGGGTCCCCGCGGACCTGACCCAGACGCTCACCGAGTTCGGCGAGCAGATCGGGACCGCCTTCCAGCTGAGCGACGACATCATCGACGTCGCGAGCGACTCGTCCGAGCTGGGCAAGACCCCCGGCACCGACATCCGCGAGGGCGTCCCGACCTTGCCGACTCTGATCGCGCGGCAGTCCCACCACCCGACCGACTCTCGGTTGCTCGAGCTGCTGGCCGGGCCGATCAGCGACGACTCCAAGCACGCCGAGGCGCTGCGGCTGCTGCGGAGCAACCCCGCGATGACCAAGGCCCGTCTCGAGGTGCAGCGCCGCTCTGACGCCGCCCGGTCGCTGCTTGCCTTGCTGCCTGACCTGCCGGCCCGCGAGGCGATGCTCGGGCTCTGCGACCTCGTCACCACCCGTTCGTCCTAGCACCGCCTCGCAGCAGGGTCAGCTCGTCACCCCAGCCGTCGAGGATCCCGCCCAGGCCCACCTCGCGAGCGGCCTCCTCGATCGAGGCGAAGATGACCCGCTGGGACTCGGGGTCGCCCGTGTCGAGCACGGCCGTCAACTGCGGGAGCAGCACCGGCGCCTGCCACGCCGGGCGCTCCAGTGGGTGGGTGCGAAGCTCCCAGCCGAGATACTTGTTGTAGGGCCGGACGCGCCGCTCGAACGCGAAGATCAGCGGCAGCCCCCAGACCAGACTTTCGACGGCGTCGAGCCGCGCCTCGAAGAGCCGGCCGTCGCGGTGGCTCTTGAGCGAGCGGTAGACGTAGTTGACGTAGCCGTCGAGATATGACTCGAGAACGAGCTTGGACTCCGGGCCGCTGAGCGTCGCCCAGCTGTCGACCAACCGTGCCAGCTCGCCGTTGGTGCGATCGAGCAGGATCTCGCTGTGCGCGAACGAGTACCGGTCCCACCATCCGTCCGGGTCCGGCTGGGGCGGCGGCGGCACGACCCGCAGATCGTCGAGGGTGCACACGGGGAGGTCGACCGCCGCCGACCTGGTGGTTCGCCGGCCCCGGTCGGGTCGGTGCAGCACGACGTAGACGTCGAGGTCGGACCTCGCGGTCGCCATGCCGCCACGAGCGACCGAGCCGGTCAACACCAGCCCAGCCACGTTCGGGTCGCTCTCGACATCGGCGAGCAGGGCCGGTAGCCCAGGGTGCTCGGCCAGGTTCGACGGCTCAGCCGGGTCCGCCACCCTGCCACCCTTCCCGACCATCCGCCAGCTGTTCCCGACCATCCGCCCCTTGTTCCCGACCATCCGCCCCTTGTTCCCGACCATCCGCCACCTGTTCCCGACGATCCAGCTCTTGATCGCACGATCCGCAAGGTCGGTTCAACCGATGATGGGTCACGATGGCCGGATGGTGGGCCACCAGTGACGGATGGTGGGTCACGATGGCCGGATGGTGGGTCACCAGTGACGGATGGTCAGTCTTCGATGACGTGGACGGCGGCCTCCTCGGCGCTGGCGGCGGCGCCGTCAATGCCGACGTCGTCAGCGAACAGCTCCTCGTCGATGTCCTCGCCGATCCCTTCATCCTGGGCAACCAGCCGGCCGGAGCGAGCGCTGCCGACCTCGCCCGCGACGTTCTCGGTCTCCGTGGCGGCCTGCTCGTACGGATCGGGCTCAGGCTCCTCCTGGGCAAGCCGCTGGTCGAGGGTCTCTCCGATGGCCTCCTCGTACGGCGTGTTGCCGAAGCCTTCAGCTGGTGACCACTTCTCCGGGGGCGAGTAGCCCTCGTCGAGCGGGTCGGCCAAGCCGCGGTCGTCGGTGAGGCTGTCACCGGTCGACTGCGGTTGGTCCTCGTCGTCGACGCTGTAGCCGTGGTAGCTCTCCGCCGGGCCAGCGGTCTCCGTCATGGCTCACCTTCTGTTCGGTCGGACTGGGGTTGGTGCCAGTATCGGTCTCCCTCGACTGTATTCGCCGACCGGCACTTGCGCCGCTCCGCGTCCCACCCGATGCGCTTAGCTGGCGGCTGACCCATGGTCCACGGGGCGTGCCGGCCCGACGTCTCGCCGCAACAATCGAGTCCGCGGACAGCATGAGCAGTGCCAGCCACACGAGGAAGAACCCGACCCACCGGGTCACCGTCATCGCCTCGTGGAAGACGGCGACACCAAGGGTGAACTGCAGGGTCGGCGTGACGTACTGGACCAGTCCGACGCTGGTCAGGGAGACCCGGTTGGTGGCTCCGGCGAACAGCAGGAGCGGCAGCGCGGTGACCACCCCCATGGTGCTGAGCAGAACCACGTGCCACGGGCCGTTCGACCACGACTCGGCCGTCCCGCGCGCCGTAGCGATGACGAGATACCCCAGAGCGAGCGGCGCGAGGACGAGCGCCTCGAACGCGACGCCCTCGGTAGGGTCCACCGCGGCCTTCTTCTTCACCAGTCCGTAGCTGCCGAAGCTGATCGCCAGCACCAGGGAGATGTACGGCGGCCTGCCGAGCCCGACGCTGAGCACGACGACCGCGAGCAGACCGACCGCCAGCGCCGTCCACTGCACTCGTCGTAGCCGCTCGGCGAGGACGAAGACGCCGAGCATCACGGTGACGAGCGGGTTGATGTAGTACCCCAGCGAGGTCTCGACGACGTAGCCGTTGTTGACGCCCCAGATGTAGGTGAACCAGTTGACGCCGATGAGCAGGCTCGCCGCGATCATCAGGGTGCGGAGCCGAGTCGTGGTCCAGATCTCCGCGAAAACGGCCGATCGCCGGGAGACGGCCAGCAGCACAGCCACCGCTACCAGCGACCAGAGCACCCGCTGCGCCAGGATCTCCTCGGCGCCAGCCGGCTCGAAGAGGGGCCAGTAGAGCGGGAAGAGGCCCCAGAGGGTGAACGCACCTCCCGCCATCAGCAGCCCGCGTCGCTCCTCACCCACGTTTCGAGCGTATCCGGTGTCACGAGCAAGAGGTCCTCTCGATACTGACAATTGAGACTGCAGCCCGACCAGGAGGCGCCCGTCGGTCGTCCGTGCACTTGCCGGATCAGGCGCCCTCTCCTACGGTGGGTGAGCCAGCACGGCTTGCGAACGGGCCGTGACACCGGAGAACGTGGGTGCCCTGCCATGATGAAGATGCGTGCGTTTCTGGTCGGTCTGACCGCGGCCAGCCTGCTCGGGCTTCCCGCGGTGGCGTTGGCCAGCGCTCCGACTAGCGGTGCGCAACAGGCGCTGACTCGACACGCGACGAGCATCCGCTGGATGCCGTTCCGTCACATCCAAGGCGCCGGGTTCTCGATAACCGTGCGCGGCCAGGTGGTGAGCCATGCCCAGGGCAAGCGTGGCGCGCTCGGCGGAGTCAACGTCAGGCTCTACCGGCGGCTCGACGGAAACACGACCTGGGTCTACCTGGCCACCCACAACACAGGCAGCAGCGGTACCCCTCAGTTCAGGTTCGTCACGGAGAGTCGGCAGAACGCCGATTACAAAGTGGTGTTCGGTGGTAACGCCGCCTTCGGGCCTACGAGCGGCACCACCTGGTTGACGGTCTACCGCCTCTTCAACGGCCATCTCTACGACGGGAACAGCACCGCCACCTACAAGGGCAACGTCACGCCCTACTACACCAACAAGCAGATCACCCTGCAGCGGCGGGCGTGCGCCTCCTGCTCCTACGTGGACTACCGCAACGCGACCACGGGCACCAACGGTGCCTACAGCTTTGCGCTGCCCGCGCCGTCGACCGGTCGCTGGTGGTGGCGGGTGACCATCCCCGGCACCACGGCGTTCCTGCGGTCGTACGGCCGGACGATCACCACCGAGCTGCTCTGAGCCGTGGCGTGATGCCGCAGTAGCTAGCTGACGCTCCAGTTGTCCGAGCCGGCCAGCAGGGCGGCGAGGTCGCCGGGTCCTTGGCTCGCGCGGGCGGCGGCGAGCTGAGACCGCACCAGGTCGTCGTACGTTGGGCGCTCAACCTGACGGAAGATCCCGATCGGGACGTGGGTCATCGTCCGGTCGTCGAGCCGCGATATCTCGAACGCCCGGCTGGGATCCTCGGCTTGCGCATCGTGGATCCACTCGTGGTCGCCGACCTGGACCGGCATCCCGTGCTCCAGCCGCACCAGACGGGCCGCGGCCTCGTCCTTGTCCTTCAGGACGTCGAAGGCGCCGTCGTTGAAGATCGGACAGTTCTGGTAGATCTCCACCAGGCTGGTGCCGCGGTGGGCGGCCGCCGCCTTGAGCACCGTGGTCAGGTGGGTGCGGTCCGAGTCGAGGGTCCGTGCGACGAAGGTGGCCTCGGCGCCGAGCGCGAGCGAGACCGGGTTGAACGGGTGGTCGACCGACCCGGCCGGCGTGGACCTGGTGATCTTGCCGACCTCCGACGTCGGGGAGTACTGGCCCTTGGTCAGCCCATAGATCCGGTTGTTGAAGAGCAGGATCGTCAGGTTGACGTTGCGGCGCATGGCGTGGATCAGGTGGTTGCCGCCGATGGAGAGGGCATCGCCGTCTCCGGTGACGACCCACACCGAGAGGTCCGGGCGCGCCGTCGCGAGTCCGGTCGCGATCGCCGGCGCCCGGCCATGGATCGAGTGCATTCCGTACGTGTCGAGGTAGTACGGGAACCGGGAAGAGCAGCCGATGCCGGAGACGAACACGATGTTCTCCCGGCGCAGGCCGAGGGAGGGCAGGAAACTCTGGACGGCGGCCAGGACGATGTAGTCGCCGCACCCGGGGCACCAGCGCACCTCCTGGTCGGAGGCGAAGTCCTTGCGTGACATGGGTACGGCGGAAAGCGGGACGCCGGCGAGACCGGACATGCCGGTCTCACCGGACCCATTCGGCCCGGCCATCGCAGACCCCGTCGGTCCGGCGGTCATCACGGCACCTCCTCGAGAGCCGCGGCGAGGACATCCTCGAGCTCCGCGGCGCTGAAAGGCAGACCACGGACCTGGTTGTAGCCGACGACGTCGACGAGGTACTTCGCGCGGAGCAGCAGGGCGAGCTGGCCGAGGTTCATCTCCGGCACCACGACCCGGTCGTAGCGGCGGAGCACCTCTCCGAGCTCATGCGGGAACGGGTTGAGGTGTCGTAGATGCGCTTGGGCGACCTGGCGCCCCGAAGCGCGGATCCGACGACAGGCGGCGCCGATAGGCCCGTACGTCGACCCCCACCCCAGGACGAGCAGGCGGGCCGAGCCGTCGGGATCGTCGACCTCGACCGGGCCGATGGAGTCGGCGATCCGGTCAACCTTGGCCTGCCGGGTCCGCACCATCAGGTCGTGGTTGGTGGGGTCGTAGGAGATGCCGCCGTGCCCGTCGGCCTTCTCCAGACCGCCGATCCGGTGCTCGAGGCCCGCGGTGCCGGGAACCGCCCACGGCCGGGCAAGTGTCTCCGGGTCGCGCTGGTAGGGCCAGAAATGGTGCTCGCCGGTCTCGGTCTCGTGGTTGGGACCTGTGGAGAACGCCGGGTCGATGGTGGGGAGGGACCCCACCTCGGGGATCGGCCAGGGCTCGGAGCCGTTGGCGAGGTAGCCGTCGGAGAGCAACATCACCGGGGTGCGGTAGGTGACGGCGATCCGGACGGCCTCGATCGCGGCGTCGAAACAGTCGCCGGGGGAGCGCGGCGCGACGATCGGCACCGGCGCCTCGCCATTGCGGCCGAACATCGCCTGCAACAGGTCCGCCTGCTCGGTCTTGGTGGGCAGACCCGTCGAGGGCCCGCCGCGCTGGACGTCGACGACGACGAGCGGCAGCTCGAGGGTGATCGCCAGACCGATCGTCTCGCTCTTCAGGGCGATCCCCGGGCCCGATGTCGTGGTGACGCCGAGTGCTCCCCCGAAGGACGCGCCGAGGGCGGCACCGATGCCCGCGATCTCGTCCTCCGCCTGGAACGTCATGACGCCGAATCGCTTGTGCTTGCTCAGCTCGTGCAGGATGTCGGAGGCCGGGGTGATCGGGTAGGCGCCCAGGAACAGTGGCAGTCCGGAGCGCACCGACGCGGCGATCAGGCCGTAGCTCAGCGCCAGGTTGCCGGAGATGTTGCGGTAGGCGCCGGCCGGCATGGGGGCTGGCTTGATCTCGTAGGAGACCGCGAACGTCTCGGTGGTCTCGCCGAAGTTCCACCCGGCATGGAACGCGGCCAGGTTGGCGTCGCGGATTTCCGGCGTCGCGGCGAACTTGCGGCGCAGGAACTCCTCGGTCCCCTGGATCGGCCGGCCATAAAGCCAGGAGAGCAGACCGAGCGCGAACATGTTCTTGGCCCGGGAGGCGTCTTTGCGGCTGAGCCCGAACTCCGCGATCGCTGCGACGGTCAGGCCGGTGAGGTCGAGGAGGTGCACGGCGAACGGCGCCAAGGACCCGTCCTCGAGCGGGTTGCTGGGGTAGCCGGCCCGGTTGAGGTTGCGCTCGTTGAAGTCGTGGGTGTCGACGATCACCGTCGCGCCGGGTGCAAGGTCTGTGATGTTGGCCCGCAGCGCAGCCGGGTTCATGGCGACCAGCACGTGCGGCGTGTCCCCGGGGGTCAAGATGTCGTGGTCGGCGAAGTGCAGCTGGAACGACGAGACGCCGGGCAGGGTGCCGGCGGGTGCGCGGATCTCCGCCGGGAAGTTGGGCAGGGTGGACAGGTCGTTGCCGAAGATCGCGGTCTCCTGGGTGAACCTGTCTCCGGTGAGCTGCATCCCGTCACCTGAGTCACCCGCGAAGCGGATGACGACCTGGTCGAGCTGCTCGACCTGCTTGGACACAACCCTCACACTCTCCGCCACCGCTCATTGCCCCGTCCCCGCCAGTTTACGCCGTCAGCATGGCCACGAGGGGGGATGCGGCGATCATCACACTACGTACGGCGTCCTCACCGAGTCGGTCCGGCAGCGCCGCGAGGTGCGGTCAGCACCGGAGGCCCGATATCCAGGCAGGGATGGGGGGCGACTGCCATCATGGCCGGAGTGAATACCGTGGGCGCAAACCGCGCCTCGAGCGTCAGGAGAACGACATGTCCGGACAGTACCCACCAGGCCCCCCCAGCCCCGACCAACCGCCCGCCGGTGCCCAGCCTCCCTATGGCGGTCAGCCTCCTTATGGCGGACAACCCCCGGCGGACCTCGGTCACGGCGGATTCCCGCAGTATCCCAGCGGTGGGGGCAGTCCGGCGCCCTCGGCGAAGGGCTTCTTCGGCGCGCTTTTCGACTTCAGCTTCGAGCACTTCATCACGCCGATCATCGTCAAGGTGGTCTACGTGGTGGCCCTCATCGTGCTCGTGCTGGGCTGGCTCATCTGGACCGTCGCCGCGTTGAGTCAAAGTGCTGGCTTGGGCCTGCTCGTCCTCATCTTTGGGGCGGTCGTGGTCATCCTGTACCTGGCGTTCATCCGCATGACCCTGGAGTTCTACCTGGCGATCGTCCGGATGAGCCAGGACATCCACCGGCAGTTTCCCAGTTGAGCGGCCCGACCTCGTACCACCGCAGTCGCCGCCGCCCGCGCAACCGCCGGACCAGTTCTATCTGCAGCAGAGGGGTCAGGAGTACGGGCCGCACCGGTACGGCGACTCGCGGTCGTGCGCCTGCTCGCGATCCGGACGCGGCACGCCGTCTGAGGGCCGCGCGACATGCCGGTGCACGAAATCACGGTATTCGCGGATTACGGGGGCGCTTCGTGGAACCATGAGTCACCACAACCACGTGGGTCGAAACAGATGCAAGGGGATCCGACCATGTCCGAAACTCCGCAGACTCCTCCTCCTTCGGAGCCGCCTCCGGCGGGTTCCGGCGGCGCAACCGGCGCATCGGGGCCGACCGGGCCCACCGGCCGGTCCGCGGGCGGCTACAACGCGAATGAGATGAGATCGGCCGTCCAGGGGACCAACCCCTACGACCTCGGGATCATCGCCGCTGGCATTTTGGCCTTCATCTTCTCCCTGTTCTCCTACTACAAGGTCACCTACTCGGCGGGCGGCTTCGGTGCCAGCGGCTCGGAGTCGGCGTGGCATGGCTTCTTCGGCTGGTTCGCGGCTTTGCTGGCGCTCGCAGCCTCGGCTGCCCTCGCAGCGCGGCTGTTCGCCAGGGTCACGCTGCCATTTCCGTTGCGCCTCGCCGTGCTCGTCGCGTACGCCGTAGCGGCGGTTTGTGTGATCCTGGCCCTCTTCATCATCCCAGGCAAGGTGTCTGCCCCTGGCATCGACTGGGGCCATGGGATCGGGTACTGGATCAGCCTGATCGTCATCCTGGCCGGCACTGTCCTGGCGTTCTTGCGCAAGGACGCGACGGACTGACATCTTCACCACGGCATCGAGCGGGAGGTCTGCCGGAGTCCATCGGACGCCGGCAGACCTCTTGTCCGTCTAGGCCCACCAGCGGGAGACCGATGCCCACGCCGGGTACATCGTCGGGATGGTCCTGCTCGCGCTGGCGGTGGTGAGCGGGTCCTGTTGGTGGTTGCCTCCGCGTCGTCGACGTCGACGGACCCCTAGGCACTAGATTGGGCGGATGAGCCCGGGATACTCGGCCTATCTCGCGTCGTACCTCCCGGTGCTCACCGTGCTGCTGGCCGGGGTCGCCCTAGTGGTCGCGATCATGGCGACCAACCGGCTGCTGCGACCGACCGTGCCGAGCAGGCAGAAGTCGCTGACCTACGAGTGCGGGGTGGACCCGGTCGGCTCGGAGTGGGCGCAGGTCCACGTCCGCTTCTACGTGTTCGCCTACCTCTACGTCGTGTTTGCCGTCGACGCGGTGTTCCTGTTCCCCTGGGCCACGGTGTTCGACCGACTGGGCGCCGCCAGCATCGCCGAGATGGGCATCTTCATCGCGATCGTGGTGGTCGGGCTCGGGTACGCCTGGCGCACCGGGGTGCTGCAGTGGAGCTGACTCGGAGCGGCACGTCGGTCGACCTGCCACTTCCTCGCGTCGGGGCGCTCCAGCAGGTCGCACCCGAACCAGCCCGTTACCTGCTCAACTGGGGCCGCCGGTACTCGCTGTGGGTGTTCAACTTCGGCCTGGCCTGCTGCGCGATCGAGTTCATCGCGAGCTCGATGGCCCGGCACGACTTCATCCGCCTCGGCGTGATCCCGTTCGCGCCAGGGCCGCGTCAGGCCGACCTGATGGTGGTCTCCGGCACGGTCACCGACAAGATGGCCCCAGCGGTGCAGCGCCTCTACGAGCAAATGCCCGACCCCAAGTACGTCATCTCCTTCGGCTCCTGCTCCAACTCCGGAGGTCCCTACTGGGACTCGTACTGCGTGACGAAGGGAGTGGACCAGATCATCCCGGTCGACGTCTACGTTCCCGGCTGCCCGCCCCGCCCGGAGTCGCTGCTCCAAGGCATCGTGAAGCTGCAGGAGAAGATCGCCGGTGAATCGCTCCGCGACCGTTACTCCTCTGCCGCAACGCCTCGGCGTTCGCTCGCGACGCGGCTGACCCGTCCCGCTGTCCGTCCGCCTGCCGACCACACATGACCTGGCTCGACGACCTCGAGGCGGCGTACGGCGTCGCGCCGGACGCCGGCTTCGGGCCCGCGACTGTCGACGTCGAACCAGCGGCGTGGCCGGACGCGCTGCTGACGGCAAGGGACCGCCTCGGTTGCCACTTCTTCGACTTCCTGACCGCCGTCGACGCACTGGACGACGGCTTCATCCTGGTGGCCCACGTGGCCAAACCGCAGAGTGGTCGAGTGGACAGCGTGCTCCTGCGCACCTGGACGCCTCGCGAGAGCCCCGAAGTCGGGTGCATCTGCGACATCTACGCCGGTGCCGGGTGGCACGAGCGTGAGACGCACGAGATGTTCGGGATCGGCTTCGCTGGGCACGACCAGCTGGACACCCTGCTGCTGCCCGAGGGCTTCGACGGCTTCCCGCTGCGCAAGGACTTCGTGCTCGCGTCACGGGTAGCGAAACCGTGGCCCGGCGCCAAGGAGCCCGGTGAGTCCGACTCCGACGCGGCGCCCAGCCGTCGCCGTACCCGTCCGCCGGGAGTGCCGGACCCGGACACCTGGCCGCGGGCACCGGACGAAACCTAGCGGAGCCGCGGCCGGACTCGTCCGATCCGCTCCCACGCAAGACTCCCGCGCTCGGTCGGACGAATCCGGGGAGGCCGGGGATAGGGTCGAGCGTCATGGAGCCGGGCGACGTCGCGGGCAGCAGCCGATGATCGACTGGTGGGACCTCCTCTGGCGGACGGTCGCCGTGCTGTCGGCTTTTCTGGTGCTGCCGCTTCTGGTCGGGCAGACCGAGCACAAGGCGATGGCCCACATGCAGTCCCGGGTCGGGCCGATGTACGCCGGGGGGTTCCACGGCTGGGCGCAGCTCGTCGCCGACGGGGTGAAGTTCGCCCAGAAGGAGGACCTCGTCCCCGCGGCCGCCGACGCGGCCGTCTTCCGGCTGGCTCCAGCGGTAGCCCTGATCCCGTATCTCGTCGTGCTCACGGTGATCCCCCTGTCGAGAGACACCGCGGCGACCTGGCTCGACCCGAGCCTGTTCTTCGCCCTCGCGGTGATGAGCGTCGCGGTGGTGGGCTCGTTGATGGCCGGCTGGTCGAGCGCGAACAAGTTCTCTCTGCTCGGCGCGCTGCGGGTCGCGGCCCAGCTGCTGTCCTACGAGCTTCCGTTCGTGCTGGCGGCCGTCTCGACCGCGATGGCGGCCGGCAGCCTCTCGCTGGCCGCCATCACGGCGGCCTGGACGCCGTGGTGGTTGCTGTGGCAGCTGCCGGGACTCGTGGTGTTCTTCGTCGCCGGCCTCGCCGAGCTGCAGCGCCCGCCGTTCGACATGCCGGTCGCCGACGCCGAGATCATCTTCGGTCCCTACACCGAGTACTCCGGCATCCGGTTCGCGCTGTTCCTGCTAGCCGAGTACGCGGGCGTCGTGGTCTTGTCGGCGCTCACCGCCGTCCTCTTCCTCGGTGGATGGCACGGCCCGTGGTCGGACCACCTCGGCTGGCTGTGGACGCTCGTGAAGACCGGCATCTGCGCCTTCGCGGTGATCTGGGTGCGGGTCGCCTTCCCGCGGTTGCGTGAGGACCAGCTGCAGCGCCTCGCCTGGGTCTGGCTGGTGCCCGTCACCTTGGGCCAGCTGGCTCTGACCACCATCGGCGTGGTGCTCACGTGAACACCTTCGGGCGGGGGCTGCTCACCGGCCTACGGGTCACCTGGCGGGCGATGACCCGTCGGTCGGTCACCGCCCATTACCCGGACACCCTTCCCGAGCTGCCGCCACGGTCGCGCGGCGTGATCGCGCTGATGGAGGAGAACTGCACGGTCTGCATGCTGTGCGCGCGCGAGTGTCCCGCCTGGTGTATCTACATCGACTCCCACAAAGAACCGGTGCCTGCGCCGTCACCCGGGGGCCGGGAGCGCAGCCGGAACATGCTCGACAGGTTCGCCATCGACTTCTCACTCTGCATGTACTGCAGCATCTGTATCGAGGCCTGTCCTTTCGACGCGCTGTACTGGACGCCGGAGTTCGAGTACGCCGAGTACGACATCCGCGACCTGACCCACGAGAAGGACCGTCTGCAGGAGTGGATGTGGACGGTGCCGCCGCCCCCGGCGCTCGACCCGGCCGCCGAGCCGGCGAAGGAGCTGGGCTCGGCCGAGCGGGCTGCCGCGCGGATCCAGAGCCAGGCCGCCGAGGCCACGCCGGTCAAGCCACCGCCCGAGCCCGGGTCCCCATGACCGCCGCCGAGGTCATCTTCTGCCTGCTGGGCGTGCTGGCGCTCGGGTCCGCCGTCCTGGTCGCGGCGAGCTCCCACCTCGTGCACTGCGCGCTATGGCTGGTCGTGACGCTGGGTGCACTCGCCGGGCTGTACCTGCTGCTGGCTGCGGAGTTCGTGGCGTGGGTCCAGGTGCTGGTGTACGTCGGTGCCGTGGTCGTCCTCCTGCTGTTCGCCCTGATGCTCACTCGCGCACCGATCGGCGCGCTGCCGGACCTGAACGGCTCGGGTCGCGTGGCTGCCGGCGTGGCGGCAGGGCTCACCGCGGCCGTGCTGGTGACCACCTTCGCGGTGGGCTTCCGCGACGCGCGGATCCACCTCGAGGCGCGAGACGTCGGCAGCGCGTCGTCGCTGGGAGCCCGGCTGTTCGACTCCTGGGTGCTGCCGTTCGAGCTGCTGAGCGTGCTGCTGCTGGCCGCTCTCGTCGGCGCGATCGTGCTGTCTCGCCACCGGGAGCCGCGCTGATGCCGGTGCTGTTTCCGCTCGTCGTGTCGTCCCTGTTGTTCGCGGTCGGGGTGTACGTCGTCCTCGCCAGGCGGCACGCGATCCTGATCCTGATGGGTGTCGAGCTGATGCTCAACGCCGTCAACCTGAACCTGGTCGCGTTCGACGCCTACTGGCACGACACGCTGGACACCGGCCAGTCGCTGAGCCTGTTCGTGATCGCCGTCGCGGCCGCCGAGATCGGGCTGGGGCTGGCTATCGTCCTGCTGGTCTTCCGGACGCATCGCCAGATCGCCGTGGAAGACCTGCGCGAGCTCGCCGATCGCGACGAGGTTCCTTCGCGCGAGGGTGTAGCGCGCTGATGTTGGCTCTGGTGCTGGTCGTGCTCCCGGCGGCGGCCGCGGGCGCGATCCTGGTCGCAGGGCATCGCAGCATGAGGCTGGTCCAGCTCCTGGGATGTGCGCCGGTCGCGGTCTCGTGGCTGCTCGCACTGGCGCTGGCGGCTCAGCACTGGGGGTCCGCTGCTCCTGCCGGGTCGGCCGCCGAGCCGGTCGACACCGGTGGCGTCCCCATAACGCCCGCGCTCGCGGTGGACCAGCTCACCGCCACGATGCTGGTGCTCGCGACGACCGTGGCGCTGCTCGTGCAGGTGTACTCGATCGCGTTCATGGCCAACGATCCCCGCTACCCGAGCTACACGGCGCTGGTTTGCCTCTTCACCGCGGCGATGTCGCTCGTGGTGGCGGCAGACGACCTGTTTGTGCTGCTGGTCGGCTGGGAGGTCATGGGGGCCTGCTCGTACTTCCTCATCGCGCACTACTGGGAGGGCGAGCCCGCGCGGGCCGGTGCCGCGCGGGCGTTTCTGATGACCCGCCTCGGCGACATCGGGCTGTTGTTCGGCATCTTCGTCGTCGGACAGGCGGCCGGCACCTACCGGATCAGCGGGGCGCTCGACGCGGTCGCGGACGGTCGGGTCAGTAGCGGTCAGGCCACCGCGGCGGCACTGCTGATCTTGTGCGGCGTCGTCGGCAAGTCGGCGCAGTTCCCGCTGCACTCCTGGCTGCCGGACGCGATGCCCGGGCCGACGCCGATCACCGCGCTGATCCACGCCGCGACGATGGTGGCGGCGGGCGTCTACCTGGTGGCCCGACTGCTGCCGCTCTTCGCGCTGTCGACGGCGACGATGGACGTGCTCGCGTCGATCGCCGTCGTCACCATGCTCGGCGGGGCGTGCTTCGCCCTCGCCGCCGAGGACCTCAAGCGGGTGCTGGCGTGGTCGACGGTCAGCCAGCTCGCGTACATGTTCGCAGCGCTGGCCCTCGGCGGTTTGGGGCCCGGTGTGCTGCACCTCCTCTCGCACGGAGCGTTCAAGGCGCTGCTGTTCCTGGCGGCCGGATCGGTCATCCAGTCCGTCCGCCGACAGCGGCTCGTCGAGTTGGGCGGACTGCGGTCCGCGATGCCGGTCACCTTCGTGACCATGACGGTGGGCCTGGCGGCGCTGGCCGGGGTCCCGCCGTTCGTGGGCTTCTTCTCCAAGGACGCGATCCTCGGGCTGGCCGCGCACAGCGCCGCCGAGGGCTCGGCCAGAGCCTGGTTCGTGCTGGTGGGCGCGCTGGTCACCACCGCCCTCACCGCGGCGTATGCCACCCGGGTCTGGCTGCTCGTCTTCTTTGGGCACCCGTCCGAGCCGGACGAGGGGTTGCCGCCACCGCGCGAGCCCAGCGTGCTGATGACCGCTCCGCTCGTCGTACTGGCCGCCCTCGTGACGCTCGGCGGGGTGGCCGTCGTCAGGCCGGGCTTCCTCGACGTGCCGGCCGAGCCGTTTCACTTGATAGCGCTGGTGTCCAGCCTGCTGGCGGCCGCTGCCGGGATCTGCGCGTCATACGGCGTCTGGAGGCGCGCCCGGACAGGCGATCCCGCCGACTCCCTCGGCCGGCTGCGGAACCCGCTCGAGCGCGGGCTGGACTTCGACCGGGTCGTGGTCGGCGGGGTGGTCCGGCTGGCCCGGCTCGGCTCGCGGACCGCCGCTGCGTCCGAAAGCGACGTCATCGGCCCGTACGTCCATGGCACCGACTCCGCCATCCAGCTCGCCGGACGTGGGTTGCGGTGGGTCCACGGCGGCAATGTCAGCCGTTACCTCGGACTGGTGGTGGTCGGCGCAGTCGGACTGGCGCTGCTGGTGGGCCTGGTGCAGAGATGATCGGCGGCCTGGAGCTGCTGGTCGGGCTGCCGCTGGCTGGCGCCTTGGTCATCGGTGCCGCTCCCGGCTTCCGCAACGACCGGTCGGCCACCCGGGCCGGACTGGTCGTGGCCACGGTGACGCTCGCCCTGTCGGTCTGGGCCTGGGTGGAAGGCCATCACCGGCTGGGCGGGTTCGCCCTGCAGTCGGATGAGACGTGGGTGGGCGCGATCGGCGTGCACTGGAGATTGGGGGTCGACTCGCTGTCGGCGCCGCTGGTCGTGGTCACCGCGCTGCTCGGCTGGTGCTGCCTGGTATCGCTGCTTCGGCGCGCCCCGGCGTGCGGCGGCACCAGAGCGCTGGTGAGCCTGGTGCTGCTGGTCGAGGCGGCCAGCCTCGGCACGTTCGTCTCGCTCGACCTGGTCGTCTTCTTCGTCTTCTTCGAGCTCGTGCTGATCCCGATGTGGTTCGTCATCGCGGACTGGGGCGACGAGCACGATCCGCTGGGGCGACGGAGGGCCGCCACCACGTTCCTGGTCGTCACGGTGACCGGGTCGGCACTGATGCTGGTCGCCTTCCTGCTGTTGCACGACGCGACCGGCACCTTCGACATCCCCACGATCCTGCGCCTGGGCGGGCGGATCCCGCACGACACGCAGCTCGCCGTGGCGGTGTTGCTGATGCTCGGGTTCGGCGCCAAGGTACCGATGTGGCCGCTGCACTTCTGGCTGCCCGACGCCCACAGCAAGGCACCTACGGTGGGCTCGGTGCTGCTGGCGGGCGTGCTGCTGAAGCTGGGTACCTATGGCCTGCTGCGGTTCTGGGCCACGGCGATCCCCGACGGGGCGCTCCAAGTGTCGCCGTACCTGGCGGCACTGGGAGTCGTCGGCATCCTGTACGGCGCGCTGGCATGCCTCGCCCAGCGTGACCTCAAGCGGCTGATCGCCTACTCGAGTGTCGGGCACATGGGGTTCGTGCTGTTCGCGGTGTCGACGCTCACCCGGCAGGGGGTGCTCGCGGCGAACTTCGCCAACGTCGCACATGCTCTGGTGACCGGGCTGCTCTTCTTCGTGGTCGGAGCCGTGCAGACCCGCACCGGCGGCACGGACTTCGTCGTCGTCGGGCGAGGCCTCTACGGCCGAGCGCCCAGGCTGGCCGCGGTCCTCGCCTTCGGGGCCGTGGCGAGCCTGGGATTGCCTGGACTCGCTGGCTTCTGGGGGGAGATGCTCGCGATGCTGGCCGCCTATACGCCGGATGCCGCGTTGCCGCTGACGACGTACCGGACCCTGATGGTCCTGGCCGGGGCGGGCGTAGTGCTGACCACCGGATACTTCGTGATGATGGTGCGCCGGGTGTGTCAGGCGGTGCCGGAGCTGCCGCCGGTACCGGACGTCGCCGTCGACGAATGGGTCGCCTGGGTCCCGCTCGGTGCGCTGACCCTGGTGCTCGGCCTCGCTCCCGGCCTCCTGCTCTGGTCGGGAGGCGTGGCATGAGCCAGCCGGTCGACTGGCTCGCCCTCGCGCCGCCGTTGTGCCTCGTGGTCGCCGCGGTGCTGGCTCTGCTCGGCGACGCGTTCGCACCCTCGACCAGGCGCTGGCTGCCCACCACCGCGGGTGCTACGGGCGTCGCGGCGGCGCTCGTGGTCACGATGGTCATGACGCGGCCACGGGCGACCTTCTGTCTGCGCGACCGGGCCGCAAGGGTCGGCTGTTCCTGGAACGTCGACCACGTGACCACGGTGTGGTGGGTGGTCGTGCTGCTGGGGACAGGGCTCGTCATCCTGCTGCTCCACCCCTACCTCCTGGCCGGCGAGCTACCCGCAGGGGAGCTCCACCTGCTGCTTCTCGCCTCGGCGACCGGAGCACTGGGGGTGGCGGCCGCCGGTGACCTGGTGACACTGCTGGTCAGCATCGAGACGGTGTCCCTGCCGGCCTTCGCGCTGGTCGCTCTCCGAGCCGATCGGCGCGGCGCGGAGGCTGGCCTGAAGTTCTTCCTGGTCTCCGTGGTGGCCACCGCCTTCAGCCTGCTCGGAATCTCGATGGTCTACGGCGCAACCGGCTCGGTCGTCGCCGGACCCGTCGCGTTGGCTGGGGACGGTGGCACTGCGGTCACGCCGGTGGTCGGCATGGGCTTGACGCTCACGGTGGTGGCGCTCGCCTTCAAGGTGGCGGCCGTGCCCTTCCAGGCGTGGGTTCCCGACACCTACGTGGGGGCTCCGGTTCCGGTCGCGGCGTACCTGTCGGTGGTGAGCAAGGCCGCCGGGCTGGCGGGACTGGTCGTGGTCCTGGTGCGCTTCGCTCCGGCGTACGACGCGACCTGGCGGCCGTTGCTGGCCGGGGCGGCGGCGCTGACCATGAGCGTCGGCAACCTGGCGGCGTTGCGGCAGCAGCGCGCGGTCCGGCTGCTCGCCTGGTCCTCGGTGGCTCAGGCCGGCTACCTGCTGGTGCCGCTGGCCGCCGGGGCGAGTCTCCGCGATCTCGGCGCACTGCAGTCGTACCTGATGATGTACGCGCTGGTGAACATCGGCGCGTTCGCCGCCGTCGGAGCGGCCACTCGGTGGGGAGCGAAGACCGTGGGCGACCTCACCGGGCTGGCCCGTCGGGATCCCCTGGTCGGGGTCAGCCTCGCGTTCGCGCTGCTGTGCCTGGCGGGCCTGCCGCCCGGTGTGGTGGGACTGGTCGCGAAGGTGGTGATCTTCCAGAGCGCGGTCGACGGCAGGCTGGGTTGGCTGGCCGTCGTGATGGCGGTGAACGTCGCGATCGGTCTGGTGTACTACCTGCGGGTGATCGCGCTCCTGCTGCGCCCTGCCGAGCAGGAGTACGCTCCCCGTCGCCCGGTGGCCCGGTCGGTGCAGCTGGTGCTGGCCGCCACCCTGACCGGCGCGGTCGCATTGTCGGTGCTTCCCGGTCCGCTGCTGGCGGCGGTGTACGGCTGACCGGCAACCATCGACGGCGACGTCGGTCGGACCCACCTGGGGGACGTGAAAGAATCGAGCCGCCGACTGCGTCAGCGGGCCAGGGATCGAGAGAAGGAAACACGTGCGTCTAGTAGTCCACATGGGTGCCACGAAGACGGCTTCGACGTACCTGCAGAAGTGCCTGAGGCTGAACGAGGAGGTGCTCGCCAAGCACGGCGTCTACCTTCCGCAAGCCGGTCGGCGGACGTCGAGCTCCAACCTCAACCATCACAACCTGGCCTGGCATCTCCTCGAAGACCGGCGGTTCCGCGGCGTGAACGGCGACTGGGACGCGTTGCGTCGGGAGGTCGCCGTGGCAGCTGCCGAGATCGTGCTGCTCAGCTCGGAGGCCTTTGCCCGGCTGGCCAGCGAGGAGCGCCTGCGTCCCATGCTGGCGAAGCGGCTCTTCGAGATCAGCGACGACGTCACCTTGGTGTATGTCGTGCGCGACCCGTTGGCGCGGATCAACAGCATGTACACCCAAGTGGTCAAGACCTTCGCGACGCCGGACTCCTTCGACGAGTACGCGACGCAGTCGGTCAAGTCCGGGTTCTACAACCTGGAGGACTCGTTCCGCTTCTGGTACCAGGAAAGCCGCGCGACGTTCGTGGCGCTACGTTTCGACGAGTTCGTCAAGCACGGCCCGCTGGAGTCCCTGCTGGGAGTGCTCGGTCTCGACGTCGCAGCTGACGTCCTCACGATCCCCGACGACATCTCCAACCCGTCGCCCGGGCCGATCGCGGTCGAGGCGATGCGGCTGCTGAACGCCCACCTGCGGGTCATCGACGCCGACTTCTCCCGCCGCAGCGCGGCGACCACCAAGCTGTCGCAGATCACTCAGCGGCGGGCTTCGAAGGCCGGTTGGAACGACGAGAAGTTCTGGGGCTGGGAGGCTGACCGGGCGGTATGGGCAGCGGACCGGTTGGCGAACTCGAACGAGCGCTTCTCGCAGGCGGTGTGGGGGATCCCCTGGCCGTTGGAGGTGCCACTCCAGAAGGCTGTGACCGCCCGGCCCCTGCTTGAGGTGTCGAACAAGACCCGCAAGAGCGTCGACTCTTACGTCTCGTCGATGACCCAGCGCTACCTGAAGCTGGTCAAGAACCGCGATGACCCGACCGCCGACGAGGTCGTCGACGACTCGGCCGTCGACTCCGACGAGGCGGAGCGCGCCGGGCGTGCCCGGGCCAAGGCAGGACGCGACCGTCCGGCCTAGCCTCGCGGGCGCGCCGCTCAAGCCTGCCGCCGCGCCGGTCGACGTCCGTCGCGGTACATCGGTTGTCGCGCTACTTGGCAAGCTTCCGCAATCGACGAAGAATCTTGGCGTCGGCCTTGACCACGCCGACCTCTTGCCCGTGACGGGGGCAGACCGGACCCCGCGCCGCGAGCCCAAGAGCGGTGCGGGCGGCCCGTTGGATTGTTTCCTTTTCGCCGAGCGCCTGCGCCGCACGAATCAGCGCGAGGTTGAAGCGGAAGTGCGCGTCCGGGAAGGGAATGCTGAACTTGTCCAGCCAGGTGGCGAGCAGATCTGCTGCTTCCTCGACGGACTTCCTGTCGTGTCTATCCAGCAGGAGCTCGGCAAGGGACAGATGGACGCAGGCGGTCGTTCCGCTCAATGTGGGGTGGTCGGAAAGGAGACGCCGGTAGTACGTCTCGGCTCGCCGCGGATCGTCATGCCGATATGAATCCCCGAGATGCTCAAGAGACGCCGACACCTCGGGCCAGTGCTCGGTCTCCGCCTCGATGACTCGCGTCCACAGGTCCCGGGCTCCTTCGACATGTCCGGCTGCGCAGAGCGCGAGCCCCTTGATCCTCATGTACTGGGCTCGCTTGCCGGCTCTGCTCCGTCCAAGGCGCGCCTCGAAGTCTGCGCGCGCCTCCAAGGTCCAGTCGGGAGAACGGAACCATTCATCAGCCACGGGCAGCCCCAGCGATCGTTGACGGTTCCACGGCGATCATTCTCGGGTATGTGGCCTAGGTCGCAGGAGTTGGCGCGCTTGGTCGGGTGACGTGCGCTCGGCCTCGCGGCCCAGGCAGTCGATGTGGCGTCGCTTCTTGCGCTGTCGTGCCGCGGCCCGATTCCCCTCACCCGTGGGCCCACCGCGGAGGACCGCTCCCGAGCGGCCGCGACCGAGCTGATGCGGCAGGTCGGCGTACTCCCTGCGGGCTCTGTGGGCACTGACGAGCAGTGAAGCGCGCTGACCAGCGCCGCAGATCAGCGGTAGTTCGTGAACTGCACCGCGAAGTCGTAGTCCTGGGACTTGACCAACGCGATGACGTCCTGCAGGTCGTCGCGCTTCTTGCTGGTCACCCGCAACTCGTCACCCTGCACCTGGACCTTGACGCCCTTCGGCCCCTCGTCGCGGATCAGCTTGGACACCTTCTTAGCCTGCTCCTGGCTGATCCCTTCCTTGAGCGCGATGTCGATCTTGACCTCCTTGCCGGACTGCCGGGGCTCACCGACGTCGAGCACCTTGAGGGACTGCCCGCGCTTGATGACCTTCTCCTTGAGCACGTCGACAACGGCCAGCGCGCGCTCGTCGGCGTTGGCAGCCACCTCGATCGACGAGTCGCCGTGCCACCGCAGGCTGGCTCCGGTGTTCTTGAAGTCGTAGCGCTGGGCGATCTCCTTCACCGCCTGGTTGAGGGCGTTGTCCATCTCCTGCTTGTCGATCTTGCTGACGATGTCGAACGACGAGTCGGCCATCGAGCATCTCCCTTCGGGTCTCTCGGCTTGAGGTGCGGTGCGCAGGGCGCATCGGCTTCAGGGTATTCTGGTTCCTCGCTGCGGACGCCCGGAATGGGCACCGTATGCACGGCAGGTTGCCCGAGTGGCCAAAGGGAACGGTCTGTAAAACCGTCGGCATCGCCTACGTTGGTTCGAACCCAACACCTGCCACATTCTGCTCGTCCCGCCAAGCGATCCAGTCCCGGAGGTTGGCCAGGTCGTACGACGGCCCGCCGGCGCCGACCGTGAACAGCCGGATCCCTGCGTCGACCAGCGGCCGGCCCACGGCCTCCGGGTCGCCCGCCGCAACGCCACAGGACCGCTCGATCTCGGACGGGTCACGGTTCTCCTTTTCGCACCAGTCCGCCAGCACCGCGGACTTGTGCCGGATCACCTCCGAGTCGCCGAAGGTGTGCCAGATGTCGGCGTGCCGGGCGACCAGGCGCAGCGTCTTCTTCTCACCGCTGCCCCCGATCAGGACCGGGATCGCCCGCGTGGGCGCGGGGTTGAGTCTCTCGAGCCGGTGCTCGATCCGCGGCAGGGCGGCGCCGAGGTCGTCCAGCCGGCTCCCTGCCGTACCGAAGTTGTAGCCGTACTCGGCATAGTCCTTCTCGCACCAGCCGGAGCCGATACCGAGGATCAACCGCCCGTCGCTGACGTGGTCGACGGTGCGTGCCATGTCGGCCAGCAGCTCGGGGTTGCGGTAGCTGTTGCAGGTGACGAGCGCGCCGATCTCGACCCGGCTGGTCGCCTCCGCCCAGGCCCCCAGCATCGTCCAGCACTCGAAGTGCTTGCCTTCCGGTTCGCCGTTGAGCGGGAAGAAGTGGTCCCAGTTGAACACGATGTCCGCGCCAACCTCCTCCGCCTGCGCGACGGCTCTCCGGATCGCGGCGTAGTCGGCGTGCTGTGGCTGGAGCTGCAGGCCCACCCGGTAAGGGCGGCCGGCCACGACGTCGTCGCTGGAGGCGGCTGCTGGTGTCATGCCGGAGAGCCTAGACAACGACGGTCCGGTGCTCGTCGACGCGTGCCGGCGGCGGCTGGCGACCGATTCGCGCTGCGTGGCCGCCGCTGTGTATCCTCATACGTCGCCTGCCCCAATAGCTCAGTCGGTAGAGCGTCTCCATGGTAAGGAGAAGGTCTACGGTTCGATTCCGTATTGGGGCTCTGGAGTCGGGGCCTATCCTGGTGGGTAGGTCGCCGAGTCCGGCGGCGGGGTAGCTCAGGTGGTCAGAGCACACGGCTCATAATCGTGGTGTCGCGGGTTCAAGTCCCGCCCCCGCTAC
>JBBSGI010000030.1:0-34586 GCA_038254365.1 Propionibacteriales bacterium
TGAACTCCGCGCTGGCACACCTACCCTCAGCGTCGTTCGCCGCGAACGCAGCCTGGCTCGTCCTGGCGGTGATGGCGTTCAACCTCACCCGCGCCGCAGCCACAATCACCGGCCCCGCCTTGGCCCGCGCGACGACGGCGACGATCCGGCGCAAGCTCATCGCCGTCCCAGCCAGGATCGCGTCCTCAGCGCGACGAGTCACGCTGCACCTACCGACCGCTTGGCCGTGGTAACCGCCTGGACACTGCTGTTCGCTCAAGGCCACGCACCGCCGACACCGGCCACATCCTGACCACCCAGCCGCTCGGTGCGACCAAGGACCACGTGGAACCACCAGGCAGCAAGGCCAGGCAATCACCCGCGCCCACGTGGGCGATGACCCTCCGTCAACAAGCCCGCCGACTCAGACCCTGCCCATCGGTGGATCGAGGCTTAGAGTGCCCGCTGCTCGGCCACGGAGTTGCCGCCGTCGACGACAAGACAGTGGCCGGTCAGGTACGACGCCCCGGGTGTGCACAGCCAAGCTATTGGCCAAGCAATCTCGTCAGCGGTGCCGCTGCGGCGCATCGGCGTGACCTCGCCCTCCCGCTGCTCGTCGTCCGTCTGTGAGCCAGTGGCGATCCATCCCGGCGCAACGGCGTTCGCGGTGACGCCGTCGGCAGCGAGATCGACGGCGAGCGACCGGGTTAGCCCGACCATCGCGGCCTTGGCCGCGGCGTAGGCGGCATCTTCCCGCATCGCCATCACCGGGCCGGTGAGGCTAGAGACCATCACGATTCGGCCCCAGGCAGCGGAACGCATCACGGGCACAGCCGCGCGAGTCATGAGGAACGCGGTGTCGAGATTTCGGCGCAGACTGTGCTGCCACTCGTCATACGGGAGCAGCCCGACGCCACCGGACAGCGCGTCGCTGTCGGTCACGGAGATCATCCCGGCGTTGTTGACCAGGATGTCCAACCGATCCCACCGGCGGGTGACTGCGGCGACCACCGCTTCCGCGGCAGCCGGATCGGTCAGATCGGCGACCAGGCCGGTGGCCTGAACGCCCAGTTCCGCCAGCTCACGCGACCGGTCATCCACGCGGTCGGTGGTGGCCGTGAGGACCACTTTGGCGCCCAGCTCACCGAGCCGTCGACACACTGCGAAGCCGATGCCCGTGGGGCTGCCCGCCCCGGTTACCACTGCGACCCGGCCGTCGAGGTCCATTCCGGTCAGCTTCATCGATCCGATGCTGCCACAAGCGCTGGGGACCCGGGGTTTGGCCTGATGGCTTCTGATGGTGGCGATTCTCAGGGTGACCCCCTCCGCGTGGTGTGACTGCCGACGGTCGTGTGCGGCGTTCGGGGGGACGGTTCTTACTATGACGAGACCAGCTCGGGTGTGGCCACCTCTCTGGTGATCTTGTTGTCGTGCTCGGCCGGCCGTGCGTCGATGAGGGCCATGGACCCCTCGGAGAGGGGAGTGGCATCCGTGGCCGCCCGGCGCCTGGGTCAAGCCGAGCAGGCAGTACTGGTGCCCAGCCCAACGGCCGCGCGGGGTTAATCTAGCGCTACTCGCTGCTGGTCAAGAACTCGTCGATCACCCGCAGGTATTCGTCCGGTGTCTCGAAGAAGGGTAGGTGTGCCGTGTCGAGGACGACAAGGCGGCAGTCTCTGATCTGCGCCTGCATCGCTTCAGACAGACTGGGAACACACTGATCATCGCGCCCGGCAATGATCAATGTGGGCATGCGCAGCTTGTGGAGCTGGTCGGTGACGTCCCAGTCGTTCCATGCTCCGTCGGGCACGAACCATGACGAGCCGTGCATCCGCGCGTAGACCTCCGCCCCGCTTCCCTGCTGGGATCGGATCAATGCCTCTGGTGGCGGGAACGGCAGCACGAATCGCGAAATGAACTCACCTAGCGCTGCTCCGTACGCCTCCGGGTCCTCGATGCCGTGGTCAGCGGCAGCCAGGGCGCCTTGTGCCTGCGGTGAGAGCTCACGACGCCTCCTGGCCCAACCGTCGGCGAGTGCAGGGATGCTCGCGAAGGAGTTCGACAAGGTCAGCGACTTGACGCCGCTGCGGGGTTCCGAGAGCAGATACTGAAGGACGAGCGGACCGCCGTACGAATGGGCGAAGAGGTGCACCTCCTTTAAGTCCAGCGCGTTGCGGACGGCGTCGACCTCCTCCACGAACAACTCAACGTCGTACTCGTGGGCGTCCGACGCGCGGTCGGATTTCCCGCAGCCGTACTGGTCGTAGAAGACGACTTGTCGGCGCCCCGCGAGACCTGCGAGTGGTTCGAGGCAGTCATGACAGATCCCTGGGCCGCCGTGAACCGTCAGCAGGGGGGTCGCACCATCAACGCGCCCGCTCACCCCCCACCAGACCCGATGTCCACGATGTCCGAGGTATCCCTGGTTGTCGATGGTCATTAGCGCTCCTTTATCCAGATCAACGCGCATGATCAACGCGCAGGGTCAAGGGACTGAGGGTGTCGGCGCGTCCACTATGACAGGGCATCTCGGCCATGGACGCCGGTGACGTCCCTCCGCTTGGTGCAACTGCCGAAGGCCGTATACGGCGTTCGGGGGGACGGTTATCACGACGGGTCAGTGCTATCGTGTGGTCCTCCTTCGAAAGATCCTTGGCGGGTTCCCACGAAGCCTCACACCGTGGCTCCTCGACGTTCAGGAGCCAGGCCGGGAGTTCCACCACGACGGGGGACGTCACCCTTCTCGGCGCTCAAGGACAAGCCGTTTGATTCTCGCGCGGCGAAGTATTCGGCACAAGAGGACGATGCAAGCATGACCTCAACCAGTGCAGAGCCGGCAGGAACGGTGCGCTTACCGGAGGCAGGCACCGAACTGGAGACGCTGCTTGGCACGCTGGACCGTAACCGCGCCACCTTCGCCTGGAAGTGTGGCGGACTTGACGCGGCGGGAATGCGTACCACCCTGGGTGCCTCAAGGATGACGCTGGCCGGGCTCGTCAAGCATCTAGCCCTCGTCGAGGACGACGCGTTCACATCGCAATTGCTGGGCCGAGCGCTCCCTCAGCCGTGGGGCGACGTCGATTTCGGAACCGACCCCGACTGGGAATGGCGCACAGCCCTCGATGACCCGCCCGAGGACCTGTTCAAGCTCTGGAGCCACGCCGCCGCCCGCTCACGATCGGCCGTCACCGAAGCCCTGATGGACAGCGACCTGGATCAACGTGTCCGCAAGTCGGCATGGTCCAACCCGCCCAACCTCCGCCGACTCGTCGTCGACATGATCGAGGAGTACGCCCGACACACCGGCCACGCCGACCTGATCCGCGAGTCCATCGACGGGCTGGTCGGGGAGTCCATGCCGCGATGACTCTGCCGTCGAGTTAGGCGGTGATCAGGTCGGGCAGCGGATCGGGCGAAGGGGGCACGTTGAGGTGGGACGCCAACGGAGTTCAGGAGGAAGTGCGCTGCGTGTGCGACCCCGGCTCGTCAACTCTCCAAGCCGGTGGCAGCATGCGAGGTTCCCACGGGCTTGGACTGCGACGATCCTCGCTGGCGAAGGTAGATCGAGAAGGCGACCATACTGGCCACCGCAAGAAACTCTGACTGCCAGTTCTGCAAGGTGCGGTTCCAGAAGTCAGGCGTGTGCAGATAGCCCGACCAGCCGACCGGATCTTGAAGCTGGCGCAGCTGCTCGTCGTTGTACGCCACCCGCCCGGCGATGTATTGCACCAGCCACGACAACACAAAGAACGTGCCCATCACGAGACTCAACGAGTGGCTGAAGATCCACAGTCGCGGTCCGGACGACGCCTTGGCCCACCGCGGCGAGTCCTCCGTGGAGTGCTCGCCGATCTTCTGGTCCTCCGCGCTCTCGACTCCGACCTTGTCCAGCTCCTTGGACTCCGGTGAGCCCCGTTGCACCAGCCAGACCGTAGCCATGATGTAGAGCCAGAACTGGAGGTACTCCGACTGCCAGTTCTCGCTCACGTCGGCGACGAAGGGCGCGGACGTGACGTAGCGCAGGAACGAGATCGGTTGCAGTTGGTCGGCCAACAACTGGTGGTTGTACTCAGCCTGACCCGTGAGCGCCTGGCCTATCAACGTGCACAGGAACAGGCCGACGAAGAACAGCGTCAGTCCGTTGTCGTGCAAGAACCTCTTCATGCAGGAGCCTTCCTCTCAGCGTTGGAGCAGGCCGATGACCAGCATGTAGGCGAGGCCCATGACGAGGATGCCGACGACGAGGGCAAGGGAGATGCGCACGTTACTAACCCCCTTGTACGGCGCAGTCGTAGGGCGGATACGAGGTGGTGGCAGTGCAACCGGCGGCGTAGATCTTCCAGTGACCGTCGAAGGGGCTGAGGAACATCACGCTGTTTGTCAGGTGGATCTCTGCGGTGTGCACGTAGACCGCGGTGCGTTGAATTCCCCCGGACGCCTTCAACCGGACGGAGGTGATCGCCTTGGCGCACGGCTTCCGCTCGGACTGCTGCACTTCCCGGATAGCACCCGGCGATAGCAACCGACATGCAACGCCACCCTGACCGTGGTGGATCGCTGCCAAGAAAGCGCGAGTGGCGGCCTCGACCGGCGCGGCGTAGACGCCGCGTTCGCCGCTGCATGAGGTGAGCAACGAGAGAACCGCGGAAAGCAGTCCAGCCGTCGCAAGCTGAGCAAGGCGGCGCACAAGGACAACCTACCTACCGCCCCACGGTTTTTTTCGGAGGCGCGTGAGATGCCTACACGTTCGGCCCGCGAACGAGAGAACAGCGCCGCCAACGGCGGTGTTGGTCGGCCCGTCACCGGATTGGGCGCGGCGCCAGCCGGACCAGCTGGGTGACGTGCCCGGGCTCGAGCTCGTCGAGGGTGCTGACGCCGAGCAAGCGCATCGTCCGCTCGATCTGGGCCTGCAGGATCTCGATGGCGCGGTCGACGCCGTCGCGGCCGCCAGCCATCAGCCCGTAGAGGTAGGCGCGGCCGATCAGGGTGAAACGGGCGCCGTGAGCGAGCGCAGCCACAATGTCCTGGCCCGACATGATGCCGGTGTCGAGGTGAACCTCGAGGTCGCTCCCGACCTCCTTCATCACCTGGGGCAACAGGTGGAACGGCACCGGTGCGCGGTCGAGCTGCCGGCCGCCGTGGTTGGACAACACGATCGCGTCCACGCCAGCGTCGGCGAGCCGACGGGCGTCAGCGACGCTTTGGACGCCCTTGACCGAGACCCTGCCGGGCCACTGGTCGCGGATCCAGGCCAGGTCGTCGTACGTCACGGTCGGGTCGAACATCGTGTCGAGCAGATCGGCCACGGTCCCCGACCACGAATCGAGGGAAGCGAAGGTGAGCGGCCCGGTGGTGAGGAGGTTGATCCACCAGGCGGGACGCGGGATCGCGTTGGCGACCGTGCGCGGGGTGAGCGTGGGCGGGATCGTCATGCCGTTGCGCACGTCACGCAGGCGGGCGCCCGCCACCGGGACGTCGACGGTGACCAGCAGCGTGTCATAGCCGGCCGTCGCGGCCCGGTCGACCAAGGCCATGGACCGGTCGCGGTCCTTCCACATGTACAGCTGGAACCAGTGGCGGCCGGACGGGTTGGCGGCTGCGACGTCCTCGATGCTGGTCGTGCCCAGCGTGGACAAGGAGAACGGGATCCCGGCGGAGGCGGCGGCGGCTGAGCCCGCGATCTCGCCCTCCGTCTGCATCATCCGGGTGAAGCCCGTGGGAGCGATCCCGAACGGGAGCGAGACCCGGCCGCCGAGGACATCACGGCTGGTGTCGACCGTCGAGACATCACGGAGGATGGCCGGGTTGAACTGGACGTCGCCGAAGGCCTCACGAGCCCGGGCCAGCGACACCTCACCGTCGGCGGCGCCGTCGGTGTAGTCGAAGGCCGCCTTCGGCGTGCGCCGCTTGGCGATCCGCCGCAGGTCCTCGATGGTCAGCGCCGAGGCCAGCCGCCGTTGTTTCGGCGAGACCATCGGCTTTTTGAACGTGAGCAGGGGCGCCAGGTCGTGTCGCTTGGGCAGTTGCCGCTTCATCCATTCACTCCTTCCTGGTGCAGACGGACGTGCGACTGCGCGGCCCCGGTCAGGGTTCGGACGGGTCTTGCAGCCCCGCGTGGGCTGGTGCGCCGCGCAGGACAACCTGACGGCCGCGCAGGACAACCTCACGGACGTCTCGCAACGAGGCTAGGTCGTTGGCCAGATCACCGGCGACGACGAGCAGATCAGCGTCATAGCCCGGACTCAAGCGGCCCTTGCGATCGCCTAGGCCAAGGGCTTCGGCGGCCATCGACGTCGAGGCGGCCAGTGCTTCGCCGGCCGGCATGACGGCGGCCATGTCGATGACGGACTCGGCGTACCTCCCGTGCGCCTTGGCTGGTGAGATTCCCGCGTCCATGCCGCCAATTAGACGAACCTCCGCCCTATGCATGCGACGGATCAGCGTGCGGCGCATCTCGATCACCTCCCCGATCGTCATACCCGAGTCAGTCAACAGCTGGTTGAGCCCTGGCGGGACAGTGGTCGGCGCGCTGAGGCCCCCGAGAGTCGGACAGACGGGAATGCCCGCCGCCGCTAGCCGCCCCAGCTCCTCGTCGGAGGCGCCGAAGGAGGTGAGAGCTGCGATGCCTTCCGGGATGTCCGTGGTGCTGCGGTCGAGGTACGACGCGTGCTCAATGCCGTCCGCCCCGGCGTCCAGGGCCATCGAGATGGCGGCCGCGGGGTGGGCATGGGCGATGACCGGAAGTCCGGCCTCATGCGCTGTGTCCACGAGGACTCGCAGCTGCGCGAGAGAGAACTGCGAGGCGAAGATGTCGGTGCCGGCGGTCATGATGCCTCCGCTCGCCATCACCTTCACGGCATCGACCCCCCACTCCACGCGGTTCCGAACGGCCCGCCGTATCTCCTCGGCAGCAGCAACCGGCGTGCCGAAGGAAGCGCAGTGCCCACCCGAGGTCGTGATCGGCGGTCCCGCCGCGAGGATGAGCGGCAGGCCGTCATCGGACCTGCGCTGGGCGTCGCGCCGCCGGACCGCGGCAAAGTCGCGGTCGCCGAGGTCACGGACCGTGGTGACGCCGGCGGCAAGCTGTCGCTCGAGGGCGGCCGTGACCACCGCCTCGATCTCGTCGTCGGTGTAGCCCGCGACGCGATCCAGCGCGCCGGCGGAGCCGTCACCCAGCAGATGGACATGGGTGTCGATCAGCCCGGGAAGGACCGTTGCATCGCCGTGGTCGATCACCTCGACGTCGACCGGGAGATCGCCCGGCGCGGACTCGATGCCGACGATGCGGCCAGCATCAACGAGAACCGTCACGCGACCGCTGAGATGAGACTCACCGTCGAAACCATGGGCCGCCCGGATGGCAAACATGGTTCGGTCTACCGGGCCGGCAACCTCGGGTCAACCCCGAGCCGGCCCGGCATCGAAACTCCTCGACGCCGCCGGATGACAGTCACGTCTCCGTCCCGGTCCGATCCGGCGGCTCTTCGAAGGTGACCTCGACATCTTCGAAGCCCTTCATCCGTTGCGCCTTCGCTTGGGTCGCGTAGGCGCGCTTGTCCCCAGCCGTCAGATCGACGTCATCAGTGAACGGGGTCATCAGCGCTCGCGGGTGGAGCCCTTCTACATGTACGACGTTCACCTCGGCGCACACCACGATGACCACCGCCGTGATGTAGAGGAAGGCGACCAGACCCAGCACGATCGCGAACACGCCGTTGGTGGCGCCGGCGTTCTGCACCACCGTGCTGACGTAGACGACGCCGAACGACTGGAGGAGCTGCCACACAAGGGCGGCCGCGATGGCCCCTCGTGCCACGTCGCGGACCGACAGGTCACGCGCCGTCGCCAGCCGGAAGAGCAGGACGAAGGCAGCGGCGTTGAAGAGCACCGAGGCGGCGATCACCACGACTCGAAGGACGAGTCCGAACGGGCCCCCGCCGGCGGCAGCGAGGGCCGTCAGCGCGGTTGTCGCGAGCAGAGCCACTCCGCCGGTCGCCACCATCAGCAGGCTGCGACCCCTGGCCGGGAAGGGGTTCGGCCGGTTGTTCCGTGGCACTGACCATGCGGTGTTCATGGCGTACTGCAAGGCCTGCGCCACTCCGAGACCGCCGTACAGCGAACCGACTATCCCGACAACCAGCCCCACGATGCCCCCGCCGATCCGCCGCGGGTTGTGCAGCTGTTCACCCACTACCGGAAACTGGCTGAGCGCAGAGTCGATGACCTGCTGCTGCAGGTGCGGGTCGTGGGCCAACACGAAACCCAGGACCGTGGACAGCAGAAGGAGCAGGGGGAACAGCGAGACGAACGCGTAGTACGCGATCAGGGCCGCGAGGTAGCCGCCGTAGTCGTCAAAGTACTTGTACGACACGGCCAACGGGAACGCCGCCCACCGGTGCCGCCGCTGGAAGTGATCCAGTCGAGAGGTCGCGTCCACCTGCTCATCTCACTACACGACCATTGGCGCGGCACCGGGAGGTCGACCGTTCGGCCAGTCAGATGCCCTGTCGGCAGCGTGTTGGGTCGACGGCTCGGCGCCTCTCGGTGGGCGCAGGGCGCGGCGCATGACGATGCGGGTCGGTGACCGGCGGACGACCTCACGGAAGCCAGCCCGTTCGTACAGGCTTCGCGAACCGAGGAACATAAAGTCGTCGTTGCTGCGCTCTGGTTTGTCGACCGGATACGCCTCGAGGACTCGGACCCCGTTCGCCCGCGCAAAGTCGATGGCCGCCCTGAGCAGCTTGTGTTGGACGCCGATGCCGCGATGCGCCTTGTCCACATAGGAACAGACGATCGACCAGACCTCGGCGGCATCGACAGGCTTCATCAGCGGTGAGCGGCGGAGCCGGAGATATTCCTCGCGCGGACCCAGGCTGATCCAGCCCACGGGTGTCGCGTCGAGATACCCCACCAGGCCCGGTGTCGTGCCCTGGTCGACGATGGCACGGAGCCGCTCCCGGTTCCCCGCTGACGTCGAGGTGTTCGTGGAGCCGGCCCCGGACTTGCGGTAGTACATGCACCAGCAACCGCGGACGATCGACCCGCCCGGTCGGCCGAACAGGGCTTGCAGGTCGGCCCAGGTGTGCGCGTCGAGCGGGTGCGCGGTGAACCTCGCCGGCATGGCGGCAGCTCAGCTGCTGGCGGTGTAGGCGACGCCGTTGATGCTGGTGACCACGCCATCGGAGTCGACCGTGAGAACGACCGGTGGCAGCTCCTTCGCCGCACCCGTTCCCGCCGCACCGGTGACCGGTGCTACCGGGATCACCCGCGGGTCCTCCGCGGGGGCGGTGGAGGGGACCGCCGCGCTGTTGCTTTCGGCGCGCTGCGCCGGCGCTGCGCGCTCCGGTGTGACGACGAGTATCACCGTCGCCGTGAGTCCCGTGAGCTTCGCCAGCTCGCGCTCGACGGAGCGGGTCTTGCCGTCCTGGTTGTAGTCACCTTGCGGCGCGGTGAGGTCTGCGTCAGCTCCGAAATCGAGTGGCGTCGAGTCCACGCACCACCCGACATCACAGGTGCCCAGCCCACCGGTTGCCACCGGCTCGTCACCGCCACGTTCGCCCGGATGATGGCCCGACGGCTGGTGGTCGCCCGACCTCGGGTGGATGGGGGCTGGGTCAATTGGCGTGGGGTCAATGGGCGTGGGGTCGACGGGCGTGGGAGGGGGCGGGTTCGAGCTGGTCGGGGGCTTCCCGCCACCACCACCAGCGCCGCCGCCACCGCCACCACCAGCGCCGCCGCCACCAGCGCCGCCGCCACCGGAGCCACCAGCGCCGCCGCCACCAGCGCCGCCGCCACCGGAGCCACCAGCACCTTCTCGACCAATCTCGTGCTGGTGACCGCTCCCAGGAACCTTGCCGGCGTCCTGCTCCGGGGGCGGCTCTGCGACTGGGACGGTCGCCGAGTGCTGCTGGTGTTGGCCAGGCGCAATCTGAGGAGGTGGCGCCGGCGCGCTGGACTTGCCGTTCGGTACGACGGTGGCGCCGCCGCGTGCGTAGGCGGCCGCCAGTCGAAGCACCAGGTCGACGTACGCCACCGAATGGTTGTAGCGCATCACCGCAGCGCGCAGCTCGGTCTCGACCCGCAGGTCGCCGCCACCTGCGCAGAGGTAGCGAGCCGCGCCCAGGGCAGCGTCCGCGATGTTGTTGGGGTCGCGCGCGCCGTCCGCGTTGCCGTCCGCGCCGTACGCCGCCCAGGTACCCGGGATGAACTGCATGGGCCCAACGGCCCGGTCCCACGTGGCGTCGCCGTCGTACCGCCCTCCGTCGGTGTCACGGATCGCGCCGACGTTCCCGGATCCGTTGAGAACCGGCCCGAGAATGTGGGGGGAGATGTCGCCGTTCGCCAGCACGATCGCGCCGCCGTACCGGCCGTTGTCGGACTCCACCTGGCCGATGCCCGCCAGAAGCGTCCAACTCAGGTGACAGCCCGGGTCCGACACGGCGACCGCCGCCTCGGCGCTCTGGTATGCATCCAACGCGGCCCTCGGTACGTCGTAGGACGAAGTCCCGCTGACCTGTGCGACGCGCTCCTGCGCCGAGCCGACCACCACGGCGGAGTGACCGCGGGCCCCAGTCCACCCGGCAGGCGGAACCTTGGCAGATCGCTGCCGCACCACAGGCGCCGGAGGTGAGATGACCGGAGTGACACCGGCGACCAGACCGCCCGTTGCGAAGGAGTTGGTTCGGGTGGACGCGGCGGGGGTCACCGAAGCGGTCGCAGCCGCCGTGGAGAGGGGGAGCAGGACGACGGCGCCGAGCACGATCAGACGCTGGACGATCAGGCGCCGGTGGGCCCGTAGGCCAAGGAAGAAATCCCCCATACGGTCACCATAACCCTCCTGGCCAGACCTGCACCTCAGATGGTCGACGGGCGGTCGCCGACTCGATGAACATTCGATGCCGAACCGTTGCCGGATGCCGAGCTACGGCATGAGATCAGCGGTCGCTGTCAACGCCCGACCACCGCTCAGGGGCCGGGTACATTCGACGCTGTGACCCTCCAGGCGAGCTTCCCGATCGCGAGCCGCACGCTGGACAACGGGCTGCGGGTGGTGGTCAGCCCGACCCCGGGGCTGGGTGTCGTCGCGGTGAACCTGTGGTACGACGTCGGCTCACGCCACGAGACGCCCGACCGGCAGGGCTTCGCGCATCTCTTCGAGCACCTGATGTTCCAGGGGTCGCGACACGTCCAACCGGGGGAGCACTTTGCGCGCGTGCAGGGTATCGGCGGAATGCTCAACGCGACGACGTCCTTCGACCGCACGAACTACTTCGAGGTGGTGCCGGCCGGCGCGCTGGATCTCGCGCTCTGGCTCGAGGCGGACCGGATGGCCTATCTCGACGACGTGATCACCCAGGCGAACTTCGACACCCAGGTGTCGGTGGTGGCCGCCGAGCGCAGCCAACGCATGGACAACGTCCCGTACGGCACAGCCTTCGAGGACCTCCTTCCGCTGGTCTTCCCGGCACACCATCCGTACGGGCACCTTCCGATCGGCAACATGGCTCACCTGGCCGTCGCCACCCTCGACGAGGTGAGCGCCTTCCACGCGCGCTACTACATGCCGAACAACGCCGTGCTGACCATCGTCGGTGACGTCACGGAGCCGGAGGCGTTCGCCCGGGCCGAGCGCTACCTCGGTGACATCCAACCGGGCGACGCCCCCAAGCGCGAGCTGCCCGACCCCCTGCCGGGCCTGCAGGTGCCGACCGCTCTCGAGCGGACGCAGGACGTACCGGCGCCGGCGGTCTGGTTCGCCGGCCGGCTGCCTGCCGACGTCGCCGGGTCACGTGAGCTGGCCGCCACGGAGCTCGCGGCCGGCATCCTCGGCGAGGGCGAGACCAGCCGCCTGCACCGCCGGCTGGTCCGCGAGGACGAGATCGCACTCACGGCCGGCCTCGGCGTCAACACGCTCGTGGCCGGCAACTCGCTCGGTGTCGCCTCCGTACGGGCGGTTCCGGGGACCGAGCTCGAGCTGATCGCCACGGTTGTCGACGAGCTGGTCAGCCGCTTCGCCAGCGAAGGGCCGAGCGAGCTCGAGCTGACCATCGCCCGGGCGCAGGCCGAACGGACCTGGCTGGACGAGATGGCCACCGCCGGCGGCCGCGCCGACGCGCTCTCCGGCTGTGCGCTCCTGTACGACGATCCCGAGGCGCTCAACGAGCGGCTCCCGGTCCTGCGTTCGCTGACTGCCGAGGACGTTCGAGCCGCTGCCGGGCAGTGGCTGCTTCCGCTGCTGAACGCCCAGCTGCGGATCCAGCCTTCCGGTGTGGCGGTCGAGCCCGACCAGGCGGAGAGCGCATGAGTCTCGTGGCGTCACCGCCGGAGGTGGTGCCCGCTCTTGCCTGGCGTTTCCCGGCGGCGCGAGAGTCGATGCTCCGCAACGGCATGCGGATGCTCGCCTATCACTGCCCCGGCCAGTACGTCGTGAGCAGCAGCCTGGTTTTCGACCTCCCGCTCAACGTCGAACCGCTCGACCGGGAGGGGGTTGCGGGTCTCGTCGCCCGCTGTCTCGTCCGGGCGGCGGGTGGAATGACCGCCGACGACTTCTCGGACGCGCTGGCCGCCTGCGGTGCCGAGCTCGAGGCGTCGGCGACGCCGGACGGATTTTCCGTGCAGCTCTCGGTCCCGGCCTCCCAGCTGGCCCGGGGGCTCGACCTGATGGCGATGGCAGTGTCGGAGCCGTCGTACGGGGCGAAGGAGTTCGAGCAGGAGAAACGTCTACGACTGCAGGAGATCGAGCATGTCAAGGCGTACCCGGGGTCGGTCACCGTCGAGTATGTGAACGCCGCGTTGTTCGGCGACGCGCGCGCGGCCCGACCCGCGGGTGGCACAGCGGCCAGCGTGGCGCAGGTCTCGAGAGGCGACACGGCCGCGTTTGCTTCGACGCACCTGCATCCCGGAGCTGCCACGCTGGTGGTCGCGGGCGACTTTTCGGCGCTGAATGTTCAGGAGCTGGCCGATCGGGCACTTGGCCGATGGGCGTCCACGGAAGGCACGGTCGTCGAGGCGGAGCCGAGCCCGGCCAGTCGGCAACCGCGGCTGTTGCTCATCGACTGGCCGGACACCCCCCAGGCCACGGTCCGGCTGGCTGGCCCGGGGGTGACCCGAGGAGACCTGCGCTGGCCCGCGTTGTTCGTCGCCAACTACGTGGTGGGGGGCAGCTTCGGATCTCGGCTCAACACGGTGCTGCGCGAGCAGAAGGGCCTGACGTACGGCGTCAGCTCCAGCCTTGACAGTGGTCGCAATGTGGGCCTGGTCGGCATCGGCGCAAGCGTACGGAGCGCCGCAACTGCTGCGGCGGTGGGCGAGGTCCTCGAGATCCTTCGGGGCGCCGCCGGCACGCTAACCGGCGAGGAGGTCGCGGTGGCCGTGCGGGCGACCACGGACTCGGCGGCGCTGGGGTTCGAGCGGGCGACCGCGGTCGTGTCCCGGGTCGAGATGCTGCTGACCCATGGGCTGCCACTCGACCACGTCGACGCCAACCTGCAACGGATCCGTGCGGTCGAGGCCAGCGGGGCCAATGCGACGTACACAGAGGTCGTGCGCCCCGATCAGCTCACCATCGTGGTCGCCGGGGATGCCTCCGCGCTCACCGAGCCGTTGTCGGCGCTCGGACACGCTCCCGTCGAGGTGGTGCCCCGCCCTTGACGCCGCCGCCAGACTGCAGCCGGCCAGATTTTGCTCGCCAGCTCGGGTTCCGTCGCAAGCAGGGTTAGGAGCTCAGCGCGGCCGACACCACATCCTTGGCCTCGGCCTGCACCTGCGCCAGGTGGTCGGCGCCCCGGAACGATTCGGCGTAGATCTTGTAGACGTCCTCGGTGCCCGACGGCCTGGCGGCGAACCAGGCCGAGTCGGTGCACACCTTCAGTCCGCCGATGGGCGCGTCGTTGCCCGGAGCCGCGGTCAGCGTGGCGGTGATCGGCTCGCCGGCGACCGAGGTCGCGGCCACGTCGGACGGGGACAGCCGGGCCAGCTTCGCCTTCTGCTCGCGGTTCGCGGGCGCATCGATCCGGGCATAGGCCGGGTCCCCGTGTCGATGGACCAGGTCGCGGTAGTGCTCGCTCGGGCTGCGACCGGTCACGGCGAGTATCTCGCTGGCGAGCAACGCCAGGATGATCCCATCCTTGTCGGTCGTCCAGACCGTGCCGTTCCTGCGCAGGCACGACGCTCCCGCCGACTCCTCACCACCGAACCCGATCGACCCGTCGAGCAGCCCCGGAACGAACCACTTGAACCCGACCGGCACCTCCAGCAAGGTCCGGCCGAGCTCGTCCGCCACCCGGTCGATCATCGAGGAGCTCACCAGCGTCTTGCCCACGGCGGCCCTCGCCGGCCAGTCCGGGCGATGCCAGAACAGGTAGCCGATCGCCACCGCCAGATAATGGTTCGGGTTGAGCAGTCCGCCGTCGGGGGTGATGATCCCGTGCCGGTCGGCGTCGGCGTCGTTACCGGTCGAGATGTCGAACCGGTCCCGGGCGGCGATGAGGGACGCCATCGCGTTCGGCGAGGAGCAGTCCATCCGGATCTTGCCGTCGGTGTCGAGCGTCATGAACGTCCAGGTGGGGTCGATATCCGGGTTCACCACGGTGAGATCGAGCCCGTGGCGCTGTCTGATCGCTCCCCAGTAGTCCACGCTCGCTCCCCCCATCGGATCTGCGCCGATGCGGATCCCGGCCTGCCGGATCGCGTCCAGGTCGACCACCGAGCCGAGGTCGTCGACGTACGTCGTCATGAAGTCGTACGGCGTGATGCTGTCCGCCGCCGGGCCGGGCCCGACCCGCAGGACGCCGTGGAGCCCGGTCTCGAGCAGCTCGTTCGCCCGTTCGGCGATGACGCTGGTGGCGTCGGTGTCGGCCGGTCCACCGTGCGGCGGGTTGTACTTGAACCCACCGTCGCGTGGGGGGTTGTGCGACGGGGTGACGACGATGCCGTCGGCGGCGGGGCCGCCACCGGAGTTCGCCGACAGGATCGCGTGCGACACCGCCGGTGTGGGCGTGAAGCGGTCGCCCGAGTCGACACGCACGTCGACCCCGTTCGCGACCAGGACCTCCACGGCGGTCTGCCAGGCGGGGCCGGACAAGGCGTGGGTGTCCTTGCCCAGGAAGAGCGGACCGGTGTAGCCCTGGGCGGATCGATACTCGCAGATGGCCTGGGTGGTCGCGGCAATGTGCGGGTCGTTGAACGCCCCGTCCAGGCTCGACCCCCGATGCCCAGAGGTGCCGAACACCACCCGCTGATCGGGGTCGCTGGGATCCGGCGTCAGGTCGTGGTAGGCGGCGATGACGGCGTCGACGTCGATCAGGTCTTCGGCTGCCGCGGGTTCTCCGGCTCGGGGGTGCGCCATGGGTCGCATCATCCTGTACGAGCAAGGGACTGTCGACCGGCGGGAGGCAGGTGCTTGGTCGCCGTCCCGGACTGGACGCCGAACGCCTTACCGGAAATCGCAGGTCGGGTATGGTCTCGTAACGTCGCTGAAGGGGTGGTAGTGAAGGTCTTCGTCACGGGTGCTACGGGGGTCCTGTGCAGAGTCGCGGTGCGCGCCCTACTCGACGACGGCCATCAGGTCACCGGGCTCGCCCGGGGTGTCGACAAGACCCGCTCACGAGAAGCGGACGGCGCCCGCCTGATGTCGGTCACCCGTGCTCTGGAGCCCGCTGCGCTCGAGGAGTCGAACGCGGCGAGCTTCGCCTCGGCATCGCGGGAGGCCGCCGTGCTTCGCTTCGGCACCATCGTTGGCGACGACCTCGCCCCCCGCTGGATGATGAGGCGGGCCCAGACCGGGCGCCGATCGGCTTCGGGCCGGGCGAGAACTGGGCACACGTCGTGCACCCCGAGGACGCTGCACGAGATGACCGGCTCGAAGCCCGCCCACCCGGTGTTCGAGCCGCAATGGATCAGGGCTCACTCACCGCGATGACGCCCGATGATGGCCGAGTTGGGGATCCTGCGGTCGATCCGCCCCACGACGCCGACACAGACCCCGTCGAGGGCGCACGTCGACGCAGTCGGCGTCAGGACCAGGAGCGCCGGCGGATCGCCGAGATCTTCGGGGACGTGCTCCCCGAGTCGACCCGTGACGACCAGGACGAGTCAGGTGGCCACGCCAGCCGCAGGGCCCTCTCCCGCGATGCCGAGATCGCCCGTGACGTCCCGCCTCACCACACCTGACCATCCGCCCCTTGTTCCCAACCATCCGTCGGTTGGGCCTGACCATCCGTGATTGTCTCGAGGAGGGAGTGGGGGCTCACATCCCGGCACTGCGCTGCCGGAGCAGGTCGCGGATCTCGGTGAGCAGGGTGATGTCCGCGGTGGACGCCGACTCGGCCTCGGCCGGCGCGAAGCGGTCCCGAGCCGACAGGTAGGGGAGCACGACAAGGAATAGACCACGGCGGCCAGGAGCACGAAGGCGATCAGCGCGGTCAGGAACACTCCCACGTGCACGCCACCTGGCGCGTAGTTCGAGATGTCGGGTGAGCCACCAGCCTTGCCGATGATGTTCAAGATGATGTGAACGAACGCGTGACCACCGCGGCGAATGCCGTTGCCATGATGAACGCGAGCGCGAGCTCGACCAGGTTGCCCCGCAGGATGCATTCTCTGAAGTCCCTCATCGGCAACTCCTTCGCTGGTGTCCTAGGGTCGCGCCATGCGTCCGGAGGACGCTAGCAGAGCGGGGACGGGCACCCGGGTGCTCGCGGGCACGTCAGCGCAGCAACGTCAAAGACAACGGCGCAAGCGCGCTGGCCTGGGCCAACGCTGCAGCCTGATCGCGGGTCACGGCGAGCACGATGAGCGCCCCTTCCTCGTTGTCGTCAGCCGGCCGTGGCAGCGTCACGACCCGCACGCCGGAGACCACGCGATCCGCGTACGACGTGGCGTGCCGAGCCGCGTAGACGTCGATGCGCTCGCCCACCTCGAGCAGCTCGACAACTGCCGCGTCATGGATCCGGATGGGGGCGCCGACCAGGCCCGGCGGATACCCGGCCAACAGAGAACGCCCCACGATGCGTTGATCCGTCAGTGCCTCGCCCGCTCTCAGCGGTCCGGCGAGGACGTGGCCGACGACGGGGGAGCCGGAGCTCGACGACCCGTCCGGGACCAGATCGGGCGGCATCCGGACCACCCGCATGTCAGCTGCCGACAAGACGAGGCCGGCCGAGAGGTCATGAGCTGCGACGACGACCGGACGACTCGCCGGTTCAGCGGGGGTCATCGTCTCGAGGACGGCGAGGACGGCGATGGCCGCCAACAAGGCACTCAGCGGTCGCCGGAATCTGGAGATGAGGCGGCGAAGCCGTCGGATCAGGGCGTGCAGATCGGGCATGGCACCACGCTAGGAGCGGAGGTCGGCCACGAGGCGGGGCTTGTGGACGATCCTGGCCGACCCGGATGCCTGTGGACCGGTCGGGTGAACGTCGATCAGCGGGCAGCGGCCGGTGCCGGCTTGCCTTCACCAGGGGTCGAGCTGCCTGAGGAGCCTTGGCTCGGAGCGCTCTTGCCCGGGGAACCGTTACTTGACGACCCCGATGACCCGTCTTTCTGGCCGGAGCCGTTGGCGGTCGAGGACGACTCGCCCCCCTTCGCCGTGGCCGGCTCCTTGGCTGAGCCGGAGCCAGCGGACTCGGCGCTCGCCGCGGCGCGACTGTCGGTGCGGTAGAAGCCCGAGCCCTTGAAGACGACGCCCACGGCGTTGAGCACCTTGCGCAGCCGCCCGGAACAGGCGGGGCACTCGGTAAGGGCGGCGTCGGTAAAGCTCTGACGCACCTCGAGCTGCTCCTCGCACTGCGTGCAGGCGTATTGGTAGACGGGCACGAAGGTTCCCTTTCGCCGAGACTGTGACCTCGAACCGGTGGATGCAGCAACCGGCCCTCGTTAGCACTCCGCGGGCACGACTGCTAACGCCCTGGTCAATTGTGCGTCAGCGCAGGCGTCGACGCAAAGCACGTGACATAAGTGCTGCCTGCCTGGCGCGGGTCGTGGGGGCCTCACGAGGCACAATGGTCGCCGTGCGTCGGCCGTTGAAGATCATGCTGTGGGCGACCGCAGTGCTGGTGATCGCCCTGGTGGCCGGGTTCCTCACCGTGGTCTGGACGGTGCACCGCTCATTCCCCCAGACGTCGGGGACCATCGACGTCGCCGGACTCGAACGGCCCGTGACGGTAATGCGGGACAGCGCGGGCATCCCGCAGATCTACGCCGACACGTCGAGCGACCTGTTCTTCGCCCAGGGATACGTGCAGGCTCAGGACCGGTTCTTCGAGATGGACTTCCGGCGCCATCTGACGGCAGGGACGCTCAGCGAGATGTACGGGCGCACGGCCCTGAAGACCGACGAGTTCGTGCGGACCATGGGCTGGCGACGCGTCGCTGAGGCGGAGCTGCCGCTGCTGGCGCCAGAGACTCGCGGCTACCTGCAGTCGTTCGCCGACGGCGTCAACGCCTATCTCGCGGGCCGCAGCGGCGCCGAGCTGTCTCTTGAGTATGCCGCGCTCAGTCTCGACGGGCTGGACTACGCGCCGGCGGCCTGGACCCCGGTCGACTCCCTCGCCTGGCTGAAGGCGATGGCGTGGAACCTCGGCTCGAACATTCAGGACGAGATCGACCGCTCCCTGGCGTCGACCCGACTCACCCCCGGGGAGATCGCGGAGCTCTATCCCCCGTACCCGTATGGGACGCACCTGCCCGTCGTAAACCAAGGAGCGGTTGTGGACGGGGTCTACGAGCAGGATGCCACCCATGGCGGCAGCCGCCAGCCGCCGCGACCTGCCTTCCCAGCGAGAGCTTTCGCCCCGACGCTCGGTGCCGTGCACCGGGTTTCGTCTGCGCTCGACGGACTGCTCGGTACCGGTGAGGGGATCGGCTCGAACGCCTGGGCGGTCTCTGGTGAGCACACGGCAAGCGGCGAACCGATCCTCGCGAACGACCCGCACCTCGACCCCTCGATGCCGGGCATCTGGTACCAGATGGGTCTGCACTGTCGGACCCTCAGCGCGTCCTGCCCGTTCGACGTCACCGGCTTCACGTTCGCCGGTCTCCCCGGAGTGGTGATCGGGCACAACCGGTCGATCGCGTGGGGGTTCACGAATCTCTATCCCGATACGGAGGACCTCTATCTCGAGAAGATCCGGGGCAACCGTTATCTCTACAACGGGTCCTGGCTTCCTCTCCAGACCCGTCGCGAGACGTTCGAGATCCGTGGCGACCCCGCGGAGACCATCACGGTGCGTACGACGCGGGCGGGGCCAATCGTGTCGGACGTCGACCACGTGCTGGCCAGGGCGGGTCGCAGTGCGCCGACGCCGAGCGACTCGCCGACACGCGGCGTTGGCTACGCGGTTGCGCTGAGGTGGACGGCCCTCCAGCCCGGCAACACCGCCGATGCGTTGTTCGGCATCGACAAGGCGCGGAACTGGACCGAATTCCGCGATGCCGCCCGCGACTTCGAGTCCCCCAGTCAGAACCTCGTGTACGCCGACATCCACGGCCACATCGGGTACCAGGCGCCGGGGCTGATCCCCGTTCGTCGTACCGGCAACGGCGACTGGCCGGTTCCGGGCTGGGACCCGGCCTACGAGTGGGACACCGACCCGGTGCCATTTGACGCCCTTCCCAACGTCCTGGACCCGAAGGGCGGTTACCTGGTAAGCGCCAACCAGGCCATCGTGGGAAAGCGTTACCCCTACTACATCGGGGACTCCTACGACTACGGCTTCCGCGCGCAGCGGATCCGCACCCTGCTTGCCGCCAAGCCCAAGCTGACCGTCGCCGACATGGCGGGTATCCAGCTCGACACGTTCAGCAGTCTGGCCAGCAGACTCACGCCGGTGCTGGAGGCCGTAAAGCTGCCGACGCCGTACTACCGGCTCGGTCAGGCCACCCTCGAGGGTTGGGACTTCAGGCAGACGGCGGGCTCGCCGGCCGCCGCCTACTTCAACGCGGTGTGGAAGCACCTGCTGGCGTTGATCTTCCACGACCAGCTTCCCAAGGAGGCCTGGCCCAGCGGCAACAGCCGGTGGTGGGTTGTCGTCGAGAACATGCTCGATGACCCTCACGACCCCTTCTGGGACAACGTGCACACGAGAGAAATCGAGTCGCGCGACGCCATCCTCCGCGCCGCCCTGGAGGACGCCCGCGACGAGCTCACCCGGCTCCGGTCGAGCGTCCCGAAGCAATGGCGGTGGGGCGACATCCACCGTCTCGATCTGCGCAACCCGACTCTCGGCTCCAGCGACTCGCCGGTGGCCTTCCTCTTCAACCGCGGCCCATACCCGGTGCCGGGTGGCTCCTCCGTCGTCGATGCCACCAGCTTCGACGCGAGCGAGGGCTACCAGGTCAGCAGCGCGCCGTCGATGCGGATGATCGTGCCGCTGGTCGACCTAGACGCGTCGCGGTGGATCAACCTGACCGGCGCGTCCGGCCATGCCTACAACGTGCACTACACCGACCAGACCACCTTATGGCTCCAGGGAAAGACCCTGGGGTGGCCCTTCAGCCCCCGGGCAGTCAGAAGCGCCACCGACGACACGCTGACCTTGCGCCCGCGCGGGCCGGTGCCCTAGGTCCGCCGGGTCGCCCCAGGCCGCCGTCCATCCCCGGTTCGCATCGTGCGGGCCGGCGCGACGACGACGTCGACCGGTTGGTCGTGCGCGTCGACCGGTAGAGCGGGCAGCACCTCGTCGTCGTACAGCAGCACCACCCTCAGCACGCTCGCCGGCAGCCGGGCCAGCAGGCGGTCGTATGACCCCCCACCTCGGCCGAGCCGGTGGCCGAGGTCGTCGGCGGCCAGGCCGGGCAGGATCACCACCGAGACGTCAAGGACCGCGTCGGCTCCGAGCGGTGGGCCAGTTGGTTCGTCAATTCCGAAGCGGGCCTCGCGAAGGCTGCCTGACTCGTACGCTGCCCAGTCCAGGTCGAAGTCCGTCCGGAGCACTGGCAACAGGACGGTGCATGCTCGCCCCGACAGGGTCACCAGCAGCGGCTGCGTGCCCGGCTCCTCGGCAGTGGACGCATAGCAGGCGAGCCGGTTCGCCGCGAGCACCTCGGGCAGCGCGCAGGCCCTCGCCCGCAACGCCTCCGCGGCGGCCACGCGCTCCGCAGGGGGTCGTTGCGCCCGTCTGCCGAGCAGCTGCGCGCGAAGGGCGCGCTTGGCGACGTGAACCGCCGGGTCGACCGCCACGAGGGTCACCCTAGTGTGACCGGTGGCCGGCGGCCCTCCCCGGCCGGGCTACCCGGGTTCCCCCTACGATGCCTGCCATGAGTGACGACGGGTTGCGCGCCGCCACGGCCAAGATGCAAGCCGCCGCCGTCCACCCCACGGCGATCACCGTCTTCTCGCACTACTATCGGCAGCTCGAGTCGGGTGCGACCGGGTTGGTGTCCGAGGCCGACATCCGCCCGCTGGAGTCGCCGCCCGTGGTCACCGACGTCCCGCTTTCCGAGGACGACTCGAGGGCGGCCCTCGACGCCACCGCCGTCATCAAGCTCAACGGTGGGCTGGGCACCGGGATGGGGATGGATCGGGCCAAGTCCCTGCTTCCGGTGCGCGGCGACCTCACGTTCCTCGACGTGATCGTGCGGCAGGTCCTGTCCGCACGTCGCTCCTGGGGCGTGCGGCTGCCGTTGCTGTTCATGAACTCCTTCCGGACCCGGGACGACACGTTGTTGGCGCTGCGAAGGTACGACGACCTCTTGGTCGACGAGCTGCCCCTCGACATCTTGCAGAACCGCGAGCCGAAGCTGGCGCTCGAGACGCTCGCACCGGTGGAGTGGCCTCAAGAACGGCAGCTGGAGTGGTGCCCTCCCGGGCACGGCGACCTCTACACGGCTCTGCAGGCGTCGGGTGTGCTGGACCGGTTGCTCGCAGCTGACCTGCGCTATGCGTTCGTCTCGAACGCGGACAACCTGGGCGCGACCGTCGACGGTCCGGTCGCGGGCTGGTTCGCCGCCTCGGGGGCGCCGTTCGTCAGCGAGGTGTGCCGGCGCACCCCAGCCGACCGCAAGGGTGGCCACCTCGCCATCCGCAGGAGCGACGACCGGCTGATCCTGCGTGACTCCGCACAGACCGCACCAGCGGACGAGGGCGCATTCGCCGACCTCAACCGGCACCGGTACTTCAACTGCAACAACCTTTGGATCGACCTGCGCGCGCTGGCCGAGGTGCTGCGCGCGCACGACGGCGTCCTCGGCTTGCCGCTGATCCGAAACGTCAAGCACGTCGATCCGGCGGACTCGTCCTCGCCGGAGGTCGTCCAGATCGAGACGGCGATGGGTGCGGCGGTGGAGGTCTTCGAGGGCTCGCGCGCACTCGAGGTGGAGCGCGGGCGGTTCCTCCCGGTGAAGTCGACCAGCGACTTGCTGGCGATGCGCTCGGATGCCTACCAGTTGGGCCACGACGGTGGGTTGCGCCTCGTGGAGGGGAGGTCCGAGGCGCCGTACGTGGACCTGGACTCGTCGTACTACAAGGTGCTCGGCGCCTTTGACGCGCGCTTTCCGGCGGGGCCTCCCTCGTTGCGCGCGGCGCAGTCGCTGACGGTTGCGGGCGACTGGACCTTCGGCGCGGACGTGACCGTGCGGGGTAAGGTCACCGTGTCCGCCGAAGACTCGCCCGGGACCATTCCCGACGGCACCACCTTGACCTGACGCTGCGACGATGCCGCGAGCCGGCCGGATCGGCGCCTTCCGGACTGGAGGGACGCGGGTACGGCGGACGACCCCTCGGCCGGGGGCTCGCGGCCCGGACTCGATTAGGGTTGAGAAGCCTGACCTGACCCCGAGAGCCGAGAGTGGGCGCGCATGCGCAGCGTGGACGAGCACCTCAACGCGATCCTCGGCGTGGTGGACCCGCTGCCGCCGTACGAGCAGCCCCTGCTGGAGGCACTGGGGTTGCCGATCTGCACCGACGTGACCGCGGACATGGACTTGCCGAACTTCGACAACTCGGCGATGGACGGATACGCGGTCCACTTCGACGACGTCAAGATGGCCACCGAGGACGCCCCGGTGCAGCTTCCGGTCGTGGGCGAGTCGGCCGCCGGACAGACCAAGGCCTACGCCCTGTCCCCGCGGCAGGCAATCAAGATCATGACCGGCGCCCCCATGCCCGCCGGTGCCGACGCGGTGGTGCCGATCGAGTGGACCGACGGCGGTCGGGCGAGCGTCAAGATCTCCCAGCCGCCTGACCTGGGTCAACACGTCCGGCCCCGCGGCGACGACATCACCGCCGGCGACCTGTTGGTGGAGGAGGGCGACATCCTCGGTCCGCGCCAGGTCGCGATCCTGGCGGCGACCGGCCAGTCGCGGGTCAGGGCCCGCCCACGCCCGCGCGTCGTGGTGATCTCGACCGGCAGCGAGCTGCGCGAGCCGGGGAACCGCCTCGGCTTCGACTCGATCTACGACGCCAACTCCTACATGCTGGCCGCGCAGGCCCGCGCCGCGGACGCGATCGCCTACCGGGTCGGCATCGTGAACGACGACCCGCACGAGCTCACCGCGACCCTCTCCGACCAACTCGTGCGCGCGGACCTCGTCGTGACCAGCGGCGGCGTGAGCAAGGGTGACTACGACGTGGTCAAGGAGGTGCTGAGCCGCCTCGGCACCGTGCAGTTCGACGAGGTCGCCATACAGCCGGGCAAGCCGCAAGGCTTCGGCACGATCGGCGAGGATGCCACACCGATCTTTACCCTCCCGGGCAACCCGGTGTCGTCGTACGTCTCCTTCGAGGTCTTCGTGCTACCCGCGATCCGCCGGATGATGGGCAAGCTGCCGTACCGCCGTCCGTTGGTGCGGGCGGCCTGCCTGGCGACCTTCCGGTCGCCGAGCGGGCGACGTCAGTTCGTGCGCGGTCGCTTCGACGTGACAGCGCGTGGTGCGGTCGTGACGCCGATCGGGGGGCACGGCAGCCACCTGGTCGGAGGGCTGTCTCGGGCTAACTGCCTCATCGTCGTTCCCGAGGACACCGTGGACGTCGTACAGGGGAGCACCGTCGATGCTCTGGTCCTCGACCGGAGCTTCTGATGGCCGACCCGGAGCAGAGCCCGGCGGACGCCGCCCTGACCCACGTTGACGCGGCTGGCGCCGCCCGGATGGTCGACGTCTCGGACAAGCCAGCCACCGCGCGGGAGGCGTTAGCAGCCGGCCGAGTCATCATCAGCTCCCGCGTGGTCGAGCTCCTCCGCGGTGAGGGCGTGCCCAAGGGTGACGCTCTCGCAGTCGCCAGGCTGGCCGGGATCATGGGGGCCAAACGGACGCCTGACCTGGTCCCGTTGTGCCATCCACTGGCCATCGCCGCGGTCACGGTCGACCTGAGGGTGACCGAAGAGTCGGTCGAGATCGAGGCGAAAGTCCGCACCACCGACCGGACCGGGGTGGAGATGGAGGCCCTGACGGCGGTGGTCGTCGCTGCGCTGGCCCTGGTCGACATGGTCAAGGCCGTGGACAAGCACGCGGTCATTAGCGACGTACGGATGCTCCGCAAGTCCGGTGGGCGCAGCGGCACCTGGACCCGGGACGAGGGCTGACCGTGCTCGACGGACGCTCCGCGCTCGTGCTGTCGGTCTCGAACCGCGCCGCCGCAGGCGTGTACGACGACACGACCGGCCCCCGGATCGTCCAAGCATTGAAGGAGGTCGGCTTCGGCGAGGTGCACGCGGAGGTGGTGCCGGACGGCGAGGAGGTCCGACGGGCCCTGGCCCGGGCCGTCACCGACGACCGCGACCTGGTGGTGACGACGGGAGGCACCGGGATCACCCCCACCGACATGACGCCCGAGATGACCCGCGCCGTCATCACCCGCGAGGTCCCCGGCATCGCGGAGGCCATCCGCGCCTTCGGCGTCGCGAAGGGCATCGCGACAGCTGCCCTCTCCCGAGGCGTGGCGGGCCAGGCCGGATCGACGCTGATCGTGAACCTGCCGGGCTCGCCCGGCGGCGTGAAGGACGGGTTGGCGGTGCTGATTCCGCTCCTCCCGCACGCGATCGAGCAGATCCACGGCAGCGACCACCCTCGCCGCGATGACCAGGAGGGGCTCTGACCCGCGGTTGGCCGGCCCGTCTCTCGGCCGGTCCCGTTGCCCTGCGCCCGTTGACGAGACGGGACGCGGCCCGCTGGGCGCAGCTGCGTCGGCGCAACCTGTCGTGGCTTGCCGAGTGGGAGGCGACCCAGCCGCCGCAGGCCGGCTCGACGAACGCCAGCTACCGCTCCATGACCCGCGACCTGATCCGGCAGGGTCGGCACGGCAAGGCGCTTCCGTTCGCGTTGACCTACCACGAGGAGATGGTGGGGCAGGTGACGGTCACCGGGATCACCTGGGGCTCGGCGCGCTGGGCCCAAGTGGGCTACTGGATCGACGAGTCCCTTGCCGGCAAGGGGATCATGCCGGTCGCCGTTGCGCTGGCTTGTGACCACTGCCTCACCACCATGGGTCTGCACCGGATCGAGATCGCGATCCGGCCGGAGAACACGGCGAGCCTGCGCGTCGTGGAAAAGCTGGGCTTTCCGCTGCTGGGGACGGCCCCGCGGTATCTGCACATCAACGGCCAGTGGCGCGACCACCTGTTGTTCGCGATCACCGCGGAGGACGTTCCGGACGGGCTGTTGGCCCGACTGCAACGCCGCTGACGGCTGAACCCCAAGGGTCACAGGGCTCCCAGGTTTCCCTGCTTTCTCAGACGACACACCGCAGCGGCTGCCGGGCATCCGGTCGACGCCGCAATACCGTCATACCTGTGTTGACCGGAGTGATCTACGGCGCGATCGTCGTTGTCTGGGCCGCCTACCTGGTGCCGTTGGCGTTGCGGCGCCATGACGAGGCGTCGCGCAGTCGTTCCATCGCCCACTTCTCGTCGGCGATGCGGGTGCTCGCTCGGCGCGGTGCCACGGGGGCCATCGCGGTCCCGGCCAGTGCGCGGGTCGTCCTCACCCCCAAGCGCAAGGACGCCGCGCTGATCGCGCCGGAGCCGACCCCCGAGCCTTCGCCGGTCCTGCTGACCCCCCGACCGAACCGAGCCGCCGAACGTGCGGCAGCCGCTCGCAGACGCCAGGTGCTCTCTGTCCTGGTCGGTCTCGCCACCGTAGTGGTGCTCGGCTCATTGGCGGGCCTGACGCCGTGGTGGTCGTGCATCCTCCCGATGCTCCTGATCGTGGCCTTCCTGGCCGTCGCCAGGCGTTCCGTCCGGCGGGCCAACGAGGTCTACTGGCTTGCCGCCGCCGCGGCCCCTGAGCAGGGCTCCGCTGTCGTCGTACGGCGATCTGTTGTCCGGGTCGAGGCCTCGCGCCAGGCCGACGACGATGAGCCGACGGTGACGTTGACCGCGGCCGACCGCCGACAGGCCACGGCCACCATTACCGAGGAGCACGTCGTCGCGGTGTCCCTGGAGACGCCGGAAGGCGGCTCGCTCTGGGACCCGCTGCCCGTGACCCTGCCTACCTACGTGAGCTCCGCCGTTGCCAAACGCACCTTCCGCACGATCGCCCTCGGCGAGCCGGGCACCTGGTCGTCAGGCCATTCCGAGACCGACAGCCAGACGGTCGCCGCGGTTGCCGCTCAAGGAGCCGGAGCCATCAAGGCGACTCCTGCCGAGGCGGATGCTGCGCCGGCTGACGACGTCGCAGGCGAGGTCGCTCAGGTCGTCAACGGCTGACTTGGCGCGACCGGAGGCGAGCGCTCGGTCACCCTCTGCTGATGCGGGTCGGTCTGTCGCCGGATGCTAGAGTTTGCCCTCGGTTTCACCGCCTGCCGCCTTGTCCAGAGCAGGTCCCGGGGCTGTAGCGCAGCTGGTAGCGCACCTCGTTCGCAACGAGGGGGTCAGGGGTTCGAGTCCCCTCAGCTCCACCAAAGTGCTCGTATGAGAACTCTGAGCCTCCGCGGTGCCGGGGGAGTTTCCTGTGCCGCCCACGGGGGTTCCCGGTTGGGCGGTTTTGTCGTTGTTGAGCCGTTGGTGGACGTGTGCGGGGACGAGTCGGTTGAGTAGGTCGTTGAAGGGTGGGTTGTAGTCGACCCGGATGCTGCGCTGGCGGGTGTCGTCGTCTTCGTCGATGTAGATCTTGGTGAAGAACGCCTGGTTGAACAGGCGCCTGGTGTTGTCGTCGGCTTGCTGGTAGGCGGTGTGGCAGTCGCGGGTGAGGTCGACGGTGTCGGCGAGTAGGGCACGGGCTTGTTCGTCGTCGGCGTCGGCTGTGGTGAGGTGCTGTGGGATCCGGTCGAGCTGGCTGCCGATCCGTTGTTGTTCGATCTTGAGGAGGTCGAGGGGGATGGCGTCGGCGTAGTGGGCGTCGAGCAGCTTCTGGCGTTGAGCGGTGAGGTCGACGCGTTGTCGTTCGAGTTGTTGTCGTTCGGCGCTGGTGGCGGCTTGGAGGTCGTCGAAGTCGTCGAGGACGAGTTGCTCGATGCTGTCGCGCAGTTCGGGGGATAGTGCGATGGTGCGGTATTCGTCCTCGATGAGTTCCCCGATGAGGTCGGCGGGCATGGCTTGCCGTTCGCAGTCGGTGAGTTTGCGGGTGCGGCCGGAGCAGACGAGGTAGAGGTATTCGGTGCCCCATTTGTTGCGGGCGGTGGTGACCATGAGCCTGGATTCGCAGTTGCCGCAGTAGACGCTGCCGCGCAGGTAGTGCAGGTTGGTGCGCTGGTGGGTGCCGGCGGTGTTGTGGGCGGCGAGCAGGTCTTGGACTTGCTGCCAGGTTTGGGGGTCGACGAGCGGTTCGTGGGCACCGGGGTAGATGACGCCGCGGTAGTGGATTTCGCTCTTGTAGTAGGGGTTTCGCAGTAGCTTGTGCAGGCCCGTGATGGTCAGCGGTTTGCTGGGCCATTTGGGGGTGGCGCGGGTGCTGAGCCCGCGGTCGGTCAGTTCGTCCACCAGCGTCGAGAGGGAGCAGTCGCCTTCGGAGTAGCGGTAGAACGCCCACGTGATGTGGTGGGACCGTTCGGGGTCGATCTGGACGGTCCGGTTGACCCGGCCGAGGTCATCGGTCAGGTGGATGTTCTTGTAGCCGAGTGGGGCGCGGGTGACGGTGCCGCCGAGGCTGGCCTTCTGGACGAGTCCCTTGGTGACCTCGTTGGCGAGGTTGCGGGAGTAGAACTCGGCGATGCTGGACATGATGCCGTGCATCAGCATCCCGGACGGCGTCTCATCGATGTTCTCGCTGGTCGACACCAGCGTGACCCCGGCTTGGGTGAGGGCGAAGTGGATGGCGACGTCGTCGGCGCGGGACCGGGCCAATCGGTCGAGCTTATGCACGACGCAGTAGTCAACCGGGTGGTCGCGGACGTAGGCCAGCATCCGTTGCAGCTCGGGGCGCTTCGCGGCCGACGTACCCGATTCGCCGGCGTCGACGAACTCCTCCACGATGACCGCGCCCAGTGAGGCGGCCTTGCGGGTGTTCGCGTCGCGCTGGGCGGGAATAGAGAAACCCTCGTCCCGGCCGCCGCGGGTGGCCTGGTCGGCGGTGGACACCCGCAGGTAAGTGATCGCCGTCTTCGACAGGTTCGGTGCGGTTGCTGCTGCGCCGGGTTCGGCGGTCGTCATCTCGTCTTTCTGCATCGGTTGTGGTTGCTGTGGCTGCCGCCTGGGCCGATCCAGAGCGGCGGTGGCCGGCCCAGCCGGGTCGACGTGCTCGTGCTGGACGACGGCGTTGACCCGCCCCGCCATCCGCCGACCGGCATTCCGTTGCTGCGCTGCTGTCGTCTCGCCCGCGGTGTTGGCCGCGGTGCGGATGGAGGCGACCCCTTGCCCGGTCTGCTGGTTCGACATGACGTGTTCCTCCTCTGGGTTCTCTACTTGTTGCTTGGTGCGCTTCGACGTCGCGGATTGCTGGGTCGGTCGGGGGTCGACTCGACGGTGGCGTCGATGGCGGGCTTGCCGATGAACCCGGCCAGTGCGGCGGTGCGGGCGGCGGGTTCGCGTTCGATCTCTTGCTGGGCTTGTTCGGCGCGGGCGATCAAGTTGGGGTCGTCTTGGGCGGTCGTGATGCGGTCGGTGATGGCCCGCCGGATCTCCTCGGTGATGCTGGTGCCGTTCAGCTGGGCGATGAACCGGAGCTGGGTGTGCAGGCTCTCCTCGACCCGGATGGCCAGCGTCTTGGACCGCTGCTCTGCGGAGCCGGACTGCTGCTCAGCCCTTGGTGCGGCCTGGGTGTCTGCTTGCTCCGCGTCAGCGGGTGCCTCCTGGTCTTGTGCGTGTGGTTGTTCGTGTTGGTTGGGCATGGTTGCCTCCTTTCGTTGATGGTTGATGTGAATGTCCCGGGGCCGGGTGTCGGGTCGGGGGTGTCAGACATTGACGCTCTCTTCGCGGAGAAAGTCCAGTCCGAATGGCCGGTCGACCTGCAGGAACGGGGGTCAGACCGTGCGCCGCTGGACAACCCGACCGGCCCGCCTGTCCGGCCGCTGGTGGCCGAACAGCGGCCCGTCCGGCGGAGTGGCGGCAGTTTGCCGGTCGGGCGCGGCTGGGGCAGCGTGTTGGCCGTATCGGGCCTTGCCGGGCCGAGGTGGTGGGCGTCCGGGTGGGTCGGTCATGGTGCCTGCTCGAAGACGTAGATCGTGCCGCTGCGTTCGATGACGTCGAAGTGCTCACCGACGAAGTTCCAAATCTCTGGTGGTCGAATCTCACCATCGCCCGTAGCAGTGGGTCGCCGGACAGGACCCGGTCGAGGTCGCGGTCCCAACCGAACGCCGAGATGGTGTCGGCAACCAGGTCGTCGCGTTCGGTATAGCAGCCGATGTAGCTGCTTCGGAAGACTTCTTCGGCATCGTCGGCGTAGGGATCGATGTCCTCGAATCCGAGGTAGATGGCGAACGGGGTGCCGCGCCGGTCGTAGACCTGCGCGACGCGGTCGGCTGCCTCCCTGGTGGATGCGTGGTCGCGGACGAACGCGATGTAGGCGTCAGCGGCCCGGTCTGCATCCTGACCCTCATGTTCTTCGTCGCGGTCGCGGGGCATCGGCGGCTGTTCGTGGCTCATGACGGTGCCTCCCCTTCGGGCCTATCGCTCGCCTGCGGGGATGTGTTGAAGTCCTTCGCTCCCGCGAGCAGGAGGCTGGGCAGCTGGTCAGCCGTGATGACGGTGAACAACTCCACATCGAGCTGGGCCTCGGCCAGGATCCGAGCGCTGACTGAGACGCGCCGGTGTTCGGTAGGGACGATCCAGACGACGGCCGGGAACAGGCCGTGGCTTGTCTGGTACCGGCCGGTTTCGCGGTAGGTCTGGTAGGCGGTGCATTGGCGGACGATCACCGGTAGATGTTCGGTGGCCAGATCGGCTTCGAGGAACCAGTGGTCCTCGTAGTCGCCGTTGGTGGTGACGAGCCGTAGGTCCGGCTTCAGCGTCAGCGTGGTGCCGTGCGGGCTGAGGGAGGTTTGCCAGGATGCCGGCTCTGTCTGCAGGTCTGTGATCTTGAGCTGTCCGGCGCGATCAGCCTCGATGACCTGGAGGGCGAGTTGGGCGACCGCCAGGGTGTGGTCGACGAAGTGCCGTGACGGTTCCCGGTAGTTGCGGCGTCCCTTGGTCGGGTTGGGATCGAGGCTCCGTAGCACGCGTTCGCCGGCAGCTGCGATGTGCCAGACGTATCCGGCCGATCCGGCCCGGGCGCCGCCGATCCGTCGCTGCAGCGCGTTGATGACGCCGAGGTGGCGTAGTCGGGCGAGTGCCCGGTTGCAGGCCCGCGCCGAGGCCAGTGGTGTCGGGTGGTGCGGGTCGAAGCTGAGTCGTTGGATCTGCCTGCTGGTCAGCAGCCGGTACACGTCCACGTCGTGCAGCAGCTGGTAGTCCCGCTCGATCAGGTGGTCCTTGAGGGTCTCCAGGTCGCCTGTTGTCATCGCTGGCCTCCGGTCCGGCCGGCCGCCCGGTCGGCGGGCGCTCTGACACCCCGCGGCGCGGGGTCAGTCCCCTCCCACCAACGGCAGGAGTCGGCCGACGACCTGCCGAAACAGCGGCATGGTGAGGGTCGCGACACGACGGCCGGGTCAGCCCCTGTCCGATCACGATCCGTGCGGGCTTCGTCCGTCCAAAGTTGGTCGTCGTGGTCCTGGTCGTGGTCGGTGGTCATGGCTGCCTCCGCTTCCGTCCGACCGGTGCCTCTCCGGTGCTGCCCTCCACGTCCGCTGCTGCGGCTGGTGCGTGCGGCGTGGGTTTCGGGATAGGGTTGGTGTAGTGGTCGCGGCTGGCTGCTCGGATGCGGGTGCCGAGGCCGGTCGGCTCCGGGGTTGGCAGCGTGGTGACGAGTGCCCACCCGGCTGGGTTGCCGTTCGTGGTCAGGTTGGCGTAGGCCTGGAACCGGCCGAGGGACAGGAAGTCGACCGGCTGGAGATCGGGTGCCTGCTTGGCCATGGCGGTAGCGTCGTCCGGATCCAGCGGCCGGAACACGACCTTCGACTTGGCGTTGGAGTCGATCGCTGCCCGCGTCGAGGTCGGCAGCTGCGCCCGGTGCTGATGAGCGAGGTGCCAGCCGACGCCGTACGACCTCGAGCGGCTCAAGGCGTCGTCGATGGAGACCGGCAGATGCAGGTACTGCTGGACCTCATCGATGACTACGACAGCGGGGTGTTTCTCGGGGTGACGTTCCTGGGCGCGTTCCAGCGTCGCGGACCAGATTTCGGCGACGATGAGCGACCCGAGCAGCTGCGCGGTGATCGGCCCAATGAGGGCCTCGTTCAACGGGACGAGCACGATCTTCCGATCCGTGAACAGGTCCCGCAGCCGAAACGCCGGGGTGGGTTGGCCGAGGATGGCGCGCAGGCTGGGCCGCAACAGGTACTTGCGGAGCTTGTTGAGCGGTGCGGCGATGGCCTGTGCTTGGGCGCCGGGCGACATCGCCAGGTAGCTGGACCAGAACGAGCCCAGGCCGGGGTCGTCCATGACGGGACCGATGACGGTGCGCCGGAACCGGTCGTCGGCCAACAACCGAGGCAGCTCCAACAGAGTGAATGGTGTCGTTCGGCTTGCGCCGACGCGGGCCAGGGTGAGCAGTGCCGAGTGGATGATGTCCTCGGTTCGTGGCCCCCATCCGTCGTGGAAGACTGCTTTCAGGACAGCGACCAGACCGTCGACGACGACGTCGGGGTCACGGCCGCCGACATCGAGTGGGTTGAACCCGACCACCCGACCGGTGGCAGCGTCGGCGGGGTCGAGGATCACCACATCGTCGATGCGGTGTTCCGGGATGGCACGGTCGATCACGTCGCGGATCAGCTGCCATTTCGGATCGATGACCAGCACCGGACGGCCAGCCGCCGAATCAGCCGCAACTAAGTTGACTAAAATAGTCGACTTCCCGGAACCGGTGGGACCAAGAGCCACGAGGTGGTTGGCGATGTCGGCGGCGGCGATCCCGACCGGCTGCTGGGACCCACCTGGTGTGCCGGGGACCGCGAAGGTTCGATCGCTGCAGTTCACAGCTCCCGGGATCCGCAACGGCTTCGGATGCAGCGGTGGGACCCGGGGCAGATCGCGGTCGCCGAGGGGCCAGCCGAGCAGCCCAGTCACCTCGGTCGCGCCCAGGTGCAGGAGCCACCGCCACGGCAGCCGCGGCTGGTTGATCCGGTCGACCGGCTCCGCAGCGAGGTCGAGGTAGGTGTCGCGGTCTTGTGCCGTCGACAGGGCGCCCAGGACCCCGATCACCAGCTGCTGACGGCGCTCCTTGCTCATCGCGGTGACGCCGATCCGGAGGGTGGCGGCGAACCCATGTTGTCCGCTGCGGGTGTCCATCTGCTCCCGCAGCGGCCGGGTCGCCGAAATCTGGCCGCGTGTGAGCAGCTGCCACCAGGGCTGCGTTGGGTTTGCCACCTCGCCTGGTAGATGCCTGGGAGTGAGGCGGCGTCCGAGGACGACCTGGACCACCAGCCGTTCGCCGGCCTGCAGCCTGGCGTCCAACGCCGACAGCAGGCTCAGGCTGGTGGTCTCGGCCCGATCCGTCGAGAGCGCAAAGGCCCGCGGCCGGATCCGTACCCGCACCGCCCGCTGCACCAGACCGCGCGGTTGTGGGAGCCCGTCGATGTCCAGGCCTGGCAGCAGATGACGCAGGGTCCGCTGCACCCAGCGGACATGCTCGGCCGGGCTAGCCACCAGCTGCTGCGTGAGCTGGTGCGCCTCGGCACGTGACTCGAACACCAGCGGGGGAGCAGCCCGGTCAGCCGCCAACCGCAGCAGCACCAAGTCGACCTGCTCGACCGCCAGCGGTCTTGGTAGATGGAGCCGGGAGAACACCCAACCGCTGCCCGCATCCGTCGACCGTGAGGGGTTAAGGAGCAGCATCGCCGGCCCCCTGCCCATTCGGTTCATCGTCAGAGCCATCGCTCGGGCGGCCCTTGGTTGCCTTCGACGAGTGCTGCCCCACGGTGGCCGCGTGGGCCTGGGCGTCCGCTTCGGCCTTGGCCAGAGCTAGTGCGATGAACGCCCGCGACAGCCGCTTCGCATCGGGCGTACCGCGACGCACCCCACGCATCCGCAGCTGCCGTTCGGCCCGCGGCTTGCGGCCGGTGGTGCGTCGTCTACGCCGAGACATCCAACCCTCCTTCTCCCCGCTGACGGTGCTTGTCGTCAGACGGGACCGGGTAGCCAGGGATGACGATGTCGGCGTCGACCTCGTCGCCCCACACCGACCAGTCCGCCGTCGACGGCTGACGACGGCGGGCGAACAGCTCCAGATAGGGGCCGTCGCTGACCCGTTCGATGACGGCGTACTGCTCCTCCGGCTTGTGGGAGTGCTCCTGCAGCGGCGCGAACATCCACGTCGGCTGCGCCCGGAACTTCACCGGTGCCCTTCCGCGGGTACCGAGGATGAGGTGCTCTGTGGCGTTGCGCAAGTACTTGCCGAGCCCAATCCGGGGTTTGATCCACGTCAACGGGGAGCGTGGGGTGAACCCCCACGCCTCCAGCACGTCGTAACCGGCCCGCAGGGTCGCGTTGGTCACCCACAGCCAGCAATGCGCATCCGCCGTTGCGAGGTCGGTGACCGGCATCCCCGCGATCTTCTCCAGCGTCATCAGCTGGTAATGGGCGGCGGCACCGAGGTGTCCTCTTTGTTGGACGTCCCAGGGTGGGTCCGCCAGGATGGTTTTGAACCGGCGCTGAATATGTGCCGTGGCGTCAAGAAAACTTCGTTGTGTTACCATACAAGAGTTCCTTTCTACCCCCGCGTTCGACAATCGTCGCGGTCGGGTTGTTTCTAAATAGGTTGATGTGATAGTCCACCGGGAAACTGCAAGGGAGCAATCACTCGGGATGTGTACTGTTAAAGACCATCCCGGGACTAAATGCAATATCAGGGGTCAGCGACACGACGCCCGAGATGACGGGCGACCCGACACGCTCTCCCTCCTGTTACCCCCCAATCCGTGCGACCGGTCCGACACTCGACAATTGGCGTTGTGGAATAGTCAACGTTGTGCCCGTCCCGGCATTTCGTGGGCGACTACCAGAACCGGTCCCGACGCGCTCGCACCAGCTGCGCCAGCAACCAGCAGGTTGTTACCCCGATGGCCAAGCCGAGCAGCCACCACAGGACCGCCTGGAGGAGCTGCACGGCGATGTAGACCATCACCGCGGCCAGCAGGAACCCCAGACACAGGTCCCACAGACGACCCGACATGCCAACCCTCCATCCCGAACGCCTCGCCTCCTACA
>JBBSGI010000031.1:0-34445 GCA_038254365.1 Propionibacteriales bacterium
CGCGTTTCCCCCCCCTGGGCCGCGTTCAGCCCCCACACCCCCCCCCGGGGCCGGGGCGGCCCCCCCCCCCCCCGGGCCCGGGGGGCCCCCGACGCCGTACTGAAGAAGCTGCTGTCGCTGGTGGAGGTGCCGCTTCCCGAGGCCGCGATCGAGACCGAGATCATTAACCGTCGGGCCCAACTCACCGAGCAGCTCGCCTACGCCGGCATGACCGAGGCCGACTACCTGGAGAGCGAGGGACAGTCGGCCGACGAGTTCGCCGACGACCTCGAGACTCGGGTGCGCGACGCCATGACTGCCCAGTTCGTGCTGGAGGAGATCGCCAAGGCTGAGCAGATGGGGGTGGAGGAAGGCGAGCTCACCCAGCTGCTGATGCGGCGGGCCCAGGAGTCCGGCACCAGTCCCGAGGAGTACGTCAAACACATGGTCGAGCACAACCATGTGCCTGAGCTGGTGGCCGAGGTACGACGCGGCAAGGCTTTGGCGCACGTGGTGGTGACCGCTCACGTCAAGGACGCGGCCGGGAACGTGGTCGAGCTCGCGACCCTGATGCCTGACGGCTCCTACAGCGAACCGGTGGAGGCGGAGGAAGAGGCCCCCCCGAGCGTCGCCGCGTCCTCCACAGATGCCGCCGGCGGCCTGGTGGTAGGCGGTGACTACACCATCGTCGAGGGCGACGCGTAGCCAGGCTGGCTACCTGAACGGCCGAGTGCGAGGCTCATCCGACCCGCCTGGGTGACCCTTTCGCGTGGTTGTCTGGAGCCGTCCTCGGGAGTGGCGAGCGGAAGGAGCGAGCGTGTCGTACTACGAGATCGAGCCGGACGCTGTCTACTCGGCCGCCAAGGCAACCTACGGGACCGCATCATCGTGGGAGGCCTGGGCCAGCATTTCGAAGGGCGCCCTCGCCGACGCCTCGAGCGCCAGCCAGGAGGCCCGGGTCTCGTCGGCGTTCGAGGGCTACCTGTCCGACGTGCAGCCGGTGCTGAGCAGCCTGCCGGTGCTGGCCGCCAACCAGGGCAGCGAGACGGCACAGGCCGTCAACGTGGTGTCGGACGCCCAGACGGAGACGCTGTCGGTGTACTCGGGCATGTATGACGACAGCCTGCAGGTCGACTCCACGCTGTCCCGTCCTCTCAATGCGGAGTGAGGGGACCTGCGATGGCTCTACAACCGTTTGACAAGCATCCCGCCAACCTCGGCTCTCTCCAGGAGTGCGGATCCAGGCTGATCGCGCGAGCTGCCGACAGCCTCGAGAACGGTACGGCGACGCGCCAGGCCTACCAGCCCGCGGTCACGAGCTGGACGGGCTCCTGTGCCCCGGAGGTCGCCGCCGCCAACCAACCGGTCCAGTCCGGGGCGTCGGACGCCTCCTCCTCGCTGGCCTGGGCGGCCGTCGTGACCCAGTTCTGGGGCACCAAGGTGCAGGCGTTCAACGACGAGGTCGACCGCATCGTCGTACCCCTCAACAACGCCCCGACCGGCCAGACGCCGGAGCAGGCGCAGGCCGCTCTGCAGGACGCCCGCACCAAGTGGTGGACGGCCTACAACACCTACATCGAGACCGGGGGAGACCAGGCGGCCACCATGCTGCGCGAGGGGCCGAACCAGCGGAACGTCCAGCTGGCCAAGAGCGCGGGGGTACTCCCGCCGAGCACGAACGACGTGTGGACCGACATCTGGAACGCCGGCAAGGGCTGGTTCCTGCCCTCCGACGCCCTGGGGTGGCCCGGGTATGCATCGTGGGGGCTGGGCAAGGCCGGGATGGCGTTCGGTGCCAACGTGGACTACCTGCAACACATGCAGCTCGGTCGCTTCGCGCCCCGCGATGCGCTCGGCCGCTTCGTCTCGCCAGGTGACCTCAACTGGTGGCAGCGCGCGGCGGCCGTGACCGAGGACTCGAACTGGGTCCCCAAGTCCGGCCAGGCCGGGGCGTACTCGGCCTGGGGTACCGCGGGCAAGTGGGCCGGGCGAGCGGGCGTGGCGGTGGGGTTCGCCACCGGGGCGTGGGACCAGTGGACTCGCGACGCCAACGACCCGAGCATCGACACGACCGCCCAGGTCGGTCGCGCCGCCTGGCGTGGCGGTCTCACCGCCGCCGGCGGCTGGGCCGGCGCCACCGCCGGTGCCGAGGCCGGCGCAGCGATCGGCAGCTTTTTCCCTGGTCCCGGTACGGTCATCGGCGGCGTGGTGGGCGGCATCGTCGGTGGGGTCATCGGGTCGGGAGTAGCGGGCAGCGTGGCCGACGCGACCGTGGACTTCGCGGGCGACGTGGCAGACGAGGCCAAGAACGTCGTTGACGACATCGGCAGCGCCATCAGTAGCATCTTCTAGATGGACCTGACTGGCTGGGGGTGGCTCGTCGTGGGCCTGGCGTGCTGCACCCTAGCCGCGTGGAGCTGGCTTGGTCGCACCCCTCGGGCGCGCTGGTGGTTCGGCCGCTCCGGTTACTACTCGCTGGTGCTCGGAGCGCTTCCAGGCTTCGGCCTCCTCCTCGTGGTGGGCGGCCTCTACCGGTTGCTGGGGTCCGGTGCGAAGCCATTCCTCGTGCCGTTCTTCCTGATCGGAGCCGGCGTCACGTTCATCGGGATCGTCCATCCACGCTGGTGGGGGCCGGGGTGGTTCCGCCGCGCCCGCAGCGGGCGTTCCGCGATGCGTGGGACGTGACGAGGTGCCTATGGGCGTGACCCTGGAGCCCTACCGCGACCAGGTGAACGGGTTCGCTCTGCTCCTGCCCCGGGAGTGGGAACAGGTCGAACCACCGGCGGACGAGGCCCGGCTGGTCGCGGTGGAGCCTTTCGCCGGTCAGGGTTTCCGCAACAACATCGTGGTCACCGTCGACGACCTGCCCGACGGGACCACGCTGGCGCAGTGGCAGGACGGAAACGACCAGATGATGCTCACCATGCTTGACGCGTGGCAGCTCCTCGACCGCTACACCGAGCAACGACCCGACGCCGGTGACGCGGGGGTCGTCGTACGGCGACTAGGACATCACAGCGTGCAAGGTGGAGTGCCGGTCACGATGCGCCAGGTGGCTGTTCTGCACGCAGACAGGGGGCTCACGCTCACCACGTCGATCTGGACGCCCCGCTACCCCGACGTAGTGCATCTGGTGGAGAGGATCGAGCGCAGCTTCCCCGATCTTGCCGGGGGAGACACCGAGGAGTCGCCGTGAGCGGGGAGATCGAGATCGAGATCGACATCGGCAGCGGACGTTGCCGGCTGCCGCGGGTGGTCTTCGACGCGCTCGTCGACCTGGCCCGCGGAGCGGACCTGCCGCAGTCCCTGCGAGGGCCACTCGCGGAGTCCCAGCTGGTGCTGGACGGTCGCGTCAACCCGGTGCTCGAGCCGCCGCTGAGTGCGGCGGCGCAGCCGGAGTGCACCCTCGTGCTCTTCCAGGGCGCTGACGAGCGCCATGAAGCGAGGGGCACCGGGTTCGTGGCGGGCGGCGCCGGGGTGCTCCTGCTGGACACCACAGACCGGCGCGTCGACGTGCTTCCGGTGGCGCCGGGCTTCCTGCCTTCCGCCCTCGCTCGGCTGTTCGGGCTCGGCCCACGCCCGCGTCTAGCGTTCCAGCCACTGCTGGCCCCTCACAACCTGGTCGAGGACCTGCTCAGCGACCGGCCGCGCACCCGGACGAAAGCCATCCGGTACGTCGCCGGCAGCAGCGCCGACCCTCAGACGCAGCGCTTCGCCTCGCGGCTCGAGAGCGGGCCCTGGTCCTGGAACAGCCTCCGCGCCGACTGGCCGGCCTCAGACGGCACCGTCGCATCGCGGGCACTGCACGTCTGGGTCTCCGACGACGGCATGGCCATCTTCGAGAACCGTGGCGACAAGGTGGCGATCGACCCGATGGACTCCACGACCTTGTTCCTGCTGCTCACCAAGATCCTGCCTCGCCCCGACGAGCTGCTCGACGTCTCCGCCTTCCGGGCCTGACCTCCCCTCCGATCTGCTGGGTGGTGCATCCCGTCTGAGCCGCCGGACCCGCGGTCTCAGAGAGGGTCGAGCTCCCTCGGCTGGACGGGACGTCCCCGGGTCAGCAGGTCACCGACGAGGTGACCGAGCCGCCGGGGGGAGAGGACGGCATATGCCGGGTCGCCGAGGACGCCCTCGTCGTACGCCCGCTGCGCCGCACGCAGCTCGTCGCACGTCCACCACCGCGTGGAGTCGACATTCTCCGCGAGAAGCTCCTGCGCGCTGAGATGAGGTCGTGGCTCGAACGGCTCCACCTCGATCCAGAAGTAGGTGTCCTGTTGACCGTCCCACCGCTCCATCGCGAAGACGTGCTCCTTGCGCCAGATCACCGCGCCGGGATCGCCGATCTCGAGGCCCACCTCCTCGCGGAGCTCGCGCACCAGGCTGCGGTGAGCGACTCGCCACGGTTGATCCCGCCGCCGGGGCAGGCCCAGAAGCCACCGGGAAGCGACCTGTCCGACGGAAAGCTGAAGTGCACGAGCAGGATGCGCCGGTCCGGGTCGGTCAGCACCGCCCGCACGGCCGGTCGCAGCGGGTCGGTCGGCCATCGTCGGATCCTACTGGGGAGGCCGACCTGCCTCCTACGCCGCCTGGGTCCGCCAACCCCGGCCGGAAGGCCCGCTGCGCTGTGCGCGAACAGGCGGGCTCGTCCCGTGGGAATGTCGGGCCCGGCCGCTAGTGTCGGTCTCGTGACTCACGACGACTCGACGACGATCCAGTCCAACGGCGGAGGCAACCAGGCCGGTCTGGACGACCACATCTACCAACGCCTGCTCAAGGAGCGCATCGTCTTCCTGGGCTCGGAGGTCAAGGACCAGAACGCCAACGCGATCTGCGCCCAGATGCTCCTGCTGAACGCGGAGGACCCGCACACCGACATCTTCCTCTACATCAACAGCCCCGGCGGCTCGGTCGACGCGGGCATGGCGATCTACGACACGATGCAGTTCATCTCCAACGACGTCGCCACCGTCGGGATGGGCCTAGCCGCCTCCATGGGGCAGTTCCTGCTCTGCGCGGGCGCCAATGACAAGCGATACGCGCTGCCCCACTCGCGGATCATGATGCATCAGCCGTCGGGCGGACTCGGCGGGTCGGCCTCCGACATCAAGATCCAGGCCGAGCAGTCTCTCTACATCAAGACGGTGTTGTTCGACCTGATCAGCAGGCACACCGGCCAGAGTGTGGAGCAGGTCGAGAGAGACGCCGACCGCGACCGCTGGTTCACCGCCGACCAGGCCAGGGAGTACGGCTTCATCGACCACGTGGTCGAGTCGGGTGCCCAAGTCTCCGTGGGCAAGAACGAGGGCCCGAAGGGGTTCGCGTGAGCCTCCAGCCATCCGCCGCCCCCGCCCCCGTCGCCCAAGGACTCGCCATGAACCCCGTTCCGCTCCACCAGCACACCGCGCCCAGCGCCGAGTACTTCATCCCCCAGTGGGAGGAGCGCACCTCCTACGGCGTGCGTCGAATCGACCCGTTCGCCAAGCTGTTCGAGGACCGCATCATCTTCCTCGGCACGCCGATCAGCGACGACATCGCCAATGCCGTGATGGCGCAGCTGCTCTGTCTGCAGTCGATGGACGCCGACCGCGACATCAGCATCTACATCAACAGCCCGGGCGGTTCGTTCACTGCGCTCACCGCGATCTACGACACGATGCGCTACCTCAAGCCCGACGTGCAGACCGTCTGTCTCGGTCAGGCAGCGTCGGCTGCAGCGGTTCTGCTGGCGGCCGGCACCAAGGGTAAGCGGTTCGCGCTCCCCAACAGCCGAATCCTCATCCACCAGCCGTACACCGAAGGCACCTACGGACAGGCCAGCGACATCGAGATCCAGGCCAACGAGATCCTGCGCATGCGCAGCCTGCTGGAGCAGATGATTTCCGACAACACCAACAAGTCGATTGAAGACGTCAGCCGTGACATCGAGCGCGACAAGATCCTGACGGCTGAGCAGGCCCTCGAGTACGGCCTGATCGACCAGATCTTCGAATCGCAGAAGACGACACCGGCGCGCTCCTAGGACAAAGATGCCAGCGGTTGACTCCCTCGGACGGTAGCGTCAACACTGGAAAGCCCAGGCATCGGCCTGGCGGTTGCGGCGTCGACGACTTCCGTCGATCGGCCCAGCTGATCGACACGGACGAAGGAGACCCAGCGGGTGGCACGCATCGGTGACGGTGGAGACCTGCTGAAGTGTTCCTTCTGCGGGAAGAGCCAGAAGCAGGTCAAGAAGCTCATCGCCGGCCCCGGGGTATACATCTGCGACGAGTGCATCGACCTCTGCAACGAGATCATCGAGGAAGAGCTCTCGGAGGGTGTCGAGCTGGGCCTCGAGGAGCTGCCGAAGCCGCGCGAGATCTACGAGTTCCTGAACGGGTACGTCATCGGCCAGGACACGGCGAAGAAGTCGCTCGCAGTGGCGGTCTACAACCACTACAAGCGCATCCAGGCGGGCTGCGGCGAGGCGGCGCGGCCGAGCAAGGACGAGACCGTCGAACTCGCCAAGTCCAACATCTTGATGATCGGCCCCACCGGTTGCGGCAAGACGTACCTGGCCCAGACGCTGGCCCGGATGCTGAACGTGCCGTTCGCCATCGCGGACGCGACCGCGTTGACCGAGGCAGGCTACGTCGGCGAGGACGTCGAGAACATCCTGCTCAAACTGATCCAGGCCGCTGACTACGACGTCAAGAAGGCCGAGACCGGGATCATCTACATCGACGAGATCGACAAGGTCGCGCGCAAGTCCGAGAACCCCTCGATCACCCGCGACGTCTCCGGAGAAGGCGTGCAGCAGGCCTTGCTGAAGATCCTCGAGGGCACCACGGCATCCGTCCCGCCGCAAGGCGGGCGCAAGCACCCGCACCAGGAGTTCATCCAGATCGACACGACGAACATCCTCTTCATCGTCGGCGGGGCGTTCGCCGGCCTCGAGCACATCATCGAGCAGCGTGCCGGCAAGAAGTCGCTGGGCTTCACCGCCGAGCTCACGATCAAGTCCGAGAACGCCGTCGATGAGCTCTTCGCCGACGTCCGCCCGGAGGACCTGCTGAAGTTCGGCCTGATCCCGGAGTTCGTCGGGCGGCTGCCGGTGATCGCCACGGTCGACAAGCTGCAGGAGATCGACCTGATGCGCATCCTCACCGAGCCGCGCAACGCGCTGACCAAGCAGTACCAGAAGCTGTTCGAGCTCGACAACGTGCACCTCGAGTTCACGTCCGACTCGATCGCCGCGATCGCGGAGCAAGCGATGCTGCGCGGCACCGGAGCCCGTGGCCTGCGGGCCATCCTCGAAGAGGTCCTGCTGAACGTGATGTACGACGTGCCTTCCCGTGAAGACATCGCCAAGGTGGTCGTCACCCGCGAGGTGGTAGTCGACAACGTCAACCCGACCCTGGTGCCACGCGAAGAGCCGCCCAAGAAGAAGAAGTCCGCCTAGCCCACGGCTAGCCCCGAGCGGCCTCCTGGACACGGCTGCGTGGGAGCCATACACCGCCCCAAAGCCGCTGGCGAGGGCCGCCGAGAGTCGCTGAACGGCTTTCACGCGGTGCGGCCGTTGCCTCGGCAACACCCGCCCCAGGGACCACAGCCGCCACCGTAAGCCCGACGTCCACAGTGGGCTTCGAGGTAAGCCCTTGGACGTCGCCAAACGGTGCCCGTGCGCGCTGATATGGTCGCGCGACGTACGTGCCAGATCTTCGCCGCGTCCGACCAAGGGAGCCCGCGTGTCATCTGCTGTCGCCGCCTCGGAACGAGTCGTCCTGGCTGACCTCCTACCGGGGGCGTTGATCCGAGACGCCGTCCTCATCGTCGGCGGGGCGGGGCTCACCGGTTTGGCTGCGCAGGTCTCGATCGTGACGCCACTGTCGCCGGTCCCGTTCACGTTGCAGACCATGACGGTCCTGGTGTCGGGCGCAGCGCTCGGATCCGTGCGGGGCGTGCTGTCGATGCTCCTCTACCTCGTCGCCGGGATGGCAGGCGTGCCGTGGTTCGCCGGCCACTCACATGGGGTGGGTGGTCCGTCGTTCGGCTACCTGATCGGGTTCGTGCTCGCGGCCGGAGCCGTGGGTGCGCTTGCGCGCCGCGGCGCCGACCGACACGTCGTGAGCACCGTGCTGCTGATGGTCGGTGGCAGCCTGGTCATCTACGCCGTCGGCACGGGGTGGTTGGCGCAGGACCTCAACCTCGGCCTGGCCAAGGCCTTCGATCTCGGTGTACGGCCCTTCCTCGTTACCGACGCCATCAAGCTCGGGGTCGCTGCGCTTGCCTTGCCGGCCGCGTGGCGACTCGCGCGTCGCGGCGACCTCGGCGATTAGCCCAGCGCCACTCGTCTGCGGTCGCTACGCACTGAACCCCGGTCCCGAGGCAGACGCATCGGGGAGGGTCTCAAGCAGCCCGAGTTGCCTTCCCACGGCTCTCGTAGGGCAGGATGAGGGCTTGCGTTTCGAGGCCGCTGCCTTGATTTCCGCGGAATGAGGAGCATCGATGACCGAGCAGGCCGGAGTCGTCCGGCTGGCGGAGCGACTTGGCGGGACGACCGTCCTGGTGACCGGTGTCACGGGTTTCGTGGGCGAGGCACTGCTGCACCGGATGCTCACCCAGACCCCGGATACGGCGATCGCCGTACTCGTGCGGAGCCAGGGGTCGGCAACCGGTGCCGACCGGCTGCGGGCGGTGCTCGACAAGCCGATCTTCTCCGAGGTCGTGGAGGCGGCCGGCGGGGCGGAACGGCTTGTGGCCGCCCGGATCCAGGTCCTCGAGGGCGACCTGGCCGACGTGCCGTCCCTTCCGCGCGAGATCACGGCGGTCGTGCACTGCGCCGGCGACGTCTCGTTCGACCCTCCGGTCGACCAGGCGTTCACCACCAACATCGTCGGCACCCGAAACCTGCTGGCCCGGGTAGCGGAGGTCGGCCCGCAGGTGCACTACGTACACATCTCGACGGCGTACGTCGCCGGGCGACGCCGCGGGCTGGTGGCAGAGGCAACGGTCGAGCACACCGTCGACCTCGAGGCAGAGCTGGCCTGGGGCCTCGCTCAGCGAGAAGAGATCGAGAACCGGTCTCGAACGGCGGCCCGCCTCGCCCGGCTGCGGGACGCGGCCGAGAAGGAGCACGGGCGCGCCGGGCAGATCACCGCGGCCTCGGCCACCGAGGAGAGGCGCCGCGAATGGGTGCGGGCCGAGCTCGTCCGGGCGGGCACCGAGCGGGCCCGCAGCCTGGGCTGGACGGACTGCTACACATTCACCAAGGCGCTCGGTGAGCGCGTCGTCGAGACCTACGCCGCCAACGCGCCGGCGTCGATCATCCGGCCCAGCATCATCGAGTCGGCCCTCGAGACGCCGTACCCGGGTTGGATCGAAGGTTTCAAGATGGCCGAGCCACTGATCCTGGCCTACGGCCGCGGTGAGCTTCCGGAGTTCCCGGCCGCGCCCGACCTGGTCGTCGACATCGTTCCCGTCGACCACGTCGTCGCGGCGATCCTGGCGGTTCTCGGCGAGGTGCCCGAGGCGGGCTCGCCGCGCTGGTACCACGTGTCGTCCGGAGCCCGCAACGCATTGTCGTTCCGGCACCTCTACGCGATCGTTCGTGACCACTTCGACCACCACCCGTTCGACATGGGGGAACGTGGGGCAGTGCGGCTCCCCGAGTGGCGGTTCCCCGGCGCTCAGCACGTCGAGCGGCTGCTCGTCACCAGCGAGCGCGCCCACAAGGTGGCGGACTACCTGGTGACCCACGCGCCCAGGCACGACCACACCCGCGAGCTGGCCCGCAAGCTCGAGACTCAGCGCCGGCGCCTGGAGTTCCTTCGCCGTTACCTCGACCTCTACTGGGAGTACGCGCAGGCCGAGCTGACGTTCTCCGACGTGGAGACGATGGGGCTCGCGGCCCGGCTGCACCCCGACGACCGGGCCGCCTTCGGCTTCGACACGTCGGTCATCGACTGGGACCACTACCTAGGCGAGGTCCACATCCCGGCGGTGACCGAGCCGCTACGCAAGTACGACGTCATCCGGCGCGCCCGTACCGGCTCGGCCGCGCGCAAGCCGAAGGCGTTGGACCCTCCCGGAGACCCGGCGGCTGGTCAGGTGGCTGCGGTCTTCGACATGGACGGCACCCTCCTGTCGTCGAACGTGGTGGAGACCTACCTGTGGATGCGCATGCAGGAGCTCGACCCGGCCGAACGGCTCACCGAGCTGGCCCGGGCGGCGGCGCGGCTGCCCGGAATGATCCGCGCCGAACGTCGCGAACGCAGTGCCTTCCTCCGGCAGGTCTACCGCGAGTACGCCGGCGCCCGGCTCGACGACCTCGACGACATCGCCGACCAAGTGCTCACCTCCCACGTGCTCGCGAGACTGTCCCCCTCCGCGGTGCGACGGATCCGTGAACATCGAACGGCGGGTCACCGCACAGTGCTCGTCACCGGCGCGATCAGCTCCCTGACCCGTCCACTCACGCCGTTGTTCGACCACATTGAGGCCGCTCGGCTGTCCGTCGACGACCGGGGAGTCTGCACCGGCTTCCTGGAGCGGCCCCCGCTGGTGGGGGAGTCGCGGGCGGCGTGGTTGCGCGCCTACGCGAACGACCACGGCATCGACCTGGCTCGCAGCTTCGCCTACGCCGACTCCCACTCGGACCTGCCGATGCTCGCCACCGTGGGCAACCCCGTCGCCGTACAGCCGGACATCACGCTGTACCGGCACGCGAAGAAGAGCCACTGGCCGATCGTCGACTGGTCCACGCCCGGCTCGGTGGCCCGGATGCTGACCCCTGCCGGTGACGGCGCATGATGTTGGCGCTGCAGATGTTCCGCTCGCTGCCGCGACACGTGGCGGCTCGAGCTGTCGGCGGGCGCATCCCCGGTGTCCTCTCCGGCCCGGTCGCTCCGCTGCGCATGGTCACGATCGACGAACCGGTGGTGGCCCGGCCGGGCTGGGCGCCCCTTCGCACCCGGCTCTCCGGTATCTGCGGGTCTGACCTCGGCGCACTCTCGGGCCGTACCAGCCTGTACTTCTCCGGCGTCGTCTCCCTGCCTCTGGTGCCCGGTCATGAGGCGGTGGCCGAACTGCTCAGCGACTGCGAGGACCTCCGCGCCGGTACCCGGGTCGTGATCGACCCCGTCCTGCAGTGCGCCGCCCGCGGCGTCGACCCGTGTGACTCCTGCCAGGCCGGGCTTACCAACCGCTGCGACCGGATCACCGTCGGGCACATCAAACCGGGACTTCAGACCGGGTTCTGCTCGGACACCGGCGGTGGGTGGGGAGAGCAGTTCACCGCTCACCGCAGCCAGCTGCACGTCGTCCCCGACGACCTGACCGACGAGCAGGCGGTGCTCATCGAGCCGATCTCCTGTGCCGTGCACACGGCCTTGCGGGCGCGGGTCGGCCGCGGCGACCATGTCCTGGTCAGTGGGGCAGGCTCGGTCGGGTTGCTGACCACCATGGCGCTGCGTGCTCTCACCGACGTGGGGCAGATCACCGTCGTCGCGAAGCACGGCCACCAGCGGGAGCTGGCCCGACTGCTCGGGGCCACGGACGTGGTGGCTCCCGACGAGGTGCTGCGTGGCATCCGGCGCAGCACCCAGGCATTCCACGTCAAGCCGGAGCTTGGCCGCTCGTACCTGCTCGGTGGGGTCGACGTGGCCATCGACGCCGTCGGCAGCAAGCAGTCGCTGGAGACCGCGCTGCACGCCACCAAGGCCGGTGGCCGAGTGGTGCTGTCGGGCATGCCGGCCGGCGCGGACCTGTCGGCCGCCTGGTTCCGGGAGCTCGAGGTCGTCGGCTCGTACGCGTCCTCGGCCCGCGAACCCGCCGCCGACGGACGAGGCGCGTTCGACATGGCGATGGAGCTTGCAGCGCAACCCGCGCTGAGCAGCCTTGCGCAAGCCGTGGTGAGTTATCCCCTCCACCGGTGGCGCGAAGCTCTGGACCACGCCCACTCGGCGGGTCGCCTCGGTACCGTGAAGGTCGCTTTCGATCCAAGGAGCCACAAGTGAGTCGTCCAGGTTTCGTGCTCGAGGTGGACGACCGGACCCCGCCCATCGTGGTGCACGAGGGAGAGGGCTTCCGGCTCGAGGACTTCCCGCTCGGCACCCGCGTCGTCTACCCGCCCGAGGCGCTGCCTGGGATCCCCGACGTCGAGGGGGCGATCCGGCACGCGCTGCTCAACCCGGAAGGCGCCGACCCGTTGCCCCAGCTGCTCCGGTCCGGCATGCGGCTGACGATCGCGTTCGACGACATCTCGATCCCGCTTCCGCCGATGCGCAAGCCCGACATCCGGCAGCGCATCATCGAGGCGGTCCTGACGATGGCCGCGGAGGCCGGCGTCGACGACGTGGAGCTGGTCAGCGCCAACGCGCTGCACCGGCGGCTCACCGCGGCCGAGCTGAAGGACATCGTGGGGGAGCGGGTGTTCCGGTCCTTCTACCCGCAAGGTCTGCTCTACAACCATGACGCCGAGGACCCCGCGAACATGTCGCACGTCGGCCTCACCGACCAGGGCGAGGACGTGGAGATCAACCGCCGGGCCGCCGAGTCGGACCTGCTGGTCTACGTCAACGTCAACCTGGTCGCGATGGACGGCGGCCACAAGTCGGTGCCGATCGGCCTGGCGTCGTACAAGAGCCTGAAGCACCACCACAACTCCAAGACCATGGTCCGGTCGCACTCCTTCATGGACCACACCAAGTCGCATCTCCACCACTCGGCCTGGCGGATGGGGCGGATGCTGGCCGGCCACCTGAAGATCTTCACCATCGAGACCACACTCAACAACAACGTCTTCCCGGCGCCGTACGACTTCCTGCTCAAGCGTGAGTGGGAGTGGAGCATCAAGGACCAGGCATCGATGCTCGCGGTACGACGAGGGCTGGCACTCGCGCCGGACCGCCTCCGGCACAAGATGTTCCACGACCTGCGAGCGCCGTATGGCCTGACCGGAGTGCATGCCGGGGAGACCGAGGCAGTGCACGAGAAGACCATCGCGAACGTCCACCGCCAGCAACTGGTCGAGGTCCAGGGGCAGTCGGACGTCCTCGTCATGGGGGTGCCGTTCCTGGGACCGTACAACGTCAACTCCACGATGAACCCGATCCTCGCCACCTGCATGGGCCTGGGGTACTTCTTCAACTCGTACCGGGGCCAGCCGTTGGTGCGCAAGGGCGGAGCGGTGATCCTCTACCATCCGGTCAAGCCCGACTTCAACCAGCTGCACCACCCGAGCTACGTGGACTTCTACGAGGAGGTGCTCGCGGAGTCGACCGATCCGGCGGTGATCGAGGCGAAGTTCGAGGCGCAGTATGCGACCGACCCGTGGTACATCCACCTCTACCGCACCTCGCACGCCTACCACGGGGTCCACCCGTTCTACATGTGGTACTGGGCCGCCCACGCCATGGACCACGTCGGAGACGTGATCTGGGTCGGCGCAGACCGCAAGGCAGTGTCGCGAATGGGTTTCCGGGCCGCCTCCAGCCTGGCCGACGCGCTCGAGATGGCGTCGAGCACCGTCGGAGGCTCGCCGTCGATCACCGTGCTGCGCAACCCGCCGCACCTGATCGCGGAGGTGCGCTGACGTGGCCAGCTCCAGAAGCGCCCGGCCACTCGTCGGCGCGGTGTCCGACGTCCGCCAGGTCGCCCGGGGCTGGCGCTGGGGCCGCCGCTCGATGGTGCCCAGGTCGGCCGAGCAGTTCCTCGAGGAACGCGAGACCGCGGTCTTCCCGACCGGGTGGTCTCGACGAGCGCCGGCACGGGCACTTCGTGAGGTCGCCCAGAAGGGCGGTCTCGAGCCGCTGTTCCGTTCGCAGGTGCGGCCGTACGTCGAAGGGCTGGACGTGTTGACCCGGGTACCGGGCCCGGTCATCTTCGCGGCGAACCACGCCTCCCACCTCGACACGCCGCTGATCCTGCTATCGCTGCCGGACGAGTGGCGGCGCAAGACCGCGGTGGCGGCGGCGGCCGACTACTTCTTCGACACCTGGTGGCGTGCCGTCGGTTCGGCGGTGCTCTTCAACACCTTCCCGATCGAGCGCCGCGGCGGCAGTCTGGCGGCCACCCCGGGACAGGTGCTTGGCGACGGCTGGAACCTGGTCGTCTTCCCGGAGGGCACCCGATCACCCGACGGGTGGGTGGGCCGGTTCCGGATGGGGGCCGCCTGGCTCGCAGTGGAGAACTCGGTGCCGGTGATCCCGGTCGCCCATCGCGGAACCTTCGCGGCGATGCCGCGGGGCCAGGGCTGGCCCAGCGCCGGTCGCCGGCCGGTGACGATCCGGTTCGGCGAGCCGCTGCGGGCGGCGCCGGGGGAGTCGGCTCGCGACTTCGCACTCCGCGTCCGCGCCGGGGTGGCCGCCCTGCTGGACGAGGACACCACCTCCTGGTGGGAGGCCAGGCGGCGAGTCGCCGACGGCACGACTCCCGACCCGGGAGGCCCCGAGGTCGCCCAGTGGCGGCGAGTCTGGACCCAGTCGGCGGCGCCGGGGGTGGGTGGGTCAGCTCCTCGCCGCCGGCCGGCCTGACGACGCTCGCTCCGACATCCTTGAGGCCGAGCCGCAGGCGTTCAGGTCCCGACCGACAAGCCGATCTGGGGGCGGTAGCCGCCGCGGAGGGCAGCCAGGCTCGTCGGCGGTGTTATCACCGAGGCGGTGCCCGATCGCGGACGGAGCACTGGCTCGCCGTACCCCAGGACGGTCCAAGGAACGAGCGAGCGTCCCAGCGCGAGCGCGGGATCGCCTCGGTGGATGACGAAGCCGCCGTCCGGTACCTCATTCCAGTTCACCTCGTGCAGTCGTCTGCGATGGGTGCCCCGGTGGAGGCGCTCGGTGTGCAGCAGCACATCGAGATCCTTGGCCAGCCCTGGCACGGTGCCGACGGCCGACTCCACCGCCCGTCGGTAGGCGTCGTACGCCGGGCGCCGGCAGAGCGCGCAGGGGCGGTGGCCGGCCGCGAGGGAGACCGCCTCGTCGTGGAAGAACAAGAGGGTGAAGTGCCCCGACTCCCACTGCGGGAGACGCCAGTCCCGGAAGCTGAGCGCGCAGGTGATCCACAAGGCGCCGGCGTGGAAGCGCGACACCTCCGTGTCCCGGTGCAGGATGCCGCGGTTGCCGCACCACGCACCGCGAAGCGGTGTGGCGACGATGTCTCCGAGCGGGGTGACCCGGTTGCGTTTGGGGGGCGTTGCGCTCACCACGGCATCTTTGCGCACGCCTCCGACACGACCCGGCGAGCGCGTTCACCGCGAGCCGTCGGCTGTTCCTCGGACCCAACGGCGAGCCGCTGCCCGTCGGCAGCGTGCTGACCAACCCCGACCTCGCGCGCACCTACCGCCTGCTCGCCCAGCACGGGCCGAAGTACTTCTACGACGGCCCGATGGGTGCCGCGGTGGTCAACGAGGTACGGCACCCGCACACCACGCCGCACACGCCGCTGCGCGTGCGTCCCGGCATCATGACGCCGGAGGACCTTGCGGCGTACGAGCCGCGGCGACCCGCGCCCACTTCGATTTCGTGCCCGCCGACCCGGACACCCCCGACCCGAACCTGCCGGCGTCCCGGCGGGTCGAGCATCATCACGACCGTGCTGCAGATCCTGATCAACCACATCGACTTCGGCATGTCGCTGGAGAGAGCGATCGCCGCGCCCGCGTCGGGAACGCGAACTCCCCGACAAGCTACGCGGAGCAGGAGTTCCTGGACACGAAGGTCGCGCGGCTGCTGCATACCCGGCACGGCCAGGACTTCACCGAGGTCACCGGCCCGCAGCCGATCGACCACCAGATCGGTGCCGCGACGGGGGTGCAGATCCTCGGAGACAACCTGTTCCGCGCGGCCGCGGAGCCACGTCGTCGAGGCGGCGGGTCAGCCCTGGTCGTTTATCCCTGTCAACAGGTCGCGGGCGACGCCGGCTGCTGAAACCTGCCCTCCAAGGTGGTGGTACGGAACGAAGTGGCTGGCTCCGAGCCCGTGGGGCGGCCGAGCCGTTCCGAACCACTGAGAAAGGTGTGCGGCGTCATTCGGACGGGGCGAGGGTGGCCTCGACGGTGATGACGCTCGCCGCGGACGGGGCGAACACCACCTCACCGGTGATCCGGCCGGCGGCGGCCAGGTCGCCCAGCGCGCGCCGTACCAGATCCAGCCGGTCGGCGGGGCCGCAGATGACTGCCTTGCTGACCTCGCTCCGCATCGACACCTTCGCCACCGACTTCGCGCCACGGATACCGGCGAGCGCCTGCGCGGTGGCCCCGAAAACCTCGGGATCGTGCGCCACCGCCCGCAGGTCTACGTCGGGCTCCGGCCAGCGGCTGTTGTGGATCGAGCCGTCCTGCCACCACGACCAGACCTCCTCGGTCACGAACGGCAGGAACGGCGCGAGCAGCCGGAGCTGGACGGAGAGCGCAGCGCAGAGCGCGGCCCGCGCAGAGGCCGCGCCCTCCGCGTCTCGGGTCCCGTACGCGCGTTCCTTCACCAGCTCGAGGTAGTCGTCGCAGAACGTCCAGAAGAACCGCTGGGTGACCTCTAGCGCTGCCGCGTACTCGTAGGCGTCGAACGCCTCGGTCGCCTCCTCGACCACCTCGCGCAGCCGGTGAAGCATCGCCAGGTCGAGTGCGTTGGCGATCGCCATGGTGTCTCCGGCGGTGGCCCCCGTCCCGAGCACGAACTTCGAGGCGTTCAGCACCTTCATCGCCAGCCGGCGGCCGTCCTTGAGCGGCTTCTCGTCGAACGCGGAGTCCTGACCGGGCCGCAGCGACCCGGCCCGCCAGCGGATGGCGTCGGTGCCGTACTGCGCGAGCAGGTCGGCGGGCGTCGTGGCGTTGCCTTTCGACTTCGACATCTTCCGGCGATCCGGGTCGAGAACGAACCCGCTGATCATCGCGTGTCCCCACGGAGTCTCGTGGTGCTCGAAGCGTGACCGCACGACCCGGGAGAAGAGCCAGGTACGGATGATGTCGTGGGCCTGCGTGCACAGGTCCATCGGGAAGACGCGTGTCCACAGGTCGGAGTCCGTCCGCCAACGGCCCGCGACCTGCGGCGTCAGCGACGAGGTAGCCCAGGTGTCCATGACGTCGGGATCACCGAGGAAGCCGCCGGGCTCTCCCCGCTGCGCCTCGTGGTAGCCGTCGGGAGCATCCGACGCCGGGTCGACCGGCAACTGGTCCTCGCTGGCGACGATCGGCGCTTCGTAGCGCGGCTCGCCTTCCTCGTCCAGGGGATACCAGACCGGGAACGGCACGCCGAAGTACCGCTGTCGGGAAATCAGCCAGTCGCCGTTGAGGCCGTCGACCCAGTTCGTGTAGCGCTGCTTCATGTACGGCGGCGTCCAGCCGATGTCGTCGCCGCGGGCGGTCAGCTCGTCGCGCAGCTCCGCATCGCGGCCACCGTTGCGGATGTACCACTGTCGGGTGGCGACGATCTCCAGCGGCTTGTCGCCCTTCTCGTAGAAGTTCGTCATCCGGGTGGTCTTCGTGGGCTCGCCGGCGAGATCGCCACTCTCGCCGAGCATCGTCGTGATGGCCTCGCGTGCGCTGAAGGTGGTCTTGCCCGCCATCTGCCGGTATGACGACGTGGCGACCTCCGACGTCAGCCACGCCGGCGGGTCCACGAGCAGCCGGCCGTCGCGCCCGACGACGGCGCGGACTGGCAGCTGCAGCTCGCGCCACCACTGCACGTCGGTCAGGTCACCAAAGGTGCAGCACATGGCGATGCCGGCACCCTTGTCCGGCTCCGCGAGCCGGTGGGCGAGCACCGGGATCTCGACGCCGAACAGCGGCGAGGTGACCGTCTTCCCGAACAGTGGCTGGTAGCGCCCGTCGTCTGGATGAGCGATCAGGGCCACACATGCGGGGATGAGCTCTGGGCGGGTCGTCTCGATCCAGACGGGGCCGTCGGGCCGGTGGAAGGCGACTCGGTAGTAGTGACCTCCATACTCGCGGGCCTCGAGCTCGGCCTGGGCGACCGCCGTCTGGAACGTGACATCCCAGAGTGTCGGTGCCTCGGCCTGGTAGGCCTCGTCGCGCGCCAGGTTGCGCAAGAAGCCCTGCTGCGAGGTGGCCCGCGCGTCGGCGGAGATGGTGCGATAGAGGTAGTCCCAGTCCACGGAGAGCCCCAGCTGGCGGAACAGCGCCTCAAAGGCGACCTCGTCCTCCTCCGTGAGCTGCTGGCAGAGCTCGACGAAGTTCGGTCGGCTGATCGGCACCTGCCGCTTGGCATCCGGCGTGTCGGGTGGGCGGAAGCCCGCGTCGTACGGCAGCCGAGGGTCACAGCGCACGCCGTAGTAGTTCTGCACGCGGCGCTCGGTGGGCAGCCCGTTGTCGTCCCACCCCATCGGGTAGAAGACCTCTTTCCCGCGCATCCGCTGGTAGCGGGCGATCAGGTCGCACTGGGTGTACGAGCAGACGCTGCCGAAGTGGAGCGTTCCCGAGACCGTGGGCGGCGGGGTGTCGATCGCGTAGATCTCGTCGCGGGACCTGGTCCGGTCGAAGGCGTAGGTTCGCCGCTCCCGCCAGATCGCGTCCCACTTGGCCTCCAGGCCTTCCAGGGCAGGGCTCGCCGGTACGGCGACCGAGCGCGGGGCACCGGGCGCCGTAGCCAAGGCGGGTGGCGTCTGCGTGGAGGTCATGGACGCAAATCTTACGGTGTTCTCCCGACGCACTAGCCCCGCCACTGATCATGCCGGGTCGGACGAAACCGAGGGCGGTGTCAGGCGACGACGAGAGTGCCGTGCATGTTCGAGTGGAAGTCGCAGTGGTAGGCGTAGCTGCCGGGCTTGGTCGGCGCGTCGAACGTCGCCGTCGCGCCCGCCTGAACGGTGACCGCGAACATGCCCGTCTGGTCGGACGTCAGGGTGTGCGCCTCGGGGTCGTCGTTCGTGACCATCACCTGCTGACCCGGCTTGACCGACATGTTGCCCACGTACATGAAGTTCTTGATGTCGATCATCACCATCCCTGCCATCGCGTCGCCGGACGACGTGGCGGGCGTGCTCGCCGAGGGCTTGGTCGCGGGCGCCTTGGTGGGATGCGTCACCTTGGCGGAGTGCGTCATCGTCGTCGTACCCTGGCCGGCGGCCGGGCTGTCGTTGGACGACCCACATCCGGACAACCCCAAAATGGCGACCGCCAGGACCGCTGCGGTGGGGAGGAGCTTGGGCTGCATGTCGTGTCCTTCTTCGCGTTTGCTTACACAAGGAGATCGGAACGAGCGCCGCAATGGATTGGATGCCCCCGTCCTGCCCTCCCTCGGACGTGTCCATGCCGAGGGCCGTGCAGCCGGCGGCACTAGACTCGCCGCGATGATCGAGTCTGTCGCCGAGCCGACCTACGCCGAAGTCGAGAAGGCGCTGCTCGCCCGCTGGCCGGAGAGCCGGATCGATCCAACGCTGGACCGGATCCGAGACGTCTGTGACTTGCTCGGCGAGCCGCAGAGCGTCTATCCGGTGATCCATCTGACCGGCACCAACGGCAAGACCTCCACGGCCCGGATGATCGACGCACTCCTGCGAGGGCTCGGGCTGCGAACCGGACGGTTCACCAGCCCGCACCTGGAGCTGATGACCGAGCGGATCACCGTCGACGGCGAGCCGCTCGACCCGGAACGCTTCGTCGAGATCTACACCGAAGTCATCCCGTATGTCGAGCTGGTCGACGAGCGGTCCCCTCACCCGTTGTCGTTCTTCGAGACGGTGACGGCGATGGCGTTCGCCGCGTTCGCCGACGCACCCGTCGACGCTGCCGTCTTCGAGGTCGGCCTGGGAGGCACCTGGGATGTCACCAACGTGGTCGAGGCAGCTGTGGCCGTGGTGACGCCGGTGGGCGTCGACCATTCCCGGCTGCTGGGCAACACCCCGGCCGAGGTTGCCGTAGAAAAGGCCGGCATCATCAAGCCTGGCAGCGTCGCAGTGCTCGCCCAGCAGGATGTCGACGTGGCCGAGGTGCTGCTGCGTCGGGTCGGCGAGGTGGGCGCGACGGTCGTGTGGGAAGGCATCGACTTCGCGGTGGCGCGGCGGGCGCCCGGAGTCGGTGGTCAGCTGATCTCGGTCGGGGGGATCGGAGGAACCTACGACGACATCTTCCTTCCCCTGTACGGCGCTCACCAGGCCCACAACGCCGCCTGCGCGATCGCCGCCGTGGAGGCGTTCGCGGGTGGCAAGGCGCTCGACGGTGGGCTCGGCCCGGAGGCGGTCCGGGCCGCGCTGGCGGAGGTGACCTCGCCGGGGCGGCTCGAGATCGTCCGACGCTCACCGACGGTCATCCTGGACGCGGCACACAACCCGCACGGAGCCCGGGCTGCGGCGCGCGCCATGCAGGAGGAGTTCGCCTTCACCCCTCTCGTCGGCGTCCTCGGCGTCATGGGGGACAAGGACGTGGCCGGGGTGCTGGAGGCCTTCGATCCGGTGCTCTCCTGGGTGATCTGTACGCAGAACTCGACTCCGCGAGCCATGCCGGCACAGGAGTTGGGTGAGTTCGCGGCGGACGTCTTCGGCTCGGACCGGGTGGAGGTCATCCCGCGCCTCGACGACGCCCTCGAGCGCGGCATCGCCGTAGCCGAAGCGGGTATCGGCGATGACGTGGGGTTCGGCAGCGGGGGAGTGCTGGTCACGGGGTCGGTCATCACCGCGGGTGAGGCTCGAACCCTGCTCGTCGGACACCGCTGATGCGGTCCCCGCGGCGGATCATGTGCGCCTCGGTCCTCGGCTTCGAGTGCGTCGTGCTTGCTCTGTCGAGCATCGTGCTGATCTCGGTGGAGGACGTGTCGGCGCCTACCAGCCTCGGGATCGGGCTGGGGCTGGCGGTGGCGGCGCTGGTGATCGCAGGCCTCCTGCGCCTCGAGTGGGCCTACTACGCGGGTTTCGCGCTGCAGGTCGCGGCGCTGGCGCTCGGTGTCGTCGTACCGGCCATGATCGTGCTGGGTGCGGGCTTCGGGGCGCTGTGGACCACCGCCTACGTGCTCGGGCTCAAGATCGAGCGGGAGCAGGCGGCCCGCGCATGACGACCGCAACGGTGTCGACGGGGCGCAACGTTTAGAGTGCAGCGCATGATGCAGCGCACGCTCGTCCTGCTCAAGCCCGACACGGTTCGTCGGGGCCTCGTCGGCGCGGTGGTGTCACGGTTCGAGGCCAAGGGTCTGACCATCGTCGCGATGGACCAGCGCACGATCACCTCCGAGCTGGCCGACCGGCACTACGCCGCGCATGTGGAGAAGGAGTTCTACCCGCCGCTGCGGGATTTCGTGACGAGCGGTCCGTTGGTCGCGATGGTGCTCGAGGGGGATGAGGCGGTCGAGGTGGTGCGGACGGTCAACGGCGCCACGGACGGACGCCGGGCGGCCCCCGGCACCATCCGGGGCGATCTCAGCCTGTCCAACCGGGAGAACCTGGTGCACGGCTCCGACTCCCTGGAGTCCGCCGAACGCGAGATCGCCATCTGGTTCCCGGACCTCTGAGCGCACCAGAGGCCGCTTGGGTGGCTAGCCAGGCAAATGGCCCCTGAGCCACTCAAGTCTGGGTGGCTTGGGGGCTATCTGGGTGGCTAGCCACTCAAACGCGGGCAGGCGAGTCGGCAGGCTGCCCCCGGGGAGCCTGTCACTCGAGGTCATGGCACATCGAGACCGGGTAGCCATGCTGGCTCATGCCCTCGATGTGCAGGTCGATCTCGCCGCGAAGGGTAGCCAGGTCGCCGGTGCCGAGCCCGGCAACCACCTCGGAGTGAGCCTGCACGTTTCCCGGCGACTGGACTGGGTGCCCGTCGAGGTCAGGACGCAGGTCCCTTCCCGTCCGTCGATCGACCCGCTGAACCGCTCGACCGCGAGCACCGGAGCGGCCTCGCTTGGCTTATAGGTGATCAGGTACAGCACCATGCTGGTGCCCTCGATGTCGCCGGTATAGGTGAAGGAGGCTTCGGCGAGCGTGACGCCGCGCTTGGGGTAGTAGACGCCGTTCTTGGTCTCCCCCTGACCCTGTCGATGTCCTCCTTTAGGGTCTCTTCCCACCCGGCCAGGTTCAGCGTCGCCACTGCGGTCTTGGAGTAGGTCATGTCCAGACTCTATGACCCAGCCGTTGGCAGATCCGGGGAAGAGCTCGCGTCCGGGCCTGGATACGGCGACCAGGCGCATCTCGCGCGAGCCTTCACGGCAGCAGTCGGTACGCCACCTGCCGCGTACGCCAAGGTGATGAGCCCGCCGTCCGGTGTCGCCTAACGGGCGGTCGGCCTGGTGTACGGTTTCTGCCCACCAACACAGAGCGGGGCACCACACATGCGACCGTCATGGGGCCGAGCGAGTGGCCGAGCCAGGACTGGCCGGCTGGTTTATGCCGTCTCGTTTGCCGTCCTCGCTGCTGGCTGCTCCGGCGGCGACTCGCCCTCGGCCGTGACCGGTCTCGGGCCGGGACTGCCGAAGGTTGGCGCCTGCCGGGTGCTCACGACCGCCGACATCGCACCATCCAGCAACGAGACGCGCCCGGTTCCGTGCAGCCGGCCGCACACCAGCGTGACCATCGCCGTCGGCGGGTTCCCCGCGGCGGAGGTCACCAACCGGACACTCGCCGACGGAAGTCTCGGCGACCAGGCCCTACAACGGTGCAAGGAAGCCTGGAAGCGGACGGTCGGTGGCAACACCACGTCGCAGCACACCTCATTGCTCGGGCTCGCGTACTACCTGCCCAACCAGGCTGAGCTCGCGAACGGTGCGCGCTGGTACCGCTGCGACCTCGTGGTCGGCGGGCAGGACGGACTGGCCTTGCAGGAGCTGCCGACGCGGGTCGCCGGCCTCCTCGACGGCACGGTGCCGGACAGCATCCACGCATGTCGCACGACCCCGGACTTCGCCAGCGGCCACGCGGTGCCGTGCGACCAGCGGCACGTGCTGCGGGCGATCGGCGCCGTCACCCTCCCCGGCGGCGACAGGTACCCGGGGAAGACTGCCCTTCGCGCAGCGAGCGCAAAGGGCTGCGCCAAGGTCATCGACCGTTGGCTCCATGGTCGGGTCGACAGCGGCGACGCCTACCAGTGGCCGGACGCGACCGGATGGAACGTCCTCAGCGACCACACCGCCACCTGCTGGACGGTCACCAGGAGCTGACGGCCGGTACCCCTCCGCAAGGCGGCGGCTACCCCAACGGATCGCCCCACGGTCGGAAATCCCCGGCGGCTCCGAAGTGTCTCCACGATCAAGTCGTTCTCCCGCTTTAGCCTGATTCCGAGTTGTCCCGAGAGCCTTTCGTCGAAGGCTCTCCAACCGGCGACGTCCACCAGGCGAGAGGAAGCGGCGCAGCAGATGGCGAACAGCATCATCGGCCGCGACATGGCCGTCGACCTCGGCACTGCGAACACGCTGGTCTACGTCCGCGGCCGAGGCGTGATGCTCAACGAGCCCTCCGTCGTCGCCATGAACGCCCAGACCCGGGAGATCCTCGCGGTCGGCACCGAGGCCAAGCGGATGATCGGCCGTACCCCGGACAACATCCTCGCCATCCGGCCGCTCCGGGACGGCGTGATCGCCGACTTCGAGGCCACCGAGCAGATGCTTCGCTTCTTCATCCAGCGGGTCCACCGCCGGCGGTACTTCGCCAAGCCACGGTTGGTCATCTGCGTGCCCTCCGGAATCACCGCCGTCGAGCAGCGGGCGGTGAAGGAGGCGGGCTACCAGGCCGGCGCCCGGCGGGTCTACATCATCGAGGAGCCGATGGCAGCCGCCATCGGTGCCGGGCTACCGGTCCACGAGGCCACCGGCAACATGATCGTCGACATCGGCGGGGGCACGACCGAGGTCGCCGTGATCAGTCTCGGTGGCATCGTCACCAGCCAGTCGATCCGTACGGCGGGCGACGACCTCGACCAGGCGATCATCAGCTGGATGAAGAAGGAGTACTCGCTGATGCTCGGCGAGCGCACCGCCGAGGAGATCAAGGTGGCTCTCGGCTCCGCCTTCCCCTTGCCCGACGAGCCCGAAGCCGAGATCCGGGGCCGTGACATGGTGAGCGGGCTGCCCCGGAACGTGGTGATCTCCTCGGCCGAGGTGCGTCAGGCTCTGGAGGAGCCGTTGCACGCGATCATCGACTCCGTACGGTCGACGCTCGACAAGACCCCGCCGGAGCTGGCCGGCGACATCATGGACCGCGGCGTAGTCCTAGCCGGCGGCGGTGCGCTGCTGCGCGGGCTCGACGAGCGGTTGCGCCACGAGACGGGGATGCCGGTCCACGTGGCCGACAACCCACTCGACTCGGTCGCCCTGGGCGCCGGCAAGTGCGTCGAGGAGTTCGAGGCGCTCCAGCAGGTCCTGGTCTCCGAGCAGCGCAGGTAACCCGCGATGCACCACGACTCCGGGCGCTCGCGGGCCGTGATCGGCCTGCTCGTCCTGGCCTGCGTCACGATCCTGACGTTGGACGCCCGCCACCAGGCCACCGCGTCCCCCGTCGACCCGCTGCGCTCCTTCGTGGGCGCCGTGCTGGGCCCCGTCGAGGACGGCGTCGCCAGCGCGATGCGGCCGGTTACCGGGATCCCCGACCACTTCCGCAGCGTGTCCGGACTGCGCGACGACAACGCGGCGCTCCAGGCCGCCAACCAGCGGTTGCGGACGCAGCTGCGGGCCCAGCGGGCCAACGAGACGCGCAATACCGAGGTGCACACGATCGCCAAGTTCGCCGACCGCACCGGCTACCGGGTGGTGCAGGCCCAGGTGGTGGCGATCGGCCCGGCCCAGGCCTTCTCGCGAACGGTCACGATCGACGCGGGGACCGACGACGGTGTGGTCCCGGATCTCACCGTAGTCAACGCCGACGGGCTGGTGGGCCGGGTGATCGCGGCGTCGGCGAGCACGGCGACCGTGCTGCTGGTCATCGACCGCGACTCGACGGTCGGCGGCCGGCTCGGGACGTCCATGGAGCTTGGTTTCCTCGGCGGCACCGGCGACCTGAGCGGTGAGAGCTCGCTTGTCCTGAGCCTGGTGGACCACACGGTCACCCCGCACCCCGGCGACCCGGTGCTCACCTGGGGCTCGCCGGGCGACGCGCCGTACCTTCCGGGCATCCCGATCGGCCGGATCGTCAGCGTCCACTCCACCCCGGCCGAGCTCACCCAGACCGCGACCGTCGAGCCGTACGTCGACTTCTCGACCCTCGACGTGGTCGGCGTCGTCACCGCGCACGGTGCACCCCACAGCACGGTGGCGGCGGGCGGGGCTCGATGACGACCGCGCTGCGGGGGCTGCTCGTCACCGCGCTGATCCTGCTGACTGTGACGCTGCAGCTCAGCGTGTTCAGCCACTTCGCGCTGGACGGAGTGGCGCCCGACCTGGCGTTGCTGCTCGTCATCGGGGCCGCACTGGTCCGCGGCCCGACCTACGCCTCACTTGTCGGCTTCGCCGCCGGCCTGGTGCTCGATCTCGCGCCACCGGCGGACCACACCGCGGGCCGCTGGGCGCTCGCCCTCGTGGTGGTGGGCTACCTGACCGGCCTGGCAAAAACAGACGGGCACCAGTCGGTGTTCGCCACGGTGCTCGTCGTGGCGTCCGGTGCGTTCATCGGCACGTCGCTCTACGCGCTGTCGGGGCTGGTGCTGGGAGAGCAGTCGGTCACCGTCGACTCGGCGATCCACGTGGTGCCGATCGCGATCTTGTACGACGTGCTGCTGGCCCCGCTGGTCGTACCCCTCCTGCTCATGGCCTTCCGGCGGCTCGAGCCGTCCGATCGCTGGTGACCGGATGAGCAGGTCTCCCAGGGTGCACCGGTCGCGACTGATCGTCGTCCAGGTGATGGTGCTATCGCTGTTCGCCACCTTGTTCGCGCGGCTGTGGTACCTGCAGGTCGTGGGACAGGAGACCTACCAGGCCGCGGCCGTCAACAACGCCGTGCGTGACGTGAACATCCCGGCCCCGCGGGGCCTGATCGTCGACGACCAGGGGCGCCCGCTGGTGGCGAACCGCACCTCCTGGGTCGTGTCCGTCGACAGGAGCGTCTTCGACAAGCTCCGACCGCAGGCCCGCCACTCGGTGCTCACCAGGCTCGCGGCCACCCTCGGCGTCGCGCCGGCCGTCCTCGCGCAACGCGCCAAGACCTGCGGCGAAGCCGGCGCGGCGAAGGCTCCGATCTGCTGGAACGGCTCCCCGTACGCCCCGATCCCGGTGGCGGACGACATCCGCCAGCAGGTTGCTGCGGCCATCCTCGAGCAGCCGGAGGACTACCCAGGGGTGACCGCCTCGGCCCAACAGGTCAGGGCGTACCCATCGCCGTACGGCATCAACGCCGCCCAGGTCCTTGGGTACATCTCGCCGATCACCGAGTCGGAGCTCGAGGCCGAGGCCGACCGGGGGGCCAGCGGGCTCACCGCCCAGTCGACGGTTGGCCGGTCGGGCCTGGAGCAGACGTACGACACGTACCTGCGCGGCGTCCCGGGGGTCAACCGGGTGGCCGTCGACTCCGCCGGCCGCGTCCTCGGCAGTCAGGGGACCACGGCGCCGCAACTCGGTGACACGCTGGTCACGAGCATCGACGCGAGGGTGCAGTCGGTCGTCGAGCACCAGCTGGAGGGCGCGATCATGACCGCCCGCAAGACGGTCGACCCGGTCACCCACCGCAAGTACGTCGCCGACTCCGGCTCGGCGATCGTGCTCAACGCGACCAACGGGCAGGTTGTCGCGATGGCCAGCTTCCCGACCTATGACCCAGCAGTGTGGGTCGGTGGCATCACCCAGCGTGACCTCGACGCGCTCTACACCGACCAGGCAGACAAGCCGCTGTTGAACCGGGCCGACCAGGGGGAGTACGCCCCAGGCTCCACGTTCAAGCCCTTCAACGCCGCCGGCGCGCTCACCCACGGCTACACGACCAAGTCCAAGCTGGACTGCTCGTCGTCATTCCAGGTCGGGGACCGCACGTTCAAGAACTACGAGTCCGAGTCGTACGGCCCCATCACCTTCGCCAAGGCGCTGCAGGTCTCGTGCGACACGTTCTTCTACCGCGTGGGGTACCAGGATTGGTTGAAGTCGGGTGGCGACTCGGGAAACGTGCACGCGCGCGACGCGCTGGTGGAGAACGCGCAGAAGTTCGGCTTCGGACGCGCCACCGGCATCGACCTCCCCGGCGAGGTTGCCGGGCGGATCGCCGACCGGCAGTGGAAGCTGGCCTACTGGAAGGCCAACAAGGACTACTACTGCAGGCTCGGCAAGTCGCCGCAGACCGACTTCCTCCACGTGTTCGCGCGCGAGTTCTGCGTCGACGGCTGGCGCTACCGAGCAGGCGATGCAGTGAACTTCGCAATCGGCCAGGGCGACACGCTCCTGACGCCGCTGCAGCTCGCGGTAGCCTACGCCGCCATCTCCAACGGTGGGACGCTCTGGAAGCCGCGGGTGGGTGCGGCGCTGGTGCGCCCGGACGGCTCGGTGGTCAAGCGGATCCAGCCCGAAGTCGCGAGCAAGGTCGACGTACCCCCTGGCGTGCTGAGCTACATCGACACGGCGCTGCTCGGCACCGCGAAGGTCGGGACCATGGCCTGGAAGTTCGGCGGGTTCCCGCTCAACAAGGTGCAGATCCGCAGCAAGACCGGGACCGCCGAGGTCTACGGCAAGCAGACCACCTCGTGGGTCGCGAGCTATGACAAGCAGTACGTCGTGGTGATGCAGATCTCGCAGGGCGGCACCGGGTCGGGCACGTCCGGCGACGCGATCCGCCACATCTGGGAGTCGCTCTACGGCGTCCATGGCCTGAAGGTGGATCCGGCGCAGGGTGCTCAGCCCGGCGCGAAGCCGCCGACCGCCCTGCCGGTGTTCAAGCCGAACGGCGCGATCACCCCGCCGGCTCTGCGCGCGCCGACCAGGCCGTACGACGGCTGGGAGGCCCCGCCCGCGACACAGAGCCGACGGCGGCCCTGATGGTCACGACCGCGGTCGCCGCGACGACACGCTCGTCACGCCGGGTCAACGTCACCGAGAGCAGAAGTGCCTGGCAGCGGCTCGACTGGCTGCTCATCGGAAGCACCGGAGCGCTGCTCGTGCTCGGCACCCTTCTGGTCTGGTCCTCGACCGCCCACAACCAGGCGCTCACGGGAGGTGACAGCACCGTCTACGTGGCCAAGCACCTGACCAACATCGTGATCGGTATCGGCCTGGCCTTCGTGGTGGCCTCGACCGACCATCGCTGGGTGCGGATCTGGACGCCGTTCGTCTACCTCGGAGCGATCCTTGGCCTGGCGCTGGTGCTCTCGCCGTTCGGGTCGGTGATCAACGGGTCCCGATCGTGGATCGTCATCGGCGGCATGTCGATTCAGCCGGCCGAGCTGGCCAAGCTCGGAGTGATCACCGGGATGGCTCTGCTGCTCGCCGAGCGGGTCGAGGCGGCTCGCAAGAGCCCGCGCGGCGGCGGGCTGCGCGACGCTGACGTCCTAGGGGCGCTGGCGATCGCAGCAGTTCCGGCCGCGCTGATCATGGCCCAGCCGGACCTCGGCACGATGCTGGTGCTCGCGGTCACCGTGTTCGGGCTGATCGCGATCGCGGGTGCTCCGCGGCGCTGGCTGATCGGGTTGTTCGGTCTCGCGGCGGGGGGAGCGCTTCTCGCCGTGCAGCTCGGACTGCTCAAGGGCTACCAGCTGCTGCGCTTCGAGTCGTTCCTCAACCCGTCGCTGGACCCGCAGGGCGCGGGCTACAACACCGTCCAGGCGAGGATCGCGATCGGCAACGGAGGGCTGTTCGGGCAGGGCTTGTTCCACGGGTCGCAGACTCAGTCCGGCTTCGTGCCCGAGCAGCACACGGACTTCATCTTCACGGTCGCGGGGGAGGAGCTCGGGCTGGCGGGCTCGGCGGCGATCGTCGGGCTGTTCGCCCTGCTGCTGTGGCGGGCGATCCGCATCACGGGCAGGTCCGACGACACCTTCGGCCGGCTCGCGGGCGCCGGGATCGTCTGCTGGTTCGGCTTCCAGACCTTCCAGAACATCGGGATGTGCCTCGGCATCATGCCGGTGACCGGCGTACCCCTCCCGCTGATGTCGTACGGCGGGACGTCGATGTTTGCCACCTTGATGGCCATCGGGCTGCTGCTCAACATTCACCTGCGCACCGAGCGTTCGCTCGCGATCGGCGTGGTGCTGCGCGGGCGGATCGCTCGCTCCCGCCGGTTCTGACCCGGCTCGGGTTTGCAAGATATCGGCTGTCGCGCCCACCGCAACTGCCGGAAACTGGCTGGATCCGGGGCGGGCGGCGCGACCACTTTCCCGCGGCTCGGGCCGCTGGCTCGGGGCGTTCTGGGACGTAAGGCAGCTGCCTCACGCTGCGACCCACGCCCATCGAGTCGGCGCTGTCTACTGTCCGGTGAGGTCGTCGTACCCTGGAGGCGACCCCAACCGATCCTGGAGCGCCGTATCCATGCCGATCGAGTCCCTCTTCTCGAAGCTCGAGCCGCTGCTGCCGACGGTCCAGAAGCCGATCCAGTACGTCGGAGGCGAGCTCAACTCGACGGCGAAGGAGTGGGACTCCGCGTCGGTGCGGTGGGCGCTGATGTACCCCGACGCCTACGAGGTGGGGCTGCCCAACCAGGGTCTGCAGATCCTGTACGAGATCCTGAACGAGCGCGACTGGATCCTGGCTGAGCGGACGTACGCGGTCTTTGCCGACATGGAGCAGGTGATGCGCGACAACGCCATCCCGCAGTTCACCGTGGACGGGCACCGTGCGGTCGGGTCGTTCGACCTGCTGGGGATCTCGTTCGCCACTGAGCTCGGCTACACGAACATGCTCACCGCGCTCGACCTTGCGGGAATCCCGCTGCACGCCGTCGACCGCGACGACTCCCACCCGCTGGTCATCGCCGGCGGACACTCGGCCTTCAACCCCGAGCCGGTCGCCGACTTCGTCGACGCCGCCGTGCTCGGCGACGGTGAGGAGATCGTGCTGGCGATCAGCGAGTTCGTGCGCGAGTGGAAGGCGGCGGGCTGCCCCGGCGGACGCGACGAGGTGCTGTTCCGCCTGGCCGCCTCCGGTGGTGTATACGTGCCGAAGTTCTACGACGTCGACTATCTGCCGGACGGCCGGATCAGGCGGGTCGCCCCCAACCGGTCCGGGGTGCCGTGGCGAGTGCACAAGCACACCTTGATGGACCTTGACCAGTGGCCGTACCCCAGCAAACCTCTCGTCCCGTTGGCGGAGACGGTGCATGAGCGTTACTCGGTGGAGATTTTCCGAGGCTGCACACGCGGTTGCCGGTTCTGCCAGGCCGGCATGATCACCCGCCCGGTCCGGGAACGGTCCATCACCACCATCGGTGAGATGGTCGAGGCCGGGATCACCTCTTCGGGGTTCCAGGAGGTGGGCCTGCTCTCGCTCTCCTCGGCCGACCACAGTGAGATCGCCGAGGTCGCAAAGGGACTGGCGGACCGCTACGAAGGCACGAATACGTCCCTCTCGTTGCCCTCCACCCGGGTGGATGCGTTCAACATCACCCTCGCCAACGAGTTCTCCCGCAACGGCCGCCGCTCCGGGTTGACCTTCGCCCCCGAGGGCGGGTCGGAGCGGTTGCGTCGGGTGATCAACAAGATGGTCTCCGAGGACGACCTGATCAACACCGTCTCCGCGGCATTCTCCCACGGGTGGAGGCAGGTGAAGCTCTACTTCATGTGCGGGCTTCCGACCGAGACCGACGAGGACGTGCTCGCGATCGCCGACCTGGCGCGGAAGGTGATCGCCACCGGCCGACAGGTCTCGGGCCGTCGGGACATCCGTTGCACGGTGTCGATCGGAGGTTTCGTGCCCAAGCCTCACACGCCGTTCCAGTGGGCGTCCCAGCTCGACCACGAGACCACGGACAAGCGGCTCAAGAAGCTGCGAGACGTCGTACGGCAGGACAAGCAGTACGGCCGCTCGATCGGATTCCGCTACCACGACGGGAAGCCGGGCATCATCGAGGGCCTACTCTCCCGGGGGGACCGACGGGTCGGCGCGGTCATCGAAGAGGCATGGCGTGACGGAGGCCGCTTCGACGGGTGGAGCGAGCATTTCTCCTACGACCGTTGGGCTGCTGCCACTGAGCGGATCCTCGCTCACGAGCCGGTCGACCTCGACTGGTACACGGTCCGCGAGCGGGAGTACGCCGAGGTCCTGCCGTGGGACCATCTCGACTCAGGACTCGACCGCGACTGGTTGTGGGAGGACTGGCAGGACGCCCTCAACGAGGTTGAGGTGGACGACTGCCGGTGGTCGCCGTGCTTCGACTGCGGCGTGTGCCCCGAGATGGGAACCGAGATCCAGGTCGGCCCGACCGGCCGGGTGCTCCTTCCCCTGTCCGTGGTCTGACGTTCTCTGGCGAGCGGGCGCGGAGCAGTCCTGATCTCCGGCTCTGGTGAGTGAAGAGCAGCAACGCACCTCGGGCAGGCTTGACCGGACCTGGGCTCACCGTCAGCAAACAGGCGGTGCCGGTAGCTGCGTCGGCGGTGATCATCACGCCATGTATCGGGCCGTGCCTACCGCCGGGTGTGCCCGTGTAGACAATGGGAAACGTGCCGATGAGTCTGATGTGGAACAGCGTGCCGGAAAGGCAGTCAGGATGTGCGAGGTTTCCGTGCCTCACGGTGCCTCGGCTGAGCATGGCGGTGGCGCTCGTCAGTGATCCGCCTACCTGGTCAGCCCAACGACGTGCGATGGCACGGGCGGTCGGGACGAAGGCGCGATCCGGCAGCGCCAGGTGGGAGTCGGTAGGCGCCCCAAAGATCGGGGACGGCTCTTAAGGTGTACGAGGCCGTGGTGGAAGGCCCCGACGACGCGGAGGGCCGAGTGGACGGCCCAGACGACGGGGAGGCCGGACCGTTGCAGCCTGGCAGGGCCAGGGCGACCGCCGCAGCCACCACCACTGTTAATGGTGTCCTAGGCACGGCCCTATGACGCCGCGGGAGTGCAGCCGGTCCGGCCGGGCGTCCTGCGTTGAGCGACTCGACGCTCACCACGGCGTCACCCTAACTCGGGCGCTGCCGCTCTCCTGGTCGAGAGGCACGCAAGAGCTCGGGGACGCCAGCGAGGGTGGCCAGCTCGGCTGGGGTCAGGGTCGGGTCGCCCGACCGGTAGTCGACCGCAGATGCCAAGTCCGAGGAGTCCGGGGGGCCGAGGCTGCGCAGGAACACCTCCAGCAGCTCGGCGACGGCTGCCGCCAGCTCCGGGGGGACGAGGGGTGACGGAGCCAGGACGATCTGGGCCAGGATGACCCCCGTCAGCGCGGAGTCGACGCCCGCCGGTCCCACGTCGCTGTTGCGCCAGTCGATGACCACCGGCCCCGTGGGGGAGGCAATCACGTTGAGAGGGTGGAGGTCGAGGTGCCGGACGGCGTGCCCGGGCTTGCTCCCGGGCGGCGGCTCGAGGGCGTGCAACCGGGTCAGGAGCTCAGCGAGAGTGGCTCCGACGGCCTGGGTGGTCGTCGTACCGGCCTGCAGCGACTCGGCCAGGGTAGGGCCCGCCACGCGCTCCATGACCAGGTCCGGACCCGCGGCCGAGTAGACGCGTGGCGCGGGGTAGCCCTGTCGGCGCACCCACTCCATGGTCGCGGCCTCGGGCTCGCAGCTGGTGGCCCGATCACGGCAGCGTCGCAGCACCCGCTGGCCGTCGATCGCGAAGACATCCGCGTCGCGTCCGCTCGCGATCAGCTCCATGCCGGGAGCCTAGACACGGGCGGCACTGCTGTGCGCCGTCAGGTGGTGGCCAGCTCGTCCTCGACGTACCGCTCGCGAGCCACCAGCAGGCCGCTCACCCCCTGAGGGACCACGAGGATCAGGAGTACGACGAGGGGGATCGTCCAACCGCCGGTCGCACCGTAAAGCGCGCCCATCATGAACGGTCCGACACCCGCGATCAGGTAGCCGATGCTCTGCGCGAAGCCGGAGAGGGCGGCCGTCCCCTCGCTGGTGCGGGTCCGCAGGCCGATCAGGGTGAGCACCAGCGGGAAGATTCCGGTGCCGATCCCGATCAGCAGCGCCCACAGCCAGGGAAGTGTCGCCGGGTCGAGGATCAGCCCTAGGTAGCCGACGACGTACGACAGGCAGAGCCCGAGGATGATCCGGCCCTGGTGCCGGCCGCGGGCGGTGATTCCGGGCAGCACCAGGGAGATTGGGATGCTGGTGGCCGTCGTCACGCCGAGGAGGAGCCCGGCGTTACCCGCGGAGAAGCCGGCGTCCCGGTAGATCTGGGGCAACCAGCCGAAGACGGCGTAGGCCTGGAGCGACTGGATCCCGAAGAAGAACGCCATCGTCCACGCCAGCGGCGAGCGGGAAAGTGCACGGGGCGTGATCGTCTTGGGGGTGTCGTCCGCCGGCTTGACGTCATGGCGGATCAGCCCCAGCCATGGGACGGCCGCCAGCATCGCAACGCCACCCCAGGTGGCCAGTCCGCCGCGCCAGGAGCCGGTTGCCTCCTCGACGGGCACCGTGAGCACCGATGCGGCGGTGAGGCCGACCGCCAACGCCGTCGTGTAGATGGCAGTCATCGACCCGAGGTGGTCCGGGAAGTGTTGCTTGACCAGGGACGGGATCAGCACGTTCGCGGTCGCCATCCCGGCCAGAGCAGGCACGGTAGCGGCGACGAAGAGGGCCACGGAGCGCGCCTCTGCGCGCACCACGAGTCCCGCGGCGGTGAGGGCAAGGGAGCCGAGCATCACTCGGTGGATGCCGAAGGTCCGGCCGCACCATGGGGCGACGTACCCGAAGCCGGCGAAGCACAGCACCGGCAGGGTGGTCAGTAGGCCCGCCGTCGTCGAGCCCATGCCGAGTCCGGAGCGGATCTCGTCGAGAACCGGTCCGACGCTGACGACGGCCGGGCGGAGGTTGAGCGCCAGCACGACCAGGCCCAGCACGAGGAAGGCACGGTGGTGACGGGACACGACCAGAGATTGTCCGGCCTCACCCGACCAACCACGAAATCGCGCGACGACGCCCGGGAGATCAGGTCAGGCGAGCCGGCGGTTCGACCTCGCGTGGTAGAACGCGGTCGACTCCTTGCGCCAGAGCATGACCACGATCACCAGGGCGAGGATGGCGCCGATGACCGAGAAGACCAGGGACAGGCCGGGAGCCTGACCCTGAGCCAGCGAGACGACGGTGAGAAGGACGTTGATCACCCCCAGCACCGTGGCGACGATGCGGGCCCATGTGCGGCCCTTCCCGTTCGCCTGCGCCATCCAGAGCCAAAGCGCGATCCCGAGGATGCCGAGGATGACCGCGGTGGCGATCGCGACCTTGTAGGCGGTGTCGAGGTCTGACTGGCTGAATGTCGTGTTGTTGTCCTGGAGCTGGTTGCGGATGTTGTCCTTGAGCGAGCCGAGCGTCAGCAGCCCGACGACCAGACTGAGCAGGCTGAGCACCGCGCCTGCGCGCATGAGCATGACCGCGGTCTTGATCGATGGTGGCTGTTCGACCTCCGGCGTCTGCTGGCCCGGGCCTCGGGGGTACGTCGGCATCCCGCTTTCCGAACCGGTCGACGCGCCGGGCCGTCGTCGAGACCATGATTCCCGACCAGCGGCCA
>JBBSGI010000032.1:0-33839 GCA_038254365.1 Propionibacteriales bacterium
GAACGGGATGTTGATACCGGTGATCTGCTGGAACACAAAGAAGCCGGCGACGATCCACAACGCCCGCTTCACGCCAGGGGTCCATTGGGTCTTCCGTTCCAGCGCACGCTCGGTCTCGGCCAGCTCCTCGGCCGTCTCTCGTACCTGCTGCTCGGTGACGTCCATTCCCAGCTTTGCCAACGCCTGCTGGGTGTCGCCGTAGCGCTCGTGGGCCATCAGCCACCGGGGAGACTCGGGCATCCGCGTCCGCAACGCCAGCGCGATCAGGGCGGGGATCGCGCCGAGACCGAGGATGATCCGCCAGTCCGCCCCCGTGGCCGCCCCGGGCGCGACCTTGAAGATGAACAGGGCGATGAGATAGGACACCAGGATGCCTACGGTGATCATCCACTGCTGCATGATCATCAGCGACCCGCGCCGGCTCCGCGGCGCGAACTCGGCGATGTACGCCGTGGCGATCGCGGAATCTGCGCCGACCGCCAGCCCAATCAGAGTCCGCGACGAGACCAGCATGGCCACGTCCACGGTTACGGCCGAGAGCAGCGCCCCAACCGCGTAGATCAAAGCATCGGCGATCAGCAGCGACTTGCGTCCGAAGCGGTCGGTGAACGGGCCAGCCACCAACGCCCCGACGGCTGCCCCGATGGACGCCCCCGCGACCAGGTAGCCGGTCACAAAGCTGCTCAGCGTGTAGGGCAGGAAACCCAACACCGATCCGATGACGGCGGTGTCGTAACCAAAGAGGAAACCGCCGATGCACGCGAGTACTGCCAAGTACCAGTAAAAGGAGGTTGTGACCTGGGAATCCAGGTCGGCCAGCACTCCTTGCCGCTCAGGTTCTTCCTGCTTTTCCCCAGCCTTCGTGGTCATCCGCTGCCTCCTCAGCGACTGGTCCCCGGCGAGCGCCTCCGTCACGAGCGCCCGGGACTCACGCTACTCGCGCATCGCCGCTACCGCATGCAGCACTTCGAGCACACCAGAGCCGACCGGGCTCGTGCTCGAGCTACGTGTACGGTCCTAGCATCGGGCGCCGCTCGTCGTAGCGAGTAAGGGCGGTGCTGGTGCGCACCGCGGGAAGGTTGGGGCTCAACGCCTCGACCAGGGCCCGGTGCGCGGAGGCCAGCTCGGCCTGCAGCTCGCCGACCCGGGCCCGCAGCGCGGCCACCTGATGCTCAAGCTCGAGGATCCGGCGTACCCCTTCGATGCCGATCCCGGACGAGGTGAGCTCCGCCACCGTGCGGAGCAGCTCGATGTCGCGCATCGAGTAGCGTCGCCCGCCGCCACCGGCCCGTCCGGGGCTGACCAGCCCCATCCGGTCATAGCCGCGGAGGGTCTGCGGATGCATCCCGGTCAGCTCGGCGGCGACGCTGATGACGAACACCGGCTGCTCGGTGTCGCCCGGTGGAAAGCTCGTCCGGCGGCGGCTAGGCATTCGGGGCGGTCCTCATCAGCCGCTCCCGGGGGTTGTAGGACCCTGAGGCGTCGCGCAGCGCCTCCACCGCCGCACGCGACGCCTGGTCAAGCGACTTCGGCGTTTCCACTTCGACCGTCACCAGCAGGTCACCCCTGACCCCCGAGCGCCCGGGTGCGCCGCGGCCCTTGACGCGGAACGTCTGACCGTTCGACGTACCCGACGGAATCTTCAGGGTCACCGGTCGCCCGTCTATCGTCGGTACCGAGATCGAGGCGCCGAGGGCTGCCTCGTCGAAGCGGACCGGCACGGAGAGCGTCAGGTTGTCGCCCTTGCGGCCGAACAGCGGGTGCGGGCTCACGTGCACGAGGATGTAGAGGTCACCGTTGGGTCCGCCATGCTCTCCCGGTCCCCCCTTGGCACGCAGCCGGATGCGCTGGCCGTCCTTCACCCCGGCGGGAATCCGGGCTGAGATCGTCCGGTCGGAGACTCCACGGCCGGAGCCGTGACAGACCGGGCAGGGGTCGTCGACGACCAGGCCGCGGCCCAGACACTGCCGGCAGGGCTCGGTCATCGAGAACACGCCGCCGTCGCTCGACGTCTGCATGCCCGACCCCTCACAAGTTGGGCAGACCCGCGGCACGCTTCCGGCTCGGGCGCCGGTGCCGGCACATACCTGGCACGGCTCGTCGCTGCTGAGCCGCAGGGACACGGTCTGCCCCGCGATCGCCTGCTCGAAGGTCAGCGCGGTCTCGGCCTCCACGTCTTGCCCTCGCCGGGGGGCCGTTCGGGCCCGCCCACCGCCGAAGATGCCACCGAAGAGGTCGTTGAGGCCCCCCGATCCGCCGGTTCTGGCGCCGCCGCCGAACACGTCGCGGAAGTCGTACCCGCCGGCGGTGCCCCCCGGACGGCGGAAGGCGCCGCTGCTGAACAAGGCCCGCTGCTCGTCGTACTCCTTGCGGTGCTCGGTGTCCGAGAGCACCGAGTAGGCCTCGGAGATCGACTTGAAGCGGTCCTCCGCAGCGGTGTTTCCGGGGTTCGAGTCCGGGTGGTTGGCACGAGCGAGCTTGCGGTACGCCTTCTTGATGTCGTCGGCCGACGCGTTCTTGTCGACGCCGAGGACCTGGTAGAAGTCCTTGTCGACCCAGTCACCGGGGCTCATCCGCGCTCACCTCCCTCACCCGCTCGTCATCTGGTCAGGCGACGTGTCCTGCCGTTCCATCGTCGCTGCTGTCATTGTCGTCGGACGGCGTCGCGACGGACGCCTCGTCGGTGAAATCGACGGGCAGGTCGGCGTCGGCTGCATGCTCGGCCGGCCCCGTGGAATCACCCTGGTCCGCCTGATCAACCTGGTCGATCGGCACCCGGGCTGGCGGCTCCGCCACCGCGACACGCGCCGGGCGAACGATCCGGTCGCCGATCTGGTAGCCGACCTGGAGGATCGCCTGACAGATCGGACCGTCGACATCTGGTGAGTAGCTGTGCATGAGCGCCTCGTGGATGCGGGGGTCGAAGGGGTCTCCTTCGGCACCGAACGTTGTCATGCCGAGCTGGGCGACCGTTCGCTCGAGTGACTCCGCGACCGCCTTGAAGCCACCGGCGAGCTCCTCGTGTTCGCGCGCCCGAGCGATGTCGTCCAGCACGGGCAGCAGAGCCCCGAGCGTGGAGGCGACCGCGGTCTTGCGGGTGTTCTCCCGCTCCCGGTCCACCCGGCGCTTGTAGTTGAGGTACTCGGCCTGCAAACGCTGCAGGTCGGCGGTCCGCTCGGCGAGCTCAACCTCGGCCGGCGCCTGCTCCGGGGTCGCCGGGGCCGCGGGAGCGGGAGCGGCAGTCTCCTGCCGCTCCCGCACCTGACCCGTATCGGGGTCGATGCGTCGCTTGTCGCGGATCACCGGTCCCTGGCGCTGCTGCTCGTCGGGATCGAAGCTCACTTGGCCCCGTCCTCCGAGCCCGTCGAACTCGCGTCGCCGGATGCCGGCGTGTCGTTGCCCTCGTCGACGATCTCGGCGTCCACTACGTCGTCGTCGCCCGGAGCGTCCGAGGTCGAGTCGCCGGAGGCATCAGCGGCGCCGGCCGCATCGGCCGCGGCGGCCGCCTCGTACATCGCTGTGCCCATCTTCTGGCTGGATGCGGCGAGCTTCGCGGCGGCCGCCGAGATGGCGTCCTGGTCCTCGCCTTCGAGCGCCTTCTTGACCTCGGCCACGTCCGCCTCCACCTCGGACTTCAGCTCCGCCGGGATCTTGTCGGCGTTCTCGCTGAGGAACTTCTCCGTGGAGTAGACGGCACCGTCGGCCGAGTTGCGCAGCTCGACGGCCTCGCGGCGTTGGCGGTCCTCGTCGGCGTACTGCTCGGCGTCGGCGATCATCTTGTCGATGTCTTCCTTGCTGAGCGCGGAACCCCCGGTGATCGTCATGGACTGCTCCCGCCCGGTCCCCCGGTCCTTCGCAGACACGTTGACGATGCCGTTGGCGTCGATGTCGAAGGTGACCTCGATCTGCGGGATGCCCCGCGGTGCCGGAGGCAGCCCGGTGAGGTCGAAGTTGCCGAGCAGCTGGTTGGCCGAGGCCATCTCTCGCTCGCCCTGGTAGACCTGGATCATCACGGAGGGCTGGTTGTCTTCCGCGGTGCTGAAGACCTGCGAGCGCTTCGTCGGGATCGTGGTGTTGCGCTCGATGAGCTTGGACATCACGCCACCCTTGGTCTCGATACCCAGACTCAACGGGGTCACGTCGAGGAGCAGGACGTCCTTGACCTCGCCCTTGAGCACGCCGGCCTGGAGCGCGGCTCCGACCGCGACGACCTCGTCGGGGTTGACGCCCTTGTTGGGCTCCTTGCCGCCGGTCAGCTCGCGTACGACGTCGACGACAGCCGGCATCCGGGTGGAGCCGCCGACCAGGATCACGTGGTCGATCTTGTCGAGCGCGATGCCCGCGTCCTTGATGACCTGCTTGAACGGCGACTTGGTCCGGTCGAGCAGGTCCGACGTCAGCTTCTGGAACTCGGCCCTCGTGAGCTTCTCCTCGAAGTGCAGCGGGCCGGTCTGACTCAAGGTGATGTACGGCAGGTGGATCGTGGTCTCAGACGAGGCCGACAGCTCGATCTTCGCCTTCTCCGCGGCCTCCTGGAGGCGCTGGCGGGCGATCTTGTCCGCACCGAGGTCGGTGCCGTGGGCGTTCTTGAACTTGCCGATCATCCAGTCGACGATCCGCGAGTCCCAGTCGTCGCCACCGAGGTGGTTGTCACCATGGGTTGCCTTGACCTCGATGACGCCCTCGCCGATCTCGAGCAGGGACACGTCGAACGTGCCGCCGCCGAGGTCGAACACGAGGATGGTCTGGTCGACCTCCTTGTCGAGACCGTAGGCGAGCGCGGCCGCCGTCGGCTCGTTGACGATGCGCTGCACGGTGAGCCCGGCGATCTCCCCGGCTTCCTTGGTGGCCTGCCGCTGGGCGTCGTTGAAGTAGGCGGGGACGGTGATCACCGCGTCCGAGACCTTCTCGCCGAGGTAGGCCTCGGCATCGCGCTTCAGCTTCTGCAGGATGAACGCCGATATCTGCTGTGGTGTGAACGACTTGCCGTCGATGTCCACCTTCCAGTCGGTGCCCATGTGGCGCTTCACGGACCGGATGGTCCGGTCGACGTTGGTCACAGCCTGCCGTTTGGCGACCTCTCCGACTAGCACCTCGGCGTTCTTGGCGAACGCCACGACCGACGGCGTGGTGCGGGCGCCCTCGGCGTTGGCGATGACGGTGGGCTCTCCACCTTCGAGCACGGCGACGACCGAGTTGGTCGTCCCGAGGTCAATTCCGACCGCACGAGTCATTGTTCGTCGTACCTCTCTCTTCCAAGTTGAGTCTTACACGCTCATGTTTACCGCGGTGCCCCAGCCGAGCCAAGTCTTGGCGTCGGCAGTTGAGTCCCCGCGGCTCAAGTCTTACCAGAGGTACAAGGCACGCGGTCCGCCGGATGTTCCCGCTGCCCCCGGATTCGTCCGGGTGGGTCACGCGGCAAAACCCCGCGATGGGTCGGACGAATCCGATCGGACGCTACGACGAACGGGCTGGCCCCACCTCGACAGCCAGCTCCGCCGCCGCACCGGCGCCCAGGGCAGCGTTCCGTTCAGGGCCGAAGGGTTCCACCGCGATGACCTTGCCCAGCAGGTCCCGCAGGTCCTGGTCAGCGGCCGGCCCCAAGGTGCGGGCGACGGTAGCCTGGAGCTCCAGGGCTACGGTCCGAGCCTCCCCCAGAAGCGCCGTGCCCCGATCGGTCAGCGTCAGGTCGTAGGCTCTGCGGTCCGCGGCGTTTCGACGACGCGAGACGAGCCCGGACTCCTCGAGATCGTCGACGAAGGCCAGCACGGCAGGGGCGGACACTCCCAGGATGGCGGCGAGCCGTTGCTGCGAACACGGCTGAGCGATGGCGAGCGCGGCGAGGACGCCGAAGTCGCGGGGCGTCAGTCCCAGCGGGGCCAGGGCTCCGGCCGCCCGAGCGAACATCATCCGGTGCGCTCGGGCAATGAGGTAGCCACAGCGGTTGCCCAGGCCCTCGATCGCCACCGTCGCGTCATCCGCCAGGAGCTCGCGCAGCGCCGTACCCAGCCGCTCGTGCTCCGATCGAGTCAGCGGCTGGGTCAGGTGCGCCTCCCCCGCCTCTAACGAGTAATGGAGGTCCGACAGCACCTGTCGACCGTGTTCGGTCAGCCGAAGAGCGTACGAGCGCCGGTCATGCGCATCGCGGTCGCGGACGATCAAGCCCCTGGACTCCAGTGCGTCGACCAACTTCCCGGTCGTTGTCCGGTTGAGGTTCAACAGCTCGCCGAGCCGGCGCTGCGAGATGGCCCCGTCATCACGGATCAGGGTGAGCGCGGGCACGTCACGCACCGTCGAGTCCTCGCCGATACATGCCTGCGCATGCTCGCGGCATACGACGTAGGCGCGGCGCAGCAGGAAGCCGGTGAGCTGCTGCGGGCCCCATCCCGGCGCGTCTTCCTCTGCCATGACACCCATCATCCCGCATCGTAGCCAAATTGTCACCGTTACTTAACCATTAACCCCGTTGACGATGTCCCCGGTACGGCGTACCGTCACCTCGGGCAATGCAAGTCGCGGTGCCGCTCGACCTCGGAAGCAACGGGTGGAACAAGATGCCCGCCATCGCCGACGACTGGCGGAAGATCGCGACGTCCGGCAGCGACATGACCGTCCACATCACTGGCCCCGGTGGCGCTGCACCGGTCCGGCCCGGCAATCCTCGCCAGCGCCGGCACGGTGATCGTCGGCATGCTCTGCTTGATGGTCGCCGAAACCAACTCGACCCAGGGGCTGGGACCTGTCCTCGCCATTGGAGTCGCGGTCGGCCTGCTGTCGATGCTGACCCTGCTGCCGGCGCTGCTCGTCATCTGTGGCCGATGGGTGTTTTGGCCGCGTCGGCCTGCCGAAGGCTCGGAGGAGCCGACCACGACCGGCCTGTGGGCGAAGGTCGGACGGCGAATCAGCATCCGTCCGCGTGCGGTCTGGGCCGTCACCGCGGTCCTGCTCGGGATCGCCGCCCTGGGCATCTTCAGCCTCAACGCAACCGGGCTCCAGACCAAGGACCAGTTCACCACGACCGTCGACTCCGTCGTGGGCGAGCAGGTCATCGAGGACCATGGCTTCCCCGGCGGTGCGGGCACGCCGGTCGTGGTCATGGCGAAGGCCGACAAGTCCGACCAGGTCGCCCGCGCCGTGGAGTCGGACCCGGGCATCGCCGGAGTGGACCATCCAGTCGCCCGCGACGGGGAGGCTTACATCAGCGCCACACTGAACGACCCGCCGGACAGCCGAGCGGCATACGACACGATCGACAGAGTGCGCTCGTCAGTCCATGACATCACCGGTGCCGACGCTCTCGTCGGCGGCGGCACGGCGGTCAACCTGGACGTTCAGCGAGCGGCCGATCACGACCGCAACGTCATCATCCCGTTGGTGCTGGTGGTGGTGTTCATCATCTTGGCGTTGCTGCTCCGGGCGATCGTCGAGCCGCTGATCCTGATCGGCACCGTGGTGTTGTCGTTCGGTGCCGCGCTGGGGTTGAGTGGGTTGATCTTCACCTATCTGTTGGACTTTCACGGCGCGGACAACTCACTTCCGCTGTTTGTGTTCGTGTTCTTGGTCGCCCTGGGCATCGACTACAACATCTTCTTGATGACCCGGGTGAGGGAGGAGGCACAGAAGTACGGCACGAGGCGGGGAGCCCTGATCGGGCTGGCCGCCACCGGAGGTGTGATCACCTCTGCGGGACTCGTGCTCGCCGGAACCTTCCTCGTCCTCGGCACGCTGCCGCTGGTCGCGTTCGCGGAGATCGGGCTGGCAGTCGCACTCGGTGTTCTGCTGGACACGATCGTCGTGCGCTCCGTCCTCGTCACTGCGCTCAGCCTCGACATCGGCCGGCACATGTGGTGGCCTGGCACGCTCGCCAGCAAGGAGGACGCCGACGTTGACGAGCTCACCACCGCAAGCAGGTCCCTTGTTTCAGCTGATTGATCGTTAACCATGTTGACGATTCAGGTGCGGGTCAGTATCTTCGCAGCAGACCCCCATCGTTAGGAGACCCGCGTGGAGCGCCTGGCTCGGCTCGTGATGCATCACCGTCGTATCGTCAGCGTGTTCTGGCTGCTGATGGTCGTAGCCGGAGCCGCCTCGGCCAGCCAGCTGAGTGACCGGCTGTCGCTGGACTTCTCGCTGCCCGGCCAACCCGGTGACACGGCAGAGCAGCAGCTCATCCACACCTACGGTGCCAGCTCGTTCGACACGTACGTCGCGGTGGTCTCCGTGCCGGACGAGGAGTCGGTGAAGACCGATCTCGCCAAGGTCGACCAGGTCTTCACCGCTGTCCAGACGTCCGTCCCCGGCTCCCGCGTCGTCGACTACCGGTCCACTCACGACGACGGCTTCATCACCGACGACGGCCAGACGACGTACGCGCTGATCCAGGGGCCCCTGCCCCAGTCGTTCGGCCGGGGCATCGAGGTCCAGATCGAGCCGGCCCTGACGGCGGCAGCGGCCAAGGCCGGGTTCACCAGCGGGCTGACGTCCTACGGTCTGCTGTCCGCGGGCGGTGACACGTCCGGGCCGGGGGTGCTCGCCGAGACGCTCCTCGGGGCGGCCGGCGCGCTTCTGGTGCTGATCTTCGTGTTCGCGTCGTTCCTCGCGCTGGTCCCGCTGCTCATCGCGGCGGTGTCCATCCTGACCACGTTCCTCCTGGTTCTGGGCTTGACCACCTTCAGCGATGTGAGCTTCGTCGTCCAGTTCCTGATCGCGCTGGTCGGGCTCGGGGTAGCCATCGACTACTCGCTGCTCCTGGTGTCGCGCTGGCGGGAGGAGCGAGCGCACGGGCGCAGCAACGAGGACGCCGTGGTCGTCGCCATGCAGACGGCGGGCCACGCCGTGTTCGCTTCGGGGGTCACGGTGGCGATCAGCCTGGTCGCGCTCGTCGTGGTTCCGGTGCCGTTCCTGCGCAGCATGGGGGTCGGCGGCATGCTGATCCCGCTGGTGAGTGTCTCCGTCGTCCTGACCTTGCTGCCGGCACTGCTGTCGAGTTTCGGCCCCAGGATCGACTACCCGCGGATCCGCAAGGAGGCAACGGCCTCGCGCGGTTGGACGGCGTGGGCTCGGGCCATCGTGCGACGTCGGTTCGTCGCCACGCTGGTGGCGCTCGCGACGATCGCGCTGCTGGTCATTCCCGTCTTCAGCCTGAAGATCGGCCAGTCTGGCATCGCCTCACTCGCCAGGAGCGGGCCGGCCTACACCGCCCTGCAGACGCTTCGCGAGGGGGGCGTCGGGCCGGGGATCCTCACCCCCATCGAGGTCCTGGTTCCAGCGAACCAGGCCGATGCCGCTGCGCAGGCAGCTCGCGGAGTCGACGGGGTGCAGCTGGCCGTCGTGGGAGGAGTCAAGGACGGCCAGAGCGTCGTGGATGTGCTACCGACCAACGATACGGTCGACAGCTCGAGCATCACCGTCGTCGACAACGTGCGAGCCGCGGTGGAAGGTGCCACCGACGGGCCGGTCGGCGTGACCGGTGCAGGGGCCACCGTCGAGGACTACTTCAGCGCGGTCTACCACAACTTCCCGTACGTCCTGATGCTCATCGCGCTCATCACTTTCGTGCTGCTGGTGCGAACGTTCCGGTCGCTCGTCCTGCCGATCAAGGCTGTCGTGCTCAACCTGCTGTCGATGTCAGCCGTCTTCGGCTCGGTGGTCTTCTTCTGGCAGATGGGCCACGGCTCCGACGCGATCTTCAGCGTCTCGCCGACCGGCGCCATCACCTTCTGGCTCCCGGTCATCATCTTCGCGTTCCTGTTCGGGCTCTCGATGGACTACGAGGTGTTCATCCTGGCTCGGATGCGAGAGGAGTACGACGCGACCAGAGAGACCTCCTCCGCGGTGATCACGGGGCTCGGACGCACCGGAAGGCTCGTCACGTCGGCCGCCCTCATCCTGTTCTTCGCCTTCGCCGCGCTCGCCTCGTCTCCCGGCACAGACATCAAGGTCCTGGGTACCGCGCTCGGCGTGGGGATCCTGATCGACGCCACCCTGATCCGGGCGCTGCTGGTGCCAGCGCTAGTCAGCCTGTTCGGCCGCTGGAACTGGTGGCTGCCGGTGTGGCTGGCCCGCCTGCTCCTCGTCGAGCCGTCCCCCCTGGCGCCTGAGCCTGGAAGGGTTCCGGAGCCGACCCCGGAGCCCACCCCGGTGGGATAGGGGCGATCGCTCCGCCGTGACGTCCGCCCGCCCGGACGCGCCGGGCGCACGAACACACGAGTGCTCAGGCCAGTTGGTGCCCGGCGCGGTAGGTGGCGGCGACGAGCGGCACGCCGGGCCGATAGACGAGGTGCAGGTACGAGGGGGCCGCGAGGAGGGCGAAGTCTGCCCGCGCTCCGACGCCGAGATGACCGATGTCGTGGCGGCGCAGGGCGGCCGCTCCTCCGGCGGTCGCGGACCAGAGGGCCTCGGCGGGGCTCATCGCCATCTCGCGGACGGCCAACGCCATACACAGCGGCATCGAGGAGGTGTAGCTGGACCCGGGGTTGCAGTCGGTGGCCAGCGCCACCGTCACCCCGGCCGCGAGCATCGCCCTCGCGTCGGGGTACGGCGAGCGGGTCGAGAACTCCACACCCGGCAACAGCGTCGCCACTACGCCCGCATCGCGAAGGTTCGCGATGTCATCTGGCGTCGCGAACGTGCAGTGGTCCGCCGACGCCGCCGACTCCTCGCATGCAACCGAGATCCCGGGGCCATGGCCAAGCTGGTTGGCGTGGATCCGCAGCAGCAGCCCGGCGGCCCGACCGGCCCGAAGAATGGCCCGGGCCTGGTCGGCGTCGAAGGCTCCGCGCTCGCAGAACACGTCCACCCAGCGGGCATACGGCGCACACGCGTCGAGCATCGCACCGGTCACCAGGTCCACATAGCCGCCCACGTCCTCCGCGAACTCTGGCGCCACGACATGCGCGCCGAGGAAGGTCGTCTCCGGTGTCAGCTCGGCGGCGATGGCCAGGGAGCGAGCCTCGTCCGCCACCGTCAACCCGTAGCCGCTCTTGATCTCCACGGTCGTGGTGCCTTGCCGGGCCATCTCCGCCACCAGCCTGGCAGCCTGGACGGCGAGCGCCTCGTCGGAGGCGGCCCGAGTCGCCGAGACTGTCGTCTGGATCCCGCCGGCCGCGTACCCCCGGCCCTCCATGCGCGCCGCGAACTCCTCGGCGCGGTCGCCGGCGAACACCAGATGCGCGTGGCTGTCCACGAACCCCGGGAGCACCGCTGCACCGGCGGCATCAAGCGACTCGTCGGCCTCGGGTGCATCCTGCTGGCGGCCGACCCACGCGACCCGCCCCGCCTCCACGACAAGCGCGGCCCCGCGAACCACTCCCAGCGGCGACTCGTCGCCGAGGTCGAGCCGGTTCGTGACGAGCTCCGCGATGCCCGTGACCAGCAGCGTGCTCACGCCTCCCCCCAGGCCGCTGCGATGGCCGACTCGAGGTCACGGCCGATCTCCTCGTGGTCGTCGCGCGTGGCGACGAGTCGTCCGTCGGTGATCACCTGCACCACGTCGCCTGCTGCGGCCGCGAAAACTGCCGTCTCGGCGCTTGGCCCGCTGCCGGCGGTCCGCGGTGTGCGCAGGTCCAGGGTCACCAGATCGGCGCGGGCTCCCACCGCGATGCGTCCCGCGTCGGCGAAGCCGAGTGAGGTATGACCCACCGACGTACCGGCCGCGAGCAGCTCGACCGCGGACCAGTGCCCGCGCTGCTGGGTCGCCAGCCGCTCGTCGTGCTCGAGAGCGCGCATCTCCTCGAAGGGGTCGATGACCGCGTGACTGTCAGATCCCAACGTGAGTGGGCATCCTGCTGCCTGGAGTCGGCCGGCCGGGCCGATGCCGTCACCGAGGTCGCGCTCCGTGGTGGGGCAGAAGCAGACCGTCGTGCGCGAGCTTGCCAACAGGTCGACGTCGGAGTCGCTGAGATGCGTCCCGTGTACGGCGCTCGTAAGCTTACCAAGGACGCCGCCCGCCGACAGGAGCTCAGTGGGGCTGCAGTCATAAGCCTCCTGACAGGCCTCGTTCTCGGCGAGCTGCTCGGAGAGGTGGACATGGAGCGGGCGCGAGCTCGCCTTCGCCCAGCCCGCAACCACCGGCAGCGCCTCGCGCGGAACGGCGCGTACGGAGTGAACCGCGGCGCCAATCACGACTCTCGTATCCTCACCCGCAGGCCAGGCGGCGTCCAGGGCATCGACTCGCTCACGCCAGCCTGCTACGTCTCCGTCGCTGAACCGAGCCTGGACGCCTTCAGGCTCGAGCCCGATGCCGGCCGTCAGGTAACACGTGTCCAGCAAGGCGATTCGGATGCCTGCGTCGCGTGCTGCGGTAATCAGCGTCACAGCCATCACGTTTGGTTCGTCGTACGCCGCCCCGCCCCTCTGGTGGTGCAGATAGTGGAACTCGCCGACGCTGGTAATCCCTGCCGCCGCCATCTCCCGATAGACGGCGAACGCCAAGTCGTAGTACCTCTCCGGGTCCAGCTGTAGGGCGAGCGAGTACATCTGGTCCCGCCAGGTCCAGAAGGAGCCCTTGCCCCGTTGAGTTCTGCCGCGGAGGCCGCGATGGAACGCATGACTGTGACAGTTCGCCAACCCGGGAATCGTCAAACCAACAAGTCGAATCGCATCTCTTGGCGGCTGCCCCACAGTCACCGACGAGATGAACCCACCGCCGACGGTGACGATCACTCCTGCCCTGACGGAGCCGTCCGCCAATAGGGCGTTCTCACACCAGTAGGTCGTCACCCGGTGAGCTCCCGGACCACGGCCGCAAGAGCGTCGACGCCCGCGAGGCAGTCGCTCTGGTCGGCGAACTCGGCCGGCGAATGAGAGACCCCGGTGGGGTTGCGCACGAACAGCATGGCCGACGGAATGCCAGCCTGCTGGAGGACTCCCGCGTCGTGCCCGGCGCCAGTCGCGATGACGGGGACGCCGCCGAGGACACCTGCCAGAGCACGTGTGAGCCCGGCGTCGAAGTCCACCGACGGAGAAACCGACTCCGCGGTCACGGTCACGGCCGTGCCGTCCCTCATGGCGCGCTCCGCCGCCTGCCGCTCGATGGTCGTCACCAGTCGGTCGACGACACCCACGTCAGGACCCCGGGCGTCGAGCCAGCCGCTTACCCGCGCGGGGATCGCGTTGGTGGCGTTGGGCTCCACGGTGACGCGTCCGAACGTCGCCCGCGCATCGGCGAGCCGCGCCTGCTTGTTGGCCGCAAGCGCAGTCACCGCGTAGGTGAGCATGGGGTCACGGCGGTCCTCCATCCTGGTTGCCCCCGCATGGTTCGGCTCTCCGGCGAAGTCGAAGCGCCACCGACCGTGCGCCCAGCTCGCCGAGGCGACCCCAACCGGCGCGTCGCGATCGACCAGGTCGCGCCCCTGCTCCACATGCAGCTCGACGAACGCAGCCACGTCGGCCAGCAGGGGGGAAGGACCGGGCTCGGGTTCGAGCCCCGCTGCCCCCATGGCGTCGAGCAGGAAGGTCCCGCAGGCGTCGCGAAGGCCACGGGCACTGTCCGGCGTCATCAGGCCGCTGGCCAGCCGTGAGCCCAGGCAGGCGATACCGAAACGCGAGCCCTCCTCCTCGACGAACACGGCCACCCCGACCGGACGACGAGGGGTGAACCCTTCGGCCCGGAGCCGGTCGATCACGGCGTACGCCGAAACCACCCCGAGCGGGCCATCGAAGGCGCCACCGTCGACGACCGAGTCCAGGTGCGAACCGACCAGCAGACCCTTCCCGGTGAACTCGTTGGGACGCCACCACGCGACGGCGTTCCCCTGGCCGTCGACCACCACGTCGAGCCCTCGCGCGGCGGCCTGCTCGACGAACCAGGCGGCGCACTCGCGCTCCGCGGAGGCGAACGGTGACCGGCGGTACCCACCGCTGGCCGCGTCCCGGCCGATGGGCAGCAGCTCGCGCCACATCGCCTCGAATGTCATGGCTGCAATATGCCAGACCGCTTCGGGCCCGTGCGAGAATGATGCGCGCTCGTGGCCCGGCCCTCAAGGCGGTCCGAGACCCAGTTCGATGACGCAGGCAGCCGGCCTGCGGCGGACCGCCAGTAGACCTGCGGGGAAGAGAGGCGTCGTGCCGATCCGGGTCCGCCTCGTGCTGGCCAGCTTCTTGATGCTCTTCCTCGAGCTCTCGCTGATCCGCTGGACCGGTGCAGAGGTCGTCCACCTCAGCTACTTCAGCAACTTCGTGCTCCTCGGGTCCTTCCTCGGCATCGGGCTGGGTTTCCTGCGAGCGGGCAAACCACGACGTGGTGCCCCCCTGTATTCCCCGATGGCACTGATCGGGCTGATCGGCTTCATCTCGGCGTACCCCGTGACGGTCGACCGCCAGGACTCGTCAGTCATCTTCTTCACCAGCCTCTCCACGTCGGGTCCCCCCATCTGGGTGACGCTGCCGGTCATCTTCACGTCTGTCGCCGCGATCATGGCCGGGCCCGGCGAGCTCACCGCCGCATGCTTCACCGAGCTGCCGCGCCTTGACGCCTACCGCTACGACCTCCTGGGGTCGCTGGCGGGGGTAGTGGCCTTCACCTTGTGCTCGTTCACCGGCGCTCCGCCGCTGGTCTGGTTCGTCGTGGTCGGCGTGCTCTTCGTCGTACTCCTGGGTGTGACGTCGGTGTCGGTCCCACTCCTGATCGCGATGGTGGCGATGTTCGCCTACCCGCTCGTGCACGACCACGGGGTGTTCTGGTCGCCGTACTACCAGGTGACGACGTTCGCGCAGGACGACGGGAACGGGGGCATCCAGTGGCAGGTCTACGTCAACGGCGTCCCCCACCAGCGTCTCACCAGTGCTGAGACACGCCTCAAGCAGGAGCCGTTCTACGACGAGCCCTACCGTCGCGTTCCCTCTGTCCCGAAGGACGTACTGATCGTGGGCGCCGGCACCGGTACGGACGTGGCGATCGCCTTGTCGCACGGGGTCGAGCACGTCGACGCGGTCGAGATCGACCCTCGCCTGCTCGACTTCGGCCGAACTCACAACCCCGACCATGCCTACCAGGACCCGCGCGTGACGACGTACGTGAATGACGGACGCGCGTTCCTGTCGAACACGGACAAGAAGTACGACCTCATCCTCTTCGCTCTGCCCGACTCGCTCACCCTGGTATCCGGGGCTAGCGCGCTTCGGTTGGAGAGCTACCTGTTCACCGTGCAGGCCATGGAGTCCGCACGAGCCCACCTGGCTCCTGGTGGTGCGTTCTCCATGTACAACTTCTACCGCGAGCCGTGGCTCGTCGACCGGCTCGCCAACACGATGGACCAGTCCTTCGGCCACCCGCCCTGCATCCTCTCCGAGCCGAACGCCATCTCGCTGGCCGTGCTCGTCGTCGGCCTCACCCCCCACGACCAGCAGTGCGACACCCAGTGGCAGCCGACGGCAGCCGCCCCGTCACCGTCGACCGACGACCACCCGTTCCTGTACGTCGAGGACGGCGCCGGACTCTTCGGGATACCGGGCGTCTACGTCCTGATCATCGGACTGATCATGGCGGTGAGTCTGCTCGCGATCGGGCTGGTCGGAGGGGCGCAACTGCGCTCGATGTGGCGCTACCGGGACCTGTTCCTGCTCGGCGTCGCCTTCCTGCTGCTCGAGACCAAGAACGTGACCGGCTTCGCGCTGTACTTCGGCACGACGTGGCTGGTCAACGCGTTTGTGTTCGGCGGCGTGCTGGTCGCCGTACTCACGGCCGTCGAGGTCACCCGGGCCTTCACCGTGCCACCGGTGAGACTGATGTACGGCGTGCTGTTCGGCGGACTGGCCGCTGCCTGGCTGGTCCCCTCCTCGTGGGTGCTGGCCCTGCCGTTCGTGCCGCGGCTCCTGGTCGCGCTCGTGCTGGCCTTCATCCCGATCATGGCGGCGAACATCATCTTCGCCAAGCGCTTCGACTCGACGACGGAGCCGACCGTCGCGTTCGGCACCAACCTGCTCGGCGGAATGTTCGGCGGGTGCCTGGAGTACCTGGCACTCGCCACCGGGTACCGATCGTTGCTGATCGTGTGTGGCGCGGTCTACCTCGGGGCCTACCTGCTCACCCCGCGTGCGCGGGGAGCACACGCGAGCTAACGAGACTGGGAGTCACCGATGGAGTTCCAGCAGGTCGTCGACCGACGCCGGATGGTGCGCAACTACACGGACGAACCGGTCGATCCGGCCGTCGTGGAGCGGATCCTGGCCAACGCCCTGCACGCCCCGAGTGCCGGCTTCAGCCAGGGCTGGGCGTTCCTGCTGCTCGACACGACAGCGGACATCGCACGCTTCTGGAGCGCGGCGACCCCGCCCGCGGCCGATGTGGCGCCCTGGTTGGCCGGCGTGCGCAAGGCACCGGTGATCATCGTGCCGATGTCGTGCAAGCGGGTGTACCTCGAGCGGTACGCCGAGCCGGACAAGGGCTGGATCGACCTCGACGAGAGCCACTGGCCGGTGCCCTACTGGGACATCGACACCGGCATGGCGGCGCTGCTCATGCTGCAGACCGTTGTCGACGAAGGCCTGGGTGGGTTGTTCTTCGGCATCTCGCCCGACGAGATCCCCGGCTTCCGGGCCGCGTTCGACGTACCCGACGACTACCTGCCGATCGGGGCGATCTCCGTGGGACACCGAGCCCCGGACCGCCGGTCGCCATCACTGAAGCGGGGTCGGCGGCCCGTCGCCGAAGTCGTCCACCGAGGCCGCTGGTAAGGAAGTGGTACGGCTCGATGTGGTCGGGCTTACTCCCGCGGAGTCCGCCGGAGCGTTCCACACCACTTCAGATCGGGTCCGTGGGGGCCGTCGGTCAGCGGTCATCTTCCCTGCTCGACGACCGTGACGGCCAGAGCCACAGCGGGTGAGTAGGGATCGTCGCCCGGGCCTGCCGGTGGCGACCCGGCAGTGAACAGCGAGTCCGTGACGAGCCGACAGATCAATGCCCGCACCAGGTACTGGCCGAAGTCGGGGACGTCCCGCACGACCCGCAGAAGCGACCGGTCGGCTCCTTCCCACACCAAGGCGTCCGCCACGACGATCGCGGAGCCGAACTCCGCTGGCCGCCAGTACGGCGAAACGTCGATCACCGCCGGGGGCAGCGACCGGTGCAGGAGCACGTTGCCCGTGAGATCACCGTGCACCACCTGCGCGCGAGCAGACAAGGGCCTGAGCAGCGGGCGCAACGTCGGGATGTGTCTGACCTGTGCGTAACGGTCAAGGGTCGCCGGGTCCCAAGCGGCGCGATCACCCTCGGCCCAGTGGTCGGCTCGACTCCGCACGAACGCCGGCTCAGGCTCATGACGGAGCGCAGCGTGAAACCGCCGCCCGGCCTGGATCACGTCCGGCCACCGGCGCGGCTGGGTCCGGCCCTCGAGGTACGGCCAGCCGGTCCAGCCATGGGACACCAGGTCGCCGTCGGCCGTCCGCAGGGGCGCGGCGACCCGTACGTCCGTCCCGAGGTCCTGGCTGAGCACTTCGGCTTGCCAGCGCAGCGCCTCCTCGGTCATGTCGAGCGGCTTCAGCACCACGTCACCGACCCGCCAGGTGCACCCCTGGCCCCCGGAAAGGCGCCGCGGTGGTCCGACGGCTGCGAACGCCCGCAGGACCTCGGCCTGAGGTGGCTGCGACGCGGGCTGGGACACGGCTGGCATGCTCTCACGGAGCCCCGGCTACGTTCGAGGTGTGGCCGCTCCGCTCGACCCCTCCCGTCCGGTGCGATGGGGCATTCTCGGTGCCGGCGCCATCGCGTCCACGGTCGGCGCCGACATCGCACGGTCCGCCGGGAGCGAGATCGTCGCGGTCGGTGCCCGCGATGCCGACCGCGCCGCAGAGTTCGCCCGGATTCGTGGCATCCCGCACTCCTACGGATCGTACGGCGACCTGGCCGCCGACCCCGAGGTCGATGTGATCTACATCGCGACCACTCACGGGCAGCACCACGAGCACGCCTTGCTGGCGCTGCGGGCAGCCAAACCGATCCTGGTAGAGAAGGCCTTCGCGCTCAATGCTCGCCAGGCGCGCGAGGTCGTGGACGAGGCACGGCGTCGAGATCTCTTCTGCATGGAGGCCATGTGGATGCGGCTCAATCCGATGCTGCACCAGGTGGTCGAGCTGGCGAACAGCGGTCGCATCGGTGACGTGACGACCGTCCGCGCTGACCTGTCACGGCACTTCCCCTACGACCCGACCCACCGCCTGTTCGACCTGGCCGCGGGAGGTGGTGCACTCCTCGACCTCGGGGTCTACCCGCTGAACTTCGCCTGGGCGATACTCGGCCGTCCGTCCGGCGTGTCGGCGGCCGGTCGGTTGTCCCCCACCGGTTCCGACCTGGTCGCTGCTCTCCAGCTGTCGTACCCGGGCGGCGAGATCGCGCAGGTACACGCGAGCGCGGCCGGGGGCAGCCCGGACGCCGCGCTCGTGCTCGGCACCGCCGGGTGGATCCGCGTCGACCCGCGGATCCATCGACCGCAGCGGCTCACGATCTGCGCAGCGGGCGGACAGGAGTCCATCACCGAACTACGGCACGGAACCGGATACGACCTGGAGGTTGCCGAGGTCGAGCGGTGCCTGCGCGCCGGCCTGATCGAGAGCGAACGGCTTCCGCTCGACGACACCGTCGCGATCCTCGAGATCATCGACGAGGCACGCGCTCAGCTCGGGGTCGTGTACGAAGCCGACCTCCCGCCCCGGTCCTGAGGACTCAGCGGCCGCCGGCCTGCCGGGTGATGTAGGTCAGCGCCACGAACGAGCGATAGACGGCCCCCGCGTCGGGGCCGACGATCTCCACCGACCTGAGGTCGAGCCGTTCCACGCCCTTCACCCATGACGCCACCTCGGCCAGGTCGGCGGTATGCACCTCGACCTGCAGGCGGTACGGCGAATCGAGCCGCGGCACGCCGACGCCACCGGCGCGAACCCGCTCCATGGCGGCGAGCGCGCCGGCCCGGATCCGCGCGCAGGCCACCGCAGGATGCAGGTTGTGCGCGGCGAAGCGGGTAACCGACTCCTTGGTGACCACCCCTACGCAGTCGAGGGCGAACCAGGCCGCCTCCTCGAGGGTGACCGAGTCGCCGCTGATGAACGCTATGGGAACGCCACATGCCAACGCAGCAAGGGCATTGATGCCACTCTCGCCGACCAGCCGATCGCCGAGCCGCGCGCCCGAGATGACATCGGGGTTGTACGTATGTGACAGCGCCGATGGCGCACCGGAGACCGACCCGTGGTAGCCGACGAACAGCGCCGCGTCGAAGGTCTCGTCGAGCCCCTCCATCATGTAACCCGGCTTGTGCCGCCCCGACAGATAGCTGGCCTTCCCGGCGAGCGCCGCCGGGTCGAGGTTGTACATGCCCCCATGAGAGTCGTTGACCACGACCTCGGTGGCCCCGCCTCCCATGGCCCCCTCAATGGCCGCGTTGACCTCGGCCAGCATCAGGGCGCATCCCGCGTCGTACCCCTGGCCGCCCGGGCGGCACTGCGACCAGTCCACGATGCCGGCGACGCCCTCCATGTCGCACGAGATGAAGACCTTCACGACTGCATCGGGATCGCGATGTGCCGCTCGGTGGCGACCTCGTCCGCACGCTCGTAACCCGCGTCGACGTGGCGGATCACTCCCATGCCGGGGTCGTTCGTGAGCACGCGCTCCGCCTTCTGCGCGGCCAGGTCCGTACCGTCGACGACGACCACCTGGCCCGCGTGGATCGACCGCCCGATCCCGACTCCGCCGCCGTGGTGTATCGACACCCAGGTGGCACCCGAAGCCACGTTGACCATCGCATTGAGCAGCGGCCAGTCCGCGATCGCGTCCGAGCCATCCAGCATCGACTCGGTCTCCCGGTACGGGGAGGCGACCGAGCCGCAATCGAGATGGTCGCGTCCGATGGCCAGCGGAGCCTCGACCTCGCCGGAGGCCACCATCTCGTTGAACCGGAGCCCCGCCCGGTCGCGTTCGCCGTACCCCAGCCAGCAGATCCGGGCCGGCAGCCCCTGGAAGTGCACCAGGTCGCCGGCCTTCGTGATCCAGCGGTGCAGCTGCTCGTTGTCGGGGAACAGCTCGAGGATCGCGCGGTCCGTCTTGGCGATGTCCTCGGGGTCGCCCGAAAGTGCGGCCCAGCGGAAGGGCCCCTTGCCCTCGCAGAACAGCGGCCGGATGTACGCCGGCACGAACCCCGGGTAGTCGAAGGCGCGCCCGTAGCCTCCCAGCTTGGCCTCCGCGCGCAACGAGTTGCCGTAGTCGAAGACCTCGGCTCCGGCATCGAGGAAGCCCACCATCGCTTCGCAGTGCCGCGCCATCGACTCGCGAGCCCGCTCGGTGAAGTCCGCGGCGTCCTTCTCTCGCAGCGTCACCCAGTCGTCGAACGGGACCCCGGCCGGCAGGTACATCAACGGGTCGTGTGCGGAGGTCTGGTCCGTGACGATGTCGATCGGCGCACCCATCGTGAGGAGCTCGGGCAGCATCTCCGCAGCATTGCCCAGAACCCCGATGGACAAGGGGGAACGGTCGTCGCGGGCCGTCAGTGCGAGCTCGACCGCGTGGGCCAGTGAGTCGGCCTGCACGTCGAGGTAGCGGTGCTCGAGGCGGCGCTCGATCCGGGTCATGTCGCACTCGATGCAGATGCACACGCCGTCGTTCATCGTGACCGCAAGCGGCTGCGCGCCCCCCATCCCCCCGAGCCCGGCCGTCACCGTTATCGTGCCCGCCAGGGTCCCGTCGCCCCCACCCCGGCCAGAGGCCGCGAACTTCGCGGCGATCGCGGCGAACGTCTCGTATGTTCCCTGCAGAATGCCTTGAGTGCCGATATAGATCCACGACCCGGCGGTCATCTGTCCGTACATCGTGAGCCCCAGCGCCTCGAGCCGGCGGAACTCCTCCCAGGTCGCCCATTCCCCCACCAGGTTCGAGTTCGCGATCAGCACCCGAGGCGCCCACTCGTGGGTGCGCATGATCCCCACCGGGCGACCGCTCTGCACCAGCAGGGTCTCGTCCTGCCGCAGGCCAGTGAGCGAGCCGATGATGGCGTCGTACGAGGGCCAGTCGCGGGCCGCCTTACCCGTGCCGCCGTAGACGACCAGCTGCTCGGGGTGCTCGGCGACCTCCGGGTCGAGGTTGTTCATCAACATCCGCATCGGCGCCTCGGTCTGCCAGGACCGCGCAGTCAACGTGGTGCCGCGGGGAGCGCGGATCTCGCGGTTGTTCATCGATGGTCCTTCCGGTCAGAGGAGCGGAGTCGGGAGAGCCGAGCTGGCGACGTCACGGAGGGCCCCGGAGCGTATGAGGTCGGTCGCGGCCTCGATCTCCGGGCCGAGATGACGATCCGGCCCAGGACCCGCCACCCGGGCCCGGAGCGCGGCGACCACCGCGGCGGTTGCCGGGGACGGCACCAGGGGGCTCCTCATGTCGAGCGCCCGGGCGGCAGTGAGGATCTCGATGGCGATCACGGTGGCGAGACCTTCGACGGAGCGCCGGAGCTTGCGAGCCGCGGACCAGCCCATCGAGACGTGGTCCTCCTGCATCGCGCTGCTCGGGATCGAGTCGACACTCGCCGGGACGGCCAGCCGCTTGAGCTCGGAGACGATGGCCGCCTGGGTGTACTGGGCGATCATGTGGCCGCTGTCCACGCCCGGGTCGTCAGCGAGGAACGGCGGCAAACCCTCGTTGCGAGCCTTGTCGAGGAAGCGGTCGGTCCGCCGCTCGGACATGCTCGCCACGTCGGCGATCGGGATCGCCAGGAAGTCGAGCACGTACGCTACCGGCGCCCCGTGGAAGTTGCCGTTGCTCTCGACCCGACCGTCGTCCAACACCACCGGGTTGTCGATGGCGCTGGCCAGCTCCCGCGATGCCACCAGGGCCGCATGGTCGACGGTGTCGCGGGCGGCGCCAAGCACCTGCGGCGAGCAGCGCAGGGAGTAGGCGTCCTGCACCCGGTTGCAGTGCGGGGTCTGGTGGCTGGCCATCACCCCCGAGCCGGCGAGCAGCGCCCGCAGGTTGGCGGCGGACCGCGCTTGGCCAGGATGTGGCCGGAGATCCTGCAGGTCGGCGGCGAACACCCGGTCGGTCGCCAGCAGGCCCTCGACCGACATGGCGGCCGCGATGTCGGCGGTCTCGAGCAGCAGGCGCAGGTCGTGGATCGCGAGGACCAGCATGCCCAGCATGCCGTCGGTCCCGTTGATGAGCGCGAGTCCTTCCTTGGCCTCGAGCTGGACCGGTTGAAGACCCGCCGAGGCGAGCACCTGCCCGGCGGGTCGCCGTACCCCGTCAGCGTCTCGGGCGTCGCCCTCGCCCATCAGCACCAGCGCGCAGTGTGCCAGCGGCGCCAGATCCCCGGAACACCCAAGGCTGCCGTACTCCTGGACGATCGGGGTGATCCCATGCGTCAACAGGCCGACCAGTGTCTCCGCGGTGCGCAGCCGGATACCGGTGTGGCCGGTCGCCAGCGTTGACAGGCGCAGCAGCATCATCGCCCGCACCACCTCGCGCTCGACCTCGGGACCGGCGCCGGCCGAGTGGGAACGCACCAGCGAGCGCTGCAGCTGCGCGCGCATCTCCTCGGGGATGTGGCGAGTCGCCAACGCCCCGAAGCCGGTCGAAATCCCGTACGCCGGCGTGGGGGCGGCGGCCAGCGCGTCGACGCTCGCCCGCGCTTTGCCGATGGCAGCCACCGCCTCGTCGCTCAGTGCCACCCCGGCTCCCTCGCGGGCGACGGCGACGACCTGGTCGAAGGAGAGCGGCCCCACTCCGACCGTCACAGTCTGTGTCATACGACCATTCTTTACCTCGACCGAGACCGGGCGCGCTAGCCGGTCGTCGCGGCCTTGCCGGTTGTCACCCCGACCACCAGTCCAGGGCGGAGTCGGGCGCGGGGCAGGTCGGTGAAGCGCAGCCGCAGCGGCCACCCGTCGTGCTCGGCGTGGATGTGCAGGTGCGGCTCGAGGGAGTGCCCAGAGTTGCCGACCTCGCCCACCGGCTGACCGGTCACCACCTGGTCACCCTCGGCGACTCGCAAGGTGCCCTGGCGCAGGTGGGACAGCCACACGATGCTCTGCCCGGAGTCAATGCGGAGGTGGTTGCCCGGCGACGTCGGGGCTTCCACCCGCTGCGGCATCCGATCGGGCTGGTCGGCCACCGCGGCGATCACCAGCCCGTCACACGGGCTCACCACCTCGCTCCCGTACGCCTGGTAGGCCCCGAGGCGGTCGGGGCAGACGCCGGCGGCTCGGGCGCCGTCGTCCCCCACCCCGATCAGGTCCAGCGCCCCCGCCTGGCCGGGCACGTGCAGGTGGTGGTTGAGGGCAGTGACGCCTCCGACCATGACGGTCCAGCGGCCCGAACGCAGCGGGAAGGCCAGCTCCTGGGTGGCCGAGTCGGCGCCCGGCTCTCGAAGCCCGACGACGACGTACACGACCAGGATGACCGTGAACACGACCAGCCCCATCGCCGTGGAGCTGATGTGTGGCCAGCCCAGGTCGGCGACCCTGGCCACCGACGCGAGACCCACCAGCCCGCAGAGCGGATAGGCCCGGCCGAACGGCGCCGGCAGCAGGTGTCTGCCGGGCCGGTCGTACAGCATGGTGAGGATCAGCAGCGTCGCGAGCACGAGCAGGTTGGTCACCCAGCCCACGACCGACGTCTGCAGCCAGCACGCCACCGCCGCGGCGAGGCAGGCGGCGAAAGATCCCGCCAGCGCCATCCAGACCGCGACCCTCCGCACGCGACCAAACTCTAACCTGACCCGTCGGGACGGTCAGGGGAGGCGGTGGCCGACGGAGCGGTCGAGGGACTCGCGCTAGTCTCACCTGCAATCCAGCGAGGAGGCTCCATGCAAGTGTTGGCGATCGTCGTATCGCTGGCGATCACGCTGGTGGCGGTCGCCCTGTTCGCGAAGGCGGTCGCACAGATCCTGGCGACGCTGCGCATCGGACAGCCCGCCGTGGGGCGCTCCGATGCGAAGAGCCGCCGATGGCGGACGATGCTTGTTGAGACGCTGGGGCACACCCGGATGCTGCAGTGGGGCCATATCGGGGTGATGCACTGGTTCGTGTTCGTCGGGTTCGGCTTCCTGTTCTTCACCTTGGTCACGGCCTTCGGCCAACTCTTCGATGCCACGTTTGCGCTGCCCGTCATCGGTCATTGGCTGGTCTACGAATGGGCCACCGACCTCATCACCTGGCTGATGCTGCTGTCGATCATCGGTCTCATCGCGGTACGGCTCAGCCGGCTGCCGTCCGGCACCCGTGGTCGGTACAGCCGCTTCTTCGGGTCGCGAATGTGGCAGGGCTACTTCGTGGAAGCGGTCATCCTGGGCGTCGCAGTGTGCATCTTGGTGCTCCGTGGCAGCGAGTTCGCGCTCGCCGGTGACTCGGCGCACCGGTCGAGCTTCCCGTTGACCTTCTTCATCGGCGGCCTGCTGGACGGCGTGAGCCGGCCGACGCTCATGAACCTCATCTATCTGGTCGCCATGGTCAAGATCGTCATCTCTTTCACCTGGATGATCGTGCTCGCGCGCAACGCCACGATGGGGGTGGCCTGGCACCGGTTCACGGCTTGGCCGAACATCTGGTTCAAACGCTACCCGGACGGACGCACGGCGCTGGGCGCTCTCCAGCCCATGATGGCCGGCGGCGTGCCGATCGACTTCGAGAACATCGATGACCTCGACGAGGAGACCGCGTTCGGGGTCGGCAAGGTGGAGGACTTCACCTGGAAGGGGTTGCTCGACTTCACCTCGTGCACCGAGTGCGGCCGCTGCCAGTCCCAGTGTCCGGCGTGGAACACCGAGAAGCCGCTGTCCCCCAAGCTGTTGGTGATGGCGCTGCGCGAACATGCCTACGCCAAGGCCCCCGCGTTGGGCGCCGTACCGGGTGACGGGCCTCCGGAGAGCGTGCAGGCCGAGCTCGACCGACCGCTCATCGGGGACGCGGCGGCGTACGGCGTGATCGACCCCGACGTGCTGTGGTCGTGCACCTCCTGCGGGGCGTGCGTCCAGCAGTGCCCCGTCGACATCGAGCACGTCGACCACATCATGGACATGCGGCGCTACCAGGTGCTGGTGGAGTCGAGCTTTCCGGCGGAACTCAACCAGCTGTTCCGAGGTCTGGAGAACAAGGGCAACCCGTGGAACATGGCGCCAAACGCGCGCCTGGACTGGGCGAAGGACCTGCCCTTCGAGGTCAAGCAGGTCGGCGTCGACATCGAGAGCCTGGAGGATGTCGAATGGCTGTTCTGGGTGGGCTGCGCCGGGGCCTACGAGGACCGGGCCAAGAAGACGACCCGCGCAGTGGCCGAGCTGCTGCATGAGGCCGGCGTCTCGTTCGCCGTGCTCGGTGACGGCGAGACCTGCACGGGTGACCCGGCTCGGCGGTCCGGAAACGAGTTCGTCTTTCAGCAGCTCGCCAGGCAGAACGCCGAGGTGCTCATAGAGGCCAAGGCCACCAAGGTGGTCGCCACCTGCGCGCACTGCTTCAACACGTTGAAGAACGAGTACGGACAGCTCGGCGTGCGGCTCGAGGTGGTGCACCACACCCAGCTGCTCAACCGGCTGGTGCGGGAGGGCCGGCTCACCCCGGTGGCCCCTCCGGAGACCTCCGTGGACGGCCGGACGATCACCTACCACGACCCGTGCTTCATCGGGCGGCACAACCAGGTCTACGAACCACCCCGGGAGCTGCTCGCGGCGCTACCAGGTGCCGCGCTGACCGAGATGCCGCGGCACGGCGAGCGTTCCTTCTGCTGTGGGGCCGGCGGCGCGCGGATGTGGATGGAGGAACGGCTCGGGGAGCGCATCAACGTCAACCGGACGACGGAGGCGGTCGCCACCGGGGCCGGCCAGATCGCGACCGCCTGCCCGTTCTGTCGGGTGATGCTGAGCGATGGCCTCACCGCCCTGCAGGCCGATGGGAAGGCCGCGGCGGACGTCGAGGTGCTTGACGTGGCCCAGCTGCTGCTCTCCTCGGTGCGTCGCTCGCCGTCCTCCTGAGCCTCTTCACCGCGTTCCGTCTCGGTTTGGCGTTGACATGGCATCATTGTGATGTCATATTAGTGTCTATGGACATCACCCAGTTCGTCGACGAGCTCCGGCGAGACCTGCAGGCCGCCGCCCAAGCCGGCACCGACGAGATGCGCGGGGCGGCCGAGCGCCTCACGAATGCCCTCGATTCCTCCGTCCGGCTGACCCTGATGGACGCGCTGTCCCAGGCTGCCTCGGAGATCACCAACGAGCTCCAGGGCACCAGTGTCGAGTTGCGCCTCAAGGGCCGCGAACCGATCTTCGTCGTCGTGGGAGCGGCCACCGAAGCCCCCGGCGCGCCCGAGGAGCCGGCTGAGAGCAGCGAGGACTTCGAGTTCGAGGACGACGAGGCGGTCGCTCGCATCACCCTGCGGCTTCCCGAGTCGCTCAAGACGCGCGCCGAGGAGATGGCCGCCCGGCGGGGGCAGTCGCTCAACACCTGGCTGGTCAACGCCACCCGGAGCGCCGCCAACCTCAGCATCAACATCAGTTCGCAAGGATTCGGGCCAGGAGCACCAGGCCGCAACCGTTCATCCAACAAGCGCATCCAGGGTTGGGTGCGATGAGCCAGGAGACCGATATGACTGAAGGCAGCTCGAGGCACGTGTTCGAGACTCCCGAGCCCGTCGACCTGAAGGTCGAGCTGAGCACCGGTGGGATCCGGGTCGTCTGCGACGACACCCACCAGACCACCGTTGAGCTGGAGCCGGTTCATGGCGACGGATACGCCAAGGAGCTCATCGCCAACGCCCGCGTCGACCAGCACGGCAACAAGGTCTCGGTGATCATGCCCAAGAACAAGGGCGGCTTTTTCGGGCGCAAGGGGCAGGTGCGGGCGACCATCCGGCTTCCCTTCGAGAGCAGCCTCAAGATCGACACCGGATCAGCGGACGTGGAGGCGCGTGGTCGCTTCGCCCAGGCAAACGTCAACAGTGGCTCCGGCGACATCCAGATCGACCAGATCGCCTCCGGCGACCTCAAGGCCGGATCGGGCGACATCGAGGTGGAGACGGTGATCGCGGGGCTAAAGGCAAAGACGGGCTCCGGTGACGTGACGCTCGGTCCGGTCGGCGGTGCCTGCGACGTGCTGGCGGGATCCGGTGACGTGGTCGTAGACGCGGTCGAGGGCTCACTCAAGGTCAAGACCGGCTCCGGCGACGTGCGGGTCAAGACCGGTGGCGACCGGGTCGACGCGATGGCCGGCTCCGGTGACCTGGTGATCGAGAAGGTTGAACGCGGTGAGGTGTTTGCGAAGACGGGTTCGGGCGACGTGACTATCGGTGTCGTGGACGGCACCGCGGCCTATCTCGACATCCAGACGGTCACGGGTGATGTGCGGTCCTCGCTCGACTCGGCCGAGATGCCGCGCGAGGGCGAGTCGACGGTGGCGATCAATGTGGTGTCAGGGACTGGCGATGTGGTCCTACAGCGCGCCTGACCGCACACCGCAGCCGGCGACGGCGCCACCCCACGACGAACACGAGAAGGTGGCCCGGCGCCACCAGCAGCCGATCGGATACGCCTCGAAGCTGAGGCTCGTGCCCCACCAGGACAACGACGGACTCGCCAGCAACAAGGAGAACCTCCCGTGACCCTGGCCGCTCGGCTGGACGTCCGCAGCTAGCCTTGGCCGCCCTGCCGGGCCCGACGAGCACTCGCGCTCGTCGGGCCCTTCCGCCGTCCTCGCCAGCAACTCCGACGTCGGTGTCCACCAGTCTGACGGCATTGATTAGCCGAAATAGTGGTGCGGTGGTGTTGACATGACGTCATCATGATGTCATGATAGTGATCAAATGAGGCGGGGCGGCGGCAAGCCGGACCCAGGATAGGGAAGAGGAACCCATGACCACCATGACCCACCAGATTGCCAACGAAGTCATCCGCGACCGCACCACCCGCCGGACCGCCATGCAGCGTCCTGACCACCGCCGCACCGTCCGTGTCCTGCGCGGATTGGCGGACCGCCTCGACCGTCGTTCGTGAGGATGCCGAGCGGCGGCTACCGAGAACAGCCACCCGACCGCAGCCCGCAACCTGAGGGCCCGACGAGATCCACTCGCCGGGCCTTCGCCGGGTCTGGGCTCCGCGAGGGTAACCAGCCGGTCAGATTGGGGTGCGGTGGAAGTTCTGGTATGACCGGGACGGGGTCGGACCACGCTGACCCTGGTACCGCGAGCCGTACTTCTCGCTCCCGTAGGGATGCTCGGAGGGCGAGCTCAGCCGGAAGAAGCAGAGCTGGCCGATCTTCATCCCGGGCCACAGCTTGATAGGCAGCGTCGCGACGTTCGACAGTTCAAGAGTCACGTGCCCCGAGAAACCCGGGTCGATGAATCCGGCCGTTGAGTGCGTCAGCAGGCCAAGCCGACCCAGCGACGACTTTCCCTCGAGGCGGGCCGCCACGTCATCGGGCAGGGTGACGATCTCGTACGTCGACCCGAGCACGAACTCACCGGGATGCAGGATGAACGGCTTGTCACCCTCCGGCTCGACCGGCTGGGTCAGCTCCGGCTGGTCCTCAGCCGGGTCGATGTGCGGGTAGCGGTGGTTCTCGAAGACCCGGAAGAAGCGGTCCAGCCGAACGTCGATGCTCGACGGCTGAATCATGGCCTCGTCGAACGGCTCGAGCTCGACTCGGCCGGAGTCAATCTCGGCGCGGATGTCCCGGTCACTCAGCAGCACACCGCAGAGGCTACCGAACGGCGGCGGTTAACCTGGCGGCGGCGGAGCAGCGTTGATGACGGTGGCTGAAGACCGGACGCACCCAAGACGGTAAGATCGCTGATCGCACGCTCCGTCCCTGCCGAAGCGTCGCGCGGGTGTAGTTCAATGGTAGAACATCAGCTTCCCAAGCTGACAGTGCGAGTTCGATTCTCGTCACCCGCTCACCATGAAACCGCAGGTCAGCGGCTTGCGGATCTCCTCCCGCTGCATCATTCCTCGTCGGGTTTCAACGGCCGTGCCCGCTGCGTGCCCGTTGCGCGGCCACGGTCTCTGAATATGGATCGTCGGATGAAGCGAACCGGGTGGACCGAGACGGACTCGGCTCGTCGGTGGCGACGCGACCGACTCAGCGATCTCGGATAGGACAAGTTGACCCCGGGTACTTGCTCAACGGCGTGGGGGTCCGGCGTTCACGGCGTCGCGACGGCCAGTTCGCCACTTCTGCACATCTGAGGAGCCACCGAGTGCCGAGGGTCAAGATGATGGACACTTGGACCTCGTTTTTGCCGGTGTGGGTGCGCTCGATCTCACCTCCGAGGGCCGAGGCGACTGGCGACCGGGCTCACAACTGAGGGCGGCTCCTCACGGCACCAAGGGCTCCGGCCAAATTCTCCCAGCTCGGCGTCCACCAAACGGTGGGAACCCAGGGACCGCGCCCTAGACCACAGAGGGGAGCCGGAATGATGCGCTCACGCGGCGGGCCTTGTGCGAGCGGTTCTTGCTCGCTGGCGCGTTGGCGGAGACCTCATGTAAGCGCTGCACGGACGGAAAGGGCGATGGTGTCGCGTTCGGTCTCGGACAGCCACCGAGCCTGATCGTCGGTCAGGTAGGCGAAGACCCGCGGTCCGCGGGCATTCTCGGGAAGATCCGGGAGCCGTGGCACCAGGTGGATGTGCAGGTGGGAGAATCCCTCGGCCTCGGAGAACTGCATGAGGTACGTCTTCACGCATCCGGTCACAACCTCCAATGCCGAGCTCAGGCGACGTATCAGCCCACCGAGCTCGTCGGCCGCCTCCGGCGTCAGCTCCGAGAACGACGCGACGTGCCGAGTCGGAAACACGACGAGCCACCCGGGGAGCGTGCTGTTGAACGCATGGGCGACGCGCCAGTGATCGGTGTGTATGACGTCATCCCGCGGTGGCAGGGAGACTCCCGCCTGCTGGTCGCAGGAAAAGCATCCGGACACGGGGTCGTTGGTGTTCACCCACCGCACTGTAGATCCAGCGAGGGCTGAGCGGGGATGAGCGTTCGCGGCGATAGCTCGTCCCACCGCGCAGTTCACTGGGCCGATCGCGGGCTCCACGACGCTGCCTCGACGCAGCATCGCGCGGACAACAACGGATACCATCAGTGACGTGTCCGATCTGATCATCGTGACCGGACCCCCTGGCGCAGGCAAGACCAGCGTGGCGCGAGTTCTCTCCGCGCGCTTCGATCCCAGCGCCCTGGTTCCGGTGACGACTTCTTCGCCTTCATCGATCGTGGCCATATCGCGCCATGGACGGCCCAAGCACACCATCAGAACGAAGTCGTCATCAGCGCCGCGGCAGCAGCGGCTGGCCGACTCGCGTCCGGGGGATACACGCTCGTCTATGACGGGGTCATCGGCCCTTGGTCCCTGGAAGCGTTCGCCGGCGCTACCGGGCTCAGCCACTTGCACTACCTAGTGCTGCTTCCCTCCGAGCAAACGTGTATCGACCGCGTCCACTCGCGGGTCGGACATGGGTTCACCGACCTCGACGCCACCCGCCACATGTACCGGGAGTTCGCCGGCGCAAGATTGGACGATCGGCACGTAATCGCCAGTAACACCTCACCGCAGGCCGTCGCCTCACGGATCTTGGAGCGGCTACACGATGAATCGCTCCTCCACATGATCGACCGTGGTTCCACACTTCCCCGACCAGGACGACGGGGCTCCCGCAGTTGATGCGGCCAACGTACGCACGACACCCGATACGTGCGCTCGGCGGTAGCCTGACTGGGCTCGAGTTGAGGTTCTTTGACGGCTGTTGGACGATTCCGGTGGGACCGGTGTCGGGCCAGACTCGGTTCAGGTGTTCGGCGGGATGCTCTCCTCGCGGCTGCCCGTCCGGATCCGGGTGTGGCTCTCTTTCGGTCTGCGTGCCGCCGGACGCCGTGTCGAGGCGTGGCTCCAGAGGGGACTGCCCAGCTCGTAACAGCAAATGCCCGCCTCGCGATTCCAATGGATCTGCGACGAAGCGAGGTTATGGCGTGGTGAAGGTGTTCATCGGGGTCGATCCCCACAAGCTGTCAGCGACCATCGAGGTCGTCGACGATCGCGAGAAGGTGTTGGCGACTGGCCGAGGCCAAGAAGGACATCACTACCGGTCAAGCAAAGGCGATCATCTCCTCGGTGCGTCCACGTGACCTGGCCGGGAAGACCCGACGCCGGCTCGCCGTCGAGCAGCTCGCCGACTTGATCGTGGTGGAGAAGAAGATCAAGGCTCTCACTAAGGGCTGAAGGTGATGGTCCAAGCACGCGGTTCGACGTTGATGGAACTGTCTGGTGTCGGGCCGGTCGTGGCGGCACGGATCCTTGCCGATGTCGGCGATGTTGCCCGCTTCGCAGATCGCAACCGGTTCGCGTCCTGGACCGGCACCGCGGCCCTGGACGCCTCGTCGGGCGAGCAGATCAGACACCGCCTGTCGCGGGCCGGGAACCGGAAGATGAACCACATGCTGCACATCGCCGCGGCCACCCAGGCCCGTCTCGACACCCAGAGCCGTGCCTACTACCGACGCAAACTCACCGAAGGCAAGACCCGGATGGAAGCCATGCGATGCCTGAAACGGCGGATCTCCGACGCCGTCTACCGACAGCTCGTCGCTGACACTCAACGCGCAACACCCGCCGCCCCGCAAGAGGAGGCTGAGGCGAGTCCGGGAGGGCACTGCGGGGCGACTCAAGAATCCAGCGCGGTCGACCTACCCCCGCACATCGACACTTCGGATCAGCCACTTCCCGGACCCGCACACCCGACCGTACTCCCACCCCAGCCATGCGAAAACACCCACGCGGCGCCCGTAGCCAGCCCACCGCACCGGCGCGCCGGAGCCGTCAAGGTGGAACGCCCCACCGGACGAACGACCTTTACGGCGACAAGCGCTGGTGCACCCTAAAAGGCAACGGGACCACGCCCTTGACAACAGAGGGGAGCCGGAAAGACGCACCTGGCGCGGTGAGCGGCCACGGACATTTCGAGTCCGAGAGAGACCGATCCTGTACCGATAGACGATCCCCTGCGGGACGAACGAGGTGGCTGTGGTCGCCGCGTCCCGCGAGCCCAGGTCTGCTCCGGTGGCGTTCCCTCTTACGGAACGTGTCGCGGGCGTCTCCCTGCGGCCGGGGCAGGTGCTCCGAGGTGACTGAGCCTGTACGCAGGGGTGTCGGCTGGTGACCGCCTCAGTTCCCCGCCGTGTCTTACCGTCTTGTGTGGCTGCGATTCGCTTGCGCAATCCGGGTGAGGGCGGCAACAAAGGCTGCACACAGGGCCCGCTCGTCCAAGCAATGCGTTGGATTCTGGCGCGTCGCTTCACAGGGTCTCTGGGTCGAGTACGCGCGCCAGTAGGTCGCGCAACTGTGCCCTTTCCGTGGCAGCCAGCCGCTGAAGTAGGCGCTCCTCGTCGACGTGGATGAGCCGGCGAACCCGTCGTATGAGCCCTTGTCCGCCTTCGGTGAGGGTCAGGCGGTTAATACGGCGGTCGTGCTCGGCACTGGCTCGACGCAAGAGACCCCGAGAGCAGAGGTCCTCAACATCGGTGGCGAGGCGACTTGGACTGCGAACGATCCGTCGTGCGAGCTGCTGTTGTGACGTGTCAGGGTGCTCTTGGACGTCGGCCAGGACGATGTAGTGCCAGTGAGCAAGGTCGTGCTCGGCGCAGCGACGGGCCTCGATCTCCATCAGCCCTCGCCAGGTCGGCATGAGTAGCCGGGCGAGATCCCTTCTTCCCGAATAGATAGACACATGTATATCATATACGCGTGGGCACAGAGACGAGAGTGAGACCTTTGCGCCAATCCGACCACGACGCCGTGTTCGAGATGATGGCCGAACCAGCCGCAGTCGCGATGGCTGCCTTCACCGCGGACGACCCCACTGATCGAGCAGCGTTTGATGAGCACATGGAACGCGTCCTGGCCAACCGGGGGGCCGATCACTGGGCTATCACCGACGGCGACGGGACGCTCGTCGGCACCATAGCGACCTTCCCTTCAGACGAGGGCAACCCGGAAATCACCTACTGGATCGCCCAGCCGCAATGGGGTCAGGGGCACGCCTCCCGAGCCCTAGCGCTCATCCTTGACCAGACCCGCCGGCCGGTGCTGGCCCGAGTCGCGCTCGACAACCTCCGGTCGAGACGCGTGCTGGAGAAGAGTGGCTTCGACGTCGTGGGTAGCAACCGTGGCTACGCCGCCGGCCGCCACGCCGAGACCGAAGAACTCATCCTCCGGCTCAGTTGAGGATCCTCCTACGGACATCTGGGGGAACGCGGCGCAGGTTCAGCGGGCGCGAGGGCTATCGCGGTTCGCTACCGACCCTGATCGTGTCCGCGAGCTAGGCGACCTCGTGAAGCTGACCGGCCGCGACCTCCATCACCAGGTAGTACGCCTCGTCGTTGGTTAGGGTGAGCCGCCGACCGTTGACTCCGAGGAACGCGATCGTGGCCGCCAGCGCCAGCCGCTTGTTCCCGTCCACCAAGGCGTGGTTACGCGCCAGTGAATGCAGCAACGCCGCGGCCTTTTCCTCCAGGGTGGGGTACGCATCGCTCCCGAAGGCCGGGGCTTGGGGTCGGGCCAACGCAGACTGCAGCAACCCGTGATCCCGGACGGGCACCTCGCCACCAAGCGTTCGCTCTGCGACGTGGAGCAGCTCGGTCAGCGTCAGATAGATCACTGACCGAGACGCTCCAATGCCTCGGCATATCGGGGTAGCTCTTCGTCGAGCACTCGGTCGAGCAGCTCAGCTCGACTGTGGTTCTCGACGTACTCTCGCACCGCCTGCCGGGCAACATCCTGCATCGAACGCGACTCGCGTTCGGCGCGAAGACGCAACGCTTCTGCTTCGGTATCCGAGAGTCGTAGAGTCATCGCCATGGGCACATGGTATCACCGGTGACACCACTCGTCCC
>JBBSGI010000033.1:0-33386 GCA_038254365.1 Propionibacteriales bacterium
GCCCGCCCCCCGCCCCCCGCCCGCCCCCCGGGGGCGCGGGGGCCGGCGCCCGCCCGGCGGCCCCCGGCCCGGCCCAACGCGGAGGGGGCCGGGCAGCCACCGGTGGTCATCGGGCACGACATGAGGCAGTCATCGCCTGGCCTCGCGGGGTCGTTCGCGGCCGGCGTCAGGGACGCTGGACGGGACGTGCTACTGATCGGGCTTGCCGCGACCGATGAGCTCTACTTCGCCTCCGGCAGCCTGGGCGCACCCGCAGCCATGGTCACCGCCTCGCACAACCCCGCGGCCTACAACGGGTTCAAGCTGTGCCTCGCCGGCGCCGTGGCGCTCTCGGCCGCCACCGGTCTGGACGAGATCCGGGACGCGGCGGCGTCGCAGAGAGGTGTCGGTGCCGGCTCCGCGACGGCCCGCGGGAGCGCTCGCACGGTCGACCTGTTGCCGTCGTACGTCGACCATCTCCTCCGCGTCGCGCCGGTGCGCGGCCGGCGGCTGAAGGTGGTCGTCGACGCGGCGAACGGAATGGCCGGGCTGACCGCGCCGGCGGTGTTCGCCCGGCTCGACGTCGGGCTGGTCCCGCTCTACTTCGAGCTGGACGGGACGTTCCCGAACCACGAAGCCAACCCGCTCGTGCCGGAGAACCTGGCCGACCTGTCCGCCGCAGTGGTGGCGGAGGGTGCCGACCTCGGGCTCGCCTTCGACGGTGACGCCGACCGCTGCTTCGTCGTGGACGAGCGGGGCGAGCCAGTATCGCCTTCCGTCGTCACCTCGTTGATCGCGATCCGAGAGCTGGATCGCCATCCCGGGGCGCGGATCATCTCCAACCTGGTCACCAGCCGTGCGGTGCCGGAGCTGGTCACGGCCCACGGGGGGATCCCGGTCCGGACTCCGGTGGGCCACTCGTTGATCAAGGCCGAGATGGTGCGCACCGGCGCCGTCTTCGGAGGCGAGCACTCCGGGCACTACTACTTCCGCGACTTCTGGTCCGCCGACTCGGGGATGTTGGCCGCCCTGCACGTGATGGGGGTGCTCGCGGCGAGCGAGCACCCCACGTCCCAGGTTGCGGGGGCCCTGTCGCCGTACTCCGCATCCGGGGAGATCAACCTGACAGTGCCCTCCCCGACCGCGTGCCTGCTCAGGCTGGAGAGCCGGTTCGCGCACCAGCACGGGGTGGAGCTGGACCGGCTCGACGGTCTGTCGGTGACCGGCAAGGATTGGTGGTTCAACGTCCGGGCGTCCAACACCGAGCCTCTGCTGCGCCTCAACGTGGAGGCGGTAAACGCCGAGACGATGACCGACGTGCGAGACTCGACGCTGGCCCTGCTGAGGAGTGAGACGTGAAGCTCGACCCGGTTCTACTCGAGATCTTGGTATGTCCTGACTGCCTGGGTTCGCTGACCGTCGACCAGGACCATGACGAACTGATCTGCAACGGCTGCGGACTGGTCTACCCCGTCCGTGACGACATCCCGATCATGCTCGTCGACGAGGCCCGCCGGCCGGGGCCACCAGACGCCGAGACGCCGACCGAACCCGACGCGTCGACCGAGGCCGAGCCCGAGACCGGCGACGCGGGCTGACCGGTGGCTGACGCCTTCGACGACGGCCGGCTCGAGGATCCGCAGGTTCTTTCCGGCTACGACGAGCCGCTGCGGTACCTGGCCGAGTCGGGCGCTCGGGTCCGCATCGAGGTAGGCGGCGCTGGCGACGCCCTCGCCGCGCTCGAGGTCGAGTCTCAGCCGCGCGCCGTGGTGGCCGCCGGCGAGGACGCCAGGCTGCTGCGGGCCGTTCTCGAGCCGTGGTGTCCCGTTCCCTTCCTCGCCTGGCCGGCGCCCGGCCTGCCCGGCTGGGCCGGTTCGCTCGACCTGGTCGTGGTGCTCGGCTCTGGCGGCGGAGACGAGAAGACCGCCTCGGCGGTGCGTGACGCGACCCGCCGGGGCTGCTCGCTTGTCACGGCCTGCCCGCCACGGTCGATCCTCGCCGAACACGCCGCGGGCCGGCACAGCGTCGTGCTGCCGACGCAGACCGGGGATCCCCTCGCGGCGGCAGTGGTCATGCTGCTGGCCCTGCACGCGCTCGGGGTCGGACCAGCCCTCGATGCCGAGGAGGTGGCCAGGGTCCTCGACGACGTCGCCGTGGCGTGCTCGCCCCACCGCGACATCGCGGTCAACCCCGCGAAGGACCTGGCCCTGGCGTTCGCGGACCTGCTGCCCCTCGTCTGGGGTGGTTCGGTACTGGCGGCTCGAGCCGCCCGGCGAGTGGCGGAGACGATCCGCCGTACGACGGGGCGACCCGCATTGGCCGCCGACGTCGGCCACCTGGTGCCGGTCGTCGAGGCGGCGCGGCCGCGCGACCTGTTCGCCGACCCGTTCGCGGACGCGGAGTCCGCCCCCAGCCGGCCAGGCCTGCTGGTGCTCGACGACGGCACCGAGGAGGCGGTCGTCAGGGAGGAGCGTGGGAGGCTGGTCGCCAGCGCCGGAGCCCACGAGGTCAGGGTCCGGACCGTACGCGCGGAGGAGGGCTCGGAGATGGCGCGCTACGCCGCCTTGCTCACTACCGGGAGCTACGGCGCGCGGTACCTGGGGATCGGCCTGGGCCGGGACCTGGTCGCCGGCCGGGAGTCGAACGGCGACGACGACGGAGGCGGCCGGTGAGCGCGCACGAGTCACCGCGGGCCGTGATCGCCGCCCTGCTGGCCAACCTCGGCATCGCGGTCACCAAGGTGGTGGCCTTCCTGCTCACCTCCTCGGCGTCGATGCTGGCCGAGGCGATCCACTCGTTCGCGGACTGCGGCAACCAGGGGCTGCTGCTGCTCGGGGGCAAGCGGGCCCGGCGCCCACCGACCGCCGAGCATCCCTTCGGCTTCGGCCGGGAGCGCTACGTCTACGCGTTCATCGTGTCGATCGTGCTGTTCAGCGTCGGGGGGCTGTTCGCACTGTACGAGGCGTACCACAAGTTCGACGAGGTGCATTCGGGTCATCCGAACGACCTGCTGACCAGCCGGTGGTGGTGGGTGCCGATCCTGGTCCTCGTCCTCGCGATGGGCATGGAGAGCTTCTCGCTGCGTACGGCGGTCGCGGAGTCGAACCGCACCCGCGACGGCGTCGGGTGGGTCGAGTTCGTCCGGCGGGCGAAGTCGCCCGAGCTCCCGGTCGTGCTGCTGGAGGACGTCGCCGCGCTGCTGGGCCTGGGCTTCGCGCTACTCGGTGTCGGGATGACGCTGCTGACCGGCAGCGGCTACTGGGACGTGCTCGGCACGGCCGCCATCGGTCTCCTGCTGGTCACCGTGGCCATCATCCTCGGGACCGAGACCAAGAGCCTGCTGCTGGGCGAGGCCGCGGCCCTGGCCGACCAGCGCGACATCGAGGCCGCGATCGCCGGGACCGAGGACGGCGTCGAGGGCCTCGGGATCATCCACCTGCGCACCCTGCAGCTAGGCCCGGGCAGCGTTCTGGTTGCCTGCAAGATCGCGGTAGACTCGGAGTCGCGAGCAGATGAGATCGCCAGGGCGATCGACGCCGCCGAGCACCGCATCCGAGCCGCGGTCCCCGACGCGTCGTACGTGTTCATCGAGCCAGACATCAGACGGGCCTGACGCCTGAGGGCGACAATCCCTGCGCGGCTGCGAGGGGATTGTCACCTGCGGGCGCCGGGCACCTATCCTGGTGGTGCCCCTGGCGGGGATTCCCGACGTCTGCAAACAGAGGATTCGCATGGATTTCAAGGTTGCCGACCTGACGCTGGCCGAGTTCGGGCGGGTCGAGATCGGACTTGCCGAGCACGAGATGCCCGGCCTGATGGCGATGCGCGAGCGCTTCGGGGGGTCGCGCCCATTGGCTGGTGCGCGCATCGCCGGGTCCCTCCACATGACGGTCCAGACCGCTGTGCTCATCGAGACGCTTACCGACCTGGGCGCAGAGGTGCGGTGGGCGAGCTGCAACATCTTCTCGACCCAGGACCACGCGGCCGCAGCTGTCGTCGTTGGTCGCGAGGGCAGCTCGGACGCGCCTGCGGGGGTGCCGGTGTTCGCCTGGAAGGGCGAATCGCTGCCCGAGTACTGGTGGTGTACCGAGCAGATCCTCACCTGGCCCGGTGGCGACGGGCCGAACATGATCCTCGACGACGGGGGCGACGCCACCTTGCTGGTCCACCTCGGCGTCGAGTACGAGAAGGAGGGCGCGGTCCCCGACCCGGCCTCGACCGGCAACGCCGAGCTCGCCGAGATCCTGAGGCTGCTGACCCGGACCCTGGCCGAGGACTCCACCAAGTGGACCTCGATGGCCAACGGCATCATCGGCGTCACCGAGGAGACCACGACGGGCGTCCACCGGCTTTACGAGCGGCACCGTGACGGTGCCCTGCTGTTCCCAGCGATCAACGTCAACGACTCGGTCACCAAGTCGAAGTTCGACAACAGGTACGGCTGCCGCCACTCGCTCATCGACGGGATCAACCGGGCCACCGACGTGCTGATCGGCGGCAAGGTCGCTGTCGTCTGCGGGTACGGCGACGTCGGCAAGGGCTGCGCCGAGGCGCTGCGCGGTCAGGGCGCCAGGGTCATCGTGACCGAGATCGACCCGATCTGCGCGCTGCAGGCGGCGATGGACGGGTACCAGGTCTCGACCCTGGACGAGGTGGTCGAGACGGCCGACATCGTGATCACCGCGACCGGCTGCTACCAGGTCGTCACCGCGGAACAGATGGGCCGGCTCAAGCACCAGGCGATCCTCGGCAACATCGGCCACTTCGACAACGAGCTCGACATGGCCGGACTCGAGGCGACGCCGGGGATCACCCGCACGACGGTCAAGCCGCAGGTCGACCTGTGGACCTTCCCTGACGGCAAGACGATCATCGTGCTCAGCGAGGGTCGGCTGATGAACCTGGGAAACGCCACCGGGCACCCGTCTTTCGTGATGTCGAACTCGTTCACGAACCAGGTGCTGGCCCAGATCGAGATGTTCACCTCGCCGCAGAGCTACCCGACCGGCGTCTACACCCTTCCCAAGCATCTCGACGAGGAGGTCGCCCGCCTCCACCTGTCCGCGTTGGGTGTCTCGCTGACGGCGCTGACCGACGAGCAGGCGTCGTACCTGGGCGTCCCCGTCAAGGGTCCGTACAAGTCGGATCAGTACCGGTACTGAGTCCACGGCAACAGGGGACGAGGAGGGCGACGTAATGGACGCGATCAGGCCGCACCGCGGCAAGGTGCTCGTCGTCGACGACGACTCCTCGCTGTCGGAGATGCTCACGATCGTGCTGCGCAGCGAGGGGTTCGAACCGCGGGTCTGCCCCACGGGCGACCGGGCGATGGGGATGGTGCGCGAGTTCAAGCCCGACCTGGTGCTTCTCGACCTGATGCTTCCCGGCAAGGACGGCGTCGATGTCTGCCGCCAGATCCGCGGCGAGTCCGGAGTGCCGATCATCATGCTGACCGCCAAGAGCGACACCGTCGACATCGTCGTCGGGCTCGAGTCCGGAGCCGACGACTACGTCGTCAAGCCCTTCAAGCCCAAGGAGCTGGTGGCCCGGCTGCGGGCCCGGTTGCGGACCTACGACGACGGAACACCCGAGACGGTGGCCATCGGGGACCTGACGATCGACGTCGCCGGGCACACCGTGAAGCGGGGAGGCGAGCAGCTGTCGCTGACCCCGCTGGAGTTCGACCTGTTGGTGTGCCTGGCCCGCAAGCCGTGGCAGGTGTTCACCCGCGAGGTGCTGCTCGAGCAGGTGTGGGGCTACCGGCATGCCGCCGACACCCGGCTGGTCAACGTGCACGTTCAGCGACTGCGTTCCAAGGTCGAGCGGGATCCTGAGAACCCGGTCATCGTGCTGACCGTGCGCGGGGTCGGCTACAAGGCCGGCGGGCTGGACAGCCCCTAGCCCATGAGCGCGGTCGACCAGGTCACCCTGCCCGAACGGTCCCGGACGCCACGGGGGGCCGCCGGGCGGCTCTGGCAAGGCCTGCTCGCGGTCGTCCACGCGCTGACCATCCTGCCGCGTGCCCTGATCCGGTGGTGGAACCGGTCCATCCAGGCCCGCGTCGTGATCGGCGTGCTCAGCCTGTCCACCGTGCTGGCGTTCGTCGCCGGCTGGGTGCTCCTGCACCAGGTCAAGGACGGTTTGCTCACCGGCGAGCAGCAGTCCGCGCTCACGCAGGCCGCGTACGGCTTCGAGACGGCCCACGCCCGGCTGAACGCCCAGGACGTGGCGGGGGTGTGTCCCACCGAGCCCACCACCACCAGCTGCTCGCAGTTCATCAGCCTGCTGCGGGAGCTCACCCAGACGCTGGCTCCGCACGGCACCGGCAGCGGCGACTACTCCGTCATCGTGATCGGGCCCCTCGGGGAGGTCGCGGCCGGCCAGCCGCGCACGTGGGGGTCGGTGATCTCCGGCCCCGTCGACGTGCCGAGCAGCGTCCCAGCCGCCCTCGTGGCGCAGATCAAGTCCGCGCGCGGCAGCCGGTGGGCCTACAGCGGCCTGCACCGGACGCCGGGCGGTCCGTCGGAGCCGGCGCTGGTAGTGGGTCAACAGATTCGCGTCGACAGCCAGAACCTCAGCTATGGCCTCGTCTACGTGTTCCCGCTCGCCGAGCAGCAGCAGACCCTCTCCGTCGTCGAGCGCGGGCTCGTGGGAGCCGGCCTGATCCTTGTGGTGCTGCTGAGCACGATCGCCTGGCTGGTCACCCGGCAGGTCGTCACCCCGGTCCGGCTGGCTCGGCGGATCGCCGAACGGCTCGCGGCGGGTCGGCTCGAGGAACGCATGCACGTCCGGGGTGAGGACGACATCGCGCGGCTCGGCCAGTCCTTCAACCAGATGGCGAACGGTCTCCAGCGCCAGATCCGCCAGCTCGAAGAGCTGTCCCGGATGCAACGACGGTTCGTCGCCGACGTCAGCCACGAGCTCCGCACACCGTTGACCACCGTCCGCATGGCGTCGGACCTCCTGTACGAGGCGCGCGACGAGTTCGACGCGCCGACCGCCCGTTCGGCCGAGCTTCTGCAGAGCGAGCTGAACAGGTTCGAAGGTCTGCTCACGGACCTGCTGGAGATCAGCCGGTTCGACGCCGGTGCCGCGGTCCTGGAGCTCGGTGACGTGGATATGGCCGAGGTGGCTCGCCAGGTCGCCGCCGCCCACCGCCCGATCGCCGCGTCGAGCGGCTCGACCATCTGGCTCACCCTGCCGGAGGGCCCGGCGGTCGTGGAGGCCGACGTCCGCCGCGTCCAGCGGATCGTCCGCAACCTGGTCGCCAACTCCCTGCAGTACGGCGAGGGCAACGACATCGAGGTCTCGGTGACGGATGACGAGACGATGGTGGCACTGCTGGTCCGTGACCATGGGGTTGGACTCAAGCCCGGCGAGGAGAACCTGGTCTTCAACCGGTTCTGGCGGGCGGACCCGGCCCGGGCCCGGACCCACGGCGGCACCGGTCTCGGCCTCTCCATCGCGGTGGAGGACACCGCGCTCCACGGCGGCGTCCTCGACGCAGCCGGGCGAGTGGGCTTCGGGTCGGTGTTCCGGCTGGTCCTGCCGCGACGGGCCGGCGACAAGGTCCTGCCCAAGCCGCTGGGTCTCCTCGACGACCAACCAGCTCTCGTTGGCGGCCCCTACGTCCGCCTCACCCCGCCGACCGACCAGACGACGACATGAGCCCGCGCCGCCGTCTCGGCAGACCTGGAGGCCTGCTCTACGCCGTACTGCTCGTCGTAGGGCTGACCGGGTGCGTGAGCCTGCCGGACAGCTCGCCGATCAACAGCGGTCGCGGAGTGGGCGTGCACCAGGGCCCCGGCCAGATCAGGTTCTCGCCCCAGGGCCCGACGGAGGGCGCGTCACGGCAGGAGGTGATCGACGGCTACCTCCGCGCCATGCTGGCGTTCCCGAGCAACCCGGAGGTCGTCCGCGAGTTCATGTCGGCGTCGGCGGCCGCGACCTGGGACCCCACCCAACAGATCCAGGTGTACGAGGACCCGACTGTTTCCGTGGTGGGAGACCGGGTGCACCTCAGGGCCCGGCTGCTGGGCTCCGTCGACGAGCGGGGCTCGTGGATTTCCACCAGCGGGCAGACGCCCGCCATGGACCTGCCGGTCGATATGGTGCACGTGGGCGGCGAGTGGCGGATCACCAACCCGGTCGCGGGTACCTTGATGAACACCGAGCACTTCAAGCGCTACTACCACCAGTTCTCGCTGTACTTCTACGACCCGAGCTTTGGCCTGATCACCCCCGACCCGGTGTACCTCGAGACCGGCGCACCGGGGGCCACGGCCACCTCGCTGGTGCGCAACCTGCTGCTGGGACCGACCGGCGGCATGGCGGGCGTCGCCCGGAGCGCCGCCCCTGCCCACGCCAGGCTGACGTCGCCGGTCACCGTGACGGCCACCGGGTTCGCCACGGTGGCGCTGAGCGCGAACGTCGCCTCGCTCGACGAGGAGCGGCTCAACTCGCTCGCGAAACAGCTGGCCTGGACCCTCCGTCAGGAACGCGTCGGCATCAACCACATGAGCATCAAGGTCAACGGCAAGACCCTCTCCATCCAGGGGAGGGGTCCGGTCTTCTCGGTGGACGCGTTCCGCGACTCGACCCTGAACGCCGAGAGCAGCACGCTCTACGCGCTCTCTCCCCGCGGCCGGCTGTTACGGCTCAGCGCCGACGGCACCCGCCAGCCGGTGACCGGGCCGATCGCCAGCCGCGAGGTCCGGGCCCGAAGCGTGGCCATCAACCCGTTCAACACCTGTGCGGCCCTGGTCAACCAGGAGGGCACCGCGATCGTCTGGGGAGCCATCACCCTGGGCTCGTCGGACACCCCGTGCGGCACGTTTCGGCACCAGGGCACCGACCTGCTCCGGCCCTCATGGGACGCCTCGGGGCTGCTGTGGCTGGTCGACATGAGGGGCGGCCTGGCCACGCTGTCGGTGGCGAAGGGCTCGACCAGCTCCCGGGTCTCGGCCGCCGGGATCGAGGGTCTGGACGTGCGGGCCTTCGCGGTATCCCGGGACGGGATGCGGCTCGCCGCCGTGATCGGTCGAGGCGACGAGAGCCGCCTCGTCGTCGGGATGATCCGTCGAGCCTCGAACCCGCGTCAGCTCACCCCAGTGTCCATCCGCGGTGTCCGGCCGATCGTGAACTCGGACTTCCCGCTGTCGAACATCCGGGGCCTGACCTGGGTCAGCGCCACGACGGTCGCAGTCCTCGCCCAGGACAGCAGTAGCCAATCCCAGCCCTACCAGGTGTCGATCGACGGATCCCGGGTGGCGCCCACGTCGGGGTTCCTGGCCCCGGTACCGATCAGCATCGCGGCTGCGCCCAGCTCCGGTGCCCCCTTGGTGATCGGGGCGCGCGACGGGTTGTACGTGCGCACCCAGGACGACCAGTGGACCCCCTTGGGGTCGACCGTCGGGCTCACCGACCCCGCCTATCCCAGCTGACCCTCCCGCCTCCTCCCCAGCCTCGCGCTCGGCGGGCGGGGTCCACACCTCGCCGAGCAAACCGCGCCTGTCGCCTGCCGACAGCGCAAGATGCACCGATGTCAATGCCACGAGACCTTGCCGCCGCGGCCCTCGACCTGTTCCTCGGCAGTGCCTGCGTCGGATGCGAGCGGCCAGGCCCGCCGCTGTGCCTGCGCTGCGCGGACGGTCTACAGCGGTCTCCCTACGTCGCCTGGCCGGAGCCTCGTCTTGACCATCTCGAGCGGCCGTTCGCCGTGACGGCATACGAGGGGGCGGCCAAGGCGGCGATCATCGCCCACAAGGAGCACGCCGTGCTGACGCTCGCGAAACCGCTCGGTCGCGCCTTGGCGCTCAGCGTCATGGCACTGGTCGTTGACCGACCCGGTGGAGAGTCTGTCGCCACCGCGTTGGCTCTCGTACCACCGCCCACCTCGACGGCGCAGATCCGAGCGCGCGGTCACGACCCGATGCTGCGCATCGTGCGTTCATGCGGGCGGGCTCTTGGTGCCTGCGGCATCGTCGCCGTACCGAGCCTTGCCCTGGAGCGCGCCCGGCGGGTCGCCGACCAGGCGGAGCTGTCCGCTCAGGATCGGGCGGTCAACCTCTCCGGAGCGTTCCGCGCCCGTCCGCGCGCACGTCGCGGGCTCGCCGATCACCCTCTCGTGGTCGTCGACGACGTGCTCACGACCGGCGCCACCGCCGCTGAGGTCTGCCGAGCACTCCGAGCCGTCGAGGCCGACGTGTTGGGCGTTGCCGTGATCGCGGCCACCCGGCGCACCGGCCGCCGCGGCGACGGTGAGGAGGGCGAGGGCTGAGCGCCGGTCTGGCCCACCGACTAGGGTTTGGCCATGGCACCCGTCCGGGTCCGTGGTTGCGTCGTCCGGGGTTCGAGCAGTCGAGACCTTGGTCGGCAAGCCGATGCCAGCCGCAGGCGAAACGGTCCACGTAAGGGCGACGGGGCGGTCTCTGCCCGGCGCCTGATCACGGAGCGGCTTAGGGGTAAGCCCTGCCCTGTCGGGAGGCCAGCGCCTCCCACCACGGGAGAGGACCGGTCGTGGCAAGAAGCTGCAAGGGTCCCAGCAGGCGAGTGTGGGGTCGAAGACCAGGTCGGCCGGACGGGTGTCGTGTCCGCAGCAGCGCCCAGAGCCCAGCGCCCCTCACATTCGGGGCGTGCTGAAACCAGGAGGCAGATGTGGAAGTCGTGGTCACGGGTCGGCACTACGAGGTGTCTGACAGGTTCCGGGCGCATGTCGAGGAGAAGGTCTCCCGGCTGGAGAAGTACGACCAGCGCATCATCCGGGTCGACGTCGAGGTGTGCAAGGAGTCAAACCCACGGCTGGCCGACCAGTCGGTGCGCGTGGAGATCACGATCCGCAGCCGTGGCCCGGTGATCCGCGCGGAGGCTGCCGCAGAGGACAAGATGATCGCCCTGGACAAGGCAGTGAGCCGACTGAGCGCACAGGCCCGCAAGGCGGCCGACCGTCGCCGCATCCATCGCGGCTCTCATACGCCCACGTCTCTCGCCCAGGCCATGGGTGCGCTCGTGTCCGAGAACGGAGTCCCCGCGGAGGAGGAAGGCGGGCTCGAGCATCAGGAGGGTCCGCTCACGGTGGTCGGCGACGGACCTCCCATCGTCCGGGAGAAGAGACATCCGGCCACCCCCATGACGCTCGACCAGGCGCTCTACGAGATGGAGCTCGTCGGCCATGACTTCTACCTGTTCGTCGACGAGGAGTCGAAGGAGCCGGCCGTCGTGTACCGGCGCAAGGGCTACGACTACGGCGTCATCCGGCTGGGCGACTGACGGCGAAGTGCCAGGTTGCCCATCGCGTGATGTCATCTCGCCGTGGGAGGATGGCGCGCGCGATGGGTGACATGGTGGACTTTCCGGTCGGGCGCGAGGCCATCAGGGTCGCCGTCGTCGACGACCAGGAGCTCTTCCGTCGCGGCCTGGTGATGCTTCTCGGTGCGGAGGACGACATCGACGTCGTGGGGGAGGCGTCGGGCGGCGACGGCGCTGCCGAGGTCGCCGCGCGCACCGCACCCGACGTGATGCTGCTCGACGTCCGCATGCCCAAGCTCTCCGGCATCGAGGCGTGCGCGCTGGTCAAGGAGCAGGCCCCAGCGGTCAAGATCATCATGCTGACCGCCTCCGACGAGGAGGTCGACCTCTACGACGCGATCAAGAACGGTGCGTCCGGCTATCTGCTCAAGGACTCGTCGATCGACGAGGTGTCCCGGGCGGTCCGGTTGGTCGCCGGAGGGCAGTCCCTGATCAGCCCGACGATGGCCGCCAAGCTGCTCGCCGAGTTCAAGGCGATCGTCGGCTCGGACGTGAAGCCGGCTCGGGCGCCGAAGCTCACCGACCGCGAGCTCGAGGTGCTCAACCTGGTCGCACGCGGGCTCAACAACAAGGAGATCGCCGACAAGCTGTTCATCAGCGAGAACACCGTCAAGAACCATGTGCGCAACATGTTGGAGAAGCTCCAGCTGCACTCGCGCATCGAGGCCGTCATGTACGCCGTCAGGCGGCGCCTGCTCGACCTGCCGTGACAGCGTCCCTCTCGCTGGCGCAGGCCCGGCGGATCGCCTTAGCGGCCCAAGGCTTCCTCGACCCGCCGCACGCTGCACCGACGATGCGCACATTCGAGCGCACGCTGGGACGCATCGGTGTGCTCCAGGTCGACTCCGTCAACGTGCTGCAGCGGGCGCACTACATGCCGCTCTACTCGCGGATGGGCCCGTACGACGTCGCGCTGCTTCGGCGGGCCGCGGAGCGGCGGCCACGCCGCGTGGTCGAGTACTGGGCGCACGCCCAGGCTCTCATGCCGGTTGACCTGTGGCCGCTGATGCGACACCGGATGGAGTCCTACCGGGCGCAGCGGGGCCGCTGGTTCACCGGGCAGCAGAAGGGGGGCCTGGACGTGTCGCTGATGGCTGAGCTGCGCGAGCGCGGTGCGTCGACGGCGCGCGACCTCGACGACGGCCTACCCCGCAAGAAGGAGAACTGGGGATGGAACTGGTCCGAGACCCGTAAGGTGCTCGACTTCCTGTACCTGGTGGGAGACGTCGCCATCGCCGGTCGCAACAGCCAGTTCGAGATTCGGTACGACCTGCCCGAACGGGTGCTGCCGGCGCACGTGCTGGAGCGTCCGACGCCGACGCGTGCCGCGGCCAACCTCGAGCTGGTGCGCCGGGCGGCCGCATCCCACGGCGTCGCCACCCTCCAGGGCCTGCGCGACTACTACCGGATGACGGTCGCCGACGTGTTGCCGGCCGTGCACCTCCTGGTGGAGTCGGGCGAGCTGGAACCGGTGAGAGTCCAGGGCTGGGACCGGCCGGCGTACCTGCACCGGGACGTGCGCCGACCACGGCGTGCGCTCGCCCGCACCCTGCTGAGCCCCTTCGACCCCCTGTGCTGGGAGCGGACCCGGACCGAGCAGCTCTTCGACTTCCACTACCGGATCGAGATCTACGTCCCCAGGCCGAAGCGAGTGTACGGCTACTACGTGCTGCCGTTCCTGCTCGGCGACCGCCTGGTAGCCCGCGTCGACCTGAAGGCGGACCGGCCGACGCGGCGCCTGCTGGTCAAGGGCGCGTACGCCGAGTCGGCGGCGCCGCCCGAGACCGCTGACGAGCTCGCCGCCGAACTGCGGCGGCTGAGCGGCTGGCTGGGCCTGGACTCCGTGGTGGTGGAACCGCGTGGTGACCTGGCGCCGGCCCTGGCCGTCGGCCCGTCGACCTCCTGAACCAGGGTCCCCCGCTGGGCTGCTCGCCGCGTCGATCCCGCCGTGAGGTCGCCTAGGATGGGGAGCGGGCCGTCCGGAACGGACGTTCCGCCAACATGTCGCCCTCCCCAGGAGCCGTCCCGTGCCCGTACTGATCGACAAGGTCCTTCGCATCGGTGAGGGCAAAGCGCGCCGCAAGCTCGAGACCGTCGCCAGGCAGGTCAACGCGATCGAGGACGACTTCGTCGCGATGAGCGACGATGAGCTCCGCGGACAGACCGAGACGTTCAGGGCCCGGCTGGCCGACGGCGAGAGCCTGGACGCCATCATGGCGGAGGCGTTCGCGACCGTCCGCGAGACCGCCAAGCGGATCCTCGGCCAGCGCCACTTCGACGTCCAGGTCATGGGCGGTGCGGCACTGCACTTCGGCAACATCGCGGAGATGAAGACCGGTGAGGGCAAGACGCTGGTGGCCACGCTGCCGACGTACCTCAACGCGCTCGCTGGCACGGGCGTGCACGTCGTGACCGTCAACGACTACCTCGCGCGCTACCACGCGGAGTGGATGGGGCGGGTCTACCACTTCCTCGGGCTGACGACCGGCATGGTGCTCCCCGAGCTGACGCCCGAGCAGCGGCGCGAGTCCTACCACGCCGACGTCACCTATGGCACGAACAACGAGTTCGGCTTCGACTACCTGCGCGACAACATGGCGGGCACGATCGAGGAGTGTGTCCAGCGCGGACATCATTACGCGATCGTGGACGAGGTCGACTCGATCCTGATCGACGAGGCGCGGACGCCGTTGATCATCTCCGGACCTTCTGACGAGTCGGTGAAGTGGTACGACGAGTTCTCCCGCCTGGTAGGCCGGCTGCGCCCGGACGTCGACTACGAGTTCGACGAGAAGAAGCGGACTGTCTCAGTGCTCGAGGGCGGCATCGACCGGGTCGAGGACCATCTCGGCATCGACAACCTCTACGACGCCGTCAACACCCCGCTGATCTCGTTCCTCAACAACGCGATCAAGGCCAAGGAGCTGTTCCGACGCGACCGCGACTACGTGGTGCTCGATGGCGAGGTGCTGATCGTCGACGAGCACACGGGCCGGATGCTGCACGGGCGGCGCTACAACGAGGGGCTGCATCAGGCCATCGAGGCGAAGGAGGGGGTGACGATCCGCGAGGAGTACCAGACTCTCGCCACGATCACGTTGCAGAACTACTTCCGGCTGTACGAGAAACTCGGCGGCATGACCGGTACGGCGATGACCGAGGCCTCCGAGTTCGACAAGATCTACAAGCTCGGCGTGATCCAGGTGCCGACCAACCGGCCGATGGTCCGCAAGGACCAGCCGGACCTGGTCTACCGGACGGTGGATGCCAAGTACGACGCGATCGTCGATGACATCGCGGAGCGGCACGCGCAGGGTCAGCCGATCCTGGTTGGCACCGTCTCGGTCGAGAAGTCCGAGACCCTCTCCGGCCTGCTCAAGCGTCGCGGCATCCCGCACACGGTGCTGAACGCCAAGCACCATGCCGACGAGGCGCACATCGTCGCGCAGTCCGGGCGTCGCGGAGCGGTCACCGTCGCGACCAACATGGCTGGCCGGGGCACCGACATCATGCTCGGCGGGTCGGTGGAGTTCCTCGCCGACGAAGAGCTGCGCCGTCAGGGTCTCGACCCTGTCGAGCACGCGGACGAGTACGAGGCGGCCTGGTCCGCCACGCATGCCCGGATGGAGGAGCAGGTCCGCTCCGAGCATGACGAGGTCAACGACATCGGCGGCCTCTACGTCGTCGGCACCGAGCGCCACGAGTCCCGTCGCATCGACAACCAGCTCCGCGGCCGGTCCGGCCGGCAGGGCGACCCCGGCGAGTCCCGCTTCTACCTGTCGCTCGAGGACGACCTGATGCGGCTCTTCAAGTCCGACTGGGTCGACTGGGTGCTGCAGACGATGAAGATCCCCGATGACGTCCCAATCGAGAACAAGCGCGTCACCGGAGCGATCGCCTCCGCACAGGCCCAGGTGGAGAGCCGCAACTTCGAGATCCGCAAGGACATCCTCAAGTACGACGATGTGATGAGCCGTCAACGCGAGGTCGTGTACGGCGAACGGCGGCGGGTTCTCGAGGGTGCGGACCTGCAGGAACAGATCCGCAGCATGATCGACGACACCGTCGAGGGCTACGTCGTCGGCGCAACCGAGGGCTTCCCGGAAGAGTGGGACCTCGACCGGCTGTGGACGGCGCTCAAGCAACTCTATCCGGTTCGGGTCACTGAGCAGGAGCTGGAGGACGAGGCCGGCGGCCGCGACCACCTGACCCGGGAGGGCCTGCTCGAGGCCCTGATGAGCGACGCCCAGGCCGCCTACGACGGGCGTGAGCAGGCGCTGACACCGGAGGTCCTGCGGGAGCTCGAGCGGCAGGTACTGCTCGCGGTGCTCGACCGGAAGTGGCGCGAGCACCTCTATGAGATGGACTACCTGCGCGAGGGCATCGGGTTGCGTGCCTACTCCCAGCGCGACCCGCTCGTCGAGTACCAGCGGGAGGGCTTCGAGCTCTTCCAGGCGATGATGGAGTCGATCAAGGAGGAGGCGGTCGGCTTCCTGTTCCACGTGGAGGTGCAGGCCGAACCGCCGCCGGTCGATGAGGCCGAGGCCGAGCTGCAGAACGCCGCGGCCGCGCTGGTCGCGGGTGGACCAGATGAGGAGGCGGTGGGCGAGCATCGGCCGCACGTGGTCGCCAAGGGGATCGAGGCTCCGAGACAGCCCAAGAACCTGGCCTACTCGGCGCCAACCCTCGACGGTGACGCCGGGGTCGAGGTGCAGACTGCTCCGGCAGAGGAGGACGTCTACGCGGGCGTCGCGCGCAACGAGATGTGTCCCTGTGGCTCCGGCCGCAAGTACAAGCGCTGCCACGGAGACCCCGCCAGACGGAACGCGTAGGAACCTGTCGGCCCGTGGTCATTGAGCCGGAGGCCACGACTCCGCTGGCCTCCGTCCATCGAAGCTGATCGCCGTACACAGCCAGCGGCCGTTGACATAGTCGAGTCGTGCCGCGACGGCTCGCGACCGGGGGCCGAAGATGACGCGGGCGGCCACCTCGGCGGACGCCCCCGTCGGCCGGTAGACGCGAACCGTCGCGACGTGCTGTCGGCACGACCTGGTCGCGGTCGTGCCGCGGTGTCTAGCCACCCGGCGTTGCCGGCCCGCGATCTCCGCGTAGACGCGCCGGCTGGTCCAGCGCACCAGCTGGCTCACCGGCCGGTCACTGGCGATGACCTCGACCACCGCCTGGATGAAGGTCGCGGCCCACGCCTCCATCCCTGCGTTCGTGCCGGGGCGCGCTCCGTGCGGTACCAGGACCAGCGCCGTGGTCTGCGGGTCCGCGGCCGTACCGGCCGCGAGCGGGTAGGTCAGCGCGAGCGCACCTTGGGTGTATTCGCTCGGCGGGCCGAGGCTGTCGGCGGGCTGCCAGGTGCGGCGACCGGGCAGCGGTACCGGCCGCAGAGCCGTGGGATGTGACGTGGAGGTGTTCATGGGCTGCCTTCCGGAGCGATGAGCGTCATTCCGGGGAAGATGAGGTCGGGGTCCTCCCCGATCGTCGAGCGGTTGAGTGCGTAGAGCCGCCAGGTCAAGGTCGCGATCTCGGCATCGGATCCCCCTGGCAGTCGCTGCTCGGCCAGCCGCCACAAGGAGTCACCGGCGCGTACGACGATCTGCTGATCCTGGACGGCCCGCTGGGGTCGAGTGGGCGAGATCACCGGCAGGTCGGGGAGCCGCAACCCGCTCAACCCCGTGGACTCCGGCTGGCACCGCAGCTGGCACGCCGGTGCATGCCCCGCCTGACCAGCCAGCGCGGGGCCTGCCACGGCGGCGGGGCCGGCCAGACCCATACCGAGCAGGACCGCGGCGAGCCGCCGGTAACGGCGCGGGGTGATAGCAGCGCAGGCACTCGCCAGCGTGGGAGACCGGTCGGCTGCCAGCGCCGCGGCTACGGCGAGCGTCGACATCGCGGCGGCCCCCAGGACGGCGACCAACAGCGCGGCTGCGGCGAGGTCCGCTACCAGGCCGTCGACGGTCTGGGCGTCGGCCGCTTGTGGCGATGCCGCGACGTCGACCAGCGCGCCCGCCGGGCCGGCCGCGAGCCGGACGGTGCAGACGACCGCGATCGCCTGCACCCCGATCAGGGTGACGAGCCGGAGGGCGATCTGCAGCATGCGCGGCATGAGTGTTGTGCTCTTCCTTCCATTTGCTTATGTTTGCATTTTATAGCCTTCACTAGCCGCTGATGTCAACAGTTGGCTATCGCCTTGCCGTTAGGGTCGGGTCATGCGGTGGGAGGATCTCTTCGCTGACCTCGAAGGGCAGGCCGAATCCTGGGAGCGAGCCGAGCGGGACGCCGAGGTGGCCGACCGCACCAGGTCCGAGGTCGGTCAACTCACCTTGATGAGCCGGCTCCGGTCCAACCAGGGTCGTGAGGTGTCGCTCCGGCTGACCGCCGGGGCGTCGGTGTCCGGCACACTTCTCCGCCTCGGCGCCGACTGGCTGCTGCTCGGCTGCCCGCACGAGACGGTCGTCCCGGTCGTCGGCATCGCGACCATGTCCGACCTGCCCTGGGGCGCCGTCAGCTCCGCCGGGATCGAGGCAGTCGGCAGCCGGCTGACCTTGTCATCGGTGTTCCGCGCGTTCGCCGTCGACCGGTCCCGAGTGACGGTGCTGCTGAGCGACCACTCCACGGTCTCGGGAACACCCGACCGCGTCGGTCGCGACTTCGTCGACCTCGCCGTCCACGATGCTGACGAGGCTCCGCGCGCCATCACGGTCTCGCGCCGGACGACCGTCGCCTACGCCGCGATCAGCGCGGTGACGCGGGGTCGCGGGTCGTGGGGCTGACCAGTCCACCCGGGTCGTCCAGTACGTCGGACAGGTCCTCGCCAACGAACGGGTGCTCGGCGATGAACTGCCGGGTGCGTTCGTAGGCACCGGCGATGTAGGCCTCGAGCTCGGTGGCCTCGACCCGCCACTGGCCGCGGCCGCCGATCTTGATCGCCGGTAGGTCGCCGCGTCGTACGAGGGCGTAGGCCTGCGAGACCGAGATGTTGAGCACCTCCGCGACCTCGGTCAGGGCGTAGAAGCGTGGCACGGGTGAAGCCGGCATCTGCAGAGTCTCCCATGAGCCGTGTTCGCGTCGGAGGCGCCGCAGTGACCTGTGGACGACTCTTCCCATGACCCACCGAAAGTCGGCAGAATGGGCGATGTGTCCGTTCGGGTCCGAGACGCCGTGGATCACCGCGACCGCCAGCCTGAGGCGGGTGACACGCCTGCGTCGCCTCAGGCGGCCCGGCAACGGCGCTCCCGCTGGCGCGACCCCCGATTGTGGCTTGGCGCGGCACTCGTCCTTGCCTCGGTGGTCATCGGCGGCCGCGTGCTCGCGTCGGCCGACGACACGGTCGCCGTCTGGCAGGTGGGTCACGACGTCCCGGCGGGCAACCCCTTGCAGGCCTCCGATCTGCGGGTCACCAGGATCCACTTCGAGGACCCGGCGGTTGCCGAGCAGTATGTCGAGGCAGCCGACCCGATCGAACCGGGCGCACTGGCCGCCCGCGATCTCCAGGTCGGAGAGATCCTCGCCGTGTCGGCTGTGCGCTCGTCCCAGGCCCGCACGGTCCGACAGCTGCCGCTGGGAGTAGGAGCCGCCGCGGAGCCTGCGGACCTGAGAGCGGGAGACCACGTGGAGGTGTGGGCGGTGCCCGGCTCGTCACCCGGAACCGGTGGTCGCTCGCCATCCGTTCCGCGGCTGGTGCTCCGCGAGGCCACGGTCCTGTCGGCGGGAAGCAGCGCGGTGGGGGCCGCCGGGGAACGTCAGGTCCTGGTCGCGCTCGGCCCAGCGGTCGACGTGGGCTCAGTACTTCGTCAGCTGGTGGGCGCGTCCGTCGTCCTGGTTCGGCTGGCCCGTTGACGTCCGCCGGAACACTAGTGGCCGTCGGCCCCGTCGACTTCGAGTCGGCCGTGCTCTCGGCCGGGTCGAGTGGTGGACTGCACGTCGTACGGCGCTGCGTCGACGTCGCCGACCTGCTGGCCACGGCCGCGACGCGTCAGGCCGAGGTCGCGCTGGTCTCCACCGGCTTGGGTGGGCTCGACACCGAGGTGATCGCGAGGCTCCGGGAGGAGCGGCTGACCACGGTTGGCGTCGTCGCCGACGAGGCGTCCACCGATGCCGGCCTGTTGCGGCGGCTCGGCGTCGACCTGCTTGTCCCGGTAGCCCGGCTCGACGCGCTCTCCTCGCTCGTTGCCGAGGCGCGCGAGTCGGGGTCGGTGCCCGTGGGTGCGCACCCGCAGGCGGCCGAGGCGGCGGCCCGGCTCGAAGATGGGTTCCGGGCGCCCGCGGGCAAGGTCGTCGCGGTGTGGGGGGCCACCGGTGCACCCGGACGCTCAGTCCTCGCACTGGGCGTGGCGTCGGCGGTTGCCACCCGCGGTGTCTCGGTGCTGGTCGTCGACGCCGACGTGTACGGCGGCGCGCAGGCCCAGCTGCTGGGGCTGCTCGACGAGTCGTCCGGTCTGCTCGCAGCGGCCCGGGCTGCTAACCGCGGCCGACTCGACCGGGACCAGCTGGCCGAGCATGCCCGCGCCCTCTCGCCGACGTTGCGGGTCCTGACCGGGCTGCCGCGCTCGGACCGGTGGGTGGAGCTCGGTCCGGTGCTGCTTCGTCGCATCCTGGATACGGCAAGAGCCCTATGTGCGTTGACCGTCGTCGACTGCGGCTTCAGCATCGAGCTGGACGAGGAGGTCTCGTATGACGTCTCTGCGCCGCGTCGGAACGGCGCGACCCTCGCCGCGCTAGCGTCCGCCGACCTCGTGCTGGTTGTTGGTGCGGCCGATCCGGTCGGCCTCGGCCGGATGTTGCGGGCCGTCGGCGACCTGCGCGTCCAGGTCCCCGAGGTCGCGCCGCTCCTGGTCGTCAACCGGATGCGGCCAGCGCTCGGCTGGTCGAGTGAGGATGTCTCCGCGATGGTGCGTCGAACGTCACAGCTCGAGATCGAGGCGTTCCTGCCCGACGACCCCGCTGCGTGCGACCGCGCAGTCGTCCAGGGTCAGACCCTCGGTGAGTGCGCCCCGAACGCCAGGCTCACCAAGGCACTCGACCGGTTCGCCCTCTCGGTGTCCGAGCGCCTGGATCTGCTGAGCGTGTCGAAACCGGCGCGTCGCGACGGGACGCGACCCGCGGCGGCGCACCGGGTCGTGACGAGACGAGCGGGCCGAGCCCGGTGAGGGCATGGCCGACCATCACTCCGGCATCGGCAGCCGACTCATCGCCGTCCGGTCGCGGGCCAGCTTGATCCGCTGACATCGCCGCAGCGGGTGCTCTATCCTGTGCCGTGGCTCGTTTCGGAGGAAGGACACGGATGCGCAGCGTCCTTACTCGATGCTGGCCTTTACCCAACATGTGTTCGGCCTGGCCTCCCTTTCGCCGGAGGTGGACCGCGCGTACGACTACGCCGGCTCATTCGACTTCCAACAGCAACCCTTGCCCGGTCCGGTGATGACCCACCAGGCGATACCCGCCGCCGAACGGCGCCGGCTGGCCGGGGTGCTCCCGACGGTGGAGCGTGATCCCACGTGACGGGCCCACGGTCGCGGAATGCGGAGGGCTCTGGTGGGGCTCGCGGTTCTCGCCGTCTCGGCAGGCCTGCTGGCGCTCGGCCCCGGGCCCACCGACCGTGCAGTGGCCCAGCCGGCACTAGCTGCTGACGCGAAGTTGTCGCCGCGCTCCCCGATCCAGCACGTGGTGATCCTTTACCAGGAGAACCACACGTTCGACGACATGCTGGGTGCGGTCTGTCAGACCCGGGGCAACCCGTGCGACGGCTACACCGGTCCGGTGACCTTCGCCGATGGCACGACGGCCAGGAACGTCGTCCAGGACGACCTCATCCCCAACGTCGCGCATGACCCGCATGCGCAGCGGCTGGGGATGTCGGGACGCTGGAACCGGGTCGTCGGCTGTCGCGACGCGCCGTACTACTGCATCTCGCACGTGGACCCGGCCAACATCCCCAACCTGGCCGCGCTGGCGAACACGTTCACGGTCTCCGACGCGACCTTCGCTGCCGGCCAGGCGGCTTTGACGGGACGCTGCCGAACCTCTCCATCCTGATCCCCGACTTCGGCGTCTCCCAGCACAACACGACAAACATGGCGAAGGGCGACAACCACATCGGGCAGATCGTGTCCGCGGTGCAGCGCAGCCCGCAGTGGAGGAGCACGGCGATCTTCATCACGTACGACGACTGTGGCTGCTTCTACGACCATGTGACTCCACCGAACAAGCACTACGGACTGCGGAACCCGATGGTCATCGTGAGCCCATGGGCCAAGCCGCAGTCGGTGCGCTGGGGCTCGCCGTCATGGCTGGAACGCTCGGTCTCGCGCCGGGTAAGTCGCCCGCGGCCGCCCTGCCTGCCCCTTCCGCCGTCATCTCGCCGAGCTCGCCCATCAAGCACGTGGTCATCATCTACCAGGAAAACCACGCCTTCGACGACTGCTGTGCGCCCTGTGCGAGGTGCGGAAGAACCCCTGTAACGGGGTGCACCGGACCGGTTACCTTCGCCGACGGAAACACCGCCGACAACATCGTCCAGCCCGACATCGTGCCGGCAGCAGACCACTCCCCGAGGGCACAGCGGGCCGGGATGCACGACAAGTGGGACCAGGTCGGTGGATGCGAGGACCCGCCGTATCCCTGCGTCTCCCACGTCCTTCCCGAGAACATCCCTAACCTGTCGGCGCTGGCGAACACCTTCACTGTCTCCGATGCGACCTTCGCCGCGGGGCAGGAGTCGTCGTTCGGAGCGCACGTCGCCTTGGGCGGCGGGACGTTCGACGGCTACGTCGGCAACAACCCGGTGCGCTCCAAGACCGGCGCCAAGCCACGTGAGGGCTGGGGATGCCCGAGCCGGCTGGACGCCCGGTGGAGTCCCGCGCATGATCGAAGCTATGAACCGGCGTGCATTCCGGACCAGCAAGGGAGGGGACCCTACCGAACCAGCCGGGTTCGGTATACCCCGACGATCATGGACGGATGGAGCAGGCCGGGCGCTCCTGGCACATCTACGAAGGTGACGGCAACACCACCCCGCTGGTCGGGCCGTGGTCGGTGTGCACCTACTTCGCGTGGTGCCTGCGGCACCGATTCGACACCGAGCACGACTCGTCCCGGAGCCACTTCATCACGGACGCAGGGAGCGGCAGGCTGCCGAACCTGTCGATCGTGCTGCCCACCGGCAGCACTCCAGGCGGGGGCATCTCGCAGCACAACGGCAACAGCATGGCGCTCGGCGACAACTACATCGGCGACCTCGTGCAGGCGGTGGAGCGCGGACCGGTCTGGGACAGCACCGCGATCTTCATCACCTACGACGACTGCGGATGCTTCTACGACCACGTGTCGCCGCCTCGCAGGTCCCTGGGGCTGCGCAACCCGATGGTAATCATCAGCCCCTGGGCGAAGCCACAAGGCACCGACTCGAGGATCGCGATCCAGCCCTACTCGATGCTGGCCTTCACCGAGCACTTGTTTGGGCTGCGGCCGCTCACCGACGCGGTCGGCAACGCCTACGACTATGCGCACTCGTTCGACTTCACCCAGCAGCCGCTGGACGGACCCCAGATGACGACACAAACGATCCCGCCGGGCGAGCGCCGGGAGCTCCGCCGACTCGCGCCCCTGGTGGCGAACGACCCCACGTAGGGGGCACCGCGGGCGCCATCGCGTAACATAACGTCACCGTCTGACAGGAGGCCCCGATGCAGGCGATCTGGAAGGGCTCGATCTCGTTCGGGCTCGTGACGATCCCGGTGAAGGTCTACTCCGCGACGGAGGAGCGTGACATCTCGTTCCGTCAGGTGCACGAGGCCGACGGCGGCCGCATCCGGTACAAACGGGTGTGCGAGGTCGACGGTCAAGAGGTGCCCTACTCCGACATCGGCAAGGGGTACGAGATGCCCGACGGTCGGATGGTGGTGCTGAGCAACGAGGACTTTGCCGACCTGCCGCTCCCGACCGCCAAGGCGATCGACGTCCTCGAGTTCGTACCCGCCGACCAGGTCGATCCGCTGTACTTCGCCAAGGCCTACTACCTGGCGGCCGATGCCGCGGGTTCGAAGCCCTATGTGCTGTTCCGTGACGCGCTCACCAGAACCGGGCAGGCGGCGTTGGTCAAGGTTGCGATCCGCACCCGCGAGACGCTCGCCCTGCTGCGTGAGCGCGACGGCGCCCTTGTCCTGCAGACCATGCTGTGGCCCGACGAGGTCCGCGACGCCAACTTTGCCGCTCCGAGCGAGGACGTCGACGTCCGCAAGCAGGAAGTCGACATGGCGGAGTCGTACATCGCCACGCTGAAGGCCGACTTCGACCCCGACCGCTACCACAGCGACTACCGCGAGGCGCTCGAGCAGCTGGTCGAGGCGAAGGTCGCGGGGCTGCCCATGCCGGAGCACGACGAGGAGGAGGGCGGCGACACGGCTCAGGTGCTCGACCTGGTTGCCGCCCTGCGTGCCAGCGTCGAGGCCGCCAAGAAGCGTCGCGCGGGCACCCCCGACGATGTGGACACGTCGACGTCGGAGCCTCTTTCGAGCAAGGCGAAACCCGGCAAGAAGAAGTCCGGCTCGAAGCCGGCCAAGAACGCGGCCGCCAAGAAGCCGGCCAAGAAGACCGCCTCGGCCAAGTCCACCAAGAGGACGGCCGCCAAGAAGTCCGCGTAGATGTTGCCGGAGAGCAGGCTGGTTTCCCGCGCGCGGCGGCGTGGCAAGATTGCCTGTCATGGACGCCCTCTCCACCATTCCCGCCCCGACCAACGAGCCGACCCTGGACTACGCCCCGGAAAGTCCTGAGAGGCTGCTGCTCGAGCAGCGGATCAACGAGCTGCAGAAGCAGCAGGTCGACCTGTTGGCCACCATCGGTGGTGAGCAGCGGTGGGGTCGCGGACCGGAGCACCAAGTCGTCCAACCGCACAACCACCGGCATGTCCTCGGGGTTGCCCGGGGTTCGACGGCAGCGGATGCGAAGCTCGCGATCGCTGCGGCCACCGATGCGGCGCCAGACTGGCGCGCGATGTCGTTCGACGACCGGGCCTCAATCTTCCTCAAGGCAGCCGAGCTGCTCGCCGGGCCGTGGCGCCAGACGCTCAACGCCGCAACCATGCTCGGGCAGTCGAAGACCGCCTGGCAGGCCGAGATCGATGCCGCGTGCGAGCTCATCGACTTCCTGCGGTTCAACGTCCACTATGCCCAGCAGATTCTCCGCGAGCAGCCCATGGCCAACGCTAAAGGCGTCTGGAACCGGTCCGACCACCGCCCCCTCGAGGGTTTCGTCTACGCCATCACGCCGTTCAACTTCACGGCGATCGCCGGAAACCTCCCGACCGCGCCCGCGCTGATGGGAAACACGGTGCTGTGGAAGCCGTCGATCACCCAGCAGTTCGCCGCTGACCAGTTCATGCGTCTGCTCGAGGAGGCCGGGCTCCCGCCGGGCGTCGTCAACATGCTGCCCGGGCACGGGGCTGCGGTCTCTGAGGCTGCCCTGGTCCACCCGGACCTCGCCGGCATCCACTTCACCGGCTCGACGCCGACCTTCCAGAGCCTATGGGCATCGGTCGGCAGCAACATCGCCAAGTACCGGTCGTACCCGCGCATCGTCGGCGAGACGGGAGGCAAGGACTTCGTCATCGCGCACCCGTCCGCCGACCCGGACGTGCTGCGGACGGCTCTCATCCGCGGTGGGTTCGAGTACCAGGGCCAGAAGTGCTCGGCGGCCTCCCGCGCCTATATCGCCCGGTCGGTGTGGAAGACGATGCGCAAGGACCTGCTTGACGAGGTGGAGTCGCTGACCGTTGGCGATGTGACGGACCTGTCGAACTTCATGGGCGCGGTGATTGACGACCGCGCGTTCGACAAGCACCGCAAGGCGATCAACCGGGCGAAGCGCTCGTCGAAGCTCGAAATCCTCGCCGGGGGGACCTATGACGACTCGGTCGGCTACTTCGTACGGCCGACCATCATCGAGTCTCCGGACCCGACCGACGCGATCTTCGACACCGAGTACTTCGGTCCGATCCTGTCCGTCCACGTCTATGACGACGCGAGGTTCGAGTCGGCCGTGCGTCAGCTGGAGTCGTTCTCGCGGTACGCACTGACCGGCGCGATCATCGCGCAGGACAGGTCGGCCATCGCCTGGGCGATGGAGACTCTCCGCTTCGCGGCCGGCAACTTCTACATCAACGACAAGCCGACCGGAGCGGTCGTCGGCCAGCAGCCGTTCGGCGGCGCGCGCGCCTCGGGGACCAACGACAAGGCGGGCGCCGCCCAGAACCTGATGCGGTGGACCTCCTCGAGGTCGATCAAGGAGACGTTCGCGCCGCCGAAGGACTACCGCTACCCGCACATGGGCTGAGCCCCGTCAGCCCCGGATCTCGGTCAGGCGACGCGGCGACCTGGCGGGTGCCCGAGCGCGGTGGCCGGGTCGATCAGGAGACCGGCGCCACACCATGTGCAGCAGTACTCGGCCATCTCCGGCTTTTCCAGGTCGGCCGGGACGAACAACCTCTCTTCGGCGCAGTCCGGGCAGGGCCGCGCCACCCCCTTGAGCAGCTGCATGTCGACGCCGTGGTCCATGCGCGCCATGGTGCCAGAGCCGCCACGGGTTGTTCGGGAGGCACGCCGTCAGGATGCCAGCCAGGCGCGACCGGTCTCCTCCTCGGCGCGAGCAGCGGCCTCGATCGCCTTGGCTATCTCGTTCTCGATCTTCCCCCCGAGAAAGGGCACCGCGACCTTCAGCTTCCCCCGCACCAGCTCACGCACCCCGTCGGGGTCTTCCTCGAGCACGATCGTGCCGGTCATGGTCGCCGGCTTGCCAACCACAGCCAGCGTGAGATCGGCGCTCCGCACGCTTGAGCCGTCGGCGGCCGCCCAGGACTCCGACTGGGTGAGCTCGATGGTCTGGCCGACGAACCGCTTGACGAAGTCGGGCACCTCCGCCGGAAGGGTCCGGCTGACCGCAACCTCGGCCGAGCCGTCCGCGCCCAGCCGAACCTGGACCTCGTGCGAGATCGCCATCGTGGCATCGCAGACCGCCGCGCGGAACCTCTCGTCGAGCAGCATCGCGGCGACGTCGTCCACGCGGGCGCCCGGGTAGCGGATCTCGGTGCTCAGGTCCATCCCCGCATCATGCCCGACGGGCCCGGATAGACTGCGGACTGGTGTGCCGGGAAGTCTGGTCGGCGACGGGTTCTCCATGACCGGCGACGAGGAAGGTCCGTTGTGACCGAGACCGCACACTACGGGCTGCTGGTGCTGCTCTGTGGAGCTGTCGGTCTCGTGGCCGTGCTGTCCAACCGGCTGACGGCTCAATTCAAGGTGCCCGCCCCGCTGCTGGTGCTTGCCGGTGCGGCTGTCGTGGTCAATGTGAGCCCCCAACTGCACTCGCTACCGGAGCTGACGGTCGAGCGCGTGGTGACGGTCGCGCTCGTGCTGATCCTGTTCGACGGCGGAATGTACATCGGCTGGTCCCGCCTGCGAGATGCGGTGGTGCCGACGCTGGTCGTGGGTGTGCTGGGCACCTTCGCCACCACCGCGGCGGCTGCGGTCCTGCTGCATCTCGCCTTCGGACTGGAGTGGTACGTCGCCGTGCTGGTCGCCACCGCGGTAGCCCCTACCGACCCCGCAGTGGTGTTCTCCGTGCTGGGCGGAGAGCAGATCTCCGGACGCAGCGGCACGATCCTCGAGGGGGAGTCCGGGGCTAACGACCCGGTCGGGATAGCACTCATGGCCAGCCTGCTCGCCGCCGGCGGACTGAGCGCCTCGGCGTTCGGTCAGGTGGGTCAGGAGTTCCTGCTCCAGATGGTGTTGGGCGCCGGCTTCGGAGTGATCGGGGGGGTGGCGCTCGGCTGGTTCGCGCGCCTGGTGGAACTGCCGAGTGCGGCGCTCTACCCCTTGCGTACGCTGGCCTGTGCACTCTCGCTGTACGGCGTCACGGCAGCCGTCCACGGGTCCGGCTTCCTCGCCGTCTTCGTGGCGGGCGTCGTCATCGGAGACCTGCAAGCGCCGTACCAGCGCGAGGTCGAGCAGTTCCATTCGGCGCTGGCCAGCCTTTCCGAAATCGCCGCCTTCGTGGTGCTGGGGTCGACCGTCGACCTGTCGGTGCTGACCCACGTCGATGTCTTCGTTCCCGGCCTGGTCCTCGGCGCCGTGCTCGCAGTCGGCATCCGGCCGGTCGTCATCGGTGGCTGCCTGTTCCCGGTCCGCCTGCGACGCACCGAGCGGGCGTTCGTCATGTTCGCCGGGCTCAAGGGGGCGGTGCCGATCCTCCTCGGCGAGATGCTGCGGGTGGCCGACGTCCCCGGGGCGGAGCGGCTCTACGGCATCGTCGTGGTCGTCGTGGTGCTCTCGGTGCTCGTGCAGGGCAGCCTGGTGCCGGCCGTCGCGGAGCGGCTCGGCCTGTTGACGGCGCCCGAGCATCCACCGGCCGGGTAACCGGTCCGTGCTGCCCGTACCCGCCGAGCAGGGGATAGCCTGACCGCCGTGACGGAGATCGAGCGGAGCGACCCGACGGTGGTCCAGTGGTCGACCGACGGAGGGGACGAGCGTGACATCAGCTTCGGGGAGGCGGGCGCCAAGCTCACCTACGGCAGCTACCTCCAGCTGCCTCGGCTGCTGGGCTCCCAGCAGCTCGAGTCGAGCCCGGCGGCGCACGACGAGCTGCTGTTCATCACCATCCATCAGGTCTACGAGCTGTGGTTCCAGCAGCTCCTGCACGAGGCGGAGACCGCGCGCGACGCGCTGAGCAGCGGACAGGCCTGGTGGGCCAAGCACCTACTGCACCGGATGCACGTCATCGAGCGCATCCTGGTTGAGCAGATCGATGTCCTCGAGACGATGACCCCGCAGGACTTCCTGGCCTTCCGGCAGCTGCTCTCACCTGCCAGCGGTTTCCAGTCCGTCCAGTTCCGGGAGCTGGAGTTCCTGTCCGGGGCCAAAGACCCGTCCTTCGTCCGGCGCTTCAAGGGCCTCACCGACGATGAGGGGCAGCGGCTGCGGCGCCGGCTGGACGAGCCGACGCTCTGGGACGCCTTCCTCGACCTGGCCCGGGCCAACGGCCTGGCCGCCGACGACGACGCGGAGATCTCCGAGACGCTGCGCACCGTCGCCCAGGACCGAGGAGCATACAGGGAGGTCTGGGAGCTGGCCGAGGCACTTCTCGAGCACGACGAGCTGGCCGCCGCGTGGCGGGCGCGACACGTCCTCATGGTGGAGCGGATGATCGGCAGCAAGAGCGGCACCGGAGGATCGTCCGGGAGCGGCTATCTGCGCACCCGGCTGCCGCTGCGCTACTACCCGCACCTTTGGGCACTGCGCTCCGCGCTCTAGGCGAGAAACGCGCATGCGCCCCGCGCTCTCGTGGGCACTGCGCCCCGCGCTCGGAGCCCGCCCGGCTTGCCCGGCGGGTGCGGCACCTCGTACGGGGCTAGTGTCTGAGGTGCCGCGTGAGAGCGCGCGACCGCGACGCGAGGCGCCGTGCCCAGGCTGGCAAGACAGGTTCTGCACGCATGCACAGCAAGTTGGACGAGGCCAAGCGGGAGCTGCTCACCGAGGCGGCCGCAACCGCCGAGCACGGGCGGGGAGGTGGGCTCCTCGGCCCGGAGGAGACGCTGGGCCTGCTAGACAAGTACTACGCCCACGTGGCCCCGGAGGACATCCTCGAACGCACACCGGCAGACGTGTACGGCGCCGCCATCAGCCACTACCAGCTGGCCGCCTCGCGGCCCCAGGGGACCGCCACCGTGCGTGTCTTCACTCCGACCATCGACGAGAACGAGTGGTCGGCGTCCGGGCACTCGGTCGTCGAGGTGGTCACCGACGACATGCCGTTCCTGGTCGACTCGCTGACGATGGAGCTGAACCGCCTTCACCACCCCTTGCACTCCGTCGTCCACCCGCAGTTGCTCGTGCGCCGCGACATCACGGGGCGGCTGCTCGCGGTGTGCGCGGAGGAGCGTCCTGACGAGGCCGGCACCCAGGACCGGCTGCGCGAGTCGTGGATGCACATCGAGATCGACCGGCTCGCAGGCCAGGCGGAGCTGGCGGAGGTCGAGCAGGAGCTCGGTCGGGTGCTCCGCGACGTCCGCGAGGTCGTCGAGGACTGGCGCAAGATGCATGCCCAGGCCCTGGCGATCGTCGACGAGCTGTCGACGGCGCCGCCCCCGCTGCCCGCCAACGAGCTCGAGGAGGGCCGAGCCCTGTTGGCCTGGCTGGCCGAGGACCACTTCACCTTCCTCGGCTACCGCGAGTACGAGCTGACCCAGGTAGACGGGGACGACGTGCTTCGTGCCGTGCCGGGAACCGGGCTGGGCATCCTGCGGTCCGACCAGGACATGTCCCCGTCGTTCGGGAAGCTGCCGCCCGCGGTCAAGGCGAAGGCTCGCGAGAGACAGCTGCTGATCATCACCAAGGCCAACTCACGGGCCACCGTGCATCGTCCGGTCTACCTGGACTACATCGGCGTAAAGGCGTTCGACGCGTCCGGCGAGGTCACGGGCGAGCGCCGGTTCCTCGGCCTGTTCAGCTCTGCTGCCTACACCGAGAGCCTCCTGCGCATTCCGGTGCTTCGCGACAAGGCGACCCAGCTGCTCACGGGGGCCGGCTTCACCGCCATGAGCCACAGCGGCAAGGAGCTGCTCGACATCTTGGAGAACTACCCTCGTGACGAGCTGTTCCAGACCTCGGTCGAGGAGCTGCTCCCGGTCACCGAGGCGGTCCTGCACCTGCGTGAGCGCCGTCAGCTCCGCTTCTTCACCCGACGCGACGTCTACGGGCGCTACCTCTCCTGCCTGGTCTTCCTGCCTCGCGACCGCTACACGACTCAGGTGCGCGAGAAGATGCAAGACATCCTCAAGGCCACCATGGGCGCGGACACCATCGACTACACCGCCCGGGTGAGCGAGTCCGTGCTGGCCAGGTTGCACTTCGTCGTCCGGGCCGTTCCGGGGGAGACCCTCCGCGACTTCGACGAAGCGGCTCTCGAGCTGGAGCTGGCCGAGGCCACCCGCTCGTGGACGGACGACCTGGCCGATGCGCTTCGCGAACAGTTCGGGCAGGAGAGCGGCGCCCGGTTGGCGCGAAGCTACTGCAGCGCCTTCCCGGAGGCGTACAAGGAGGACTTCGCACCGTCAGTCGGGGCCGCCGACGTCCGGCGTCTGGAGAGTGTGCCCGACGACTCCATCGTGCTGTCGTTGTACACCCCTGCCGGGGGCGCCGAGGGTGAGGCGCGGTTCAAGGTGTTTCGCACCGGCACCCCGCTCAGCCTGTCGGCCGTGCTGCCGGTGCTGTCGTCGCTCGGCGCGGAGGTCGTCGACGAGCGGCCGTACCAGATCGACCTCGACCGGCGGCGCGCCTGGATCTACGACTTCGGCCTGCGGCACCACAGGAGTCTCCCGGCGGGGTCTCGTGAGCTCTTCCAGGATGCCTTTATGGCGGTCTGGAGCGGGCTCGCAGAGAGCGACGGATTCTCGGCCCTGGTGCTCGAGGCCCAGATGCCCTGGCGGCAGCTCTCGATCCTGCGGGCCTACGCGAGGTACTTCCGACAGGGTGGGTCGCCGTTCAGCCAGGACTACATCGAGGCCTGTCTGCTGGCCAACGTCTCCATCGCGCGGTTGCTCGTCGAGCTCTTCGAGGTGCGGTTCGACCCCGACGGAGCCGATGACCCGAAGGATCGGGCCCAGCGGGAGGAGGAGGTCAGGAGCCAGATCACTCAGGCGCTGGACGGAGTGGCCAGCCTCGATCAGGACCGGATCCTGCGCGGCTACCTGGGTGTCATCTCGGCGACCCTCCGGACGAACTTCTACCAGCTCGACGCCACCGGTGGACCGAAGAGCTACCTCTCGCTCAAGCTCGATCCGCGGGAGATCCCGGACCTGCCGGAGCCGCGCCCGCGGTTCGAGATCTTCGTCTACTCGCCGCGGGTGGAGGGCGTGCACCTCAGGTTCGGCCCGGTCGCGCGTGGCGGCCTGCGCTGGTCGGACCGCCGCGAGGACTTCCGCACCGAGGTGCTCGGCCTGGTCAAGGCCCAGATGGTCAAGAACGCCGTGATCGTGCCGGTGGGCTCCAAGGGCGGGTTCTACTGCAAGAACCTGCCCGATCCGACGCGCGATCGGGAGGCCTGGCTCGCCGAGGGCATCGCCTGCTACCAGACCTTCATCTGCGGCCTGCTGGACATCACCGACAACCTGGTCGCCGGTGAGACAGTTCCGCCGGAGCGGGTAGTCCGGCACGACCCGGACGACACCTATCTGGTGGTCGCGGCGGACAAGGGCACCGCCACCTTCTCCGACATCGCGAACGGCGTCGCCGCGGACTATGGCTACTGGCTCGGGGACGCGTTCGCCTCAGGCGGCTCGGTGGGCTACGACCACAAGGCCATGGGCATCACCGCCCGCGGCGCGTGGGAGTCGGTACGCCGACACTTCCGCGAGCGTGGCATCGACTGTCAGGCCGAGGACTTCACCTGCGTCGGCATCGGCGACATGAGCGGAGACGTGTTCGGCAACGGGATGCTGCTCAGCCGGCACACCGGGCTGGTCGCCGCCTTCGACCACCGTGACATCTTCATCGACCCGTCGCCCGACCCCGCCTCGTCATACGAGGAGCGACGTCGGCTGTTCGACCTCCCGAGGTCAAGCTGGGCCGACTACGACCCGGCCAAAATCTCGGCCGGCGGAGGCGTCTTCTCCCGCAGCCTGAAGTCCATCCCAATCTCGCCGGAGATGACCGAGGCGCTGGCACTTGAGTCGGGCGTGACGTCCATGACACCGGCGGATCTCCTCAGGTCGATCCTGCTGGCCAAGGTGGACCTGCTGTGGAACGGGGGGATAGGCACCTACGTCAAGGCCGCCGGCGAGTCGAACGGGGACGCGGGCGACAAGGCCAACGACGCCATCCGGGTGGACGGCGGCCAGCTGCGCTGCCGGGCGGTTGGCGAAGGAGGCAACCTCGGCTTCACCCAACGCGGCCGCATCGAGTACGCCATGGCCGGTGGCCGGATCTGCACCGACTTCATCGACAACTCGGCCGGCGTCGACACGTCGGACCACGAGGTGAACATCAAGATCCTGCTCGACAAGGTCATGGAGTCAGGTGACATGACCGCGAAGCAGCGCAACCAGCTGCTCGGGTCGATGACCGACGAGGTTGGTGAGCTGGTGCTTGCTGACAACTACGCGCAGAACGTGGCGCTGGCCAGCGCGGCGCGGGTAGCGGTGGGGCTGAGCCACGTCCACGAGTCGTGGATCCATCGGCTCGAGAAGCAGGGACTGCTCCACCGGGCCATCGAGTTCCTGCCAACGACCAAGGAGTTCGCCGACCGGCGAGCCGCCGACCGCGGCCTGACGGCGCCCGAGCTCGCGGTGCTCCTGGCGTACACGAAGATCGTGCTCGCCGCCGACCTGCTGGACAGCGACCTCCCTGACGACCCGTTCCTGCGCAACGACCTATTCAGCTACTTCCCGTCGAAGATGCGCCAGACCTACCGGGCCGAGATGCTCAGCCATCCGCTGCGGCGCGAGATCGTGGTGACCCAAGTCGTCAACGACCTTGTCAACTTCGCCGGCATCACGTTCTTCCATCGGCTCAGCCAGGAGACCAGCTCGAGCGCGGAGGAGCTGGTGCGGGCGCACTACGTGTGCCGCGAGATCTTCGGGATCGACGCGTTGATGCGCTCGATCCAGCAACTGGACAACCGGGCCGACGCCAGCATCCAGACCGACATGCGGCTGACCGTGCGCACCCTCATCGAGCGAGCCACCCGCTGGATGGTCAACAACCGCCGTGCCCCGCTCGACTCGGAGGCGACCGTCGACCACTTCGGTACTGCGATCGAGGAGGTGGTGACGGCGCTGCCGGAGGTGCTGGTGGGAGTCGAGCACCAGGCGCTGCTGCAGCGACGGGACCGGCTGACGAAGGCGGGAGTGCCGGCGGAGGTCGCCGTGAGGGTCGCCTCGCTGCCTCCGGCATACGCCGCCCTCGAGATCGTCGAGATGGCCAAGCGGGATGCCCTCGAGCCGGTCGAGGTGGCCCGGGTGCACGCGATCGTGGCGGACCGGCTGGGGCTCAGCCGGCTGCTTTCGCGGATCGCCGGGCTGCCGCGTGACGACCGGTGGCAGACGA
>JBBSGI010000034.1:0-32996 GCA_038254365.1 Propionibacteriales bacterium
CCCCCCACGCCCCCCCCCCCCCCCCCCCCCCCGGCAGCCCGGTGCTACTCGCCGAAGTAGCTCATGACGTGCTTGAGGCGGGTGTAGTCCTCGAGCCCGTAGATCGAGAGGTCCTTGCCGTACCCGGAGTGCTTGAACCCGCCGTGCGGCATCTCTGCCACGATCGGGATGTGGGTGTTGATCCAGACGCACCCGAAGTCGAGCCTGCGGGCCATCCGCATGGCCCGGCCGTGGTCCTTGGTGAACACGCTGCTCGCCAGCCCATACTGCACGCCGTTGGCCCAGCGCAGCGCCTCCTCCTCGTCGGAGAACCGCTGGATGGTGATGACCGGCCCGAAGATCTCGTCCTGGATGGCCTCGTCGTCCTGCCGCAGCCCGGAGACCACCGTCGGTGCGTAGAAGTAGCCCTTGTCGCCCACCCGGTGTCCACCGGTCCGCAGCCGTGCGTGGTCGGGCAACCGGTCGATGAAGCCGCTGACGCGGGCCAGCTGGTTCACGTTGTTGACCGGACCGTAGAGCACGTTTTCGTCGTCCGGCATACCGGTCTTGGTGTTCTTCGCCTGCTCGGTGAGAGCGGCCGCGAAGTCCTCGTGGACTCCCGGGCCCGCGAGCACCCGGGTCGCGGCGGTGCAGTCCTGGCCGGCGTTGAAGTACCCAGCCCCCGCGATCGCCTCCACCGCGGCCTCGACGTCGGCATCGTCGAACACGATCACCGGCGCCTTCCCGCCGAGCTCGAGGTGGGTCCGCTTCAGGTCGGCCGAGGCACTGCGGGCCACCTCCATTCCCGCGCGGACCGACCCGGTGATCGACACCATCTGCGGGACTGGGTGCTCGACGAGCGCTCGCCCGGTGTCGCGGTCGCCGGTGACCACGTTGAAGACCCCGGGCGGGAAGAACTCCTGCGCCGCCTCGGCCAAAAGCAGGGTCGAGGCGGGTGTCGTGTCCGACGGCTTGATCACCAGGCAGTTGCCCGCCGCCAAGGCGGGGGCGACCTTCCAGATCGCCATCATCAGCGGGTAGTTCCAGGGGGTCACCTGGGCGACGACCCCGACCGGCTCCCGACGGACGTACGACGTGTGGTCGGCCAGGTACTCCCCCGCCGCACGGCCCTCGAGCACCCGCGCCGCTCCGGCGAAGAAGCGCACCTGGTCGATCGCCGGGGGCAGCTCATCGGTCTCGGTGAACCCCAGCGGCTTCCCGGTGTTCTCGCTCTCGACCCGAACGAACTCGTCCGTCCGCGCTTCCATCGCATCCGCGAGCTTCAGCAGCGCGCGCTGACGCTCGGCGGGAGTCGCGTCGCGCCAGCTCTCGAACGCCTTCGCCGCCGCCTGCATCGCGCGGTCGACGTCCTCGGTGCCCGACACGGCGGCCGTCGCGAACTCCTCCTCGGTCGACGGGTTGATGAGCGTCGAGGTGCGGCCGTCCGCCGCCTCGACCTGCTCGCCGTTGATCAGGTTCTTGAGTGTCCGGGTGGTCATGGGGCCCCTTGCGCTCGAGGTGGCGTGCCGATTCACCGGTCAAACTAGCCGGTCGCCGTTGAATCCACCAGCGAAACCGCGGGCGTCAACGCATTTCGTCGTACGTGCGCGCCGGCACGCTACGAATCGTCAGAGTCGGCCACCGGTTCGGTCGCCGGAGAGCTTCTGCGAGAGGTAGATCGGGATCACCGAGAGGACGACCAGGCCCGCGGCGGCCACGTTCACGATGGGCGCCTGCTGTCGGCTCAGCAGGTTCGAGTAAATCCACAACGGCAGCGTCTGGATGTCCGCCGGCGCAGTGAACGTCGTGACGACGATCTCATCGAACGACAGCGCGAACGCCAGCAGGCCGCCGGCAAGGAGACCCGAACCGAGGTTCGGCAAGGTTATTAGCCGGAACGTCATGAACCTGGTCGCGCCGAGATCCATCGACGCCTCCTCGAGATCGCCACTGAGTCGGCGCAGCCGGGCGACCACGTTGTTGAACACCACGACGATGCAGAACGTCGCGTGCGCGATGACCAAGGACCAGATCGACAGCTCAACACCCAAGATCGTGGTGAACGCGTTGCTGAGCGCGAGACCCGTGACGATCCCGGGCAAGGCGATCGGCAGCACGATGAGCAGCGAGACCGCCTCCCGCCCGAAGAACCGGTTGCGCTGCAGCGCGAAGGCGGCCAAGGTGCCGAGCACCAGGGCGATGGCGGTCGCGGCCAGGCCGACGAGGATGCTGTGCTGGAGTGCGTCGATCATCCCGGTGCTTTCCCGGGCCCGTCTCCACCACTCGAGGGTGAAGCCGCGAGGCGGCCATGAGAACGTTTCGTCGGAGTTGAAGGAGTTGACGACAACCACCGCCAGGGGCACGTACACGAAGGCGAGCACCACGGTGACGAGCACGCGCAGTCCCCACGTGCTGCCTCGCGAGAGACGGAATCCCGGGGAGGTCACAGGTTGTCCAAGGCGCCGGTACGTCGCACCGCAGCCAGGTAGACGACCATGATCGCCACCGAGACGGTGGCGAGGGCGGCGACGAACGGGATGTCGGTAGCCTGCCGGTCGACCATCAGGTTTCCGAGCATTTGGGTCTTGCCGCCGACGTTCTTCACGGCGATGTAGTCGCCGAGCGACAGGGAGAACGTGAAGATCGACCCCGCGACCAGTGACGGCACGACCATCGGCAGCGCCACGCTGCGCAGGGTGCGTCCCGGCCTGGCGCCCAGGTCGCTCGAGGCCTCCAGCAGGGAGTCGGGCATCCTCTCGAACCCCGCGTAGATCGGCAGCACCATGAACGGTAGCCAGAGGTACGCCAACGTGATCACCACGGCGGTCAGCCCGAAGCCCGGCGTCCATCCGAGCGCCGACTCCAGCACGCCGCCCGGCGTCACCATCGCTCGCCAGGCGAACGCCTTGACCAGGTAGCTCGCCCACAGCGGCATCAGCAGCGCCACCACAAGCATCTTGGCGACCACCGGCCGGGCGATCTTGGCCATGAAGAACGCGATCGGAAGCGCGAGCACGGCGTCGATCACGGTGACGGCACCGGCCACCAGAACCGTGCGCAGGACCACGGTCCGGTACACATCCTGCTCGTAGAGCTTGCGGAAGTTGTCCAGGTTCCACTCCCGCGTCACCGAGACGCCGAAGTCGACCCGCCAGAAGGCGGTCACGAACAGGGCGAGCAGTGCCGCGAGGTAGATCAGCCCGAGCCACAGGAGAGGACCCGCGACCAACCCGCCGACCCGGACGCCGCCGTGACGGTGCAGGAACGCCGCAGCGCGCCGCGGCCCGGATGACCGCGGCGGGCCGAGTTCCCTCGTCGCGGTCTCCCGCACCGCCGAGGTCGTCAGCCCTTCACCTCAGTCCAGGCGTCGGTCCAGGCGTTGTAGTCGGTGCACTCGACGTCGGTCCGGCCGTCCAGGCATTGGGTGATCGGCGTGGTCCAGTAGTGGATCTTCGCCGCGTAGGCGGCGTCGGTGACGTGGTAGGTGTCACAGAAGCCCTTGCTGGTGTACTCGCAGGCTTTGGGGTTGGCCGGGGCCTCCCCGAACCACTCGGCAACCTGGGCCTGCACCTGGGGGCTCGCCATCCAGTCCAGCCACAGGTAGGCACAGTCGATGTGGTCGTTGTCGGAGCTGACCATCCAGGTGTCGGACCAGCCCGTCGATCCACTGTCCGGGAACACCGTCTTGACCGGCGCATCTCCCTGCGTGAGGTTGGCGATGACCTGCCAGGTGGTCCCGATGACCGACGAACCCGTCTTGAATGCCTGCACCTCCTTGGTGTAGTCCGACCAGTACTCTCCGACGTTCTTCTCCTGGTCCTTGAGCACCTGCACGGCCGCGTCCAGCTGGTCCTGGTCGAGCGCGTACGGGTTCTTGATCCCGAGGTCCGGCTGGGTGTTCATCAGGTAGAGCGCCGCGTCGGCGATGTAGATCGGCGAGTCGTACGCCGTCACCTTGCCGGCGTAGGCGCCTGAGCCGGCGAACACGGCGTTCCAGTCGGTCGGCGCCGGGTGCACGACGTCGGTGTTGTACATCAGCAGGTTGGCGCCCCAGCCGTGGGGGATGCCCCACATCCGGCCGTCGACGCTGTTGAAGTCCTGCTCCTTGAGGAACGGCGACACGTCGGCGTAGTTCGGGACGAGGTCGGTGTTCACCGGTTGCACGTCGTCTGCCGCGATCAGGCGGAGCGTTGCGTCTCCCGAAGCCGAGACCACGTCGTACCCCCCGGTATGCATCAGGCTGACCGCCTCGTCCGACGTACCGAACTCTTTGACGTTGACCTGGCAGCCGCTCTGCTCCTCGAACGGCGTTACCCAGTCCACCTTCGGGTCGTTCTTGCCCGACTCGGCGTATCCCGGCCAGGCGAGCACGTTGAGCTCGCCGGAGCCGGCGCCCACCGGGTCGGTCCGCATCGGGATGTCGGGAGCCTGGAAACCGGAGCCCCCCGGCTGGTTGGAGGAACCGTCGCCGCTCGTGCCGCATCCTCCGGCCAGCAGGGCCAGGGCCGCGAGCGCGGCGACGGTGCCGGTACGACGGGTGCGCGTGGGGCATGCGTCGACGCGCCGCCGGTGATCTGCTGTCATGAATCCTCCATGGTCGGGTGTTGGGGGCTCTTGGTCGGGTCTGTGCCATCGACGCGTCGTCGCACCGCTCGGGGTAACAGGCTGTTCACGTCTCGATAGCAATGCAGTGGTGCGTCCGCCAGCTGAGCCGGACGCTCGCGTTGCGGTATCGGAGGACGTCCATCGACGAGGTGTTCATGTTCTGCTGGACCGCTACCAGCCGGGCGCCGGCGTCGAGATCGACGATGAACCGGGTGGTCGCTCCCGCGTAGACCACCTCGGCGACCGTTCCCCTCGCGGTCGTCATCTCCGGGTCGTCCGGACCGTCGGGGTCGAGGTCGAGGTCGAGTGTGATCTTCTCCGGGCGAACGATGAACGTCCCGTCGCGCCCGAGAAGGGCGGTCGCGGCTCCTCCTGCGATCAGGTTGCTGGTGCCGACGAAGCCCGCGACGAACGCGGATGCTGGTTGTTCGTAGATCTCGGCGGCCGTCCCGACCTGCTCGATCCGTCCTTGCTTGAACACGGCTATCCGGTCGCTCATCGTCAGCGCTTCGTCCTGGTCGTGGGTGACGAACACGAAGGTGATCCCAACGTCGCGTTGCAGGGCCTTCAGCTCGACCTGCATCTCTTCGCGCAGCTTGAGATCCAGCGCACCCAGCGGCTCGTCCAGGAGCAGGACCTTGGGCTTGATGACCAGGGCCCGGGCGAGTGCGACCCGCTGCCGCTGGCCGCCGGACAGCTCGCGTGCCTTGCGATCCCCGTGCGCCTGGAGCCGCACTTGGGCCAGCGCCTGCTCGGCCAGCTCGCGCCGACGCTTCCTGGCCACGCCGCGGACCCGCAGGCCGTACGCGACGTTGTCCCGAACGTTCAGGTGGGGGAACAGCGCGTAGTCCTGAAAGACGGTGTTGACGTCACGCTCGAACGGCGCCCGCCGGGTGACGTCGACCCCGTCGAGGTGGACCTCTCCCGCGTCGGGGGTCTCGAATCCGGCGATCATCCTAAGCACCGTGGTCTTGCCGGATCCCGAGGGCCCGAGCATCGAGAAGAACTCGCCGTCCCGGATCGCCAGGTCGATGCCGTCCACCGCAACGACCGAGCCGAAGCGGCGGCTGAGGCCGCGGAGATTGACTGCTGCGGATGTTGCCCCGGGCGCGTCAGACGCGGAGGAGACCTCCGGCTCGACGCCGGCCCTGGCCGGGGGCGCTGCTCGCTGACCCCCGTCGGTCACGTTCGCCACATCGGAACCCTACTCATCACGGACTCCCTTATGGAGGCAATCGGTCCGCCCCGCGATTTGTCCCGGTCCCCGTTGCCTGACGGGTTGCAGGTGTGTCGAAGCGATTCCTCTATCGTGGAAAGGGCCCCTCAAGCTGGCCCTACCCTGGAGAAGCCCGTGTCCGAGTCCGCTGCCCAACCGCCTGCCCCGCTCGAACTGTTTGCGATCGACGGGCTGCTCGACGACGAGGAGCGTGCGGTCCGCGACACGGTACGGCGATTCTGCGACGACAGGATCCGCCCGCACATCGCCGGCTGGTTCGAGGAAGCCCACATTCCGGCGCGAGACCTGGCCAAGGAGCTCGGCGCGATCGGTCTGCTGGGCATGCACCTCGAGGGCTACGGGTGTGCCGGCACGAGTGCGACGTCGTATGGGCTGGCTTGCCTGGAGCTGGAGGCGGCCGACTCCGGCATCCGCAGCCTGGTCTCCGTGCAGGGGTCGCTTGCCATGTTCGCCATCCGTCGCTTCGGTAGCGAGGAGCAGCGCGCGGAATGGTTGCCGCGGATGGCAACCGGCGAGGCAATCGGATGCTTCGGGTTGACCGAGGCAGACTTCGGCTCCAATCCCGGTGGGATGCGCACCCGTGCCCGCCGCGACGGCGACGACTGGGTGCTGGACGGCACGAAGATGTGGATCACCAACGGCTCGGTGTCTGACGTCGCAGTGGTCTGGGCGCGCGCCGAGGAAGGGATGCGCGGCTTTGTCGTGCCGGCGGACGCGAAGGGCTTCTCGGCTCCGGAGATCACCCACAAGATGTCTCTGCGCGCGTCGGTCACCAGTGAGCTCGTCCTCGAAGGAGTGCGGCTTCCGGCCTCGGCGATGCTGCCGGACGCCGCGGGACTGGCCGGCCCGTTGTCCTGCCTCTCCGAAGCCCGCTTCGGCATTGTCTTCGGGTCCCTCGGCGCCGCGCGGGACTGTCTAGAAACGACAATCGCGTACGCACGTACCCGGCGGGTCTTCGACAAGCCTTTGGCCGGCTACCAGCTGACCCAGGAGAAACTGGCCAACATGACGGTCGAGCTCGGCAAGGGCATGCTGCTGGCCGTGCATCTCGGGCGGCTCAAGGATGCGGGCGACATCACCGGCACCCAGGTCAGCATCGGCAAGCTCAACAACGTCCGGGAGTCGATCTCGATCGCTCGCGAGTGCCGAACCATCCTGGCTGCCAACGGGATCACCCTCGAGTACCCGGTGATGCGGCACGCCAACAACCTCGAGTCGGTACTCACGTACGAAGGAACCTCCGAGGTGCACCAGCTCGTCATCGGCCAGGCGCTCACCGGGGAGTCCGCCTTCCGCTGACCCGCTGACTCGCCCACCCCACGTCGGCGCGGGTCTGGGTCAGCAGCGTGGATGACCGCGCTCGTGGAAGCGTTCGTGGCGTCTGGGTGTTCGTTGGGGGTCGACCCACGCTGGTGGGATCGATTCGGGGGTGTGCCGTCGGCGGCGAAGGTGTTAGTCCAGGTGCCTGTGTCGTAGAGGCGGTGGTGGAAGCCGCAGAGCAGGACGCCGTTGTCGAGGCTGGTGTGGCCGCCGTTCCCCAGGCGATCACGTGGTGCACGTCCGGCCCAGCGGGGTGGACGGGTGCAGCCGGGGTGGACACAGCCTTGGTCGCGGGCGATCACCGCTAGCCGGATCGGGCCGTCGAAGGTGCGTCGGGCGTGGCCGACGTCGAGGACCTGTGCGGCGCCGCCGAGCACGGTGGGGATGACCTGCGCCGAGCAGGTCACCGGTGTCGACCAGGGTGCCGCAGCCCAGCCCGGTCTTGAGGGTGTCGAGGTCGACGGCTACGAGCGCCCGGGGACGGTAGAACACCGACCCGTGGCCGCCGACGAACCGGGTTCCCGACCGCAGCCGGCGCGCCTCCCGCTCTTCTCGGGCCAGCTGGTCGGCGATCTTGCGGTCCGCGGCGTCGGGGTCGACCCTCTCGGCGATCCGATGCCCCAGCCGGCACAGTGCCGCCGGACAAGCATGTCAGGTGAGGACAACACGCTAGCGACGCCTGATAGACATGTCGGTCAATTCTGCGACAGCAGACCGAGCACGAGGTCTCTCGGCAGGCCGTGCGTCTCGTGCAGGTCTCGTAACCGGTCATCATCCAGCGGTCCATAACCCAACTCTTTCGAGACCAAGCGCTGACCTCGGGTGACCAGTCTCTGGAATCGCTCTTCCTCCCCGACCAGCACCCGTCGTATCTCTGTCACGTCGTGGTTGAGACCAAAGCGCCGGACCGTGTGCTCGATCGGCTCCGACGACAAGTCCATCAGGGTGTACGTCGGGTCCACCACCCACAACGTCGTCAGGACCCGGCGGACAAGGCGGCGCAGCACATACCCGCGCCCCGAGTTCGAGGGGCTCACCCCGTCACCGATCACGACTACCAGCGAGCGCAGGTGGTCGCACAGCAGCCTCCCACTGGTCTCGTCGACGTCAAACAGCCGCTCGACCTCGCCGACCCAGGGCTCGAACAGGTCGAGCTCGTATACCGACGAGGTGCCGTTCAGCACGGACACCAGTCGCTCGAGGCCCATGCCGGTGTCGACGTTCTGCTGTGGCAGCGGCGTCAGACTGCCGTCCTCATGACGTCGGTACCGCATGGTCACGTGGTTCCAGATCTCAACCCAGCGAGAGTCGGTGCCGGGCGACCCGACGGGCTCCCCCACACCGGTCCAGCAGAAGACCTCCGTGTCCGGTCCGCACGGGCCGGTGGGGCCGTTCGACCACCAGTTGTCATCGGGTCCCAGCAGCTCGACCGGCAGGCCTAGCTCCCCCCACGTCTGAACGGACACCTGATCCGACGGCACCTGCTCGTCACCCCCGAAAACGGTCACGTGGAGCAGGCGAGGGTCGAGTCCGAGCACGTCGGTCATCAGCTGGTGTCCCCAGCGCAGGCTCCGTTGCCCGTCGTAGTCGCCGAGCGACCACGTCCCCAACATCTCGAAGACAGTCAGGTGCCACGGGTCCCCGACTTCGTCGAGATCGGTGGTGCGCAGACATCGCTGCACGTTGACCAGGCGTCTGCCGAGTGGGTGCGGCCGGCCCTCGAGGTACGGAGTGAGCGGATGCATGCCCGACGTGGTGAACAGCACCGGGTCACCGAGTTCGGTGAGCAGTGAGCTGCCGGTGACGACCTCGTGCCCGCGGTCTCGATAGAAGTCGCGAAAGGTGGTGATGACGTCCAGGGTGTTCATGAGAAGCGCCTTTCGGGTGAAGGCGATCAGAAACACTCACCGCTGACGCAGGACACGTACCACGACAGAACGGCGACCGTTTCCGGTCGCCGAATGGGGGGAGGGGGTCAGGCCACGGCGGCCGGCGAGGAGTTCGCTCGTGCGGCCGCGGCTGAATGCGTGCAACGGACCTCCATCCCCTGAGGCTACCGGGGACTGCCCTCCTGAAGCGACCAATATTCTTCCTCGGTGGGCCAGCCTCGCTGCACCACCGCCGTGCCGCCAGGCAGGCCGAGGCGGACGACCCAAGGAGAGGACGGCACCGACTTGCCGTCCAGTGTCGGTCGCGAATCTCCTGACGCGACTCCCCCCATCCGGAGTCAGGCGTTCCGCCAAGACTCTGGACCAACGTCCAGCTGATACCAGGTGCCCTGCCTTCCGCCGAGATTCGTCGGATCGGCGGGACCGACTTCAAGGAATCCGGCTTTCAGCAGCACACGCTTCGATGCTGTGTTGCCGTGGGAGGTGGCAGCTCTGAGCCTTCGGATCCCGTGGTTTTTGGCCGCAAGCCGGCACAGGTCGCGCACAGTTGCGCTTGCGACGCCACGTCCGGCGACATGTTGCGCGACGCGGTAACCCAGCTCTGCGACACCGTCATCGACAAAGATCAGGTTGAACCGGCCCAGCACTGATCCGTCCTCCGCGAGGAGCACGTAGTATGCGCCCACGCTGGCCTCCTGCTCTGCCAACATGGCGCAATGCCGCTCGGTGAAGTGCTCGAAGTACGCGTCACCCCGGTCAGAGATCGAAGTCGCAAAGTAGGTGCGATTCGCGGTCTCGAAGGCCAGGATCGCTGGAGCATGATCGGCTCGCAGGCGCTGCAGCTCAGGCATCAAACGAGATTATCCACACCTCGGATGTGAGCACGCTCCGCCACAGCGCAAGGTTGCCACCCCGCTCCGGCTGAATTCGCTGGTACGTGATCTGTGCGAGCCGGATCGCGTCGGTTGGAAGCACCCTTGGTGCGGCGATGATGGCCCGCGTTGGGATCGGGTAGATCGCCCCCGCGGTATAAGCGCTCGTCGCTCTACGACCGAGGGAGGATAATGCAGAGCACGCGCGGCACCAGCCCGACGGTGCGGCTACCCGTTGCGATCGTCGAGCAGCGGCCCCGCCGGGTCGTGGCTGATCCCCTTCTTGCGTGCGGCGATTCCGGATAAGGCCTCGAGGCAGACGCGGTTGGCGAGGTATGCCGTGATCTCCGCATGGTCGTACGGCGGAGCCACCTCGACCACGTCGATGCCCACCACGGGGAGCTCGAGGCAGATTCGTCGCACCGCGTCGAGCAGCTGGCGAGCCGTCAGGCCACCAGGCTCCGGCGTGCCCGTGCCCGGCGCATGTGCCGGGTCACAGACGTCGACGTCGACGGACAGGAACACGCCATCACAGTCGTCGAGGGCGATGGAGAACGCCTCGCTGAGGCAGACCTCGAGGCCGCGGGCGACGACCTCGGTCATCTCGTAGGAGCGCATTCGCTGCTCGGCCATCCAGGCGAGGGTGGCGGGTTCCGGCCAGTACCCCCGCAACCCCAGCTGCAGGAAACGGTCACCACGCAAGGCGCCAGACTCGATCAGCCGCCGCATCGGCTGCCCGTGCCCATAGAGTGAGCCGAACGTGATGTCGCCCGTGTCGGCGTGGGCGTCGAAGTGGATCATCGAGACCCGTCCGAAGCCGTAGTGGCGGGCGACCCCGGTGGCGTCGGGAAGGGCGATCGTATGGTCTCCGCCCAGGACGAGGGGCGTAGCGCCGGCTGACGAGACGGCGTAGACCGCGCCTTCGAGACTGTGGATCGCGGTCTCGACGTCGCCTGAGTACATCTCCACGTCACCAGCGTCAACCACCTTGATGTCCTGCAGGGCGTCGACGCGAAGCGCCAGGTGCGGCCGCGACCCGTCCACCGGCAGGTAGCACGCCTGCCGGATCGCCATCGGGCCGAACCTGGTTCCCGGGCGGTGCGACGTACCGCCGTCGAAGGGAGCGCCGACCACCACGACATCGGCGTCGTCGTACGTCGACCGGTCGTCGAGGTCCGCCCTGGGCACCCCCAGAAATGTGTAGTCCGGGCCGAACTGGGCGCCGTAGCGAGTCATGACTCCATCATGGCCGCCTCGTCACGGGCCAGCCGCACCGGCATCCGGAATCAGCCGGGCGTGTAGCTCCGTCGTCAAGGCATGGATCTCGCGAGTGATCTCGGTGTTCGTCTTCAGTTCCAGCTCCTGCTCCAGGAAGTCGTGGTCGGCCTTTGCCTGCTGGAAGGCCGACTGCCGGTTCTGGCCGATCATCACGAAGGTCGACAGGAAGATGGCCTCCAGTGACACGACGAGGGTGAGGGTCGGCCAAGGGCTGCTTTCAACCAACAGCATTCAACCGGCGAACCCGACCACGTGCCGATAGACGAAGATCATCGAGCCGGCGAACGCGGTGACCGCGTCCGCGATCTTCAGCTGGAAGTCTTGGGAGCGTCGTAGGTCGTGGGCAACGACGACGGGGTGACGTTTCGGGGCGCACGCAGTCGGAGTGTCGGTCATAGCTCAGCCTGACACCACGACGCCCTCCGCGGTCGACACGGCGTGCCGTTCGGCCGCGCGGCCTACTGGTAGCGGGAGTACACCAGCATGGCAACCTGGCGCCGGGTTCCGGCCGGCACGATTGCGACCGCAGCCTGCGCCATCGAGGTGCCCGCGGCGAAGGACTTCTCGGCCCGCCAGGGGCCCTGGGCCGTGGCCAACGGGTGGGGCGTCCCCGCTCCCGGCCTCAAGGCGACGCCGGAGCCTTCCCCCCCGACGACGAAGGTGCGCACGTAGATCTGTTCGCCGGTGCGAGGCACGGGCACCTTGAGCTCGGTACGACCCGGCTCAACCCTGACGAACTTGCGGTGCACCAGGCGGTAGGCGCCACGAGCGGCCGCCGGGTCGACGATGTGCCGGTCGATCCATACACCGTGGCTGAGCACCGGATGACGCGGCTTCTCGAACACCCCGAGCCGCAACGTGGCCTGGGCCAACGCCTGGCGCCCGGCCGCATCGTGGGTCGACGTGACGCTGAGGGTAAAAGTCGCCGGCAACCCCGGCCGGACGTCGAACAACCGCCAGGCGGCGATGTTGCCCGTCGGAGAGAGGGAAAGAGTGCGCTGCACCTGCATCGGCTGATCGACCGCGTCGCACGTGGTGTTGGGCCGGCTGAGCTGGGTGGCTCCGGTGTAGCGCAGGCGCTCGAGGACGGTGGACGGAACAGGCTTGCCGTTGACCGTCAGGTGGTACCGAAGGAGAGTCGAGGTCGGCGGCGCGCAGAACTGGGTCCAGCCGACGTTTCCGGTCCGAGGCGTGACAGTGACCCGCACCGATCGCGCCCCCCGGTCGGCCACCTTCTCGCCAAGCATCCGGACCCCTCCGGCATCGGTATAGACGAGGAGTCCGCCGTCTCGGACCGTGGCCAGGTTGCCGATCGGCTGCGATACCGCCGGAGTGTCATCGGGATTCGTGAGGCCACCCCAGTTGAGGAGAAAAATGATGGCCATCACCGCGGCGCAGCTGGTGAGGACGGTGCCGGCCGCCTTGAAGGTGCGGGCGCGGCGCACTCGACGAGTGACCGAGTCCAGCCGAGCACCGGAGTCCTCGGTGATCTCGTCGGCGATCTCGCTCAGCCCCTGGTGGAGCTCGGAGATGTTCATCGACCCTCCCTCAGTGTCGAGCGCGGTTGCGGACTTTCGTCGGCCAGGGCGGAGTCGACCCGCAACTTCGCCAGCGCCTTGCTCGTCTGGCTCTTGACGGTGCCCACGCTGCAGCTGAGGACGCGAGCCGTCTCGAGCTCGGTGAGATCCTCGAAGAACCTGAGCACCACGACCGCACGCTGTCGTTTCGGCAAGCGTCCGAGCGCCGTCCGGAGATCGCTCAGCGAACCGTCGTCCTGAATGGTGACCGGCTCGGGAAGCTCGTCGGTCGGCGACTCACCGTTCCACCTGCGCCGCCACCAGGTGGAGTAGGTGTTGACGAGAATCTTTCGTACGTAGGCCTCGGGGTTGCCTTCGATCCCCGACCAGTGCCGCCAAGCCTTGGCGAGCGCGGTCTGGAGCAGGTCCTCCGCCAGCTGACGGTCGTGGGTGAGGAGGTACGCGGTGCGGAGCAATGCGCCAGACCGGTGAAGGACGAAGTCCGCGAAACCCACCCGGGCTGCCACCCCGAGCGTGGCAGTCGTGTCCGCGGCCTCGTCCGTCATCGTCACATTGTCACTCCCTCAGCGTCATGTGACTTCAACGACAAACACCAGGTGAGGCCGCGGAAGGGTTGCCCCTCCCCGGCAGAATTCGGGGCCAAATCGCCAGGTAGTACGGATTTCGTTGTCACCTGCCGGTAGCACTGCCGAGGTCGACCATGGATGGCGCATCAATCCACGGTTTCACTTGCTTGACCGGCAAGTCTGGGGCAAACTGAGGACATGACGATCGACACCTCGATTGACCTCGACCACGCCGCGCTGCAGCAGTCCGCGCGTGACCACCTCTGGATGCACTTCACCCGCATGTCGTCCTACGAGCAGAGTGACGTGCCCATCATCGTGCGCGGTGAAGGCGCCTATATCTACGACGCCAAGGGCAAGCGCTACCTCGACGCTCTGGCCGGCCTCTTCGTCAGCCAACTCGGCCACGGCCGCACCGAGCTGGCCGAGGCTGCCGCCCGTCAGGCCGAGCGGCTCGCGTTCATGCCGTTGTGGTCGTACGCCCATCCGAACGCGATCGAGCTCGCCCAGCGGGTGACCAGCTACGCGCCCGGGGACCTCAACCGAGTGTTCTTCACCACCGGCGGCGGTGAGGCGGTCGAGTCCGCCTGGAAGCTGGCCAAGCAGTACTTCAAGCTGACCGGCAAGCCGTCGAAGCACAAGGTGATCTCGCGCGCCATCGCCTACCACGGCACCACCCAGGGGGCGCTGTCGATCACCGGGCTGCCCGACCTCAAGGCGCCGTTCGAGCCGCTGGTGCCGAGCACCTTCCGGGTGCCGAACACCAACTTCTACCGCGCGGCGCAGCACGGTGACGACCTCGAGGCCTTCGGACGCTGGGCCGCGGACGAGATCGCGGTGGCGATCGAGAACGAAGGCCCGGACACGGTCGCCGCGGTCTTCCTCGAGCCGGTGCAGAACTCGGGTGGCTGCTTCCCGCCCCCGCCCGGATACTTCGCACGCGTCCGGGAGATCTGTGACGAGTACGACGTGCTGCTGGTCAGTGACGAGGTCATCTGCGCCTTCGGCAGGCTGGGCCACATGTTCGGTGCCGAGCGCTATGGCTACCAACCCGACATGATCACCTGCGCCAAGGGCATCACCTCCGGCTATGCCCCACTTGGCGCGATGATCGCCACCGATCGGCTCTTCGAGCCGTTCGGCAAGGGCAACACGGTCTTCTACCACGGCTACACCTTCGGCGGCCACCCGGTGTCCACCGCGGTGGCGATGGCGAACCTCGACGTGTTCGAGCGGGAGGGCATCAACCAACACGTGCTCGACTCCCAAGAAGCCTTCCGTTCCACGCTCGAGAAGCTGCAGGACCTGCCGATCGTCGGGGACGTGCGTGGCGACGGGTTCTTCTACGGCATCGAGCTGGTGAAGGACAAAGTCACCAAGGAGACGTTCGACGACGCCGAGTCCGAGCGGCTGCTGCGAGGCTTCCTGTCCAAGGCGCTCTACGACGAGGGCCTGTACTGCCGAGCCGACGACAGGGGCGACCCGGTCGTTCAGCTGTCGCCACCCTTGATCTGCGACCAGTCACACTTCGACGAGATGGAGCAGATCCTGCGCGAGGTGCTGGGCAAAGCCGGCGCGCTGATCTGACGCCGTGCCCACCCACAGCGAACCCCCCCACTCGCCGCTCGACGAGGTCTCCAAGGGCATCGTCGAGCAGCTTCAGCACGACGGGCGGATGCCCTATGCCTCGATCGGCAAGGCTGTCGGGCTTTCGGAGGCAGCGGTGCGCCAGCGCGTGCAGCGTCTGCTGGAGAACGGGGTCATGCAGATCGTGGCGGTCACGAACCCCATGCAGCTGGGTTTCGCCCGACAGGCCCTGGTCGGCATCAACGCGGAGGGAGACGTCGAGCCGATCGCCGAAGCCCTCACCTCGATGCCAGAGGTCGTCTATGTGATCGTCACCGCCGGCTCGTTCGACCTGATGGTCGAGGTCGTCTGTGAGAGCGACGACCATCTCTTGGAGCTGCTCTCCAAACGCATCCGGTCCCTCGCCGGCGTCCGCTCGACGGAGACCTTCGTCTACCTCAAGCTGCACAAGCAGACGTACTCGTGGGGCGTGCGGTGAGCTATCAGCACCTCTCGCTCTGGCACGAGACCTGCGGCGACGATCTGACCCCCCGGCCCGCGCTCGCCTCGTCGCTCGACGTGGACGTAGTGGTCGTCGGCGCAGGCTTCACCGGGCTGTGGACCGCCTACTACCTCCTGCGGGCCGACCCGGCTCTGCGGGTTGCAGTCCTCGAGCGGGAAATCGCCGGGTTCGGTGCCTCTGGTCGCAACGGGGGCTGGTTGTCGGCGCTGTTCCCGGCGTCTCGCCCGAAGATCGCGGGACTCGGCGGCTCGTCAATGGAGTCCGCCCGTCGGTTGGGTAAGGCGATGCGCGAGACCATCCGCGAGGTGGCCACGGTCACCGCGGAGGAGGGGATCGACTGCCATCTCCACCAGGGAGGGACCATCGCCTTGGCCCGGACCGCGAGCCAGCTGTCCCGCGCCCGGCTCGAGGTCGAGACGGCGCGACAGTGGGGGCTCACCGAGGAGGATCTGCGGCTGCTCTCCCCCAACGAGTCCGCGGAGTTCGCTCGGGCGTCGAAGGTGCTGGGTGCGACGTACACCCCGCACTGTGCCCGGATCCACCCGGCTCGGCTGGCGCGGGGGCTCGCGCGCGCCGTCGAGCAGCGCGGGGGGGCCATCTACGAGAAGACCAGCGTCGACTCGATTGCCCCGAGCCTGGTTCGGACGTCAGGTGGTGACCTCCGTGCCGAGGCGGTGATCCGGGCGACCGAAGGCTACACCCCCGGGCTGACCGGTGCCGAACGCGACATCGTCCCGGTGTACTCCCTGGTCGTCGCCACCGAGCCGCTGCCCGGAGCCGTCTGGGACGAGATCGGCCTCGCCGACCGGCCGACGTTCACCGACCACCGCCACCTCATCATCTACGGGCAGCGGACCGCGGACGACCGCATCGTGTTCGGCGGCCGAGGGGCGCCGTACCACTTCGGGTCACGGATCAAGCCGGACTTCGACCGTGAGGAACGGGTCTTCACCGACCTGCGGGAGACGCTGGTCGATCTCTTCCCGGCTCTCGACGGGCATGCCTTCACGCACGAGTGGGGCGGCCCGCTGGGCATCGCCCGCGACTGGATGGCATCGGTCGGGTTCGACCGGGACACCGGGATCGGCTGGGCCGGCGGTTACGTGGGCGACGGCGTAGGTACGACGAACCTGGCCGGTCGCACCCTGGCCGACCTGGTCACCGGACGGCAGAGCGACCTCACCACGTTGCCGTGGGTCAACCACCGCTCGCCCCGATGGGAGCCCGAGCCGCTGCGCTGGCTGGGGATCAACGCCGGTCTTCGCGGGATGACCCTCGCCGACCACGAGGAGACGCTCACCGGAGGGCAGAGCCGCATCGCGCGGGCGCTCGCCCCGATGCTCGGCGGTCACTGACCCCGGTCACGTGGCGCCTTGACGACAAAGCAGTTGCGCGCGGCGCCCGGACCCGCCACCATCGTCAAGGCGGGTGACCCGCCCGAGTCGTCGAGTCCGGTCGAGTGCGAAGGAGGCGTCGAGATGTCTACCGCTGCCAGCGGGACCGTTTCCGTCCCCAGATCTTCGAGGTTGCTCACCGGCTGAACTGCGTGAGTGCCCTCTTCACGCTCGAGGAGCACTCACGATCATGTATGACCCAGCAATGCCAGATGCATACATCTCGCACGCAGAATCAGCCGCACAGTCCCAGAACACCCGGGCACACACCAACATGTCATACGACGAGGGTCCGCTCTCGACGGCCGACTTCTTCTACACGACAACCCGAGACCTCGACGACAACCAGCGCTGGTCGACCTGGTCCTCGGTCGAGAAGGGCGCCCACGGCCCACAGCCCAGACCCGACTGGGTCGTGACCGACGACGGCGCCGTCGACACCGATCTCGGCGTCCTGAAGACCGGCAAGGAGGCCGACGTCTTCCTGGTCGAGCGGGCCCTGCCAGACGGTCCCGCCACGCTCATGGCGGCCAAGCGGTATCGCAGCAGCGACCACCGCAACTTCCATCGCGACGCCGGGTACGTCGAGGGGCGGCGGGTCAAGCGCAGCCGCGACCAGCGAGCCGTGCAGAAGGGTACGGCCTTCGGCCGCCAGGTCGCGGCGGGCCAGTGGGCTTTCCACGAATGGGGTGCCCTGTGCGCCTTGTGGACCGACGGAGTCCCGGTCCCCTACCCGGTCCAGCTCGATGGCGTCGAGATCCTCATGGAGTTCATCGACGTCGACGGTGGGGCAGCGCCACGGCTCGCGGCGGTTCGACCCGACCGAGGCACGCTGGAGAGCTACTTCGAGCAGATTCGCAACGCCATGTCGGTCCTGGCACGGCGCCACGTCGCGCACGGGGACCTCTCGCCGTACAACATCTTGGTTCAAGGCGACCGGCTGGTGATCATCGACCTGCCCCAGGTGGTCGACATCGTCGGGAACCCCAACGGCGTCGAGTTCCTGCAACGCGACTGTCGCAACGTCTGCCGGTGGTTCTGCTCCCGAGGGCTCGACGTCGACGCGGAGCACCTGCTCGCCGAGCTGCTCGCCCAGGCTTGGTGAGGTCGCTACTCTTCGGGCGTGCGCAGGCAGAGCGGTCGGCTGGTCGAGGTCGACACCCTCGGGCAGTTCGACGACCTGGTGGCCGCCGGAGCCACCCGGATGCGCGGCTGGCGGATGCAGGACGTCGACCTGCGTGAGCGCACCGATGCGTTGCTCAGCCTGCGCCCCGGCGGCGCCGTCCTGCTGGGATGCGACCTCACCGTGACCGCACGCACGCACCTTCTCCAGGGTGGGGCGCTGATCTTTCCGGACCTGCCGGACCTGCCTTTCGATGCGTACCGCAACCGTCTCTACTCCCCCGAGGAGCTGTATGCGGGCATCCGGCAGGGCAGGTACGCCGAAACCCCCGACGCGATGATCTACGCCTGGTCCGGGCAGCGCGACCCCGACACCAGCCACCGCCTGGCCCGGGCGCTGCACGACCACGCGATCGACGAGGCCCTCGAGGAGGAGATCGGCTGCTCCCCGGCCGTCGGAGTCATGGGCGGCCACCAGACCCCTCGAGACCACGACGACTACCGACACGCGGCAGAGCTGGGGCGGGGACTCACTCGGAACGGCCTGCTCGTCGTCACCGGAGGCGGACCGGGTGCCATGGAGGCTGCCAACCTGGGCGGCTACCTCGCGAGCCATGACGACCAGGCACTCAACGGGGCCCTTGATCTGCTCGCGACGGTACCGGCCTTCCGGCCCTCCGTGACCCGGTGGGCGCGGCGCGCCCTGGCCGTCCGAGACCGGTGGCCGCGGGGGGCCGCCTCGCTCGGGATACCCACGTGGTTCTACGGGCAGGAGCCACCCAACGCCTTCGCCTCAAGGATCGCGAAGTACTTCCAGAACTCGCTGCGCGAAGACACCCTGCTGCGGCACTGCGACGCGGGCATCGTCTTCCTGCCCGGTGCCGCGGGCACGGTCCAGGAGATCTTCCAGGACGCCTGCGAGAACTACTACGCCGACGATGCGACCGTCACCCCGATGATCCTGGTCGGCGAACGCTACTGGACCGAGCAGGTGCCCGCCTGGCCGCTGTTGCGTGCACTTGCCGGCACCAGACCGATGGCCCGTAGCGTGCACCTTGTCGACACCCTCGACGATGCGCTGGCGGCCATCCAGCCTTGACCCGCCGTAGATGCGCGTGCTCAATGCGAGGTGGTGGCCAGGAAGTGCAGGAGCCGTGGCCAGACCTGCGACAGGGCAATTGCGTTGCTGTCGCTATGGAGTCCTTCGAGAGCGGTTTCGGCACCCACGAAGGCTTCCGGTTCATAGGGCGCAAAGGCGCCTACCAGGTGACCGGCGTCAGGATACTCGGCGAGGACATGGGGGAACCGGCCGTGATGCGCCTTGAGTTCCGCGATGATCGCGTGGGCATAGTCGCAGGACGTCCAGATCCGGTCGATGCCACCGCAGGCCAGGAATACGGGTCCGTGGATCCGTTCGACTGGGATGACCGCGTCGGGGTTGTCTGTTGGGTGCGGCTGATCGAGCTGCCTCGTGTAGGGAACGGCTCGGCCCTCGAATGTCCAGGCCGGATCGGTTTGGTCAGGCAGGTCCCCGAGGGCGACGCTACTCGGACTACCGGCGATGACCCCGTCGACCAGGTCTGGGTAATGCACTGCGAGCAGCTCGGCTGCTTCGCTGCCGCGGGACCCTCCCAGCACGTACACCCGCCGCTCGTCGTTGCCAGACTGTTCCTGCAGCCAGCGCAACGCAATGACGAAGTACTCCAGTGGGATGTGGGACAGCGTCTGCGGGAGACCCGGTTCCTTGAAGTAGGCGACCTCCAGAGACGGATACCCCGCTGAGGCGAGCCCGGCCGCCAGGAAGTCCAAGCCGAGTCCGCCCTCTGAGCCACCGATGAGCATCACCATCGGCCGTTGCGTCGGGCTGCCCGCGGGTTGGTAGTACCGCCCGATGAACCCCGCCGTGGCCAGGTCGAGCGTTGACTGCGTCACCCCCGGCGCTGTGTACCTGCGCTCGAACGTGGTGCTACCGACATGACTGTCGCCCGCGTTTACGTCCAGGGTGAAAGAATCCGCTGCCGCGCGGTCCCAGGCGTAGTAGCGCGAGCGGAGGCTGGACGTCGTGGGCGCCAGCGCGTTGACCAGTCCCATCGCTTGTACCCCTGTGTAGCTACCACCTCGGGAGCGAGCCGTGTCGAGGTTGACGCGACCGTGTTCGTCAGCCGTGAAAGCGGCAACCGACTGCCACTCCAGGTGTCGGGCATCGATGGACGACAGCCTCACCGTGACAGTCGCACCGGGGGCCAAGCCGCTGAGAGTCATGGAAACGGGCTCCGACGCGAGCGACGACGTTGGAGTCACTCGAATCGTGACTTGGGCATGCGTCGAGGTGCACGCGAGAAGCGTGCTCGTCGCGACCAGGAGGGCGCCCGTGAGCACCACGCGTCGTCGGGAGATCACGGTCATGCACCGTGGTGGGAGATCATCCGCTCTTGGCCTCCGCCTCGACTGCTTTTGCGCGAGCCTCCGCCGTACGTGCGAGGTTGCGCTGCATCCCCCAGAACACGATGCCATGGAACGGCCGGATCACCCACCAGTACAGGTGTCCCGGCAAGCCGCGCGGGTGGAACAGGGCGCGCTGCCGGAACACCGTCGACCCTTCGGCATCGGTCTCGGACAAGAGCTCCAGCCAGGCCGACCCGGGCAGCCGCATCTCGGCGCGGAGCCGGAGCAGCGCAGGGGGGTCCCGCTCCTCGACCCGCCACCAGTCGAGGACGTCACCCACGGCGAGGGTACGCGGGTTGCGTCTCCCGCGGCGTAGTCCGGGTCCCCCGACCAGTCGGTCCAGCAGGCCACGCACCGTCCAGCCGAAGCCCCAGGAGTACCAGCCGGTCTCACCGCCGATCCCCTCGATCACCTCCCACAGCTGCTGGGCGGTGGCCTTGACCGAGCGCGAACGCTCGTCGCAGTAGAGCGAGCCCCCGGCCCACGTGGGGTCGCTGGGCAACGGGTCGCTCGGCGCCCCGGGGGTGGCCGCGTTGGTCCAGGAGGTGGAAACCTCAAGGTCGCGGATACGGGCCAGGGCCAGCCTCACCGCGCCGTCGAAACCGGTGAGGCCGTCGGGCGGCGGAGCGACGTACGCGTCGATGTCATGCTCCTGGCACACCACCTCGTGCACGAGGCTGTCGACGAGCGGGCGGGCGATGGAGTTCGGCACCGGGGTCACCAGCCCAACCCAGTGGCTGGACAGCGATGGCGTCAGCAGGGGCAGCGTCTGGATCCGTCTCCTGGGCAGGCCGGCAACCCGTGCGTAGGCCTGCATCATCTCCCGGTAGGTGAGCACGTCGGGGCCCCCGATGTCGAAGGCCCGGCTGACCGAGGACGGCATGTTCGCCGAGCCCACCAGGTAGCCCAGCACATCGCGAACCGCGATCGGCTGGATCCGGTTGTCGAGCCACTTCGGTGTGACCATGACCGGGAGCCGTTCGGTGAGGTAGCGCAGCATCTCGAACGATGCTGAGCCGCTGCCCAGGATCACGGCGGCCCGGAGCACGGTCGTCGGCACTCCGCTGGTCATCAGGATGTCGCCCACCTCGCGTCGCGACCGCAAGTGTGGCGAGAGCAGCTCGCCATCGGGGAACAACCCGCCCAGGTAGACGATCCGCCTCAGCCTCGCCTGCGCCGAAGCGGTGGCGAAGGCCGTCGCGGTCCGGCGATCACTCGCCTCGAAGTCCGCGCCGGTGCCCAGCGCATGGATCAAGTAGTAGGCAACCTCGACGCCGTCGAGGGCGGCGCGCAGGTCGCTGCTGCTGCCGGCATCGGCTCGCACGACCTCGACCTGGCCACGCCAGGGGCGGTCACGCAGCGAGTCGGGGTGCCGGGCCATCGCGCGGACCCGGAAGCCGGCGTCCAGCAGGGCCGGCACGAGGCGGCCGGATGTAGCCGGTTGCCCCGGTGACCAGTGCCAGCGGGCGGTCAGTTGTCTGGTCAGCGGTCATCTGTCCAGCCTCTCAGAGGCTAAGTGCGGGCGGGGCGGGTCAAGTCTCTGCCAACGGAACGCACCGGGGGCGTCTTGTCGCTGGTGGTCGGCCGGTCTCGGGTCCCTTCGCTCGGGGCCCTGACGAACTCGATGACATGGTGCCGCCGGGGCAACCTGAATGCCTCAAGATGCGTTGTGGTTCTCGGCATCCTCACGGAAGTTGAGGTCCAAGGGTTGCCGGGACGGCCCTTCTCGCAGGGGATCGGTCTGGTCCAACCGCGTGGCGACGAGTCCCTCCAGCACCGAGGCCACTCCGTCGTCGTCGTTGCCCGGGCACACCCGGTCCACGGCGGCGAGGACGTCGGGATGTGCGTTCGCGACCCCGTACGACGTCCCGGCCCACGCCAGCATGGGCAGGTCGTTGGGCATGTCACCGAACGCCACTACCTGCTCGGCCGGCACTGCCCACTCGGCGCACCATTGCTGGAGTACGGCGGCCTTGGTGACGCCGGGGGCGCTCATCTCGGCAAGGCCGGGAGAGCCCGAGTAGGCCACCACCGCCAAGTCGCCGACCACCGCGGTCACCGAGTCCAGGAACTCCCCGTCGTCAAGGGTCGGTGCACGAGCGAGCAGCTTGCCCGGCAGGTCGTTCTCGAGCAACGTGGCGATGTCGGCCACCGGTGAGCCCTCGGGCGGGGTGTAGAGGTCGACGTACGTCGGCTCCATCCCGAACCCGACGCGGGTCTCGACCGCGAACGAGATCTGCGGTAAGGCGCCGCGTAGACGTTCGACCACCTCTACCACGGTCTCCCGGGTCATGGTCCGCTGGCTGAGCACCCTGCGTCCGGCGACGTGGTAGCTGAACGCTCCGTTGGAGCAGATCGCGACTCCGTGCTCGCCCACTACCCCGACCAGATCGTGCAGCCAGCGCGGCGGACGCGCGGTCGCGATGACGAACCGCGCACCGGCGCGCTGCACCGCGTCAACGGCGGCGACCGTGCGGCTCGACACCGTCCCGTCGCTGCGCAGCAGCGTGCCGTCCAGGTCGCTCGCCACCAGCGCGATCACGCCGAGGTCACCGCGACACCGCGGCCAGCTGTCCGCAGGCCCCGTCGATCTCGCGCCCACGGGTGTCGCGCACGGTAGTCGGAACGCCCTTGGCCAGCAAGCGGCGGACGAACTCCTCCACGTCCTCCCGGCGGGACGCGGTCCACTTCGACCCGGGCGTCGGGTTCAGCGGGATCAGGTTGACGTGGACCCATCCCCAGTCACCGCAGGAGCGCAGCACGTCACCAAGCAGGTCGGCCCGCCAGGCCTGATCGTTGATGTCGCGGATGAGCGCGTACTCGATCGACACCCGACGACGGGTGACGCGCGCGTAGTTCCACGCCGCCTCGACCGCCTCCCCGACGCTCCAGCGGGTGTTGATCGGCACCAGCTCGCTGCGAAGCTCGTCGTCGGGCGCATGCAGGGACAGCGCGAGCGTCACCGGAATGCCCTCGTCCACGAGCTGGCGCATCCGGGGCACCAGCCCGACGGTCGACACGGTCACCCCCCGTGCCGACATGCCCAGCCCCTCGGGGGTCGGGTCCGTCAGCCGCCGTACGGCGTCGATGACCGCTCGGTAGTTGGCCAATGGCTCCCCCATCCCCATGAACACCACGTTGGACACCCGGCCCGGCCCGCCCGGCACCTCGTCGCGAGCCAGCGCCCGGGCGCCGGCCAGCACCTGCTCGACGATCTCGGCGGCGCTCAGGTTGCGCTGGAGACCGGCCTGGCCGGTCGCGCAGAACGGGCAGGCCATCCCACACCCTGCCTGCGACGAGACGCACATCGTCACCCGCGACGGGTAGCGCATCAGGACCGACTCCACGAGGGACCCGTCACGCAGCCGCCAGAGTGTCTTGCGCGTCGTGCCGCCATCGGCCTCCGAGGTGCGAAGAGCAGTCAGCAGACCAGGCAGCAAGGCGTCTGCCAGGGGCCGGCGCAGCGCGGCCGGCAGGTCGGTCATGCGGTCCGGGTGGTCCTCGAGCCGGGCGAAGTACTGGTGGGACACCTGGCTGGCCCGGTAACCCGGCATGCCGGCCGCCTCCACGGCGGCCCGGCGCTCGGTCGTGGTCATGTCCGCCAGGTGCCTCGGTGGCTTCTGCGCCCGACGCGGCTCGTCGAACACCAGCGGGAGGGAAATGCCGGAGGTCGGCCGGTCAGCCGGCGTGGCGGGGGTGGTCGACATCGCACCCCATTCTCTCACGGGTTCCACGACCCCCAAGGCGCCACGATCCGGCTCGGCCACTCCAGTGCACAGTGGTCAGGCATCTGCATCGAGTCCCACCCTGCGACGTCGGGCGGCTCTCCCGTCAGGCCGGAGACGAGCATCGTCCACGCCGTGCCGTGCCCCACCAGGACGACATCGTGACCGTCGGCCCGCGCGATGGAGTCCCGGGCCGCCGCGACCACCCTGGCTTCCGTGACCGCGAGCGGCTCCCACCCGGCGCGGACCGACTCGCCTGGCGCGGCGAAACACTGCAGCACCAGGGCGTGGAACTCCTCGAGCCTCAACCAGGCCGGATCGCGCACAGCCTCGCGGAGATCCCCGTCCTGCCGCACCTCAGCGGCCGTCAACAGGCTCGCGGTCGCCACCGCCTTGGTCTCGGTGGACGACACCCAAACGGCCTGGTTCGGCAGGACACCGGCTACCCGCAGCCGCTGAGCATCGACCTCGGCGCCTTCGGCGAGCGGCCATTCCCACGATGGCAGCCCAGGATCCTGGGCGGACCGGGCATGACGGACCAGGTGCAGCATCACCATGCGGGAACGCTAGCGGCGGCGACGACCGCAGATGCATGCGCCATAGTGAGGCGATGCCTGCAGACGACGTGATCACCAGCACGGCCAACCCGAAGGTTCGGCACCTGGTCGAGCTGCGCAAGCGTAGGGTCCGCGACGCCGAAGGCGTGACGCTCGTCGAGGGTCACGCCGAGCTGGTGCTGGCGCTGGATGCCGGCGTGCGCGTGCGCACCTTGTACTGCTGCGTCGACCTGGTGACCGACCCGGACCGGCTTGCGCTGGCCGAAAATCTGGCCGCCCGTGCGGTCCCGGTAGTGCGACTCGGGCGCGCCGCCTTCGCCAAGGCCTCCTACCGCGAGTCGCCGGACGGGTGGCTAGCCGTCGTACCCAACCCTGAACGGGCACTATCGGCACTCACCCTCCGCGACCATCCCCTGGTGCTGGTCGCGGAATCGGTGGAGAAGCCGGGCAACCTCGGCGCGATGTTGCGTACGGCGGAAGCCGCCGGGGTCGACGCCGTCGTCGCGGCGTCACCGATGACGGACTGGGGCAACCCGAACGTCGTCCGGGCGAGCAAGGGCACGGTCTTCGCGGTGCCCGTGGCGTCCGCCCCCACGGCAGAGGTGGTCGACTGGCTCCGCGCGGCGGGTGTCACGATCGTGGTGGCGGCTCCCGGCGCCGACCGTATCCTCACCGATGTCGACCTCACCGGCGGAGTGGCCGTCGTCGTGGGCGCGGAGCACGACGGCGTGAGCGACGAGTGGCTCGAAGTCGCGGATGCGCCGACTCGCATCCCCATGGCGGGCCGGGTCAACTCCCTGAACGTGGCCGCCTCGGCGGCCGTCGTCCTCTTCGAAGCGGTCCGCCAGCGGGGTCTGCCCTAGTCGGGCCGGGCCGGTCGCGTCCCCGCTCAGTGCTGGAGGACCGCGACCTTCCCCTCGGTGCCTGAGGCCCAGCAGGTGCCGTCGTCGGCGCAGTGCACGCCGTCGTACCACTGGTCGTCGAACGTGGTCCAGGTGACCCCACCGTCGCGGCTCACGTCGCTGCCGGTCGGCCCGACCGCCACCACGATCTTTGCGGTGACATAGTCCACGCCCGAGCGGTACCCGCCGACCTGACGGGTGCTCAAGGTCCAGTGCTCCCCGGCGTCGGCAGACGTGGCCGCCGCAGCCTCCCGGTTGGTGGGGTCGGCGTAGTCACCGCCGACGGCGACGCCGAGGACGTGACCGTGGAAGGCGATCGAGTAGATACCCGCCGATGCGCCGCCCCGGATCGGGGTACGCGCCACGGTCCAGGTGACGCCGCCGTTGATGCTCCGGTAGACCCTCGGGTGGTCGCCTCCGGAGGCGATCCAGAACGTGTGGTCGGGTCCGGCCACCAGGCAGGTGCCAGACGCGGCGAAGGCGAACTCGCCATCGAGGGCCGGTGGGATGTAGCGAGGTACCAGCAGGGACCACGACTGGCCTCGGTCATGCGACACCGCGAGCCGGAAGTGCCCGTTCACCGGGTCGCTCAAGGCCAGGCCCGTCCCGTCGTCGGAGAACGCCATGCAGTCGTAGAACGCGTTGGCGTTGTGGTTGGTGAACGTGCGAGTCCAGGTGACGCCGCCGTCGTTGGTCGTGAAGATGCTCGAGTGCTTGCCGTACCCGATCGACAGCGCGACGGCGTGCTGACCGTCCCACGCCTCGATGTCGCGCAGCGCCAGCCCAGCCGCAGCCGGTGGCGAGACGTCGCGCCAGTTGGTTCCGCCGTTCGTCGTCCGGAGGACCGTCCCGCTCTCTCCGCTGACCCAGGCGACCCGGGCGTCCACGGCCGCCAGACCGCGGAACTGGTCAGTGCTGCCCGTGGAGAGCAGGTTCCAGCCGAACGACGAGGCGGGGGCTGCGGACGGCGAGACTTGGGCGTGAGCCGGCAACCCCAGGCCCGTGAGGAGGACGGCGGCGCACGCAGCGGCCGCGGAGCGACGGATGACCATGGCCTGACCTTAGGGAAGTCCGCACGATCCGGCAACGCGGTCCGCGACGAATCCGGAGCGTGAGTAAAGATGTGCCCATGACGCTCGACCACCCCCCGGCTCAGCTCCAGGGCGGTGCGCCCCGCCAGGTCGACGCCGTCAGGACCGCTGTCCTGGTCCTGCACGGGGGCCGGGAGCACAGCAACCGAGCCACGGCCTCCCAACAGCCTGCGTTCCTGAGGATGCTCGACCTGTACGCCGGCCTGCGGCACGGGAGCCGGGGAGCCGCCGTCTACCTGCTTCGGCACCGGGTGCGCGGCTGGAACTCCGATCCGACCGGTCGTGCGGACCCAGACCCGGTCATCGACGCTCGGTGGGCCCTCGGGCAGCTCAGGGATCGGCACGGCGACGTGCCGGTCGCCCTGCTCGGCCACTCGATGGGCGGCCGGACTGCCTTCTCGGTCGCCGACGACCGGCGAGTCGTCGGCGTCTGCGGGCTCGCGCCCTGGCTGCCCCAGAGCGAGCCCATCGTCCGGCCCCGACCAGACCAATCCTTCGTCATCGCCCACGGCACCGGCGACCGCATGACCTCGGCCCCGGCGAGCCTGCTTTACGCCGAGCGGCTGCGGGCGGCGGGAGCGCGGGTGGCGCGCTTCGAGCTGCAGGGGGGCGGCCACTCTCTGCTAAACCATCCGTTCCTGTGGCACCGGTTCGCGGTCTCGGTCACCTTGGGGCTGGTCGGCGACCGCGACCTGCCCCCCGCCTTGAGCGCCGCATTCGCACCCGCGGGACCACCTGCGCTGCGCGTCCCGTTGGGGAGCGTCGGCGCCCGCTGACCCTTCCGCCGACCGCCCCCGACTCGAGAAGCGGAGAAGGGACGCTCCAAGCTCGGCAGCTGGATACCAATCGGTCGCGGTCCTCGCAGGCCAGCGACGTGCTGGCTCAGCGGGTAGGTCAGGCGTGCGGAAGCACGAACGTCAAGATCACCCAGACGGCGGGAGCCGCCGCGAGCAGTGAGTCCAGGCGGTCCATGATCCCGCCGTGGCCCGGCAGGAGGTTGCCCATGTCCTTGACCTCAAGGTCGCGCTTGATGAGGGACTCCGCGAGGTCACCGAACGTCGCCGCCACAGCCACCACCGCGCCGAGCACCAGGCCGACCCACCACACGCCGTCGAGGAGCAGCACCACACAGAGCACCCCCGCGACCGCACAGCCGAGAGCGGACCCGGCGAAGCCCTCCCACGACTTCTTGGGGCTGATCCCCGGCGCCAGCGGATGCCGACCGAGGGTGGCGCCGACGGCATAGCCGCCGGTGTCGGAGGCGGCGGTGACCACGATGAACGTGACCACTCGTTGGACGCCCTTGTCGGCGTCGAGGAGCAGCGCCGCGAAGGCGGCGAGGAACGGGGCGTAGACCAGGCAGAAGATCGTGGCGGTCACGTCCTGCACGAAACCGCCCTGGCCTCGGGGCATCCGCCAGAGGATGCTGACCAGCACGACGCCCGCCAAGACGGCCACCAGGACCCGCGGGCCTCCGTAGTAGGCCCCCGCGAGCATTCCGGTCGAGCCCACCACCATCAGGGCGGTCGGCGTGGTGGTACCCCGCCGCGCGAGGGCGTTGCTCATCTCCCACAGGGCCACGCCGACCGCCGCCGCGACCAAGAGCAGGAACAGCGCCCGGTAGAAGACCAGTGAGGCGAGGATGAGGCAGCCGAGAGCCACCCCGACGGCGATCGCCGCGGAAAGGTTGCGGCCCGCCCGGCCCGGTGCCGCGGATGCGGCGTCGTCGGCGGTCTCTCCCATACTCTCGACGGCCACTCGATCAGACCTCGAGAAGCTCGTGTTCCTTGTGCTTGAGGACGTCGTCGATCAGGTCCACGTGCTGCTTGGTCATGCCGTCGAGACGCTTCTCGGCCGCGCTGACCTCGTCCTCACTGAGGTCGCCCTCCTTGAGCGCCCGCTCGAGGTGCTGCTTGGCATGGCGTCGCACGTTGCGCACCGAGACCTTGGCGTCCTCGGCCTTGGTCCTGGCCAGCCTGATGTACTCCCGCCGGCGCTCCTCTGTCAGCTCGGGCATGACGACTCGCAACGAGTCACCGTTGTTGGTCGGGTTGACGCCGAGGTCGGAGTCGCGGATCGCCTTCTCGACAGCGCCCACCGCCTGCCGGTCGTAGACGTTGATCAGCACCGTCCGAGGCTCGGGGTTCGTGAACGAGGCGAGCTGCTGGATCGGCGTCGGCGTCCCGTAGTAGTCGGCGGTCAGCTTGGAGAACATCGCCGGATGGGCGCGGCCCGTGCGGATCGTGGCGAAGTCGTCCTTCGCCACCTCGACGGCCTTGGCCATCCGTTGGTCGGCGTCGCGCAACGTCTCGTCGATCACACCCGTCACCTTTCGCTCGCGCCGGCGCGAGTCTGCCCCGCGTCGTTCCCGACGTAGGTGCCGATCTTCTCACCCTGCACCACCTTGACGATGGCGCCCTCCTCCTGCATGCCGAACACGATCATCGGCATCGAGTTCTCCCGGCAGAGCGCGAAGGCGGTCGCGTCGGCGACGCGGAGCCCGCGCTGCAGCGCCTCGCTGTAGGTGACCCGGTCGAGCTTGGTGGCGGTCGGGTCGGTCCGCGGGTCGGCGGTGTAGACCCCGTCGACCCCGTTCTTGCCCATCAAGATCACGTCACACTTGGTCTCCAGCGCCCGCTGCGCAGCGACGGTGTCGGTGGAGAAGAACGGCATGCCGGCCCCGGCACCGAAGATCACCACGCGACCCTTCTCGAGGTGACGGATGGCCCGCCGCGGGATGTAGGGCTCGGCCACCTGACCCATCGTGATCGCGGTCTGCACCCGGGTCTCGATGCCTTGCTTCTCGCAGAAGTCCTGCAGCGCGAGACAGTTCATTACGATGCCGAGCATTCCCATGTAGTCGGCGCGCGCGCGGTCCATGCCGTGCTGCTGCAGCTCAGCGCCCCGGAAGAAGTTCCCTCCGCCCAGCACGATGGCGACCTGGGTGCCGGTCCGGACGACGTCGGCCACCTCGCGCGCGATCGTGTGAACCACGTCGGGGTCGACGCCCACCCGCCCGCCGCCGAAAACCTCACCCGACAGCTTGAGAAGGACACGGCCGTACGGCGATCGCACCGGCTCGGGAATCCTCAGCTGCGCTTCCACGACTCGGCCTCCTCAGTTCCCCGATCTAACCGCGTGACCGAAGAGCCAGCGGCGTCAGACTGGCTAGTCGGCCCCGACCTCGAAGCGGGCGAACCGCCGTACACTCACCCCGGCCCCCTCCAGGACGGCCTGGACGGTCTTCTTCGAGTCTTGGACCGATGGCTGCTCGAGCAGGACGACGTCCTTGAAGAAGCCGTTGAGCCGGCCCTCGATGATGCGGGGCAGCGCCTGCTCGGGCTTTCCCTCCTGACGGGCGGTCGCCTCGGCGATCTCGCGCTCCTTGGCGACGACCTCCTCGGGGATCTCCTCGCGCGAGACGTACTGCGGGCGCATCGCCGCGATCTGCATAGCCGCTGCCCGAGCCGCCTCCAGATTGTCGCCCTCATAGGCCACCAAGACGCCCACCGCGTGCGGCAGGTCACTCGCGCGTCGGTGCAGGTACGTCGCGACGTTTCCGTCGAAGTGGGTGACTCGGCCGAGCGCGAGCTTCTCGCCGATGACGACAGCGAGATCTTCGATCGACTCGGCGACGGTTCGGCCGCTCGGCAGCACCACCCGGCCGAGCGCCTCCGCGTCCGAGGCCTTGCTCGCCTCGGCGGCGAGGGCGATCTCGCCGGCCAGCGCCACGAAGCCCTCGGACTTCGCGACGAAGTCTGTCTCGGAGTTGAGCTCGACGAGCGAGCCACCGGAGCTGACGACGAGCCCCGACGATGCTGTCCGCTCGGCGCCGCGCTTGGCCGCCTTGGCGGCGCCCTTGACTCGTAGCACCTCGATGGCCTTCTCGAAGTCGCCGTCGGCTTCCTGCAGCGCGCTCTTGGAGTCCATCATGCCGGCCCCAGTGGCGTCGCGGAGCCTCTTGACGTCTGCTGCGGTGATTGCCATGTCTGTCGTCATTCCGTCCTGTTCAGGTTCGGCGGCCGTCCGGGAGACGACGTCCGCGTCGTACGCATCCTCGAGCGGTCGGCTCAGGATGCCGGGGTCTCATTGGCCGGCTCGTCCCGCCCCGGCTCGGTGGCATCGGCGTCCGCGGGCTCCGCCCCCGCCTCAACGTCGGTGGAGTCGGCGGTGTCAGTGTCTGCGGCGTCGGTGGAGTCCGCGCCGTCGGCGGTGCCAGTGTCGGCAGACTCTGCGGACTCGGCGGTGCCAGTGTCCGCAGTGTCCGCAGTGTCCGCAGTGTTCGCAGAGTCCGCAGAGTCCGCAGAGTCCGTAGTGTCCGCAGAGTCCGCGGCGTCGGTGTGGGTGGAGTTGGCGGACTCGGTTTCGGCAGACTCGGTTTCGGCAGAGTCGGTGTCGGCGCCGGTGGGCAAAACCCTGCTCGCGACTGCGCCGATGGTGCGCGTCGCGAGCCCGGCGATGGTCTGGGCCACCGATGTTGCGGTGTCCGATCCTTCGGTGTCCCCCGTGTCCGGCTCGGGAGTCTCGGCTGCCGGGCTGACCGGCGCCGCCGCGGTAGCGTCGCCAACCAGCAGCTCACGCTCCCACTCGGCCAGCGGCTCCTCGGCGCCGAGCTCCTCACCCGGAGCCTCGTCACCGCTCTTGACGCCGGCGCGGGCCATCAGCCCGTCCGCGACCGCGTCTGCGACCACCCTGGTGAGCAGGTTGACCGAGCGGATCGCGTCGTCGTTGCCGGGGATCGGGAAGTCCACCATGTCCGGGTCACAGTTGCTGTCCAGAATCGCCACGACGGGGATCCCGAGCTTGCGCGCCTCGTCGACCGCCAGGTGCTCCTTGTTGGTATCGACGATCCACACTGCTGCCGGAACCCGCGGCATGTCGCGGATGCCGCCCAGGGTGCGCGAGAGCTTCTCCTTCTCCCGACGCATGTGCAGGAGCTCCTTCTTGGTACGACCGGACCCGCCTACATCATCGAAGTCCACTTCCTCGAGCTCCTTGAGCCGCTGGATGCGCTGGTGCACGGTCTGGAAGTTCGTCAGCATTCCACCAAGCCAGCGTTGGCTCACGAAGGGCATCCCGACGCGCTTCGCCTGCTCCTCGATGGCCTCCTGAGCCTGCTTCTTGGTACCGACGAAAAGCACATTGCCGCCGGAGGCGACCGCGCCCTTGATGAACGCGTAGCTGCGGTCGATGTACGCGAGCGACTGCTGCAGGTCGATGATGTAGATGCCGTTGCGCTCGGTCATGATGAATCGCTTCATCTTCGGGTTCCACCGGCGGGTCTGATGCCCGAAATGGACGCCGCTCTCGAGCAGCTGGCGCATGGACACGACGGCCATGGCGGTTCCTCCTTCGGTGCTCCTGCGAGCACCGTTTCCCGCGGCTCCCGCAAGCCGCATGTGCGGTTGTCGTTTCGATGGCATCGAAACCCTGACGTCCACGCGCGGGCCGCTCGGCAGACCGGCCAGGAGCCGATGTGACGAGACCACGGCACGCACCCGCAGCTCGGCTGCGGCGTGTGGATGTGCGAAGTCGACCCGTCGGAACGGGCCGCTGGGTCAAGTATAAGGCACCGGGTGCCGCGTCGAGAAAACTCGGCCCCGTCGTCCCCTGCGCACCGCCCACAGCCTTCTGCACCCATGAACCTGTCCACAAGCAGCGGCTTGTGCCGGCGGGAAGGTCCCTCCGCCAGGTCAGGATCGCGTCATGAAACTTCTCCTGCGCGCCGTCCCGGCGCTGGTCGCCGTCCTTCTCACATCCGCCACGTCACTCGCCTCCCCGGCCACCGCCAGCAGCGGCGCGGCGTGGGAGTGGCCGCTGGAGCCGGCTCCTGACGTCATCCGGGGTTTCAAGCCTCCATCGTCGCCCTACGGCCCTGGTCACCGAGGCGTCGACCTGGCGGGCTCGGTCGGCCAGCAGGTGCTCTCGGTCGCAGCCGGCACGGTCACCTTCGCGGGGTCCGTGGCGGGCCGCGGAGTCGTGGTCGTCGCACACGGCCGGCTGTCGTCGACCTACCAGCCGATCACCGCCACGGTCTCGGTCGGGGTTCGGGTGTCGCCTCGGCAACCGATCGGGTTCCTCGAGCTTGTCGGATCGCATTGCCTGCCCCGAGCATGTCTGCACCTGGGTGCCAAGCGAGGCGACGCGTACCTCGATCCGCTCCGCCTCCTGCCGGCTCGTCCGGTGCGGCTCAAACCCCTGCGCGGGCTCAGCGGACCCGACCGTACCGTCGGACTCGAGCCGCAGCCGCCCCCGCGTCTGCTTCCCCCGAACCCCGGTCCGGGACGGACCCGAGGGTCACCCGGCCCGCGAGTCGGCGCCACCGTGGTCGGGACCCGGCTCGGGCTGCTGGTGGGGCGGACAGGCCACCCGCTGCGCCGGTAGGGG
>JBBSGI010000035.1:0-32382 GCA_038254365.1 Propionibacteriales bacterium
GCAGCCGCTTCCATACCCTGATCCCAGACACGCCGTTCTCCGCACTGTGGTTGCTGAACCTCGACAGTCCAGAAACCTAGACGCGGCACGGCGTGTCGCCATCACTGGGCGCTCAACCCCGCCCACGGGAACAGCAGGAGCCGTTTTTCCTCCCCCACCAGGACTCCGAGAAGCACGACGACATGGTCGCAACCCTGGTGGTGTCACTGCCGTCGGTGCACAGTGGCGGCGAGCTCGTCGTCGATGACGGCGGCAGCGAACGCACCTTTCGCGGCTCGCGCGACGACCTCGTCCTCGTCGCGTTCTACGCCGACCGTCGACACGAGGTCAGACCAGTCCGGTCTGGCTACCGAGTCACACTGACCTTCAACCTCATGCTCACTGACCCAACGCCGACCTCCGACGCCGGTCCGGTCGAACAAGCCGCTCGCCACCTGACCGAACACTTCACATCGCGGGCAACCAGTCGATACGGCGGGCGCGATCTCGGCGAGCCGACACGGCTGGCCTTCCTGCTCGACCACGAGTACACCCAAGCCGGACTGAGGTCCAACCGTTTCAAGGGCGCCGACGCCGAACGGGTGACGGTGCTCCGGGAAGCAGCCGAGCAAGCCGGATGCGAAACTGCACTCGCCGTCGCCGAGATCAAGGAGACCTGGGACGCGCTACCGGCCGGGGAGTCGTGGCGCTACGGCGGGTACAACGACGAGTGCAACGACCCAGGTGATGACCCCGAAGACGACAAATGCCTACGACCTCAACGAGCTGATCGACGACGAGATCACGCTCGGCTGGTGGATCATCTCCCCCGATGGCTCAGGCGCGGAGACCATCATCTCCCCTGGGCGATCACGAGGTCTGCGCGGTCACGCCCTCGTGGTCGCTGACGCCGTACAACTCCGAGTACGAGGGCTACATGGGTAACTACGGCAACACCGTCGACCGCTGGTATCGCCGAGCTGCGGTGGTGGTGTGGCCCAAGGAGAAGTCATTCGCAGCGCGCGCCGAGGCAGGATCGGCATGGGCGCTGAAGACGTTGCTCAACCGAATCGATGTCGGCGACCTCGAAGGCGCCCGGTCCGACGCCGCGTCGCTGGAGCCGACTTCGCGGCGGCCGGTGAACTATCACGATGGCTGGTGCGTGTCCTCAACCGTGAGGGCAACAGCGCTCCGCCGTATCAGCGTGGCTGAGACGCTGGGCCCCGGGAAGGAGCGCCGACCGCCGTGGTGACGCGCGAGGCGGATCTGATGCGTGCGCTGCACGACGAGCACGCACGCACCCTCTGGTCCTACGCGCTCAGCCTCACCGGAGGCGACCGAGGGCACGCCGAGGATGTCGTGCAGGAGACGCTCCTGCGGGCCTGGCGGAACCCCAAGGTTCTCGACCAGGCCCAGGGATCTGCTCGGGGGTGGCTGCTCAAGGTCGCGCACAACATCGCCATCGACCAGTGGCGGGCGCGCCAGGTCAGGCCGGAGTTCTCGGCGGAGGAGCTGCCGGAGCGGGCCGTCGACACCAGCGACCAGGTTGTGCAGGCCTGGGTGGTCACGGAGGCACTCGGCCGGCTGTCCTTCGCGCACCGTCAGGTACTTGTCGAGTGCTACTACGGAGGCCGGAGTACGACGCAGGCGGCCGAGCGCATCGGCGTACCGGAGGGGACCGTCAAGTCACGCCTGCACTATGCGCTAGCCGCCCTTCGACTGGTGCTCATGGAGATGGGGGTCGGCCGATGACCGACGAGTTCGCGACGTACGACGCTGCCTACCTGCTGGGCGCTCTCACGCCAGCCGACCGCTCGGCTTACGAGGCTCACCTCGCCGGCTGTCCGGGTTGTCGGCGCGCCGTCGGCCAGCTGGCCGGCCTACCCGGTCTGCTCGCCAGTGTCACCCCGGACCAGGCTCTCCCGGCGGGGGGAACCGGCCTCGACATCCCCGAGACGCTGCTCCCGCGGCTGCTGGCGGAGGTCCAGCGCACCAGGTTCCGCCGCCGGATGACAACCGGCGTGATCGGCGCGGCGGCGGCCGCCGTGCTGGCCGTGGCGCTCATCCTCGGGCTCCACGATCACCCGCCGGCTCCCGACGCGGGTCTCCCGGTGTCGCACTCGGTGGCACAGCCGATGACACCGGCATCATCCGGGGTGCCGATCAGCGCAACGGCGCGCCTGGACGACAAGGCATGGGGCACCCAGATCGTGGTCCGCTGTGTCTACCGGGCGAAGCCCAACAACCACTACCCAGGGGGCCTCACCTACCTCATGGTCGTCACCGACAAGGCCGGTAGCTCGCAGCAGATCGCCAGCTGGGAAGCCAGGCCGGGTGCGCCCATCGTCGTCGACGGCTCCACGTCGGTACGGCGTGCGCAGATCGCCAGCGTCCAGGTGCGCACCACCGACGACAGGCCAATCCTCACCCTGCGCCTGTGAGATGCCGGCCGGTGGTCCCGGGTTGACCTGTCGGCCGAACATCGCGTAGCGTCACTCCTGGTTACAGTTGCACTTCGGCCTGTTCAGAGACACGTTGCGTCATCGACACCCGCAGTATGACGGCGGGTGTTTTGTGTATCGGTTCGTCGAGGTCAGCGCGACAGGAGTCGCAACCCGAGGCAGTGAGAACGCCGTCTCGAAGTTCAGCGAAGAGGAAACAGCATGACACAGGGCACGGTCAAGTGGTTCAACGCCGAAAAGGGATTCGGTTTCATCGAGCAGGATGGGGACGGTCCCGATGTCTTCGTCCACTACTCGGCGATCGACACCACCGGGTACAAAACCTTGGACGACGGCCAGCGCGTCGAGTTCAACACCACGCAAGGCCCCAAGGGCCCGCAGGCGGAGAACGTCCGCGCGGTCTGATCACAGGTCTTCCCGGCAGGGTCGCAGCTTCGGCTGCGGCCCTGTTGGCGTTTTTCGGCATCGCGTAACCAACCCGGCGCGGCTACTGGTGCCACGCCGAGGATCGAAGACTTGCCCGGTGGCAGCGGTTTGCTCCAGGACCGAGTCGGGTACGGGGAGTTTTGGGTCTCGACAGAGGTCCGCTAACTCGTTAAAGTGCCAGCGTATGCCGCGATTTCAGAGGCGAGGTCGCTCACATGCTGTCGATCAGGTTCAGGTAGGGGACGGCGATTCTGCCGTCCCGGGAAAGGACCGTCATGGCAAACTTGACTCGCCTGCCGTCGCCCATCATCGAGCACTGGGAGTGGCAGTACAACGGGGTCTGCCGCAGCATCGACCCCGACGTGTTCTTTCCCCCAGACTCCGAGCGCGGTCCGGTGCGCCAACGCCGTGAGTCCCAAGCCAAGCAGTACTGCGAGCACTGCCCGGTGCTCGAGCGTTGCCGCGAGCACGCGCTGAAGGTGCATGAGCCGTACGGCGTCTGGGGCGGGCTCACCCCTCGCGAGCGAGACCGGATCCTGCACGAGATGCCGCGACCGGAGCAAGCCGCCGGCTAGCCGCCGGCTCAGGACCAGAAGACCGCGTCGACGACCTGGCTCGAGCGTCGGGCTGCGCGGCGGTAGTCGTCGACCAGTCGTCCCACGCCGCCGGCGCCGTACCCGCACAACCAGGCCACGCCGAGCTGGTCGCGTGACGCGGTAGGCAGGCTGTCCGACTGGCGTCCACGCACCAGCATCGACGCGTTCCGCAGCCGGGTCGCCAGCCGCCACGACTCGGCCAGTATCTGGGCCTGGGTCGGCTCGACGAGATGAAGCTCTGCGGCGCTGGCCAGCGCCCGCAACGTCTGCGTCGTGCGCAGCCCGGCATGGGCGTGCGCATGGCGCAGCTGGAGCAGCTGAACCGTCCATTCGACGTCGGCCAGCCCGCCTGGTCCCAGCTTCACATGCGCGGCACGGTCGACGCCCCGCGGCAACCGTTCGGCGTCGACGCGGGCCTTGATCCGCCGTACCTCGGCGACGTCGGCGTCCGAGAGGCCGCCCGCCCGGTAACGGAGCGGGTCGACCAGCTGCCCGAAGCGGTCCGCGAGGCTGCGGTCGCCGGCCAACGGCGCGGCCCGCAGCAGCGCTTGCGCCTCCCACACGTGAGACCAGCGCTGGTAGTAGGCCCGGTACGACGCCAAGGACCGCACCAGCGGCCCTTGGCGGCCCTCGGGCCGAAGGCCGGCGTCAACAACGAGCGCCGGGTCTGGCCCCGGTATCCCCATCAGCCGCCGCAGCTCCCCCGCGACGGCCGATGCCGCGTCGAGCGCCCGCCTCTCGTCGACCCCGGCCGCCGGCTCGTAGACGAAGAGCACGTCCGCGTCGCTGCCGTAGGACATCTCGCGCCCACCCAGGCGCCCCATCGCGATCACCGCGAGCGTCATCGGAAGTGGCGCGGCCAGTCGGGCCTCGACTGCGGCGCTCGCTGCCGCAAGTCCGGCGCGGATCGTCGCCGAGGTGACGTCGCTGATCGCCTCCCCCACCGCGGAGACGTCGAGCAGCCCGAAGATGTCCGCCGCGGCCACCCGGAAGAGCTCGCGCCGTCGAACCGCCCGGACTGCTCCGATCGCATCCTCGGGCACGGGGTGACGCGCCGCGGACGTGGACGCCTCGGAGACCAGTGCGTCGAGATCTCGTGGGCGCAGCTCCGCGTCGTCGTGCAGCAGGGCGGTCGCGTCGGGCGACCGCATCAGCAGGTCGACGGCGTGCCGGCTGGTCGCCAGCAGCCGAGCCAACCGTTCCGCGGACGCGCCCTCGTCGCGCAGCATCCGCAGATACCACGGCGACGACCCGAGCGCGTCGCTCAGTTGTCGGAAGGCCAGCAGGCCGAGGTCCGGGTCCGGGGCGTCCGCGAACCAGCCGAGCATGACCGGCAGCAGCGCCCGCTGGATGGCCGCCCGCCGGCTGACGCCGGTGGTGAGCGCCTCCAGATGGCGAAGCGCGGCGGCCGGGTCGAGGTAGCCGAGGGCGACCAGTCGCTCGCGGGCGGCGTCGGTGGTCAGCCGGACCTGCTCTTCGGGAAGTGCCGCGACCGCGCCGAGCAGCGGGCGGTAGAACAGCTTCTCGTGCAGACGTCTGACCTCGTGGCTGTGCCGCCGCCACTGCCGGCTGAGGTCGCCGACCGGGTCGACCATCATGGCCAGTGACCGGCCCAAGGTGCGGAGCTCGGCTGGGTCGCTCGGCATCACGTGCGTACGGCGAAGGTGCCCGAGCTGGAGGCGGTGCTCCAGCGTTCGCAAGAAGCCGTAGCCGTCGCTCAGCCGGGCACCGTCGTCACGACCGACATAGCCACCTCGCGTGAGGGCCTCCAACGCGTGCCAGGTGTTGGGCCGCCGCAGCTCCGGGTCGGAGCGCCCGTGCACGAGCTGCAGCAGCTGAACCGCGAACTCGATGTCCCGGAGGCCGCCCGGTCCCAGCTTGAGCTCATGGTCGGCCCGCCCGTGGGGCAGCTGCTCGACGACCCGACGCCGCATCGCCTGCACATCGGCGACGAAGTTCGGCCGCTCGGCCGTCGACCAGACGAGTGGGGAGACGGCCGAGACGAAGGCCGCCCCGAGCTCGCGGTCACCGGCGATCGGCCGGGCCTTGAGCAGGGCCTGGAACTCCCAGGTTCTCGCCCAGCGCGAGTAGTACGCCTGATGACTCGCCAGCGTCCGGACCAACGGCCCGGCCTTCCCTTCCGGACGCAGCCCCGCGTCGACCAGCCACAGGGTCCCCTCCCCGGTGTGGTCGGAGCAGATCCGCATCATCGCCGACGCGACCGCTGTCGCCGTACGCAGCGCGCCCGGCTCGTCGCCGGTCTCCACCGGCTCGGCCACGAAGATGACGTCCACGTCGGAGACGTAGTTGAGCTCGCGGGCACCGCACTTACCCATACCGACCACCGCCAGCCGGTACGGCGCTGCTCCGGAGCCGACCTCGTGATCGGCCAACCGGAGCGCGGCGTCGATCGTGCCAGCCGCCAGGTCGGCGAGCTCACCCGCCGCGTCGTCAACCCGGAGGTTCCCGGTGAGGTCTCTGGCGGCGAGCCGCAGCAGCAACCGGCGGTAGGTGAGTCGCAGCTCGTCGGGGCTGGCGGCTGCGACGAGAGTTCCGGCGAGCGCCGACGCGGTCGGTCTGACCACGTCGAGGTCGGGGTCCTGCAGCTCGCGCCAGTCGTCGCGATGACGAGCCAGGTGGTCGGCGAGGGCGGTGCTTGCGCCGAGGACCCGGATCAGCCGGTGCCTGAGCGTCGGGTCGGTTTCCAACGCATGCCGGAGCGCTTCCCCGCCATCGGCGAGGCTGGTGAGCCGGGCGAGTGATCGCACGGCCAGGTCCGGGTCGGCGGCCTGGCCGAGCTCGGCGACCAGCTCGTCGTCGATCACGGCGATGGTGTGTAGGTCGCGGGCTGCCGAGGCGACATCCACGAAGCCCAGCCGGGCCAGGCGCCCGTGCAGTGTTTCGCGCTCCGGACGGAGGCTCACGGGGTGGACGCGATGATGTCCGCGAAGCGCTGGGCCAGCGGTCGCCAGGACTGCCGGAGCTCGTCCTCGGCGCCTGCGACTGCGCTCGCCACCGCCGCCACCTCCTCGTCCGGAGGGCGAGGCGGGTCCGACTTCGCTCCGACGGCACCCCACGAGGCGAACACCGTTGGCGAGACCTCGGGATGGAACTGGACCCCCCAGGCGAGAGGACCGAACCGCGCGGCCTGCACCGTGCCGTCGGGAGCCTCCGCGAGCCCGATCGCCTGGGGGGGCATCGCGGTGACCACGTCGTCGTTCCACTGCACGGCTCGCGCTCCGTCCGGGACCGCTCGGAGCAGGGGGTCATCGACCCCCTCTTGGGAGAGCCGAACGGGGGTGAGCCCGAGGGCGCGGCCGACGGGGTTGGGAGCTACCGTTCCGCCGAGCGAGACGGCGGCGAGCTGGTGGCCGAGGCAGATGCCCAGGAAAGCCTTGTCCCTGCGGGCCGCTACTGCGGCGATCAGCCGCTTGGTCGGGGTCAGCCAGGCGCAGGTCTCGTCGTCGTAGGCGCTCATCGCTCCCCCCAGGACGAGCAGGCCGTCATACTCCGCAAGCGTCTCCGGGACCGGCTCTCCGCGGTGGGCCAGCACGACCGTGAGCTGGAGCCCGGCCGCCTCGAGCCAGTCACCGAACCAGGAAGCCGGGGCATCGTCCTCGTGCTGGATGACCAGCAGGCGCGCCCTCATCCTCCGAGGCTAACGCGCCCGGCCCGGTCACATGATCGGGAGCATCTGGGCTCGCTCGAAGTTCGTGACCTGCCGGCGGTAGAGGTCCCACTCGGCGCGCTTGTTGCGGAGGAAGAAGTCGAAGACGTGCTCCCCAAGGGTCTCCGCGACCAGCTCGGAGCGCTCCATCACCGCGATCGCGTCGTTGAGGTTCTGCGGCAGCTCGGCCATCCCCATCGCGCGCCGCTCGGCGCCGGTAAGCGACCAGACGTCGTCCTCGGCGCCCGGCGGCAGCTGGTAGCCCTCCTCGATCCCGCGCATGCCGGCTGCCAGCATCACCGCGAAGGCGAGATAGGGGTTGGCGGCGCTGTCGATCGAGCGCAGCTCGACGCGCGTCGAGGCCCCCTTGGTGGGCTTGTACATCGGCACCCGGACCAGCGCGGACCGGTTGTTGTGGCCCCAGCAGACGTACGACGGCGCCTCGCCGCCGCCGGCGAGGCGCTTGTAGGAGTTGACCCACTGGTTGGTCACCGCGGTGATCTCTGCCGCGTGTCGGAGCAACCCGGCGATGAAGGCCCGCCCCGTCTTCGAGAGGTGGTATTCCGCACCAGCCTCGAAGAAGGCGTTGCGGTCGCCCTCGAACAGCGACAGGTGGGTGTGCATTGCCGACCCCGGGTGCTCCGTGAACGGCTTGGGCATGAAGCTCGCGAAGAGGCCGTGGCTGAGCGCGACCTCCTTGACCACGACCCGGAAGGTCATCACGTTGTCGGCGGTGGAGAGCGCGTCGGCGTAGCGAAGGTCGATCTCCTGTTGGCCGGGACCACCCTCATGGTGGCTGAACTCGACCGAGATGCCCATCTCCTCCAAAGCAGTGATCGCCTCCCGCCGGAAGTCCTGCCCGGACTCGTGCGACGTGTGGTCGAAGTAGCCGCTGTGGTCGTGCGGTTCGGGCGGCGAGCCGTCGGCCGGGCGGTTCTTCAACAGGAAGAACTCGATCTCGGGATGGGTGTAGAAGGTAAAGCCCTGCTCGGCGGCCTTGGTGAGGGTCCGCTGCAGCACGAACCGCGGGTCGGCGTAGGACTGGGAGCCGTCGGGCATCAGGATCTCGCAGAACATCCGAGCGGTGGCATGACCCTTCCCCCGCCACGGCAGCACCTGGAACGTGTCAGGGTCGGGGCGGACCAGCATGTCGGCCTCATGCACCCGGGCGAAGCCCTCGATCGCCGAGCCGTCGAACCCGATGCCCTCGGTGAAGGCGCCCTCGAGCTCGGCGGGCGCGATCGCCACCGACTTCAGCGAGCCGAGCACGTCGGTGAACCACAGCCGCACGAACCTGACGTCGCGCTCTTCGAGCGCGCGCAGCACGAAGTCCTCTTGCTTACCCATGGCAGCTATCCTCGCGGGCGGATGTTTCAGTCACGTTAACGGCGGCGCGATGGGTGCGGCGCGATAGGTTCGGGGCCTATGAGCTCGAGCGTCCGCACGCAAGCCCCTTATGGTTCCTGGCCCTCTCCGGTGACGGCGGCGTCACTCGCTGCCGACACCGTGACCGTCTCCGAGCCCCGGTTCGACGGTTCGGACATCTGCTGGCTCGAGGGACGGCCGTCCGACGGTGGCCGAGTGGTCGTCGTACGACGTGGGCCGGACGGCACGGTCTCGGATGTCACCTCCGCTCCGTTCAACGTGCGCTCGCGGGTGCACGAGTACGGCGGCGGAGCCTACGACGTGGCGAGCGGAGTGCTGGTCTTCTGCAACTTCGACGACCGGCGGGTCTACCGGGTCGACCTCTCCAGGGATGGCAGCGTCGGCGAGGCTCGACCGATCACGCCCGCGGGTGCCCTTCGGTACGGCGACCTGCGGATCGCATCCGGGGGCACGGCGGTGCTCGCGGTGTGTGAGGACCACGGCACCGACGGCGCGGAGCCGGCGAACCGGCTGGTGCGTCTCGACGCCCCGGGAGACAACGCTGACGGCGGTGCCGTCCTGGTGACGGGACCTGACTTCGTCTCATCGCCCGCGCTGAGCCGGGATGGCCGCCGTCTCGCGTGGCTGCAGTGGGACCACCCGAACATGCCCTGGGACGGCACCGAGCTGTGCGTCGCGGAAGTCGACGCTGGTGGGGCGCTGGGCGCGCCGAGGGTCATCGCCGGTGGTCCCACCGAGTCCGTGTCGCAGCCCCAGTGGGCCCCCGACGGCCGGCTCGTCTTCGTCTCGGGCCGGAGCGGGTGGTGGAACCTCTACGCCTGCGACGCGGCGGACGCCGCCGCGGGTGCCGAGCCCCTGTGGGCTGATGACCACGAGTTCGCGGACCCGAGCTGGGTGTTCGGCATGTCGTCGTACGGCATCTCCGACCAGGGCGTGCTGCTCGCCCGTTGGCTCGACGAAGGGTACGCGCATCTCGGCACCGTCGACCTCCGCTCGGGTGACCGCACGCAGATCGACCTCGACATCACGGCGGTCGCCTCGGTCGTGGTCAGTGCCGGGTCCGCTTTGCTGCTGGTGGGACACGCCGACCGGCCGAATGCGCTGGTGCGCATCGACCTGGCCGCGGCCGGCTCCGTGCAGGTGCTACGCGAGTCCTCGCCGATGACGCTGGAGCTCGACCAGGTGAGCCTCGCCGAGCCCATGACGTGGCAAAGTCCGGACGGCGAGCCGGTGTACGGCTTCTACAACCCGCCGCTGAGCTCCGGCTACCGCGGGCCCGACCGCGAGCTGCCTCCGCTGCTCGTGATGTCCCACGGTGGACCGACCGGCATGAGCCCCCCGATCTTCGACAGCTGCGTGCAGTTCTGGACGACGCGCGGCATCGGTGTGCTGACCGTGAACTACCGCGGAAGCAGCGGCTACGGTCGGGCCTACCGGGACAAGCTGAAGGGACTGTGGGGCGTCGTCGATGTGGACGACTGCACGTCCGGGGCGGTGGCGATGGCGTCGAAGGGGCTGGCAGACCCGCACCGCCTCGCGATCCGCGGCGGCAGCGCCGGCGGGTATACCACGCTCGCAGCGCTCACCTTCCGGGACGTGTTCGCGGCGGGCGCCAGCCTGTTCGGGATCGGCGACCTGGAGATGCTGGCCAAGGACACCCACAAGTTCGAGTCGCGCTACCTCGACGGGCTGGTCGGGCCGTACCCGGAGGGGCGCGAGCTCTACCGGGAGCGCTCGCCTATTCACCACGTCCACCAGATCAGCTGCCCGATGATCCTGCTGCAGGGACGCGACGACCCCGTGGTGCCGTTGAACCAGGCCGAGTCGATGGCCGACGCGGTGCGAGCCAACGGGCTGCCGATCGCGCTCGTGGTCTTCGACGGCGAAGGACACGGGTTCCGCAAGGCGGAGACGGTGATTCGGGCATTCGAGGCCGAGGCCTACTTCTACAGCAGGGTGTTCGGCTTCGACCTCGCCGACGACGTGGAGCCGGTGGAGATCGAGAACCTCCCGCCTTCCGCCTGATCCGCCCGCCACCGCCCACCCCCTCCCCCTCTCCGCGAAGTGCGGGAAAACGGCTGGATCGGCCGCCGGGCGGTCAGCCACTTTCCCGCAATTCCGGGGCGGAGTCCCGGCGGTAGGCTGGACGAGTGCCTCAGCTGCGCATCGCCCTGGCTCAGGTCAACCCGACGGTCGGCGACCTCAGCGGCAACGTCGAGCTGGTCGTGAGCGCGGTCGCCGCCGCCGCCGAGGCAGGTGCCCACCTGGTGGCGTTGCCGGAGATGATGGTGACCGGTTATCCCGTTGAGGACCTCGCCCTGCGGTCCGGTTTCGTCGAGGCTTCGCGTAAGGCGACCGCGCTGCTGGCGGAGCGGCTCGCTGCCGAAGGCCACGGTGACCTGGTGGTGATCGTCGGGTTTCTCGACCGCGACACCACCGCCGTCGACCGCGTGGGGAGACCCAAGGGCTCACCCCAGAACGCCGCCGCGGTCATGACCGGTGGCCGGGTGGTCGCGACGACCGCGAAGCACCACCTGCCGAACTACGGGGTCTTCGACGAGTACCGCTACTTCGTAGCCGGCCACGACGCGCTGGTCGTGCGCACCCACGATGTCGATGTGGCAGTGTCGATCTGCGAGGACATCTGGCAGGACGGCCCGAGCCTGGCGGCCCGGGCTGCTGGTGCCGGGCTCATGGTGGTGATCAACGGATCGCCGTACGAGGCGAACAAGGACGACTTCCGCGCTGACCTCTGCGCGCGTCGGGCCGCCGAGGCGGGCTGCCCGCTCGCCTACGTCAACATGGTGGGCGGCCAGGACGAGCTCGTCTTCGACGGCGACTCGATCGTGGTCTCGGAGCGCGGTGACGTGCTCGCCCGCGCTCCGCAGTTCCTCGACGACCTGCTCGTGCTCGACCTGGAGCTGGTCGCCGCCTCGACCGACGACTCCCCCACCAGCGGTGGGCTGTCGGTACGACGGGTGGACCTGGCAACCCCCGCTGTCGCGCCCTACCCCCCAGCGCCGACACCGGAGCCGGAGTGGCTCGCGGACGAGGCGGAGATCTACGGCGCGCTGGTGCTGGGGCTCCGCGACTACGTGCGCAAGAACGGTTTCCGCAGCGTGCTGCTCGGGGTTTCCGGCGGCATCGACTCAACCCTGGTCGCGGCGATCGCCTGCGACGCCATCGGCGCCGGGAACGTCTACGGCGTGTCCAATCCGAGCGACTGGTCGACGCCGCACTCCGTGGACGACGCCGCCGAACTGGCCCGCCGTACCGGCCTCCATCTCGACACGGTTGCGATCGGCGAGCTCTTCGAGGCGTTCCAGAAGCAGCTGTCGCTCGACGGGCTCGCCGAGGAGAACCTGCAGGCACGCATCCGCGCGGTCATCTGGATGGGACTGTCGAACCAGCACGGTCATCTGGTCCTCGCCTGTGGCAACAAGAGCGAGCTCTCGGTCGGCTACACCACGCTGTACGGCGACGCGGTCGGTGGCTACGCGCCGTTGAAGGACGTGCCGAAGACCCTGGTGTGGCGGCTCGCCCGGTGGCGGAACGCCTTGGCGGTCGAGCGGGGGGAGCTGCCGCCGATCCCCGAGCCCACGATCGACAAGGCTCCATCCGCCGAGCTGCGGCCGGGGCAGCTGGACACCGACTCGCTGCCCGACTACCGGTTGCTCGATGACATCCTCGACGACTACATCGAGCGGGATCGCAGCGCCGCCGATCTGGCCGCGCAGGGTTTCGACCCCCACGTCGTCGTCGAGACCCTGCGGATGGTGGACCGGGCCGAGTACAAGCGCCGCCAGTACCCGCCCGGGCCGAAGATCTCCCCGCGGAACTTCGGTCGCGACCGTCGGCTGCCGATCACCAATGACTGGCGCGAGACGCTGGACCAAGGCGGGCATCATGACTGACTCCGGCGAGACCAGCGCGCCGTACGGCGAAGGGCCGGGCGCATCGCCCGGCGGAGCGCCGATGGCAGACCGGGCCGGGCGGAGGGTCCGAACTCACCACCTCCTCGAGATGAAGCAGCGCGGCCAGAAGTGGGCGATGCTCACCGCTTATGAGCAGTACGCAGCTCAGACCTTCGACGAGGCGGGCATTCCCGTCCTGCTGGTCGGTGACAGTGCAAGCAACAACGTCTACGGAAACGAGACTTCGTTGCCGGTCACCGTTGACGAGCTGCTGCCGCTGGTGCGCGCGGTCACCCGCTCGGTGCGGCGGGCGCTGGTCGTGGCAGACCTGCCGTTCGGCTCGTACCAGGCGTCCCCCGAGCAGGCGTTCCATACCTCGGTGCGGTTCATGAAGGAAGCCGGCGCGCATGCCCTCAAGCTCGAGGGCGGGACCGCGATGGCCCCCCAGGTCGACCTGCTGACCACGAGTGGGATGCCGGTGATGGCTCACCTCGGGTTCACCCCGCAGTCCGAACACGCCTTGGGGGGCTACCGGGTCCAGGGGCGCGGCGAGGCCGCCGCCCAGCTGCTTGACGACGCGCTCGCACTGGAGGCGGCCGGCGCGTTCGCCATCGTCATGGAGATGATCCCCGGCGACGTCGCCGCCGAGGTGACCCGGCAGCTGACCATTCCCACCATCGGCATCGGCGCCGGCGCCGAGTGCGACGCCCAAGTGCTCGTGTGGCAGGACATGGCGGGCCTGCGCACCGGGAAGATGACGAGGTTCGTCAAGCAGTACGCCGACCTGCATGGCGTGCTGCTCAAGGCGGCTCAGGACTTCGCAGCTGACGTAGCAACCGGGACCTTTCCCGGCCCGGACCACACGTTCTAGCGAAGCCCGGCACGTCGGGTAGGGGCCCTGCTCGCCCACCACCGAACGTGACCGGCGCCGTTGTGCGGCTGGCCCCAGGTCCGCCGTCGCTGGGACTCCTTTGTTCCGCGGCTCAGGACCAGAGCTGGGCCGCCAAGACGTCGCGCGCCTCGGCCAGGGACGGGCCGTACCACGTGAGGTGGCGGCCGGATATCAGGCGGGCCGGCACTGAGAACGCCTCCGGCCCGTCGTCGGCCGCGAAGGCGTACGGCTCGTCCGGCAGCACCACGATCTGGTACGGCGGCAGGTGCGCCAGGTCGACCTTGGGGTACCGCTCGGTGTCGTTGGCCAGCACGTTGTCGACGCCGAGCCGCGCCAACATGTCCCCCGCGAAGGTGTCCCGTCCGAGCGCCATCCATGGGCGCCGCCAGATCGGCACCACCGCGGAGCACCGCGAGCCGCGCCAAGGCGGAAACCACGACTCGATCGCCGCGCCCAGCCACTGCGGCCGGCCGAGACCCAGCGCCGCCAGCAGCTGCCCGAGGCCGTCGAGCGCCGCCGGCACCGTCTCGTAGTCGGTCACCCACAGCCGGACTCCCGACCGCGCTAACGCGTCGAGGTCTGCCTGCCGGTTCTCCTCGGTGTTGACCAGCACCAGGTCGGGAGCCAGCGCGACGATCTCGTCGACCCGAGGATTCTTGGTACCCCCGACCCGAGCGGCAGCCAAGTCGGCCGGATGCGTGCACCAGTCCGTCACGCCGACGAGGAGCTCCGGCGCGGTGGCTCCGACCGCCTCCGTCAGCGAGGGGACCAGGCTGACGACCCGCCGGGCCGGAGGGCTAATTACCGCGACTTTCGTCGTTCCAGTTCGGGTCGTTGTCCCAGGCCGCATTGCGCTCGGCCACCTTCTCCAGCGCGCGCGAGGCCTCCTCCCGGGTGTCGTAGGGGCCGAGCCGGTCCGAAGGCCCGCACCCGTCCGGTCCCTCGACCGCCTTGTGCTCCAGGCACCACCACCACTTCCCCATCACGCCACTCCTTCGGGCTCGGCTCCGGTTCGCCGTACTCCACCATGATCTTCCTCCAGGCGGGCGGAAAACTACACTCGAGGAGTGAGTCCCCTGACCGCCGGAGTGATCTCCCCGCGCCGCCCCGTCCCGGCGTCGATCGCGCGTCCGGAGTACGTCGACAAGCCACGTCCGGCGGTGCACACGGGCGGCGACGTACAGACGCCGGAGACCATCGAGAAGATGCGGATCGCGAGCCGGATCGCCGCCCAGGCGCTGCAGGAGGCGGGAAAGGCGGTGGCGCCGGGCGTCAGGACGGACGAGGTGGACCGGGTCGGCCACGAGTTCCTCTGCGACCACGGCGCATACCCCTCGACCCTGGGCTACAAGGGCTTCCCGAAATCGTTGTGCACGTCGGTGAACGAGTGCATCTGCCACGGGATTCCGGACTCGCGACGCCTCGAGGACGGCGACATCTGCAACATCGACATCACCGCCTACATCGATGGCGTCCACGGTGACACAAACGCGACATTCCTGGTCGGGGACGTCGACGACGAGAGCCGGCAGCTCGTCGAGCGGACCGAGGAGTCGCTGCGGCGCGCGATCAAGGCAGTGCGTCCGGGTCGCGAGATCAACGTCATCGGGCGGGTCATCGAGTCCTACGCCCGACGCTTCGGGTACGGCGTCGTCACCGACTTCACCGGACACGGGATCAGCACCACATTCCACTCGGGTTTGGTCATCCCCCACTACGACGAGCCGGAGTACGACACCGTGATGGAGGAAGGCATGACGTTCACCATCGAGCCCATGCTGACGCTCGGCACGAAGGAGTGGACCCTGTGGGACGACGGTTGGACGGTGGTAACCAGGGACGGCCGTCGTAGCGCCCAGTTCGAGCACACCCTCGTGGTGACCTCCTCCGCAGCCGAGGTCCTCACCCTGACCTGACGGCCGGGGGAACCGTTGCCGAAACGTCATCCAGCGGAGGCAACCCGCGGTCGCGGGGCAGCGTCTGCTAGATGACACATTCGATCCAGCCAGGGGCGCCATAAACATGCTCGGTCTCCTCAAGCTCCTCACGACGCTCACCCTCGCCATCTCGACGGCACTCAGCGGCACCGCCTCGACCGCGTCGTTCGCGAGCCGCGACACCGTTGCGCGCCCCTCGGTCTGCGCCGATGTCACCGACTGCCACGTCGTGACCTCCGTCGACGTCAACGGCGACCAGCGACTGGATCAGGTGGGATGGCGTCAGCTCAGCCAGGACTACGTGCAGATCAGGGTCCGCTTGGCGAGCGGAACGCTGCTCGTGCACCGGGTCGACGTGCACCTGTGGTGGGGAGGTGGCGCCTGGGGCGGTGCCGCCCGGGTCGACGGGGTCCCCGGTGCCGAGCTGGTGGTCGGCTCCATGCAGGGTGCGCACACCCCGATGTACACGATGCTGACCTACCGCGCCGGTAGCCTCATCGTCGAGCAGAGCCCGTCACCGCTGAGCACCAGGTGGCAGATCGACGCCGCCTGGGTCGACTACATGGGCTGGCAGCGGCACGTCGTCGACGAGCATGCGGCGATGACCCAGCGGATCGTCGTGCGAGTCGACGGGGGTGAGTCGTTCCGCGGCCACCGCGTCACCTACGTCTGGAACGCCGGCCACTGGGTCCGCACGACGAAGGTGGCGATCAGCTTCCCCACCGCCCGCGCCGCCTCCGCGATCGCCGGCTTTCATGTCACCGGCCTGAAGGCCTTCCCCGGCATCGGCTGACGTCGCGAGGGCCGTACTGTTGGCTCATGTCCTCTTACACGGAGCTTGCACAAGCATTCGGGAACGCCAGCAGCGGTCGGCTGTCCCTTTGGCCACATCTGGTACGGCGGATGGCGGTCCTGGTCGGTGATGACGACGTGCGCTACGCGGAGTCAACCCGAGAGTCCGCCGAAGCGGGCACCGTCTCGGGCAGCGCGGTGGTGCTCACGGAGACCCGGGTCGTCTACGCACAGTTCACCGACACCCCGATCGACGCCGACCCCGAGGACGTGGAGGGCTTGTCGACCGTCGAGGTTTCCTGCTGGTCTCGGCGCTCGCTGGTCTCGATCGACCTCAACTCGAAAACGGGTCAGTGGAACTCCGACCAGGACTGGGGCAAGGAACGCGACGACTGGCCCCCCAGCGGGCGGGTGGTGCTGCGCTTCGACGGGCGAGCGAAGCCGCTTCGGCTGCCGCTGAAGAGTGAAGGGGAAGCCCCGACGAGCATCGGCGTTCTCGTGCCCGGGCTGCTGCGCGACCTCGACGCGCCTCGCTGAACGGTCGCCCCGCACCTTCGGGTTCCCCGCGGCGCATCTTCGCGGGGCAGCCGCGGGGACCCGCATGTGCTTCGGCACCAGCGCCGGACCCGGATTGTTTCTGCCCGAACCTCGCTCGGGCGTACGCTGCGGAGATGCGCAAGTACCAGGCCTGGGTCGCGGCATTGCTCGTCCTCGGGCTCATGGCCACAGCAGCTCCGGCGCAAGCCCAGAGTGGCCCCGTCAGCGACCCGTCGGGCGACGTTTCAGCACCCGGACTAGACATCACGGCCGTGACCTTCACCAACCGCGACCAGGTGTTCGGCACTGCGCTGACCTTCGTGGCGGACACCACCAGCACCGTAATCGTCGCGATTCGGATGAGACACGGACATCTTGTGCGCGTGATCAGTCAGCACCCCGCCCAAGGGGCCGACACGACCTTCCTGATCGACAATCTCGGCCGTACTCTTCCCTGCGGTGGTCTGTCCAGCTCCTGGAACCGGGCCGCAGCCACTCTTTCGTTGCAGCTTCCCGCGAACTGCATACAACGGGGCGACTACGGTGCGGTACGTGCTTGGGCTCTGACCGAGAACTCCGAGTCTGGCCGTGACGTCGACTATGCGCCAGAAGACGCCGGGGGCGACATCCAATTCACCGGCTGGCTCCCGCGCGGCTGACCGCCACCCGCATCGCCCCTCCTTACCCGGGACGGCGCTCAGACGCTCACTCGACACCGCTGGAAAGTACCTCGGGCAGCTTGCTGTGCCTCATATTCTGAAAACCCGTACCGCCTGCCCACCCCGGTCTTACCCTGTCATCGTGCCTCGGGGTGGCCGGGGGAAAGGTTGAGGAGAACGAGATGACCAAGGGTGTTCGTAGCTGGGCAGTGGGGTGCGTGACGACAGGGGTGATCGCTGCGCTGGCGGCAGCCACTCCGGCCATTGCCTCGTCCCCCGCACCCGTTCCTCAGCTGGTGGCTCACTCAGCCAAACCGGCCGGCGCGCCGATGGCCTGCACCATGCAGATCACCCGGATGCACGCCTCGGGACGCGTGACCCCTCAAGCGGGGACATTCAGTGGTGCCCCTGAGGGTTGCTCATCCTGGCGTGTTTGCCCGGGAGAAGGCAGCCGCGAATGCGCGGGCTGCCCAGGCCACGCCTAGATCCGACACGGTCGGACCGTTGAACCCCACGCTGGGCCTCAGCAAGCAGGGCTTCAACGACACCTGCTGTGCCCCTTCGGACTCCACGAGCGCCGTGGGTACGACGACGTTCCTCGAGCTGGTCAACGACGACATCGCCATCTACAGCAAGACCAACCTGACGACGCCCCTCGCCGTCGACTCCTTGTCCGCTCTTGACCAGACCGACTTCGGGAACACCTTCGATCCGCAGATCCTGTGGGACCCGACGTCGCGTCGCTTCTACTATGCGAGCGATGACCGGGAGAACGACTCGTCGGACAACCGTATTGCCTTCGGGTTCAGCAAGACATCGACGCCCAGCGACGCCGTCGCCAGCTGGTGCCACTACTCCATCCCCTACGGGAGTGAGTTCCCCGACTATCCCAAACTCGGCGACACCAAGGACTTCCTGCTCTTCGGCGCAAACGTCTTCAACGGCGGCACCGGGAGCTTCATTCGTACCGACGTGACCGCCGTAGGCAAGCCGCCGAACGGGACGATCTCCACCTGCCCCTCTCCGAGCTCGTTCAAGTTCGGCCAGGACACGGGTCTGAAGAACCAGGACGGAACCGTGGCGTGGACCCCGGTCCCCGCCAACCAGATCGACTCGTCCTCTACGGGTTACATCGTGGCCAGCGCCAGTAGGACTCCAGCAAACTACCTGTCCGTTTTCACGGTCAAGAGGAACGCGACAACGGGTGATCCCGTGTTCGGGTCGGCGAAGCAGCTCACCGTGCCCAGCTACTCGACGCCGCCCGACATCCCGCAGCCCGGCACCAGCGTCAAGCTCGACTCGTCCGATACTCGACTCACTCAGGCAGTCTCCGCGATCGACCCGACCCGCGGGACGGGCAAGAGCGTCGCGCTCTGGACTCAGCACACCGTCGCCGGTGGCGCCGGGGCGGAGGTGCGCTGGTACGAGATCAACCCGAAACCCGCCCCCCCGAAGCTTTTCCAGTCCGGCAAAGCGACCGACTCGTCGCTGTACGCCTTCAATGGATCGATCTCCCCCGACCGGGTCGCGAACGGCAGTACGAAGGCATTCGGAGCGAACATGGTGATCGGCTTCAACACCGGTTCAGCAGCGCAGATCGCGCACTTCCGGGTGGCGTCCAAGATCGGCTCTGCCGCACAGTCGCCGTGGGTCGACGTGGCCAACTCTGGAGCCGGCGGCGTCGTAACCCAGAACTGCACAGCCGGCGTCTGTCGATGGGGCGACTACGCGGCAGCGACACCGGATCCGTCGGCGTCGCCCGGCGGCGCGGCTGGGAAGGTCTGGCTCACGTCTCAGCTGATGTTCGGTCATCCATCTTCGACTGGGCAACATGGAACGTCGTCACGACCCCCTGATGCTGTCCGGAGCCATCCTCCGGGCGCGGCATGGGAGGGCGGCTTCCTGAAGACGGTCGCGCAGGCGAGCGACTCACAGGGCGGACCCTGCTGGGGGCCGAGCGACTCATCACGAGCTCGGTCCACCAGCAGGTCAGGCGTGACCAGTTGATGACCAGTTGATGTTGCGCGTCTACGGACCCCCGGGTCCGCCGTTAGGCTCGGCCGGTGCTGATCGTGCTGCCGCCGTCAGAGGGGAAGCTGTCTCCGCGCCGGGGCAAGCGGCTCGACCTCGGGACGCTCAGCTACCCCACGCTCGGCCCCACCCGCGAGCGCGTGCTCGCGGCTCTCGTCGAGCTCTGCCAGGGCGACCCCGAACGTGCCCGGACGACGCTCGGGCTGACCGTGGGCCAAGTGGGCGACATCGTCCGCGACGCCTCGCTGCTCTCGGCGCCCACGGCGACAGCGGGTCAGATCTACACCGGGGTGCTGTACGAGGCCCTCGGCTTGGTCTCCCTGAGCGCCCCCGCACGGCGCCGTGCCACCACCCGGGTCGGCGTGGCCAGCGCGCTGTTCGGCCTGGTCCGGCTCGGCGACCGCATCCCGTCGTACCGGCTGAGCGGGAACACGACCTTACCGCGCGTCGGCGCGCTGGCCAACGCCTGGCGCGGACCTTTGGGGGAGGTGCTCGAGAACGAGGCGGCCCGGGGCCTGGTCGTGGACCTGCGCTCCGCCACCTATGCGGGGTTCTGGCGACCGCGCGCCGGCGGTAGGACCAACGTCGCCACGGTGCGCGTCCTGCAGGACACCGCGGGCGTTCGCAGCGTGGTCAGTCACTTCAACAAGGCAACCAAGGGCCGACTGGTGGCCAGCCTGTTGGAGGACGGCGCCAACCCAGGGTCGACAGGTGGCCTCGCGAGCGCGCTGACCCGCCTCGGGTGGCAGGTGGAAACCGATCCGAGTAATCCGCGCGCCATCGACGTCATCGTCGCCGAGGTCTGAGCCACCCCCTGACAGCGCTCAGCCGGTGATGCACACGTCAGGTCCTTGTGCGCGGCCCGTCCTCGGGAGAGCCGCCGGTTGGTCCTGTACTCGATCTCAGGACCGACGCCCCGTACCCTCAGCCTGGCCCAGCAGCAGGGCCCGACGAAGCGAGGCGAGAGCCGCCCACGACGGCCAGCCTCGACGTCTCGACTGAGCGGAACACCACTCCGTCGTGACGACCCCCCTGAGGCTGCCCGGAGCGGGCGAGCCGACTCATCGGCCGGAGTAGGTTCAAGCGTGAATCGGCACTTGCCGAGAGTTGCCGACGATTGCCTAAAAGGGCTTCTGAGCAGGGCTTTCGCCTTGTGTCGCTTGCCGATGGCTGTGATGCCTCGCTCGAAGTCTTGCGTACAATTTGCGTACAGTGGCCGTCGCAGTGTGCATGGTGAGAGGGGCCGCGATCAGGCGGCACCGCCCGGACACGCGCGGCGGCGATCCGTTTCTGGGCGGTGGCTGTACGAGTCGCGGACCTGCAACACAACTCGCCATAAATCCCAAGCGTCCGACAGCTTTAGTTGACCTGGGGATGCTCGGTGGCGGTGAGTGCCCGGACGGCTAGTGCGGTGGCGAGCCCGGCGGCGATGATGGTGACGACGCAGGCGAGGGTGATGGGGAGGACTGGGACGCTGAAGGCTGCGTACCTGTCGTAGGTGATGGCGACGCCGAGGACGCCGGCTGAGACACCGACGAGCAGGCCGACGCCGACGATGACGGCGGCTTGGATGAGTAGCAAGGAGAGTGTCCATCGCGGGCCGAGGCCGATGGCCACTAGGCGCGAGCTGTAGGTGCGGAGTCGTCGTGCTTGCGCCCTGATGACCAGCAGCAGGACGGCGAAACCGCCGAGCACGAGTCCGGCGAGGTAGACGTAGGCGTTCGTGGGAAGCTCGGGTGGCGGTGGTGGCACGGAGTACTGGACGAACTCGCTGTCGTAGCCGGCGTTGACGGCGGCGTGCACGGCCTTGCCGATGACCTGTGGCGTCGCGTCTGGGTAGATGTAGATCCTCGGGTCGCTGATGGGGAGGTTCAGTTTCTTGGCTGTGCTCAGCAGCACCGCCCCACCGAAGTTCGCGCTGAGCTGCTGGTCGAGCGATACCTTCAGCGTGGGGAGCACCGGGGTGACCAGCTGGCGGTCACCGTTGGCGGAGTAGACGACGAGTTTCTGATCGCCGATGGCGCTCGTGAAGTCCAGGACACCTCCGCGGTTGAGCACTGTCTCTGCGTTCGCTGGTAGTTGATCGCCGATGAGCCGCCGGCCCTGGTCCGCAGAGTCGATGACCATCACGGTGCTGTTGGAGTTCCCCGAGGTCGGCGCCCTCAGGAAGAACGCTTCAGAGGAAACCTGGCCCCGCGAACTGGGAGTTGTCAGCTCGCGCAGCACGACGGGCCTACCCACATCCTGGACTTTGGACACGGCTCGCGCGACACCTGGCAGGTTTCCGATTCCGTTGTCGCTCCGTATCCAGATTTGGTTGGCCGGGATGCGGCTGTAGGTGTACGAGGCGTCGCTGGCCTTCTTGCTGGCCAGCTGGGTGCCTGCGCAGATGGGCAGGGCGAGGCAGCAGCCCACGACGGCCACCGCGGCCCCCAGCCAGGCCAGATCAGCCCCCATCACGCGGCCGATTACGAAGGTGCGCGGGTTTCTCTTGGGCAGGGTCGACACGACGGCCCTGAGCAGGTCCGGCGCGGCGAGCAGCACTGCTGCCACCACCAGGTACGAGGTGACGACCGAGGTGATGCTGCCGCCCACTCTCAGCGCGACGACGATCAGCAGGACGACCGAGACCCGTCGGAGCAAACCGATCCGAACCTCTGCTAGGTATCGTGAGACGACCGACCATCGAGCCGCGACGGTGCTCTGCGCTGGCCAGAGCGCGCCCGCTGTGATGAGCAGCAGCGACGAGGCCGCGATGGCGACCGATGTCCCGCTGAGGCCGGGAACCGGGGACAGCGGCTGGTCTGCGTAGTGGGGCAGAACACTCCCCCGTAAGCCAAGAGAGAGGAGCCAGCCCAGGCCGAGACCGGCCGCGATCGACGCGGCGGCAACGACCGCCAGGGTCAACACCTGGGTGAGCACGACATGGCCTCTGCGGACCCCGATGGCGACCAGCCGGTCGGCGTTCGCCCGGTGACCACCACGAGTCTGGCCGACCACGAGCGCGGAGACCATCAGCACCACCAGCAGCAGCGGCAGGTACGAGACGACCAGTTGACCAGATCCAAACGTTGCGACGGGAACCGCCTCGACCTGCGAACGGGTGGAGTAGTTGGACTTGAGATAGCCGGAAAGGTTGCCCACGGCCTTCGGCAGCGGCGGCAGGACACCGACCATGACCCGCGCCACATCAGCCAGAGAGGCACTCGAGCCGAAGAAGACCATGACCTCGGCCTCGACCGGCTGGTATGCATGCCCGGCTGCCGGACGCGGGATCGACTCCCAGGTGTCCGGGCCGGCCACGATCAGGTCGTCGTGTTTGGCGTAGGCGTCGGTCACAACGCCGACCACATGCAGCGTCACTCGGCCCGACAACACCGTGAACCGCGTCTTGTCCGGCAGTGCCTCCAGCAGGTGACGAGACACGAGCACGTCGAACGGCGATCGTGGCCACGAACCCTGGTCCAGGGAGTAGCGGCCGGGGAAAGCCTCCCGTAGGCCTGGGTCTTCGACAAAGCGGGGCAAGGTTAACGGTGCCTGGACGTAGGTGTTGACGAATGAGTCCGGCCGCAGCTGGTCGGTCTCGATGAGCAGGTGTGACCCGGGAACAGCTGAGCTCAGCACGGAGCCTGAACGCCGCAAGAAACCCGGATCCAGGTCGCCGACGTAGACGCTGCTCGACGTCACCTGCTGGTAAGCCCCGAAATCCTTATCGGCCTCCTGGTCGGCGCTCAACGTGAAGGCACTCACACAGACGAACACCAACGCCAGAACCGCGAAGCTCACCACCAAGATGACCGACGACCGACGCGCTGCTGGTGAGCGCAGCCAGCGGCCGGTCAGGAACAGCAGAGCCTTGGCCCGTGGCCTGCTCATCGCGCCGCGACAACCCCGTCGACCATGTCATAGACCGAGTCGGCGAACTCCCGCGCCAACGGGTCGTGGGTAGCCAGGACGATGGCGGTGCCGCGGTCGTCGCACAACTCCCGCATCAGGCCGAACAGTTGCCGCGAGTTGACCGAGTCCAGATTCCCGGTCGGCTCGTCCGCGAGCAGCACCTCTTGCTGGCCAGCCAGCGCACGGGCGATCCCGACCCGCTGCCGTTGCCCGCCCGACATTCGCCCTGGGAGACGATCGGCCAGGTCCGCGACACCGACCGATGCCAGAGCCCTCTCAGCGGCGGCGTCAGCCTCAGCCCGCGAAAAGCCACGAACCAACAGCGGCAGCACAACATTCTCCCGCGCGGTGAACTCCGGCAGGAGATTGTTGGACTGGAAAACCACCCCGATGTGACGCAGCCTGACGTCGGCACGGCCACCCTCGGAGGTACCCGAGAGCGACTGCCCCGCAACCACCACTCCCCCCGAGTCCGCGGTGTCGATGCCGGCCAAGATGTTCAGCATCGTCGTCTTCCCGGACCCGCTCGCGCCGTAGAGGCATACGAACTCACCCGCGGCCACCTCGAAAGACACGTCATCGACCGCAACGATGACCTCATCACCCACCACAAACCGTTTCGACGCGTTCTTCAGTCGTGCAATCACATCAAACCCCCTTTGGTGACGTGCCAGTCAGGGCCCAACGAGGCCGCCGCGGACGATCCAACGACTCGCCCGCGCCCACATCCGCCCTGCGGACTAACAGATGCGACTGAAGCCCCAGGACTCCGCCTGCGAAAAGCATCCCATGCGATCTCGCGGTGACCGTTGCGGCGCAGCGCTGAATCACACGGGTTGGTCGGAGTTGTGACTGGACACGCGCGGTTGGTCTCTGCAGGTCAGCAGCCAAGTGTCAAGGATTCGATGTGCGCCTGATCAAAGCTCCCGGCCCACCACTCGCTCAGGTTCGAGGCCGGGAGCACGGTCGCGTCGAAGCACAGGTCGGATGCCCTCCTCCCGGTGAAGATGCATCGCCGCCACAATCGAGTTTTCGGCGAGCCGGCGTTGCGCTGCCCGCTCGAGCGAGGCAGGTCTGTCCTGCCCGAGCGGGTCTCTTTCGACGATACTCCAACATTCGCGGTAGGTGGCAGTGGCGACGGTGTCCAGGTGCAGGTACCAGAGCTCGCGGCGGATGGGGTCGCTCGGTGGTGTGCCCAACGCGACAACCCATCGCTCCCGGCTACAGATTGCCCGCTCGGTTACTCCTGGAGCCATGATGTGGGCGACGGGTCGACCAGGCCGCGCGGCCCTTGTCTCGACGCCTGCGAACGAGCACGAACACTAAAGGGGCGAGAGCGAGACTCCCGCCGATGAGCCGATGGATCGCCCAGGCCCTTCACCCCGGGCCGTCTCTACAGCAGACCGTCCCCATTCGAGAGAGTCCTACACAAATTTCCAGCAGCTGTCTGGGACTCGACGACCGACGATGCTCGGGGTGGGCGGTAGTGGCGGCTGGTGCTCGTTTCTGCCCTGATCCTCTGGTGAGGAGCGGAGAGGAGTGGCGCATGAATCTGAAATGCGCATCGTAGGCTCTGGGGATGCTGATCCGACCTCTGTCGATCGACGATGACGGCGAGTTGCACGCGCTGTACGTGGCGTTCCGTGAGGCGTCCGCGTCGGTCGCCGAAGGCATGCTGCCGCCTGAGGAGGCAATGGTCGGACAGATCCGCGAACCGGGCTCGGGTTTTCAGCGGGAAGTCTGGGCCGGGACCGATGGCGATGGGCCCGATGCACCGTTCGTGGGCGGCGCGACCCTTTTCCTGCCGCTCACCGATAATTTGGACAAGGCGTATCTCGGGGCGGTCGTGCATCCCGAGTTCCAGCGCCGCGGCTATGGCACGCAACTGGCTCAGCACGTGATGGCGCGTGCGGTCGAGCAGGGTCGCACGGTGCTGCTTGCCGACGCGGTCGCGTCGTTCGCGGAGCGTGAGGACAATGGACCGCGCCGCTTCGCCGAAGGGCTCGGCTTCCGCGGCGCGTCGACCGAGGTCCTGCGTCGCCTCGACCTCCCGGTCGACGACCGACGGCTCATCGAGTGGATCGACGAGGCGGCCCCGCACCACAGCGACTACCGGATCGAGACATTCGACAGGGTCCCCGACGAGCTCATGGCGTCGATCACGCACGTCCACAACCAGCTCGCGCTCGACGCCCCCACCGGTGAGATCGACTTCGAGGCCCAGAACGAGACGCCCGAGCAGATCCGCGAGCGCCGCGAGCGCCGCGAACGCGATGCCCGCGCCGGGGAGGTCACGCTCGAGTCGGTCGCGATCGACTCGACGGGCCAGGTCGTCGCCGCGACCACGCTGCACGTGCATGCGGATCGCGCCGACACCCAGCCCATCAGGGCGCCACGCTCGTGCTCCGCGAGCACCGCGGCCACCGCCTCGGGCTCGCAGTCAAGGCGGCCAACATGCGCGAGCTGCAACAGCGCTTCCCGAAATGTACGGCGATCGTCACCGCCAACGAGGAGGCGAACGCCAACATGGTCGCCATCAACGAGCGCCTCGGCTTCGTGGGGCGCGGACTGCACGTCACCTTCATGCGCCAGGCCTGAGGCGTCGCGGTCAGCCGCATGCAGGCCCCCTTGGACTCCCGCGGTCCTGTAATGAATCGCCGACAAGGTTGGAGATTGTGCCGCGTCTGATCAGAGTTCCGGTCTCATCCGGCCAGGCTGGTCCTCGGGGACAGCGTTCTGCCTGGGGACCAGTCGGGCGCCCTGGAGGTGTCGTCGCAGCGCCGTATGGAGGGCCCGCTCGGCGAGTTGTGCCTGTGTTGCCTGCTCGATCGAGTGGCGTTCCTCGTGCCCGAGCGGGTCTCTGTCGGTGATATTCCAACGTTCCCGGTAGGTCGCGATGGTGTCGAGCTGTCGGTACCAGTGTTCTCGGCTGACGGCGTCGGTGGGCGGGTTGCCGAGCTGGACGGCCCAAGGCTGGCGGGCGTGGAGGGCGTCCTGAGACAGTTCTCGGGCTCGTCGTTCTATCAGTGCCTGGCGTTCCTGCAGAGCCTGCTGCACATCGGGGTCTGTGGTGGCGTCGACTCTGGGGATCAAGCCGACGATGCGGTCCGGGGCCACCGGGCGTCGCAGACTGGTGGGGCAGGCCCAGTGGGTGACCCGCTCGTGCAGGACCGCGGCGACATCGTCGGCATCGGCATCGGCAAGGGTTCGTGCTTGCACCAGCTGGGGCAATGCTCTGTTGACGTCGAGGCCGTGTGCCTGCGCGGTCGCGAGCGCTGCCACCACCGTGCCATACGACGGCGAACGACGGACCTGGTCGACCTGTTCGACGGTCAGCCCGGACCGGGTGGTGATCAGGTCGTCGTACCGGTGATGCAGTGCGGTGGCGGCGAGAGTCTGGTAATCGGCCCAGAGCCGGGTGAGGCTGTTCTGTTCGGCCCATTCGGTGGCGATGGTTTCGGTGGCGGACACGTCGGCGCCGGGGGCGGTGAGGACCTGGCGGAGCACATCGCCCGCATCCTGCAGAGAGACGGGCCCGTGGGCGGTTTCGGTGTCGGGGTCATAGCAGATGTCGACGTACAGCATGTTGGAGTCGCGGCCGCGGGTCGCGGCGACGTACAGCACCTCACGGCGGGTGGTGACGGTGACGAACGCATGCGCGGTGTCGACGGTGCGTCCTTGCGCTCCGTGGGCGGTGGTCGCGTATCCGAGGTCCACATGGTCACGGACGTATTCGGCAGGCAGGATGATCTGCCCGGGTGTCGTCTGGGTCCGTGCGCTGCGTCGGACGGTCATCGTGCCGTCGGTGTTGGTGGCGGTGACGACCCACTGGTCGCCGTTCTTGACCCACCCGGACCCGGCGGCCAGCCGGCGGTTGTTCTGCCGGGTTATCACGAGGTCACCGACCCCGATGACGACCCCGGTCGAGGTCTGGGGTCCGTCGGGCTGCACGTCGCCTGTTGCCACCCGGTCGGCACGCGCGCGTTGGTTGAGCTCGGTGACGGTCTGGTTGTCACCGGCGATCATCAGCGACCGCTTCCCGGCCACGACATCGGTACGCCACGCCTCATACAGCTGGTCGAGCATGGTGTCTCGGTCGCCGCCGGCGACCCGGCCGTGTCCCTGGTAGGTGTCGATGGTGTCGGGGACCCCGGCGCGCAGGTCAACGGAGGCTGTGCGTTCCCAGGGGTGGGTGAACCGGTGAACATCGCTGAGTTCGGGCACAGAGTCACGGTCGTGGACGAGGAGGTGGAACGCACCGCCTGCTTCGACGGGGCTGAGCTGGGCCCAGTCGCCGACCAGGACCACCTTCGCGCCGGTACGTCGGGCGTGCGTGACAAGGGCGTCGAGGGTGAACGTGCCGGCCAGGGATGCTTCGTCGACGACGACGAGCTGACCCGCCCGGAGCGACCACCGCCGGATCTCGGCGCACAGCTGTTCGTGCTGTCTGTGCAGGGCAATGGTGCGGTTCATCGGCTGCATACGGCTGCGGTCGGCCCGCAGGGTGTTGATGGTGGCCAACCGTTGCGTGTTGCGGGTGTTCTCGGTGACCCATTTCACGGTGTTCTCCGTGGGGATCCCGACCTGTTCGGCCAGCACCTCTGCTGCGGTCGCGGACGGAGCGAGCCCGATCACGGACCCGGCGCCGTACTGGTGTTCCCAGGCGGTGCGGAGGCCGCCCATGGTGGTGGACTTCCCGGTCCCGGCCGGACCGACCAGAACGTCAACCACCCGCCCGGATGTGACGATCTGCGCGACCGCGGACGCCTGTTCAGCCGACGAGCGACGGCCGGGCCTCACGGTGGTCGAGTCGTCGCCCTCAGCAACGAGTCGTGTCGTAAGTCTTGGTCCGGTCAGGCACCGGCCGGCGTCGACCAGGCGCGCTTCGGCTTCCAACAACGCGGCGGTGGTGTACGTCTCGTAGCCCTTCGCCCGGAACCGTGACGTGCCGTCCTCTCTGCGGAACGTCGCGGGCGTGTGGGCAAGGTCGGGTGGGCTGATCAGCAGTGCCTGTGCCAACGCGAGGTCGGTGGTGTGCTCCGCCGCATCCATCCGGTCGCCGGCGGTGGCGAAGCGGATCCCAGCCAGCTGACGGAGCACTTCGGCGAACACGTTCGACCGGGTGAAGGTGGCCCGTCTCCCGGCGACGGTGTCCACGGCAACCCGCCCGACGTCGGTGAGCATGCCGTCGCTCAGGTCGCCACAGCGAAGGAGTGGCAGGTCGTTACGGCCGGCCAGGGTCGCCACCCACGCCTCGGGGTCGGTTGGGACGATACCGGTGGCTCTCTCTCGCCATCCGTCGACGAGGTCGGACAGCGGGTAGACATGCTTGTCGGGGCGGGTCATCAACGTGGCTTGTTGCCGCAGCCGCAGCACCTCGCGGCTGCTCGGAGACCGACCATGCGCGGTCACGAAACCGGCGACGAGCTGGTTCTTGGTGTCCTCGATCGCCGCGGTCCGTTGGGAGAACTCGCTCTGGAGTTTTTCGGGGACCCCGATGATCTCCCATTTCGCGACCTCCGAGTGCTTGCGTGTCAGAGGTTCCCAGCCGTACCCGAGCGCTTGGGTCGCGTAGTCGGACAGCACACCGTTGTACATCTCCGATAGAGCGACGACCGCCTTGAAGATCCCCCTGGAGTCCAACGACCGCCACACCCCATCGGAGACGCACTGAGCACGGTTCATCACCACCACGTGGGTGTGCAGCTGCGGGTCACCCGTGCGGGAGTCCCAATGGTCAAACGCCGTGGCGACCACCCCGCGGATGTCCTCCTGGACCACCCCGTTCCGGCCCGACCTCGAGTGAAACACGTGCTGTTCGGCATAGCGGATCACATGAGCGAGAGCCTGCTGGTGGGCGTCATAGATCAGCGTCCGCGTCTCGGGGTCGGCCAACGCCCACGCGACGCTGACACTCTTCGGGGCACTGAACGTCAGGTCGAACCCAGCCACCGGCAGCGGCCGCCGCGACCCGTGCACCCGCTCAGCCGGTATACCCGCTTCAGCTAGAAGGACTGCTGATCACGGCAGGATCGAACATCGTGCTCGCGAACGTGCTGAACCTCGACCACATCTCTACCGTGGGCAGTGCCGGCTTCCTCATCATCTTCGCGGTCGTGAATCTGGCCGAGGCCCGCACCGCGTCCTCGCGTGGCTCGGCACCCTGGATCTCGGTCCTGGCCGCAGCGGCGTGCGGGGCTGCGCTGGTCGCCTTGGTCGTCAAGAGCACCCCGGCGCCGTATCCGTCCTCGTCGTGATTGTCGCGCTGGCATTCGCCATCGAGGGAACCTTACGCAAGACCACCAATAGGACGGCCACGGTCTGAGGCCACACCACCACGCGCGGTCTCCGCCACCTGGAATAGTGACCTTCACCTCTGGAGGATGTCGCATGCACGGGGCAGACTGGAGACATGACTACTTCTCCTACCCCGCCCGGCGCCGCCGCCCACTCGTGCGGAACGCGGCCGATCATCGTAGGGGTGGACGGGTCTGCGAGTTCGCTCGAGGCTCTCACGTGGGCCGTGCCGCAGGCCCAGCTCATCGGGGTCCAGGTTCACGCCGTCATCGCCTGGCATTACCCGGCGGTCTACGGCATGTACGCGATGAGTGACGAGGTCGACTGGGCCGACAATGCCAAGCAGACCATCGAGGCGGCCGTGAAGGAAGCACTGGGTGGCGATATCGACGACGTCAAGTCCTACGTCGTTCAGGGACACCCAGCCCAGGTGCTGGTCGACGCGAGCGCCGACGCCGCGCTGCTCGTGGTCGGCAATCATGGCCACGGCGGGTTCGTCGAGACCCTGCTCGGCTCGGTCAGCCAACAGGTCGTCACCCATGCCACCTGTCCCGTGCTCGTCGTCCGTGCGCACGCCACGCCTGAATCTGCGACTGTCACTCACGATGGCCTTAGCCGATGAGCGAACCAGCGGGCACCCACGCCGATGACGACCACGAGTGGCCAACCAACTGTCCGCTCTGCGGTTCGAAGCTGGTGCCCGCCGTCATCGACCTCGACACCACGAATGAGAACCGTGCGGAGTTCAATGCAGGCGAGATGATCGCCCTCGACTACTGCCCCAACCCGTCATGCTCCGGCAAGAACGCCCCGCCGACGCCCGAGGAACCCGGCAGCTGACCCGCCGGACGTCCAGAATCCAGTGATCCACCCCTGATCCAGTGATCCACCCCTGAGGTGCGCTGATCTGGCAGCCCGGAGAGGACGTCGTCGAGCGGGCCGGCAAAGGCGACGCCCGCGTCGTGCCGCAGATCTCCCTTACAGCCCGGTCTCACTCGCAGAACCCTCGATGCCCATAGACGCGGGGCCACTCAGGGCGAGAACTCTACGCCCGGTGGCGTGCCATAGGTCTCGCCAGCCAAAGTTCAAAGGGGAGGGTGCAGACACGCGCCTGGTTGCGACTCAGTCGCGGGCGGTCGAGACCTCCGCGCCTTCGCTCCTGAGGACCTGCGCGTCGGTGAGGGGATCGGGCGACCGCTCCGGCAACACACAACGACCTTGGACCCTTTCCGCAGAAAGCGTCCGGAGATGATGCGAGCCCGCAGGCACCGGCTTGGCGCTGGCGCGTCTATCGTCTAGTTCTATAGTCGATACATATCGTCGGTGTCTGGCTGTCTAATACACCAGCACGCAACCGACCTTCCGTCTGGAGTCACCGAAGGAGAGTGCCATGACCACGCCGAACCAGAATTTGTCCGACCCGGAAGGGCTTCGCCGCGCCAAGCGGCCGAAGAGTCCCCTCGCCGGCCCCTACGGCCACCCGTTCCACCCGGTGCTGGTCACCGTGCCGATCGGTGCCTGGGTGGCCGTGCTGATCTTCGACCTCATCGCTATGGTCAGCGACGAGTCGGAGGTCTTCGCCGAGGGCGCCTATTGGCTGATCCTGATCGGCATCATCGGCGCGCTAGCCGCGGCCCTGTTCGGCCTGATGGACCTGTTGACGATTCCGCGAGGCACCAAGGCTTTCAAAACCGGGATCACACACATGGTGCTCAACCTGACCGTCGTCGCGCTGTTCGTCATCAACTTCTTCGTTCGGATGATCCAGGGCTACGAGGAGGTCACCGCTCTAGAGCTAATCCTCACGATCATCGCGCTGGTTATCCTCGGTGCGTCCGGCTGGCTCGGCGGCATGCTGGCCTACCACTACGGCGTCCGGGTGGCGGACGAGGCCACGCAAGCCGAAGGCTTCCGCTGACCGGGCCAACATGGGAGAACGGCGCACCACCGTGGGCGCAGGGCCGTCGGACGCTCGATGTTGAGATCGAGCACGCTGCCCGCGAAGCCGGTGCTCGGGTCGCCTCGTACCCCGTCCTCGCCCTCCGCCGTGGCGACGGCCCCGGGCTTAGCGGCATGAATCGTTTGGCCTGAATGCACTCAGTGCGGAGATGTTCTCACCCGACAACATACGATAGGGAGAGTGCAAACTCGCCTCGCTCCGGAGTTCAGCCTCCGGTGTTCCGCGCTTCAGGCGCGGGCTCCGGTACATGCGACCTCGCCGACTGCGCGCTGGGTCCGAGGGGCGCCGGTCCGCATCGTCCGCGGTGATCCGGGGTCAGCATCCATCGCACTCTCAGCCGATGTGCGCGAGGCTGGTGGAGTGTGAGGCGCCCGACGGCGAGGACCCCTCCCAGCAGTGAACGTGAACGTCCGGACAGTGGAACGGCGGACCACCCCCCGAAGAACAAGAACACGTCGCAGCGTTCATCGAAGGCGCGCTCCTGCGCCACCACGCCAAACAAGCCCTCACCGGCCAAGCCAGCTGATTTCACTCTGGGCGGAAAGCCGCCCGAAGGACATCGCCAATGCGGTCACGCAGTGCTCTCGCGTCGTCAGGCGTCGATCCCAGCCGAGTGTCGAACTCCCATCCTTCGACTGCCTCCAGAGCCTCGCCTATGGAGTTGGCCAGCAGCGCCAACTCGTCGCGGGTCGTGGCGATTACGAGCTCGTCGTCAGCGACTGAGGTGTGTCCCTCTCTCCGGATAGTGACCCGAATGGGAGAATATTCTTCCTGACAGGAGGTCACGGATGGGTAAGTATCGTAATTTCAGGGACTCCTCGGCTTTCCGTGGGTCCGAGAGGCCGCTTTCGTGGGCGGAGTCCCTGTCTTTGAGGGAGTTCGGGCCGTCTGAGCGGTGACGTCAGGACGCGCACGTGCTGTCGCCTAGGTTTCGGAGCAACCACGCAACC
>JBBSGI010000036.1:0-32088 GCA_038254365.1 Propionibacteriales bacterium
CATCGATTCTCCTTGAGTTGGCTGCGACGACCCGGCGAGGAGGCTGTCTGCCGGGCGGTCACTGACTGGCGCTCTGCGGCGCGTCCTTCTGATGCCGGTCTACAGCCTCGGGAGAACCGGGGGCGGCGGTGTCATGCTGGCCCTCGCGGAGCGACCGACGCTGGCCGTCACCTCGGCCCTCGCCGAGTCCGAACAACAAGCATCATCTCGATACCCGCCAGGAAGAGGGTGCACCAGTGACCGACGGCCAGCCGCAGGACCTGACCGCCGCCGGAGGCCACGGAGCCGTCCCCACGACCGGAGTGCCGTCCGAGCAGGATCCGGGCGGCGCCGCTCGTCACGAGTGGCCGCTGTGGGAGGTCTTCGTGCGGGCCAAGCGTGGGCTGAACCACGTGCACGTCGGCAGCCTGCACGCACCAGACCCGACGATGGCCATCCGCAACGCCCGCGACGTCTACACCCGCCGGCAGGAAGGTGTGTCGATCTGGGTCGTGCCGGCCGAGACGATCGCGGCCAGCAGCCCCGACGAGAAGGACGCGTTCTTCGACCCGGCTGCCGACAAGATCTACCGGCACCCGACCTTCTACAGCGTTCCGGAGGGGGTCGAGCACCTGTGACGGCCGACCTGAAGGAAGCCCGCAGCCTGCCCACCGACCGGAGCGACCTGGTGCGGTACGTGCTCCGCCTGGCCGACGACGCGCTGGTCGCCGCGCAGCGCACGGCGGAGTGGATCGCGGCAGCGCCGCAGCTGGAGGAAGACGTCGCGCTCGGCAACATAGCCCTCGACCTGCTGGGCCAGGCCCGATCGCTGCTCGGCTACGCCGGCGAGGTCGAGGGCCAGGGCCGCGACGAGGACGACCTGGCCTTCCTGCGCGACGAGCGGGACTTCGTCAACGCACAAATCTTCGAGATCCCGAACGGTGACTTCGGCTTCACCACCGCGCGGATGCTGGTGACCTCGGCGTACCAGTACCAGCTCCACTCCGCGCTCGTGGACTCCTCCGACCCGACCATCGCGGCCGTCTCCGCTAAGGCGATCAAGGAGGTCGACTACCACCGCGACCATGCCACCCAGTGGACGTGCCGCCTGGGTGACGGCACCGCCGAGTCGCATCGCCGCATGCAGCGGGGTCTCGACGACGTGTGGCCCTACGTCGGCGAGCTTTTCGAGTCCGATGACCTGGTCACGCGCCTGGTCCTCGGCGTCGCCGTCGACCCCGCGAGCCTTGAGGACGCCGGTCTCGGGTACGTCGAGCAGGTGCTCGCCGACGCCACCCTCACGCTGCCCCGGACGGCCGTCCACCACACCGGTGGCCGCCGGGGTGTCCACACCGAGCACCTGGGTTACCTGCTGGCGGAGATGCAGTACCTCCACCGCTCACATCCGGGAGCCACCTGGTGAACGACCAGGCCGTGCTGGATGTGCACACCGAGCTCACTGCCCGGGCCTGGAGCGCCGCGGCGGCCGTGCTCGACCCGGAAGTGCCCGTGCTCACCATCGAGGACCTCGGCATCCTCAGGGAGGTGACCGTTGTCGACGAACGCGCGGTCGAGGTGACCATCACTCCGACGTACTCGGGATGTCCAGCGATGGACGCCATTCGACAGGATGTCACTTTCGCCCTGCAGAGCACCGGTTTCGCCGATGTGTCGGTGCGGCTGGTCCTGTCGCCGGCTTGGACCACCGACTGGATGAGCCAAGCAGGCAAGGCGAAACTCCTCGACTACGGAATCGCCCCGCCCGATCGCCGTACCTCCGGCGCGGTCTCGGTGCGGCTGTCGCTGCGTTGCCCGCAGTGCGGCTCGGGCGCGACGAACGAGCTGAGCCGGTTCGGATCGACCGCCTGTAAGTCACTCTGGGTCTGTGAGGACTGCCAGGAACCCTTCGACCACTTCAAGGTGCACTGAGTGATCGCCACCGCCGATCCGGCGGCTCAGCCCCGTCGACCCGTCTTCCACACCCTGAAGGTCAACGAGATCACCGCGATCACCGACGACTCAGTGTGCATCGGCTTCGACGTGCCGGCGGATCTAGCCGACGAGTACGACTTCGTGCAAGGCCAACACCTCACGCTGCGGACCTCGCTTGTGGGCGATGACGTTCGGCGGAGCTACTCGATCTGCGCGCCGGCGAAGTCCGGGCGGTTGCGCATCGGCGTCAAGGTGCTCCCCGGCGGGCATTTCTCGGGATTCGCGGCCGGGCGGCTGGTGGTGGGTGACGAGATCGACGTCATGACCCCGATGGGTCGCTTCTACACCCCGCTGGATTCGGCGAACTCCAAGCACTACTGCGCGATCGCCGCCGGCAGCGGTATCACGCCGATCCTGTCGATCGTGGCGACGACCCTCGCCCAGGAGCCGCACAGCCGGGTCACCCTGCTGTTCGCCAACCGCACCAGCCGGACCATCATGTTCCTCGAGGAGCTTGAGGACCTCAAGGACCGGTACGGCGCTCGCTTCCACCTGATCCACGTGCTGAGCCGCGAGGCGCAGGAGGCCGAGCTGCTGTCCGGACGACTCGACGCGTCCCGGCTGACCAAGATCACCGAGACGCTGGTGCCTGCGGAGAGCGTGGACGAGTGGTTCCTCTGCGGTCCGTACGAGATGGTGATCGACCTGCGCGACGCGCTCGTCGAGGCGGGCGTCGACACGGCACGTGTCCACTCCGAGCTGTTCCACGTGGAGAAGGCGCCACCGCCACCGCTGAGAAGGGACCTCGACGAGGGGGAGGGCTCCGACGTCACGATCACGCTCGACGGCCGACGGTCGACCTTCCGGCTGAAGGGCGGCGACGTCCCGATCCTGGAGGCGGCGCTCGGGGTCCGCTCGGACGCGCCGTTCGCATGCCGGGGCGGGGTCTGCGGCACGTGTCGGGCGAAGATTGTCGAGGGCGCTGTCGTGATGGACACGAACTACGCGCTCGAGCCCGACGAGATCGCGGCCGGCTACGTGCTCACCTGCCAGAGCCATCCGGCCACCCCGACAGTGCGCCTGGAATACGACGCCTGACGGGGTGCCTTTTTGGCCGGCATACCCGGCAGGCACCTTCCCCGTCCACGCCCACTGTTGGCCACCACGGCACTTCTCGAACTTCCGATGGAGCCGCGTGCTACCGCTCACTAACGCGCAGTTGGCGCACCACGATCCAAGGGACGCCGCTGGGCGGAGATCACGTCGAAGACGAGGATCAACGACCCACCGAAGCTTCGGCCAGTGCGCTTGAAGCTCGTGACCAGTGGCGCTCGCTACGCTCCGTTGACAGGCCGCAGTCCTGTCATACTTCGGCCCGCTCGGCTTCATCGATGTTCCAGCGGAGTCCGCGTTCGCAGTTGTCCCGCTTGCGGTTTACCGGGTCGTCGGCCAGTCGGTACTTCTGCCAGAACCAGCTCACCCATAAGGCGAGCCGTTGGTGAAGTCGCCCCGATCCTGCGCGAGTACGGCGTTCTTCCGGGCGCTTCTTAGCGCCGCGGGCGGACCCATGTTTGAGGTCGGACCGAGTCTCCACCTCGGCGAACTTCCTATCTGCCGACGTGCGCCGGTGAGGTGACTGCTTGCGCAGCGTCCTCTTAGGCTCATGAGGTGGATGACTCAGCGAACTCAGTGACCTTGCGGCCTTTGCAGCTGCGGGACGCCGACGTGATCGCAGAGTGGGGTGCGGACCCCGAGTTCTGTCTCGAAGCCGACTGGACCACCGACGTGCCCGCCACCGAGCGACAGTGCTTCCACGAGGCGCTCATCCAGTCACCGCCGCCTGAACTGATCCGGCTAGGGGCGACCCACGAGGGCATCCTCGTCGGCTACGTCGATCTCCACGGAGCCGAGCCCCACAGACGCGAGCTGGGGTTCGTCATTGGCGAGCGACGCCGCTGGGGTAGGGGGCTCGGGCGCTTGGCCGGGGCTGCAGGCCTTGACTATGGCTTCGACCGGCTCGGCATGGACGAGATCTGGGCTGAGGCACTGGATGCCAACCAGCGCTCGGTCCGCATCCTTCGGCGCCTCGGCCTGATGGAGACCGGCAGAGGTGACGAGCGCGTGTTCATGGACCAGCACACGTACTACCGCCGGTTCGCGATCACCGCCAAAGACTGGGCAACCCGCAGAATGCACTAACTGACGTGCTTGTTATGCACGTGATCTTCCAAGACATTTCCAATGAATCGTTGCGGCTGCATGACGATGGAGTGGAAATCTCGAGATGTCCTTGCCCCGATCCGTGTCTGACCCGGTCTCCGGGGCTGTCCGGGGAGGCGGTAGTGCGGTTGGGGAAGTCGGCTCAGGCACGCTGCGGCATCACATGGAAGAAGTGCGTTGGGACTCACGCCACTCGTGGGCCGCACGGCCAGGCCGACACCTCGTACGCGACATGGTCCGTCATGCGCGTCCCCACACGTCATAGGGGCGCTCGCCAGGGCGGAAGCCGTGAGCCTGGGCCATCTGGGCGGCGTCGCGGAAGCCTCGCGCGAGGGTCGTGGGGTCATGAGCATCGCTACCGAATGTGACGGCCTCTCCGCCTTCCTCGTGCCACCATCGCAGGATAGTGGTGTGGAGCGGTACGACGGTGCTGAGCTCGAGCGCCCGTCCGCTCTCGGCCGTCAAGCGCAGCGTGTGACGGAACTCCTCCTCGAAGTCCTCCGGTGCGAAGGCGCCGGCCGCCGCAGGCCAGGACCGCACCGCGTAGTCGACATGGGCGAGAACCTCGAAACTCTCCCTATCCGTAACCAGGACGGCGATCTCGTCAAGGTAGCTGCGAACAACATCCCCAGGGTCGCGGTGCGTGAACAGCCCCGGTGGCTCGGCGTACCCGCCCTGATCAGGCAGGCTGTGCACAGACCCCAGTACCCGGTCGAAACAGCCGGCCCGCAGCACCGCTGCGACCTGCGCCGTGTGTCGATGTGGCTCGCCGAGCTCGAGCCCACTCAGGATCCGGAGCCCGGGAAACCGTGCCCGGCAGTCGTCGACCGCGGCAAGGTAGCCGGTCGCGTCGAAGGCCGGCGGCGTAAGAGTCCCGTTCGGTGTGCTCAGCCGCACCAGCAGGTGGTCGGGATCGAGGTCCTCGAGCGCCACCCGCCATGCCGTGTAGTCGACGTGCTCGGTGAACGCGATGGCCGGCAAACCCAGCTCGACCGCGCGGGCGCAGGAGGCGACCATGTCGCCGCCCGGCGCGTCCCACGACCACTCGGTGTGAACGTGGCTGTCGACGGGCAAGGACATACGCGTAAGCCTAGACGTGCGGTCTGGCTCGCCAGCCCGAAACCGATCCTCGCGGGAGAGCCCGGCGACTACTGGTACACGGGCATCGGCATGATCCCCGCCATGGCCTCCGTGTTGGTCCTCGTTCAGGCCCTCCATGCCTTGCAGACCCCGCAGGACGGGCGTCGCGGCGTTGCAGGCTCGATGCTCATGTCAGCGGGGCTTAGCAGTCCACGTGGTGACTGGTGGGCTCGCCCTGATCATCGGCCGGGCATCATCGTTTGGACCCACCTCCTTGTTGGCCTCCGCAGCCACGGTCGTCGGGCTCGTTCTGTTCGCTGCCGGCTCATGGCGCACAGGAGTTCTGTCCCGCTGGATGCTCGGCGCTTGGATCGTCGCGTGGTTGGTCGGAGGCCCCTTCGCACAAGGAGCCACCCCCTACTCCTGGCAGCCTGTCTATGCGGCATCGCCGTGCAGCTGCAACGGCATGCTCACCGACTCGGCACGTCTGCCCCGCGGGTTTTCGGAACCTGACCCGTTCACGACGCACGAGCCGAAGACCCGAACAAGGTTCACCAAGTTCCCCGGTCCCCGCATCCTGGCGGTCGGAGGTCTAACTAGCAGCAGCCGCGAGAAGGCGCCACAGCAACCCCCGGCCGAAGTCCATGGCCTCGGACGGCATCGGTCGTTTTGTGCACCGGATGCTTCGTTCACCAAGACATGATCGCTGATGTCGTTGACGCGGGCGTTCTCGGAGGGTGCGTCGTATCGCCGCGACAACTCCGTCGTTCTCCCACTTTGGCACTCGACACAACCGCGAGGAACCACCCGATTCACACGCATGATGCAGGCAGGGAGCGGACCTGCCGGTGACAGCGAGGCTCAGAAGGGGAGGATTCGATCCGCATCCATGTAGATAGTGAGGCCTTCGCTCCTCGCTCGGAAGGCGGCAGCCAGCCGCTCTCGACCACCGTCGGTGTGCTGGCGCACCGCATCCGTAACCTTGAGCCAAAGAGCCTCGGCGATCTCTTCGGATTGAAGGATCAGCTTTCTACCCTGCTCCATCGGGTCGGAGTCGAACACGAACATCAGCATTGCCGGAGTTCCGGCCACCGCGGGCTTGTGCTGCACGACAAGTAGGCGTGACACGCGCCCGTCAAGCCCAAGTTCCTCATGCAGTTCGCGCTCAGCAGCCGCGGCGGGAGACTCGCCCTCCTCGACGAGCCCACCGGGCAGGACCAAACCCGTGCGATTGTGAGTTCGGACCAACAGCGTGCGCCCGCCGCCGTCGGTAATCACCATTCCGGCGGCGGCGGACTGATGAGGCAGTGAGTAGGCGGACATAGGCCCAGTGTTCCCGAAACGACTTGCCGACCGCCGCCAGGCAGTGACCTGGCCAGGTTGCACGGCAGAAGCGCGTCATACCGCCTCGAGCTGGCCGGCAGCCGCGACGCCGGGCCGCTTACGACATCCAAGAAGGACCGCTGCCGACAGCAAGCAATAGGCCCGCTATTCGTCCAGGGGTCTTTTGAACTCGGCGGCTCTGACGCGAGAAGGCCCGTAGATGACGAGCACCGGCTCGTCGATCCTGCGAAGCCGCATCCATGAGGATGGGGGCATCGCCCGGCCACGCGAACGTAGGGACCTGCCGATGTGCTGACACTAGCGACGCAAGGCATAGAGGTCCCGCCCCTCGCCATCTGGGGCCCGGTCGGTCGCGCCGAAACACTGGAGCCGAACCGCTCGTAGAGCCTTCGCGCCGCTTCACCGCCCGGCGTAGCCGACGTGAAGGTGACACCTCGCTATCATCCGTTGGCCACCGCTCGAGAATGGCGGCCAGGAGCGCAGCACCCACACCACGTCCTCGGCAACAGCGTCGGACAGCGAGCCAACGAATCCGCTGAGGACGACCATCAGGGCTGAGCAGCGCCGCGCCGTTTACTTGACCGCCGTCCGCGACCACCAGGGCCGTGCCGCGCTGGATTCCGCGGAGAATGCGGACCGCGATCTGGGGCATCGGCCCGAAGAGGACTTCGACCTCAGGCACGAGTTCCAGCCACGAGTGCAGGTCTTGCAGCGTGGCAAGGCGCGCCGGGTCGGTCATGGTCCGAAGCCTAGGGTCCGCTCCACGCTTGGTCCGCGATGAGCGCTACTGCCGCGGGTCCGCGCGAGTGAGCAGGTGCGTCTAACCGCCGGGTCAGCGGTCACGGCTGCGACGTCGATGTCGACGTGGACGCGACGAGCAAAACCCTCGCTGATCAGGCGTGCTCATCCGACGGCTGCTGGGCAGGCTGGAACGACCAGCTCGGCGGCTCGTCGGTGCCTGAGTCCTCGTCGCGCTCCGCGTCGGCGGCCGTGGCATGGATCTTGCCCGACGCGTGGTGGACCGGCGCGTAGACGGCGTAAAGCTGCAGGATCACGTCACCGATGTTGGTGACGTTGTGCCAAGTGCCGGCGGGCACGAAGATTGCCCAGCCATCCTCGACCTCCCGGTCGAAGTCGAGTCGACCCTTCGTGCGGCCCATCTGGACGCGACCCCGGCCTGCGTCGAGTCGTAGGAATTGGTCAGTCTCCGGGTGCGCCTCGAGGCCAATGTCCTCACCTACGGGAATCGACATAAGCGTCAGCTGAAGGTACTTCCCGGACCAGGCGACGGCGCGATAGTCCGTGTTGTCTAGCGTCGCCCTCTCGAGGTCGAAGGTTTGAGGGTCGGGCCCGATGTCCTTGATGGTCATGATTCTCTCCCGGTCAAGAAGGCAGCTCGCGGTGCACGTCGCGGACTGCGCCAGCCCACGTCGACACTCTCTCAGAACCGAGTCGCTTGAGCCACAAGTACGCGAGCCGCTACCGCACAGGCGGCCGCATCCCGACGTCCGGTGCGTGCAAATGGGTGGTGACCGGGTGGTAGGAGCGGCCGTCGGCCGCGAAGGTCCGGGCGTCGAACTGCCACCAGTCGGTGCGGCCGGCGACTCCTCCTCAGCATACCGGGCGGGCGGGCCAGGCAGTCGGCAGAAAGTCTGGCGCTATTCCGAGTCGTGGCCTGCCATTCGTTGGACCGCTTCATCGATGGTTTCCCCTGCTGCTTGCACGGGCTCGCCGTAAAGCCGGCCCCAGGCAATGCGGCCATCACGGACACCGACGATGATGACGCCGGCCATGTCGAGGATGCTGCCGTCTTGGCGAGTGCCGGTCCACCGCCACTCGGACCACTCTCGATCGTCGTCCTGGCAGTGACTCAGGAGGTCAGCCGCGAAGTCACTCACCCCTGAAAAGATGGCTGACCAGTTGGCCTTGACTTGGTCTCGACCGTCAAAGCCGCGACCTGGATGAACGGGTTGTTCACTCCTGTAGTCCTCGTGGAAGCAGTCCAGGAACGCCTCGAGGTCGTGACTGTTCATCGCGTCCCGAAGCCGGGTCGTCATCGTCATCGCGGGTTCCTCCCTGTGTTAGGACCGATTGTCGCCCTCAAGCAAGGCGAGGGCTAGACCAGCACTGAGTGACGCCGCGGTACGCGGGCAGCGCGCGCTCCGCACCGGTCGCGGTACCGGTCAGGAGATCGCAGCCGTCACCAGCTCGACGACCTTCTTCTCCACCACAGAGGTCCACTTCTGGAGCGCGTACGACACCGGCCACAGGTCGCCGTCGTCGAGGTTCGCGGTGTCCTGGAAGCCTAGAGTCGAGTACCGGAAGTTGAACTTGCCCGCGTCCTGGAAGAAGACGACGACCTTGCCGTCCGCGTTCGCGTAGGCGGGCATCCCGTACCAGGTCTTCGGCGACAAAGCGGGGGCGGTTGCGGTCACCGTGACGTGCACACGTTCGGCGAGCGCACGATCCTCCGGTGTCATCTTTGCGATCGCGTCAAGGATCGCCTGCAGGCCGTCGGCCTTCTTACTCCCCTGCTTGCCCTCGGCGCGAAGTTCGGCGGCACGCTCCTTCATCGCGGCGCGCTCCTCGGCGCTGAAACCGCTGGACTCGGTCTTGGCCTTCTTTGCGGGCATTTTCGGGCTTCCTTTCGACGCTCCGCGTCCGGCGTGGTGCCGGCCGCACCAGCAGGCTAGGCCCAGGCCACATCGTGGCGCTTCTCGATTCCTGATCGGATCAGCGGCCAGCCGAGGCGCTCGACACCACGCGTCCATCCGCAGATGTCGCGGTCCACGCTCGGGCCACGTCACTCCGCCACGTCAGCGGTGTGCTCACCCGCGCGTATCGACGGGGAATCAGGCGATGGTCATGGCCACGTCGAGCGGACGGTCCAAGAACTTCGCCAGGGCCGTGGCGTCCTGGTCGAGGGCGGTGCGCGCCACTCGATGACACTCCTTGAACCATGCGACTTCCAGGCGCTCGCCGCGCAAATTCCAGGTACCGGCCACGACGCCACGGGAGACCACCAGATTGGCCGACCGGCTCACGGCTTCCCGGCGGCTGCGAGGCACGATGCGGGTGTCGGAGCTGCCGGGAGCCATCACCCAGGGATCGCGGCCCGGCAGTAACCGGACGGCGGTGGAGGCCGGCGTCGTCCGCAGATCGTCGAGATCCTCCGGAAGCGCTAGGACGCGGTCGCCGTCGATCGTGACCTGCTCGCACTGCTCAGCGAACTGGTCCAGCCAGCGGGTGATGGCCTTCCGCTTCGCCCCGAGTCCTTTGCCGAACCAGTCGTGGACCCGGTCCGGGGTCGCCGGACCGTAGGTGCGGAAGTAGGCCGCGACCACCCTCGGCCCGGCCTCGTCGATGTCGGGGATGCCGGCCCAACCGGGCACGTCGTCGAGCCTCAGGAACGTTGTCTCGCCGTCCCGGACCGGCCCGAGGCCAATGTCGCCCTGCCAGGTGAGTGGTTTGAGCAGGGTGTCGTTGGCCTCGGCGACCATGGTGCCCAGGTGCCGGTAGCGGCTGCTCCGGCCGAGCGCGGCGGCCAACTCCGAACGGGTCAACGGCCCATCGGCCAGTGCCCGTCGCACGTACTCCCGAAACCGCGGCCAGTCCGACGGTGCCAGCCCGTAGAACCTTTCCCAACTCGGCAGCTCCCACATCCGGCTCGAGGCCCGCAGTGCCAGGTAGGCACCTGCGTCTCGCGGCGTCATCAGGTGCGTGGCGCCGCGGAACGCGAAGACCTTGACGACCTTCCCCGCCGCCAGCGCACGTGTCGCATCGCCGGACTTTCCGTCCGTACGCCGGGCGCCGATCGTTAGCTCCGCCGTCGCGTCCGGCCAGGCGGGCACCGCTCCCAGCCTCTCGACCACGTCCGCGACCGACCCGGTACCGACAGGGTCGAGCAGTTGCCGTCGCAACCGCCACGCCAGCGGCCTCGCCCACGTCAGACCCACCGTCGAAGGCTAGCCTCCACCGCCGCCGGCCGATGGTCGCGCCTCTACCCAGCATCGACGCCGAAGGCGCCACCCAACGGCCCATGGGGTCGTGTGCCCGGCATGCTTACCCGCGGGCAGAGCGGGCCGGACCGGTGGAAGGCGCCGGCTCTTGACAGGATGGGGGACATGGATCCCCTCGCCGCCTCGAGCCAGGTCAGGCTCTCGGTCAACGGTCTCGAGAGACCTCTCACGCTCGACAACCGGACGTCCCTGCTCGACGCTCTGCGCGACCACCTCGGGCTGACCGGGGCCAAGAAGGGCTGCGACCACGGCCAATGCGGCGCCTGCACCGTCATCGCGGACGGCCGCCGGGTGAACGCGTGCCTGCTGCTGGCGGTCGCCGCTGAAGGTCTCGACGTCGTAACCGTCGAGGGCCTGGCGGAGGGCGACGCCCTGCACCCGATGCAGCGGGCCTTCATTGAGCGCGACGCGTTCCAGTGCGGCTACTGCACGCCCGGGCAGATCTGCTCCGCAGTGGCAATGCTGGACGAGGCGGATTCCGGCTGGCCTAGTGCCGTGACCGATCCGGCGGTGGAAGCGGTCGCGGGTCGGCAAAGCCTCGACGCCGACGAGGTGCGCGAGCGCATGAGCGGCAACCTCTGCCGGTGCGGGGCCTACGTCAACATCGTCCCGGCGGTGCTCGATGCGTCCGGAGCCTCCGCGTGAGGGCGTTCGGCTACCAGCGCGCGGCCTCTCCTGCCGACGCGGTCGGTGCGCTGACTGGGCATCCGGAGGCTGCCTACCTCGGCGGTGGCACCAACCTCGTCGACCTGATGCGGCTGGGCGTGGTCAGGCCAAGCCTCCTGGTCGATGTGACGTCGGCCCTTTCCGGCGAAATCACCGAGACGGAGGAGGATGGCCTGTTGGTCGGCGCCGGGATGCGCAACAGCGCGCTGGCCGCAGACCCTCGGGTGCGCCGGCATTACCCCGTGCTGTCACAGGCCCTGCTGGCCGGTGCGTCCGGCCAGCTACGCAACATGGCGACGGTCGGCGGGAATCTGCTGCAGCGGACCCGCTGCCTCTACTTCCAGGACGTCACCAAGCCCTGCAACAAGCGCGCACCGGGCTCGGGCTGCCCGGCGATCGCGGGGATCCACCGCGACCTGGCCATCCTGGGAGTGAGTGAATCCTGCATCGCGACACACCCGTCCGACATGGCCGTCGCGCTGGCCGCACTGGACGCAGTCGTGTATGTCGAGGGCGAGGCTGGCAGGCGCGCCCTGGCACTCGACGACTTCTACCGGTTGCCGGGCGATGACCCCTCACGCGACAACACACTGTCCCACGGCGACCTCGTCACCGCCGTCGAGCTGCCACCGCCCACCGACCTGAGCCGCCTCTCGACGTACCGGAAGGTGCGCGACCGCGCCTCGTACGCTTTCGCGGTCGGCTCGGTCGCCGCTGCGGTGACGGTCGACGACGACGTGGTGACGGACATCCGAGTCGCCTTCGGGGCAGTGGCACCGCGGCCCTGGCGGGCGCGGGTCGCCGAGGACGCCCTGCGGGGCCACCCGCTCAACCGCGAGGCCGTGGTCGCGGCCGTCGCCCGAGAAATGGAGAGGGCGAGCCTCCTTCCTGACAACGCATTCAAGGCCGACCTGTCCGCTCGCATCGCGGCGGAGGTTCTCGACCGGCTCGCTGCCAGCGGGCGTCAGGGGCAGCCATGACCACGACCGCGGGTCCCCGCACCGTCAGCCTCGGGTCGCTGGCTCGGGTCGAGGGCGTCGACAAAGTGACCGGGCAGGCCCGCTACGCCTACGAGCACCAGCCGGACGACGTCGGCTACGCGTGGCCGGTGACGGCCCGCATCGCCCACGGCAGCATCCGTGCCGTCGACGCCGATGCGGTCGTCGGCAAGGACGGCGTGCTGGCGGTGCTCTGGCACGACAATGCCCTGCGGTTGCGGGACCCGGACCCCTTCCTCGCCGTATTGCAGTCTGCGGAGGTCGCGTTCCGCGGCCAGGTCGTCGCGCTGGTCGTGGCCTTGACGCCGGAGGCGGCTCGCGAGGCAGCGGACCGGCTGCCGGTGGAGTACGACGTCCAACCGCACGACACCGTGCTCACGCCGAGGCACCCGTCGATCTACGAGCCGGACGAGGTCAACGCCGGAGCCGACACGGACTCGGTGATCGGGGACCCCGGGGCGGCGTTCGACGCCAGCGCCGTCCGGGTGGACGCGACGTACACGACGCCCGCCGAGCACAACAACCCCATGGAGCCACACGCGACCACGGCGATCTGGGACGGCGAAAGCCTGACCGTCTACGACTCCAACCAGGGCGGGCAGATCGTTCGGCAGTCGCTCGCGAAGGTGTTCGGGCTGTCGGCGGAGGACGTCCGCGTGGTGAACCCGCACGTCGGTGGAGGTTTTGGCTCGAAGGGCACCCCCCGCCCCAACGTTGTCCTGGCGGCCATGGCGGCTCGCGCCGTCGGCCGGCCGGTAAAGCTCGCGCTGACCCGGCAGCACCTGTTCGCCCTGGTCGGCTACCGCACCCCGACCATCCAACGTATGCGCCTCGGGGCGAGCGCGGACGGTGTCCTGCGGTCGCTGGCCCACGACGTCGTCGAGCAGACCGCGACGCTGACGGAGTTCGCCGAGCAGTCGGCGCTGATCAGCCGGGTCATGTATGCGGCGCCTCACCGTCGTACGGCGCACCGGCTGGCTCGGCTCGACGTGCCGATCCCGTCGTGGATGCGGGCGCCGGGGGAGTGTCCCGGCTCGTTCGCCCTGGAGTCGGCCATGGACGAGCTCTCGGTCGCCACCGGCCTCGACCCGGTCGAGCTCCGCGTCCGCAACGAACCGGCGGTCGACCCGGAGAGTGGCGCCCCGTTCTCGAGCCGACACCTCGTCGAGTGCCTGCGCGCCGGTGCTGAACGGTTCGGCTGGGAGCATCGCTCGCCGGAGCCGGGTCGGCGGCGGGAAGGGCGCTGGCTGGTGGGTGCCGGGGTCGCCTCCTCGACGTACCCGTACAACATCGCGCCCGCCACGGCCCGGGTCGCGGTCGACGCCGACGGGCGCTACACCGTCGCCATCAACGCCACCGACATCGGCACCGGGGCGCGCACCGCGTTGCTCCAGGTCGCCGCCGAGACCCTCGAGGTCGACCTCGAGCAGGTCACTATCCTGATCGGCGACACCCGGCTGCCCCGCGCCGGCATCGCCGGCGGCTCGATGGGCACGAACTCGTGGGGCTGGGCCGTCGCGAAGGCGGCCGGGAGGCTGCGGGAGCGGGTCAACGGCGCCGCCGGCGCTGTCCCGCCCGAGGGCATCGAGGTGACCGAGAGCACCAAGGACGAGGTCGACGGGCTCGGGGAGGACTTCAGCCGGCATGCGTTCGGTGCGCAGTTCGTCGAGGCGCGGGTGGACGTCGACTCCGGCGAGATCCGCATCCCTCGGATGGTCGGTGTCTTCGCGGCCGGCCAGATCGTCAACGCCGCCACCGCACGGTCGCAGCTCGTCGGTGGCATGACGATGGGTCTCTCGATGGCGTTGCACGAGGAGGGGGTGATGGACGCCCGGTTCGGCGACTACGCCAACCACGATCTCGCGACGTACCACATCGCCTCGAACGCCGACGTCGGTGAGATCGACGTCAGCTGGCTCGAGGAGGACGACCCACACCTCGGGCGGCCCCGGACCAAGGGCATCGGTGAGCTCGGCATCGTCGGTACCGCGGCCGCGGTCGCCAACGCCGTCTACAATGCCACCGGAGTTCGGCTGCGCGACCTCCCGCTCCACCTGGAAGACCTGCTCATCTGATCAGTCCGGGCCAGGTCAGCCCGAGCCCAGCCGACCGACGTACCTCAAACCGGTGCCTTGGATGACACCGTCGCGGATCGCGAACTCCTCGGTGGCCTCGCTGGTCCGCCAAAGGTCAGGGAAGAAGTAGGCACCGTGGCTGAGGGACCGGCGTTCGAAGCGGCTGTCCAATGCGTGGAGCATGCTTTCGGCGGTATGAATGCCCTCCTGCGTCGCCCACGTCCGTAGGTGTGCGCCCCACGGCTCTCCGGAGGCGATCCAGTGATCGCGCCTGCGGTGCAGCCAGGTGGGCTCGAACCCGGCCGCGAGCGGCTCCAGGCGGTCGAAGCACCAGCGTGCCGTCTGCTCGTCGAAGCGCTCCCAGTCCCACTCGACAACGATCAGGGTGCCTCTCCCGTGCAGCGTCGCGGCCACCTTGGAGAGGACGGCTTCGAGGTCGGCGACGTGGTGCAGCGAGGTGCACGCCACCACGGCATCCACGGCCGGCGGCGGCTCGAGCCGCTCGAACTCGAGCTGACGGTACTCGGGTCCGGCCGGCGCCACCGGGTCGACCCCGACGGCGTCGTAGCCGTCCCGCAGCATGCGTGGCACGAAACCACCCTCCGCTCCGCAGCCGATCTCCAGAAGTCTCGAAGGCGCCGGCGGAAGGTGGCTCCGGACGAATGCCCAGCTGGCGGCCCACCCAATGTCCCGGCTCATTTCGGTGCCAGCGGGCACCGGCGGGTCGCTCGGGAGCCCGCTCAGGTCAGCCATGTCCCGAACTCTGGCACGGGTCATGGCGCCTCCGCGGGCGGGGAGCGGGCGCTGTTAGGTTGAGTGACTGGCATGCGGGTGTGACCACGCACCGAGCCAAACATCGCCCTCGACCGGCCTGGCACGTGAGGAGGCGCCATGAGGCAGTACCTCGACCTGATGCAGCGGGTGCTCGACGAGGGGGTCGCCAAGTCCGACCGCACCGGCACCGGAACCTTGAGTGTGTTCGGCCACCAGATGCGCTTCGACCTCGACGAGGGCTTTCCCTTGGTCACCACGAAGAAGGTGCATCTGCGCTCCGTCTTCGGCGAACTGCTGTGGTTCCTGCGCGGCGACACCAACGTGGACTGGCTGCACGAGCGCGGGATCCGCATCTGGGATGAGTGGGCGGACGCAAACGGCGACCTCGGCCCGGTCTACGGCTACCAGTGGCGCAGCTGGCCGACCCCGGACGGCGGTCACGTCGACCAGATCCGCGCCGTCGTCGAGGCGATCCGGCGCGACCCCGACTCGCGTCGCCACCTGGTGAGTGCGTGGAATGTGGCCGACCTCCCGGCGATGGCGCTGGCTCCTTGCCACGCGTTCTTCCAGTTCTACGTCGCGGACGGCCGGCTCTCCTGCCAGCTCTACCAGCGGTCGGCGGACGTCTTCCTCGGCGTGCCGTTCAACATCGCCTCGTACGCCCTGCTCACGCACCTGGTGGCGCAGGTCACCGGGCTGCGGGTAGGCGACTTCGTGCACACGTTCGGCGATGCGCATCTGTACGTCAACCACCTCGAGCAAGCCCGCATCCAGCTCGGCCGCGACCCGCGACCGCTGCCGAAGCTGGTGGTCGACCCGACGGTGACCGACATCGACGGCTTCGACCTCGACGCCATCTCGGTGGTCGGGTACGACCCGCACCCTGGCCTCCGGGCGCCGATCGCCGTCTGACTGCCAAGCTGTGTCGATAACAGTCATGGCGGCGGTCGCTCGAGGCGGCGTGATCGGCCACCACGGAACGATGCCCTGGCACCTGCCCGACGACCTGCGCCGCTTCCGGGAGACCACGATGGGTCACGTGCTGGTCATGGGCCGCCGGACCTACGAGTCGATCGGGCGGGCGCTGCCGGGGCGGACCACCGTCGTGGTCACCGGCCAGGACCCCTGGCCGCCCATCGGCGAACCGCCCGCGGGCGTGCTGGTGGCGAGGAGCGTCCCCGAGGCGCTCGAGCTGGCCGGTGCGATCGGCGGTGAGACGTTCGTCCAAGGCGGCGCGCGCGTCTACGCGGCGGCGATCCCGCGCGCCGACCGCCTGCTGCTCACCTGGGTCGACGCCGACCCCGAGGGCGACACCTTCTTCCCGGACGTCGACTGGTCCCAGTGGACTGAGACCGCCCGCGAGCCCTTCCCCGGCGGCGCCTGGTCGACGTACCGCCGCCGCCGCCCCCACGGGCCGGGGAGCACCGGAAAATGTGCCGAAACCCTGTAACGTGCGCTCGCCGGATGCGATAATCACCTGACGCCCCGTTGTTACCCGGACCCCCGAGCGGGTAACAACGGGGCTCATCTGCGCCGGTTCGACCGGTAACCTTCAGCCATGAGCCCGGTGACGGCCCCCTTCGGGCATGTTCTCAGTGCGATGGTCACGCCGTTCGACGCCGCTGGCCAGGTCGACACCGAGGCGGCCGCCGTGCTCGCCACCGACCTGGTCGACTCGTGCGGCCACGACGGGCTGGTGATCTCGGGCACCACGGGAGAGTCGCCGACCACCTCCGACAAGGAGCAGGACGCCTTGCTGCGCGCGGTCGTCGAGGCCGTCGGCGACCGGGCCTATGTGGTCGCCGGGGTCGGCACCTTCGACACGGAGCACTCCGTCGGGCTGGCTACCGCCGCGGGGGCCGCCGGTGCGCACGGCCTGCTCGCGGTCACGCCGTACTACAGCAAGCCGCCTCAGGCGGGCATCGTCGCGCACTTCCGGGCGATCGCAGACTCCACCGGTCTGCCCGTGATGCTCTACGACATCCCCGGCCGGACCGGGACCAAGCTGGCCGCCGTGACCCTGGCGACTCTCGCCGAGCACGACCGGATCGTCGCAGTCAAGGAGGCGAGCGGTGACCTCTACGCCGGCAGCTGGCTGCTGGCCTCCACCGACCTGGCGCTCTACAGCGGCGACGACGCGCTCAACCTCGCCTGGCTGGCCCTGGGCGCTGTCGGCGTGGTGTCGGTCGTCGGGCACGTGGCCGGTCCGCGCTACCGCGACCTGGTCGCCGCCGTCGCCGCCGGAGACCTCGACCGGGCCCGGGAGATCGACAGGTCCCTGCTGCCTGCGGTGGCGGCGATCATGACTCGGACGCAGGGCGCCATCATGGTCAAGGCCGCGCTCGAGCTGCAGGGCAGGATCCCCACCCGTACCGTGCGGTCACCGTTGGTCGAGGCCACCGACCAGCAGGTGCTCGAGCTGCAGCGCGACCTCATCGACGCAGGACTTCTGGAGGACACCGGCCCATGAGCCACCTCTACACCCACCTCGGCGCCCCGCCGCCGCTCCCCCAGAAGGGCCTGCGGGTCATCCCGCTCGGGGGGCTCGGCGAGGTCGGCCGCAACATGACCGTGCTGGAGTACGGCGACCGGCTGCTTGTCATCGACTGCGGGGTGCTGTTCCCGGACGAGAACCAGCCCGGGGTCGACCTCATCCTGCCGGACTTCTCGGCGATCCGACACCGCCTGGACGACATCGAGGCGCTGGTGCTGACCCACGGCCACGAGGACCACATCGGAGCTGTTCCGTACCTGCTGCGAGAGCGGCCCGACATCCCCCTGATCGGCTCCAAGCTCACGTTGGCGCTGCTCGACGCGAAGCTCCGCGAGCACCGCCAGACCCGGTCCCCTCGGCACCAGGTCAAGGAGGGTGAGCGGCTCTCGTTCGGACCGTTCGACCTCGAGTTCGTCGCCGTCAACCACTCGATCCCCGACGCGCTGGCCATCGTCGTACGGACCGGCGCCGGAGTGCTGCTGCACACCGGTGACTTCAAGATGGACCAGCTTCCCCTCGACGACCGGATCACCGACCTGCGGGCGTTCGCGCGGCTCGGCGAGGCGGGCGTCGACCTCTTCCTGGTCGACTCCACGAACGCGGAGGTGCCGGGTTTCACCACCGCGGAGCGGGAGATCGCGCCCGTCCTGAACCGGGTGTTCGCCAACAGCAAGCAGCGCATTATCGTCGCCTGCTTCGCCTCACACGTCCACCGCGTGCAGCAGGTGATGGACGCGGCGGTGGAGGTCGGTCGCAAGGTCGTCTACGTCGGCCGCTCGATGGTCCGCAACATGGCCATCGCCCGCGAACTCGGGTACCTCAACGTCCCGCCCGACACGCTGATCGAGATGAACGACCTGACCAGCTTCCAGCCCGACCAGGTCGTGGTGATCTCGACCGGGTCGCAGGGCGAGCCGATGTCCGCCCTGTCGCGGATCGCGGCGCGCAACCACGACCGGATCGCGGTGGAGCCCGGCGACACGGTGGTGCTCGCCTCCAGCCTGATCCCCGGCAACGAGAACTCCGTTTTCCGTGTCATCAACGGCCTGACCTCCCTGGGGGCGACCGTCGTCCATCGCGGTAACGCGATGGTGCACGTCTCCGGTCACGCCAGCGCCGGCGAGCTGCTCTACTGCTACAACATCGTCCGCCCGAGGAACGTGCTGCCGGTGCATGGCGAGATCCGGCACATGGTCGCCAACGCCGAGCTGGCCGTCCGGACCGGCGTGCCCCGCCACCGCGCGGTGGTCGTCGAGGACGGCGTCGTGGTCGACCTGGTCAACGGGGTGGCAGGCATCTCCGGCCGCGTCGACTGCGGGCTTGTCTACGTCGACGGCGCCTCGGTCGGCGACATCACCGAGAGCGAGCTCAAGGACCGGCGGATCCTCGGTGAGGAGGGGTTCATCAGCGTGATGGTCGTGGTCGACTCCGACTCGGGCAAGATCGTGGCCGGCCCGGAGATCCACGCTCGCGGGTTCACCGAGGACGAGCGGGTCTTCGACGCCCTGCGTCCGCTGGTGGCCGAAGCCCTGATGGTCTCGGTCCGGGAGGGCAATACCGACGTCTACCAGCTCCAGCAGGTCGTACGACGGACCGCTGGCCGGTGGGTCAACTCGACGCACCGACGCCGCCCGATGATCATCCCGGTCGTGCTCGAGGCCTGAGGTGGTGCGCCCGCAGGCGGGGTGGACGGCGGCGGCGGAGCGACTTCGCGGGCTGCTGGCGCCGGTGGTGGCCCTCCTCGGTTCGAGCCTGCTGCTGTGCTGTCTGGTCACGCTCCCCGACGTAGCCGTGGGTTGGCCGTCGCTGGGCACCGCCAACGCCCGGCTGGCTGGGTGGAGCGGCGTTGCCCTCGTCGTCGCCGTCGGCGCCGCAGCGGTCTCGATCCTCGCGTGCGCCCGGGGCGGCTCGGCGCCGCCGCTGGCGTTCGGCACGACCACCGCCGCCGTGGGTCTTGCTCTGTCGAGCGATGTCACCTCCGGCGGGCAGGCCGTGTTGGCGCTGCTCCTGCAAGCGATGGCGGTGGGAGGTCTCTTCGCTGCTGGTCTCTGCATGCTCGAGGAGCTGCCGGCCGGGCTGGCTCGAGCCACCGTTGTCGGGTGGCTGCTGCCGTGGGCCGGGGGTTGGGGCACCCTGGGGTGGTTTGCGTTGCATGGGCGCACCTCCGGCGTGACCCGGCTGGGGGTGCACCCCCCCGGGCTCGCGATCGCCGCCATGACCGTCGTACCGCTCCTCTGGGCGGTGGCGACTCTCACGCTCGAGCCGCGTCGGGAGCCTGCCCCCCGGCGCCGAGCCTGGGAGAACGCCTGGGCCGCGCTCGGGATGCTCGTCGTCGGCGGCGGCGCCCTGGTGATGCTCCTCGGCTTCCAGCCCGACCTGTCCGTGGCCTGGGCTCGGCCACTGGTGCTCCTCGCGGCCGCGGCGGTGGCTACGGGTCTCGTCGGCTGCACCCTGGCGATGCCGGACGCCGCCGCCCGGCCGGCCTTCGTCGCGGTGGTCGCCGCATCCGCCCTTGGTCCCCCGTGCGTGCACGTGCTCCTGCTCGTGTCGGCCGAGGAGTCCGGCTCGCTGTCGCGGTGGGTGCTGGTGGTGCTGACCCTGGCCGGGCTGGCCGGGGTGGCGGCCGGGTGGCGCCGACCACGCGGCGGGGCGACGCTGGGGCTGCTGCTGGTCGCCGCGGCCATGGCCGGCGGCTGGGTGATGCCGGCCGACGAATGGCTCATGGCGGCTGCCGCCGCGCCGCTGTGCCTCGGGGTGGCCGCGGCCGTTGCGGCCGGCCTCCGGCTGGCCGCCTCCAGCCGGATGCGGCTGCGGTTCGTCTCGGTGGCCGGTCTCAGCGCCGTGCTGGTCGGTCAGCTCGCGGCCGCGCCGATCACCTGGGCGCTGGGGGCGGAGATCACCGGCACCGCCGACGCCCGCGCCGGAGGCCGGGTACTGCTGGGCCTGGGTTTCGCGGGGGCCGTGCTGGGCGCGGCCACCGGCGCCGTACTCCTGGAGCGGGCCGATCAACCTGCCGCCGGAGCCGACCAGAGCAACCGAACGCCGGTCGGACCCCACGGGTCGACCTGACCCTTGCGCGGCGGGGGAACGCAAGCTCGCCTCACGCCGGCCGAGATAACGACCTTTCACCGATGCTCGCGCACGGTTCGGCGGGGGCGAGGCCAAGCCCGGTGCCACCCGCGCACACCACCACGCGCGGCTCAGATCTCACGCGTCCTTCGTAGCTCTGCGCGCAACTCCGGCTGAGGCGTCGCGCAGGATCGCTACGTCGGTGGGCAGGGCGCTCTGCACGAACAGGGTAAGGGCCTGCTTACGGTCGGCCGGACCGGCGCCGTCCAGGGCCTCGCGCATCAGGTCCGCCGTGACCGAGCCGCGGGAGGCCGTGGAGCGGTAGAGGTAGGCGCGCCCCTCCCTGGCCTCGAGGACGAGGCGCTTCCTGGCCAGCCGCTGGAGAACCGTCATCACCGTCGTATAGGCGATCTCGCGCTCGCGCGCCAGCTCCTCGTGCACCTCCCGGACGGTGAACCAGCGCTCGCCCGACGTGTCGTCCCACAGCTGGTCCATGACGCGCCGCTCCAGCCCACCGATGCGCGCCACCGCCGAGCCTGTCATCCGACAGAGTCTAGCAACGGACGGCGTAGTACTACACCCCGTAGTCGACCATCCGCCTCTTGTGCCCGACGATCCGCCCCTTGTGCCCGACGATCCGCCTGGGATCAGCCGTCCAACGGGACAACGAGGCTAGGTCCGCCGTCGTAGATGCCGCCGTCGACGGCCAGCACCAACCCATCGGCGTACGACCACGCTTCCTCGACGGACTCGGACGCCAAGTCGCGGAGGTCACCGATGACGCTGTGGCCGTGAACGATCCGCGAACCTCCGAGCATGTCCAGCATCCGGCGAGCCCGACCGCGCCCGTCGCTGCCCAAGAATGCGTAGCGCGTCGTCATCGTCCGCCACAGCTCCCACCACAAGACGATGTCATCACTGTGCAACACGGCCGAGATGGCGGAGTTCAGTGCCTCGACGTCGTCGCCCCACCCCAGGTACTCGGTCGTGTCGGCATGCACCAGCAGGTCGGTGCCGAGCCTGGCGAACGCCGGCAACCCAGCAAGCCACTCGACCATCTCATCGGTGAGCATCTCCTGGTCGCGGGCCTGCCCTCCGTTGATCAGCCAGCTCATCGCGAAGCTGCGAGGCAACTCGGATCGCGATCCGCCGGGCACCTCGGCATTCTGGAACCGCCGCACCGCGAGGGCGAGCACCTCGTGGTTGCCGAGCACGCACCCCAGCTCCCCTCCTGCGCTCTCGGCCTCCCGCTGCCAACGCATCACGTCCTGGACCACCCCGACGCCGTCCGGACCGCGGTCCATCAGGTCGCCGGCGAACCAGACCTCGTCGCGCCCGCCGGACCATCGGCCCTCGTCGTCGAGCAGGGCCCGCGACTGCAGTGCCGCAGTGACCTCACGCCGGAAGCCATGGACATCGCCGACCGCGAACCTCATGCGGAGACTCTAGGACAGCCGTCAGGGGGTGCTGACGGTTGCCCAGGCCAGGCAGTCCCAAAGCTGCCGGATGGTCGGTCACGGGGGGCGGATGGTCGGTCACGAGGGGCGGATGGTCGGTCACGGGGGGCGGATGGTCGGTCACGAGGGGCGGATGGTCGGCAGGGCGTGTTACGCATGGGACCGGTGTGACTTTCGCGTAGGGTCGGAGCATGGCGACCCGTACGTCTTCCCCGCCGCGGTCGCAGGGCAAAGGCCCTCGACCCGGCTCGTCCGGCAACCAGACCCGACGCACGAAGTCGACCCGCACGGGCCGGACCGGGAGCACCCGGTCCCGGCCGCGAACGCGGACGCCGGCCCCTCGACGCGGCGGGCCTGGCCCGGTCCCCCGGCTGCTCGCTACCCTCGGGCGGGGTCTGCGGTCGCTCTATCTCGGGCTGGCCCACCTGCTCGGCGCGATCGTCCGACGCGTCGGCTCGACGGCTCGCGACCTCGACCCCGAGCACCGGCGCGACGGTGTCGGACTGGGTCTCGTCGGCCTCGTGGTCGTCGTCAGCGCCGCCGAGTGGTGGCATCTCGACGGCTCGGTGGGCGACGCCATCCGGGCGGTCGTGGAGGGCAGCGTGGGCATCGCGTCGTACGCGGTTCCGCTGCTGCTCCTCGTCGGCGCCTGGGCCGCGATGCGTCGGCCCGGCAGGGGTGGGCCGGCGGGACGCTCTATCATCGGGTGGTCCGCGATCGCCTTGGGCCTGCTCGGCCTGATCCACATCGGGCACGGACTTCCGCGTCCCTCCGGTGGGCAGGCAGCGATGCGGGAGGCCGGCGGAGCCGTCGGCTACATAGGCTCCGCGATGATCGCCGACCTCTTCCGAAGCACGCTGATCGCGGTGCCGCTCCTAGTGCTGCTCGCCTTCTTCGGCATCCTCGTCGTCACCGCCACACCGGTCTACCAGCTTCCCGAGCGGCTGAAAGCCCTGCGGGACAAGGCTCTGGGCCGTCGTACGGCAGACTCCGGCGACCTCGAGACCGCATCGACGCCGCTCGCACCCGAGCCGCTGAACCGCGGCCGGCGGCGCAGCCGGGTAGGTGTCATGGAACCGGAGCCGAGGGGCGATCGTCCGGAGTCGCCGTTCGACTCCGACCCCCTCGAAGCGCGCGAGATGGACCCCGACCGCGATGTGGTCCTCGAGCCCCCGCCGCACACCCCGCTGCCCGAGCGGGTGGAGCAGCTCAGCCTGTCCGGCGACATCGCCTACACCCTGCCGACCGACGAGATCCTCAAGCCGGGCAGCGCACACAAGGCGACATCCGCGGCGTCCGACGCCGTGGTGGACCGCCTCACCGAGGTGTTGCAGCAGTTCGCGATCGACGCACAGATCACCGGCTACACCCGCGGCCCCACGGTGACCCGCTACGAGGTCGAGCTCGGACCCGCGGTGAAGGTGGAGAAAGTCACCGCGCTCAGCCGCAACATCGCCTATGCGGTCGCGTCGGCGGATGTGCGGATCCTGTCTCCGATCCCCGGCAAGTCCGCCATCGGAGTGGAGATTCCTAACGTCGACGCGGAGATCGTTTCCCTCGGTGACGTACTCCGATCCCGACAGGCCCGCAGCGACCACCACCCGCTGATCGTCGGGCTCGGCAAGGACGTCGAAGGCGGCTTCGTGGTCGCCAACCTCGCGAAGATGCCGCACCTGCTGGTCGCGGGTGCGACCGGGTCCGGCAAGTCCAGCTTCATCAACTCGATGATCTGCTCGCTGCTCATCCAGGCGACGCCCGACGAGGTGCGGATGATCATGATCGACCCCAAGCGGGTCGAGCTCACGGGGTACGAAGGCATCCCGCACCTGATCACCCCGATCATCACCAGCCCCAAGAAGGCCGCCGAGGCGCTGCAATGGGTGGTCCGCGAGATGGACCAGCGCTACGACGACCTGGCGCATTTCGGCTTCCGCCACGTCGACGACTTCAACCTCGCGGTCAAGGGTGGTGCTGTCACCGCACCCCCGGGCAGCGAGCGGGTGCTGGCTCCGTACCCCTACCTAGTGGTGGTCGTCGACGAGCTGGCCGACCTGATGATGATCGCCCCCCGAGACGTCGAGGACGCCATCGTCCGGATCACCCAGCTGGCCCGGGCCGCGGGCATCCACCTAGTGCTCGCCACCCAGCGTCCGTCGGTCGACGTCGTCACCGGGCTGATCAAGGCCAATGTGCCGAGCCGACTGTCGTTCGCCACCTCGTCGCTCGCCGACAGCCGGGTCATCCTCGACCAGCCGGGGGCCGAGAAGCTGGTCGGCAAGGGCGACGGGTTGTTCCTGCCGATGGGCGCCAGCAAGCCGGCCCGCATCCAGGGCGCCTGGGTCACCGAACCCGAGATCAAGGCGGTGGTGGCGCACTGCCGAGAGCAGCTGCAGCCGACGTACCGCGACGACGTCACCGCCCCCCAGCAGAGCAAGCGCGCCTTCGACGACGACATCGGCGACGACCTCGACCTGGTGTGTCAAGCGGTCGAGCTCGTGGTGTCGACCCAGTTCGGCTCGACCTCCATGCTGCAGCGCAAGCTTCGGGTCGGCTTCGCGAAAGCCGGAAGGCTGATGGACATCCTCGAGAGCCGCGGCATCGTGGGACCCTCGGAGGGTTCGAAGGCGCGTGACGTGTTGATCAAACCGGACGACCTCGACGACGTGGTCGCCCGCCTGCAGGCAGAGGGGTAGCCGTGGTCGTTCGCCGTCGTGGAGCGTTGATGGGGCTGGTCACGCTGGCCGCGCTCGTGCTGTGTGGGGCTTACCTGTGGCGGTTCAGTGACGACCGTGGGGTGGTGCCGTTCCTGCTCGGCTGCGCGCTGCTGGCGGTGGGCGTACTGCACGCGGTGGCGTGGCGGGAGTCACGCTCACCGTTGTTGATCGTCGACCTGACCGGGCTGCGGGTCCGCCTCGGCGGCCACTGGACCGGTGTGCCCTGGCCCGACGTGGAGACTCTCGAGGTCGCCGGGCGAGGGCGCGTCGGCGACGGGCGGATCACCGTCCGACCGCGGGACGAGTTGCGGGTGCTCGCCGATGCCGGTCCGCGGGCACGGGTAGCGGTGCTGCTCAACCGGTGGTTGTACGACGCCCCCCTGGTGGTGCCGTTCGGGCTGACCACCACGTTGTCGACCACCGACGTGCTGGGCACCCTGACCCGGCTGGCCGACGGACGCGCCGCGGTGGTGGCGGTTGGCGAGCAGGACGTCGAGCCCGACCCAACCGTCGAGGTGGCGCGCCCGGGCAGCCTGCGCCACGACGATGGCCACCAGCCACCGGCCGGAGGCCAAGGCCCGGGACGCGCCGACGCGCCGCCTGCTCCGCGCCGACTGGCGGCGGTCGTGTCCGCGCTCCGCACCCAGGCCGGGCGGCTCAGTGAGGTCACCGTGCCGATCCGTCGGGAGGTGACGGTCGGCACACTGGCACTGGCCAGCGACCTCGGTGAGGAGACCGAGCCGCTCCCCGAGCTCGCCGAACTGCGCAGGCGGGCTCCCGAGGAGGACGAACGCCCCGACGAACGCCCCGGGGAACACCCCGACGAACGCCCCGGGGGACGCGACCCGGAGCTGGTGGCCGTGGGCCGGCCGTCGCCGCGCACCGCCAACGTGGAGCTGATCATCGACGCCACGACAGACCTGAGCGCGCAGGCGATGCGCAAGGTCCGGCAGCGACCCGATGCGACTGCCCAGCCCTCTGCAATAGGTGTCGCCGACTCTGTCGAGGTAGTGGGGCCGACCCCCACCTTCGACACCCCTCCCAACGAGGTCATCGGCCTAGAGCTCGGCAGGGCGCGCGAGTGGCTGGGCATGACCGTCGACGACCTGGCCGAACGCACCCGGATCCGGCCCTACGTCATCGAGTCGGTCGAGATCGGGGACTTCTCGCCCTGTGGCGGCGACTTCTACGCCCGGGGCCACCTCCGGATGCTCGCGAACGTGCTCGGGGTCGACCCCGAGCCGCTGGTGGCGTCGTACGACGCCCATCTGGCAAGCGCGCCGGTGGGCCCACGGGCCGTCTTCGGCGCGGAGCTGACGGCGGGGGTGATCCGGCCGGCCGGCCGGGGCGGGTCGCGATGGGGCGTTCTGGTCGGCGCCGTACTGGTGCTGCTGTTGGTCTGGGGGTTGGCCAGGTTCTTCCTGGCGGACCCGGCATCGGCCCCGGACGCGCTGGGCGCTCCTACCCATAACTCCGCCGGGCTGGGATCGCCGGGTCCGGGCAACACGCTGCTGATCCCGCCACCGGTCCCGCCGACCCGGGTGACGCTGAGCGTCCAGCGGGGCTCGTCCCGCGTCGTCGTGTGGGACAAGGCCGACCGAGTGGTCTACCGGGGCATCTTGGCCGTGGGGGACACCAAGGTCGTGAGAGGCCGCGGTCCGCTACGGGTGATGGCGGTCAACGGGGGAGCGGTCTGGATGACCGGTCCCGGGCACCCCAGGGGGCTGCTGGGCGCACCCGGAGCCCGCGTCTTCCGCCATATCGGCTAGCCGGCCGACCGGCGGGCATACTGGGGGAACTTATGAGCAGTTCCCATACCGTCGCGCTTGTGACGCTCGGCTGTGCCCGCAATGAGGTCGACTCGGAGGAGCTGGCCGGCCGCCTCGAAACCGGTGGCTTCCGGCTGGTCGACGACCCGGACCAGGCCGAGACCGTTGTCGTCAACACCTGTGGCTTCGTCGAGGCCGCCAAGAAGGACTCCGTCGACACCCTGCTGGCGGCGGCCGAAGACCGGCCGTCGGGGGCCAGGCAGCACGTGGTGGCTGTCGGCTGTCTCGCGGAACGCTACGGCGAAGTGCTGGCCGACTCGCTACCCGAGGCTGACGCCGTGCTCGGCTTCGACGACTACCCGCTGATCGCCGAGCGGCTCCGTGCGATTGTCGACGGTGAGCGGCACCGGTCCCACGTGCCGCGCGACCGTCGCACCCTCCTGTCGCTGTCCCCGGCCGCGCGCGCAGAGCGTGCCGCTCCCTCGATCCCCGGCCACGCGCAGTCGGCGCCCGACCTGCCGGCCGGCCTGGCGCCGGCGAGCGGACCTCGACCCGTGCGTCGCCGGCTGGACGGCGGCCCGACGGCGCCTCTCAAGCTCGCCTCCGGGTGTGACCGGCGTTGCTCGTTCTGCGCCATTCCCGCATTCCGGGGGTCGTTCGTGTCGCGGCCGCCGGCGGAGATCCTGGACGAGGCCCGCTGGCTGGCCACTACCGGCGCGCGTGAGCTCTTCCTGGTCAGCGAGAACTCCACCTCGTACGGCAAGGACCTCGGTGACCTCAGACTGCTCGAGTCGTTGCTGCCCGAGCTCGCCGCCGTCGACGGCGTAGGCCGGGTGCGGGTCTCCTACCTGCAGCCGGCAGAGATGCGCCCGAGCCTGGTCGAGACGATCGCGACGACACCAAGGGTCGCGGCCTACTTCGATCTCTCATTCCAGCACGCGGCCGCGCAGGTACTCCGGCGGATGCGGCGCTTCGGCGACGCCGACCGGTTCCTCGGCCTGCTCGACCAGGTGCGCTCGGTGGCTCCCACAGCCGGGGTGCGGAGCAACTTCATCGTGGGCTTCCCTGGCGAGACCGAGCCGGAGGTCGATGTGCTCTGCGGGTTCCTGGAGTCCGCGCGGCTGGATGCCGTCGGCATCTTCGGCTACTCCGACGAGGACGGCACCGAGGCCGCCGGGCTCCCGGGTCAGGTCGCGGCCGACGAGATCCTTGCCCGGGTCGACCACGTCACCAGGTTCACCGAGGAGCTGACCGCGCAGCGAGCGGAGGACAGGGTGGGCGAGCAGGTGGAGGTGCTAGTCGAGTCCCGCCGTCACACCACCGTTTCCGGGCGTACCGAAGGTCAGGGGCCAGACGTCGACGGCAGCACGACGCTGCGCGATGTCCCGGAGGACGTCCGCGTCGGCGCCCTCGTCACGGCCCGGGTCGTCGCCTCTGTGGGGGTCGACCTGGTGGCCGAGCTCGTGGCTCCCTAGGTTGTCGGCCATGCCAGTCGAGGGGTCCCCAGCATCCGGCGCGGCCGGCACCGCTGCGAGCCTGTGGAACCTCCCCAACGGCCTGACGGCGCTGCGGATCCTGCTGGTTCCGGTGCTGGGCTGGCTGTTGCTCCACGACGGAGGTCAGGACGCTGGCCTGCGGATCTGGGCCTTCGTGGTGTTCTTCGTGGCGATCATGACCGACCGGTACGACGGCGACATCGCGCGGCGCCGTAACCTGGTCACCGACTTCGGCAAGCTCATGGATCCGATCGCCGACAAGGCACTGACCGGCATGGCGTTCGTCGGTCTCTCGCTGATCGGCGAACTGTGGTGGTGGGTCACGGTGGTGGTGCTCGTCCGCGAGGCGCTGGTCACCGGGCTGCGGATCTGGGTGATCCGGCACGGCGTGATCGCGGCCAGCCAGGGCGGGAAGATCAAGACCACCCTGCAGGCGCTGGCGTTGATAGGACTCATCCTGCCGTTCCGCCAGCTCTCCGGCGGCTGGCAGGCAGTCGGGCTGGTGCTCTGGTGGGCGGCCATTGTCGTGATGGCGGCTGCCGTGGTGGTCACCGTCGCCACCGGCATCGACTACGTCCGGCGGGCGTTGCGGGTGCGTAAGCTCGGGCGGCGCGCGGACCGGTGGATGACATGACCGGCGACGACCCGGGGGAGACGGTGGCGGCCCGGTGCCTGGACCTGCTGCGAGACTGCGGCGACACCGTGGCCACGGCGGAGTCGCTGACGGCCGGCCTGGTCAGTGCCACGCTGGCCGCCGTACCGGGGGCTTCCGATGTGCTGCGCGGCGGAGTGGTCGCCTATGCCAGTGAGGTCAAGACCGCCGTGCTCGGGATCGATGCTTCGGTGGTGGCGAGGTACGGCGTCGTCTCTGCCGAGTGCGCAGGTGCGATGGCCCGCCGGGCCAGCGAGCTTCTCGACGCGACGTGGGCCGTGTCCACGACCGGTGTCGCCGGTCCGGACCGGCAGGAGGGCCAGGCGGTCGGCACCGTCTACGTGGCGGTGGCGGGGCCCGGCGTCGACCGGGTACGGCGGCTGGAGCTGACTGGGAGCCGGCAGCAGATCCGCGCCCGTAGCGTGGTCGAGGCGCTCACCCTGCTCAACGCGACGATGTCCGGACAGACCTGACGGTCCGAGCGGGAGTAGCTGCGCCGGGTAACCTGGAACCGGGGCGGCCCTCTTCGGTGTGCCCCGCCATCTTCGCGAGGAGGAGCAACCCATGATCTTGGTCCGTCGGCTGCTCGGCGACGTGCTCCGTCAGGAGCGGCTGCGGCAGGGTCGCACCCTGCGCGACGTGTCGGCCACCGCCCGGGTGAGCCTCGGCTACATCTCGGAGATCGAGCGGGGTCAGAAGGAAGCCTCCTCCGAGTGCCTGGCCGCGATCTGCGGTGCGCTCGAGGTTCCGTTGTCGGTGGTGCTCGCCGACGTCAGCGACGAGATCGCTCGGGAGGAGGCAGCCAGCTCGCGCATCGCGTCGCTGGCCACCTATGCCCCATCCCCGGCCGGGGTGCAGAACCTGGCCGCCTAGCTCGCAGCCGGTGTCACCCTTCGTCGCGCCGTACTGGGCGCATGTCAGGATGAGGCGGTGACCGGTGACTCCTTCCCGCGCCTGGCGGCGCGGACGATGAACTTCCAGCTCGGGCTCCCACGCGGCTTTGTGGTGAGCCCCGACGGCAACCGGGTCGTGTTCTTGCGTGCTGAGAGCGGCACGTCCCGCTCACACGCGCTGTGGGTGTACGACGTCACCTCGGGCACCGATCGCAAGGTCGCGGATCCGGCGCTGCTGCTCAGCGACGACGCCGAAGAGCTGACCCATGAGGAGCGCGGCCGCCGTGAGCGGATGCGGATTGCCACCTCGGGCGTGGTGGGCTTCAGCACCGACGACGAGGTCACCGTTGCGGCGTTTGCGCTGTCCTCCCGGCTCTTCGTCGCCGATCTCGTCGGGTCATCACCAGCGCGCGAGGTGCGAGTCGATGCGCCGGTGGTCGACCCCCGGCTCGATCCTCGGGGGCGGGCGATCGCCTACGCCGGCGACCGGGCCTTGCATGTCGTCGACCAGTCGGGCGTCGACCGGGTCGTCGTGGGACCCGAGGACGACGAGCCGGCCGAGGTGGTCTGGGGGCTCGCCGAGTTCATCGCCGCGGAGGAGCTGGACCGCACCCGCGGGTTCTGGTGGGCCCCCGACGGCTCGTCACTCCTGGTCGAGCGGTACGACGAGACTCCGGTGGCCGTGTGGCACATCGCCGACCCGGCCCACCCCGAGGTCGAGCCGGTCCGGCAACGCTACCCTCAGGCAGGCAAGGCAAACGCCACGGTCTCGCTGCACGTCGTCTCCCTGGACGGCGAGCGGGTCGACCTGGACTGGAGGTCCGACACCGAGCTGGACGGCAACGTCCTCGAGTACCTCGCCGAGGTCGAGTGGCGTGAAGGTAAGCCGCTGCTGGCGCTGCTCACCCGTGACCAGCGTCGTCTCGAGATGCGCGAGGTCGACGTCTCCTCGGGATCCACCACGGTGGTCCGCACCTTCTCCGACGACGCCTGGGTCGAGCTGCTCCCCGGCACCCCACGGCGCATCACGGACGGCGGCCTGCTGCACGGCCTCGATGAGGGGGAAACCCGGCGGCTTGCCCTCGACGGCGTCCCGTTTACCCCTGACGGCCTGCAGGTCCGCGAAGTCTTCGGCGTTGAGGACGACGGGGTCGTGGCCTCGGTCGTGCCCCTGGTCGCCTCGGTGGCGGTAGCGCGGCTGGGGTACGACGGCAGCGTCACGCTGCTCAGCGACCCGGCGGGGGTGGCCCTCGGGGCGGTAGGCGGCGACACTGTGGTGACCCAGCACCGCACGCTGGCGGATCTGGCGGCCACGACCACCGTGACCAGCCGCGGTCTGGTCGCGGGCACGATCGCGGGAGTCAACGAGCAGCCGCCGGTCACCCTCAACCTCGAGACCATGCAGGTCGGGTCCCGTGACTACCCGACGACGGTGCTCTTCCCCGCCGGCCATGCGCGCGGGTCACGGAAGCTGCCGGTGCTGATGGACCCGTACGGCGGCCCGCACGGCCAGCGGGTGTCCAATGCAGCCCAGGCCTACCTGGCCTCCCAGTGGTTGGCCGATCAGGGCTTCGTGGTCATCGTCGCCGACGGACGGGGGATGGCCGGTCGCGGGCCCGCCTGGGACCGGCTGGCCAAGAACGACTTCATCGGCACCATCGACGACCAGGCCGAGGTCCTGCTCGAGGTGGCGAAGAGGTACCCCGATGACATCGACACCACCAAGGTCGCGATCCGCGGCTGGTCATTCGGGGGCTACCTCGCCCTGGCCGGGGTGCTCAAGCGCCCGGACGTGTTTGCCGCTGCTGTCGCCGGCGCCCCGGTCTCGGACCAGCGGCTCTACGACACCTGCTACTCCGAGCGCTATCTCGGACATCCCGACACGAACCAGCAGGTCTACGACGCCAACGACCTGAGCCTGCTCGCCGACCAGCTCACCAAGCCGCTGATGATGATCCACGGGCTCGCGGACGACAACGTCGCGATCGCCCACACCCTGAAGATGTCGACAGCGCTGCTCGCCGCCGGGAAGCCGCACGAGGTGCTGCCACTCTCCGGGATCACCCACATGGCCGCCTCGGAGACGGTCGCGGAGAACCTGCTGCTCCTGCAGGTCGCCTTCCTACGCCGTGCGATGGGCATCGCGGTCGACGGGGCTGACGCCTGACCGCAATCAGCACGCCGGCCGTCAGAGTTTGCCGAGGGTGGTGGTGCCGTGTTGGTCGACGAGGGAGTACCTGCCGTGGGGGGTGCGCCAGGGCCAGGCGCCGGGTCTGACCTGTGTGATGGTCCAGCCGGCGTGGGTCTTGATCCGGTGGTGACACATGGGCCTGGTTGACGGGTTGGGTTGCCGGTGCGGTGGGTCTGTGGTGCAGTGGCCTGTCTGTGGTCGTTGACCGTGGTTCTGGATGGTCGTTGTCTTGATGTCGGGACAGGCTGGTGGCGTGGGGGTAGTAG
>JBBSGI010000037.1:0-30923 GCA_038254365.1 Propionibacteriales bacterium
ACAGCCTCGGGAGAGCCGGGGGCGGCGGTGTCATGCTGGCCCTCGCGGAGCGACCGACGCTGGCCGTCACCTCGGCCCTCGCCGAGTCCGAACAACAAGCATCATCTCGATACCCGCCAGGAAGAGGGTGCACCAGTGACCGAAGACCGGAGGACCCCCGACGAGCGGCTCGGTGACATCATGCGCCGCGCTGTGCCCGAAGGTCCAGAGCCCATTGGTCGAGCCGACGCTGTCGCACGGCGTGGCCACCGCGCCAACCGGGCCGCGTTGGGTGCGCTCGGCGTAGGAGTCGTGGTGGCTGCCCTACTCCTTGCGCCACGGCTGGTCAGTGACACGCAGAGCCCCCGCGACCAGGCCGCGCAGAACCCGATCGACAATGGTCCCGCGACCGGCCAGTACACCTGCCCCGCCGACGAACAGCGCCCGGCGCGCGCCGTCGTCCCGCCCGACGACCAGGTCCCTGCGGGCGCCGTGCTGGCGCGGATCTGCCCGATCAGCGGGAAGGGTCTTCAAGCCTGGTCAGCGCCAGTCGATGCTTTGACCGTCCATGTCGACTCTGTCGTCGCTGCCTACAACTTTCTTCCCCCCGGCGAACCGATGTTTTGCCTGGCGCCGACAGTCGGCCAGACGGGCTTCACGATCACCTTCCAGTACCCGAACGGCCACCTGGTCAGCGTCACAGCCCCTACCAACGGATATTCCTCGTGCGACTACATTTCGATCGACGGGCGTGACGACCTCGGCCGCGCCCGCAGCGCTGTGGTGATTCGGGCCTACTTCGAGGCGCTGCAACAGCAGCGTTCGAGTCACGATGACATGGGGCGTGTGCCGCGCCAGCTTTCCTGCCCGGCCCACATCGACCGCGTGAGACCGGGAATCTTCCCTGCCGATCCCCACCTGGACCTGTCAGCCGGACTCTTGTGCATCTACACGTTCAACGACTCCGGTCCGCAGTTCCGAAGCCGCCCGATCCCCCAAGTGCTGCTCAAGAGGCTCAACGCAGACTATGCGACTCAAGCGGCCAAGAACGCTCTTCGCGCCGCCTGTTCTGGCCCCCCGATATTTCCGGACAGTGGGCGGGTGATATTCGGAAAAACCCCATGGGGAGATACCGTGATCCTCGCTAGCTGCTACGGCAGGTACACGCGAGCACCCACGTACACCGGACAGCACTACACATGGTCACCGAGCCCGGCGATCGAGACGATGCTGAATCGGCTCGCCGGTTCCCGTTGAGGGGCGGGCCACCCAAGGGCTCAGCGAGCGGCGTACACGACCATGGAGATGCCGATGTAGTGCACCACGAACGCGGCAATCGTGAACGAGTGGAAGACCTCGTGGAAGCCGAACCAGGTAGGCGCCGGATTCGGCCATTGCAACCCATAGACCAGGCCGCCCAGGGAGTAGAGACAGCCCCCCACCACGATCAGCGTGAAGGCACCCGGCCCGGCGGCGTCCAGAAGGGCGCCCATCCAGAACACCGCGGCCCACCCGAGCGCGATGTAGACGGGCAGGTACAGCCAGCGTGGGGCGTCGATCCACAACACGCGGAAGGTGATGCCGAGCAGGCCTCCACCCCAGACCAGGGTCAGCAGGATGCGAGCGTCCCGACTCGACAGCAAGGTGATCGCGAACGGGGTATAGGTTCCGGCGATCAGCAGGAAGATGTTCGAGTGGTCGAGCCGCCGCATCAGCCCATCAGCCCGCGGCGACCAGTGTCTCCGGTGGTAGAGAGCCGACACCCCGAACAACAGCACCGCGGTCGCCGCGAAGATCGCGGTCGCGATCCGCGTGGTCGTGGTCGGCGAGAGGGCAACGAGCACGACGCCGGCCACCAGGCTCAGCGGAAACGCCGCGAGATGCAGCCAACCGCGCAGATGGGGCTTGACCTCGCGCGCCAGCTCCCGCAGGCGCTCCGTGGTCTCGACGGTCATGTGTCCCACCGTAGGTCCGCGGATCAAGGCATCGCTGGGCTAACCTTCTAGGGATGTGATCTCGCTGACGTCTCGTCAGTGGATGACGGGGGCCAGGACGAGAGGTGCAGGTAGTGGTATCGGTCCGGAAGGCCGCCTACGACATCTACGAGCGCCGACTCCTCCGCAACCTGCCCGCGGATCGGTTGCCCCAGCACATCGGTGTCATGTGCGACGGCAACCGCCGCTGGGCGCGCGCGTTCGGCGCGGAGGTCGCGGGCGGCTACCTGGCCGGCGCCGACAAGATCGAGGAGTTCCTCGGCTGGTGCGACCAGCTCAACATCAACCTGGTGACGCTGTGGCTCCTGTCGACCGACAACCTGGGCCGCCCGGCCGAGCAGGTCGGGCCGCTGCTGAGCGTGATCGAGGACCTCGTCGAGGAGCTCGCGGACAAGGGCCGCTGGCGGGTGCACCCGGTGGGTGCCCTCGACATGCTGCCGTCGACCACCATGAACCGGCTCAAGGCCGCCGCTGACCGGACCGCGGAGATCGAGGGCATGACGGTCAACATCGCGGTCGCGTACGGCGGCCGGCGCGAGCTGGCCGACGCCGTACGGTCGCTGTTGCACGAGCATGCCCAGCGGGGTACGACGCTGGAGGAGCTGGCCGACGTCATCGACATGGAGCACATCGCCGAGCACCTCTACACCAAGGGCCAGCCCGACCCCGACCTGGTGATCAGGACGTCCGGCGAGCAGCGCATGTCGGGGTTCCTGCTGTGGCAGAGCGCGCACAGCGAGTTCTACTTCTGCGAGGCCATGTGGCCCGACTTCCGCCGTACCGACTTCCTGCGCGCGATCCGCGCCTACGCCGCCCGCAATCGCCGCTACGGCGCCTGACCGGAGCTAACAGATGGCGGTAGGAGCCGGCCCCGCGTGCGTGTTCTGTGCGGTCGTCGACGGTACGACGTCCGCCCAGGTGGTGGCCGCGGATGCCGCCACGCTCACGATCCTCGACCTGCGTCAGCCGCCCTGGCCAGACGGTGCTCACGTGCTGGTGTTGCCGAGGCGGCATGTGGAGATCCTGGACGACGTCAACGACGAGATCGGCGCTGCCCTGATGCGAGCCGTCACCCAGGCGGTGCGACTGGTCCGGCGTGCCTTCGAGCCGCCGGGAATCAACATCTGGCAGTCGAACGGCGAAGCAGCGGGTCAGGAGGTGCCGCATGTGCATCTGCATGTCTTCACTCGACGGCCCGACGACGGTCTGCTGCGCGTCTACCCCACCGCACCGGCGACCCCAGACCCGACGGCACTGGCGGAACTGGCCACCCGACTGCGCGGGGCGAAGTCAGCCATCTCGTTCCGAGCCACCTCGAGTGAGGGGGAACGGGAGGAGGCGGGGAGGTGACGGCGTTCACCGGGCGTTTGGCGTGTCGTCGCGGGATGCAGCCGGCCGCCGCCGTACGGTCGAAGTCGACGGCAGGTGAGGACGCCTGTCGCCCCGGGAGGCCATCATGCGACAGGTGAGCGGGCGCGCGTCACGCCCGTGGGATGCGCCCCGGTCCGGCTGACAACCAGGACCGGGAGTTGGCGTCGCCCGGCCCGCGAGGAGAAGCACGTGGCTGCTGCCAACGGCTCGGGCCCGACCCGCACGTACGTCCTGGACACCAGCGTCCTGCTCGCCGATCCGGCGGCCCTCAAGCGCTTCCATGAGCACGAGGTCGTGCTTCCGGTGGTGGTCATCACCGAACTCGAGGGCAAGCGACACCATCCAGAACTCGGCTATTTCGCGCGCGCCGCGTTGCGGATGCTCGACGAGCTCCGGGTGCTGCACGGCAAGCTGGACGAGCCGCTTCCGATCAACGACGAGGGCGGCAGTGTCCGGGTGGAGCTGAACCACAGTGACCCGTCCCTGCTCCCGTCGGGTTTCCGGCTGGGCGACAACGACACGCGCATCCTGTCGGTGGCCTTCAACCTGCGCGCCGAGGGCGCCGACGTCACGTTGGTCTCCAAGGACCTGCCGATGCGGGTCAAAGCGTCGTCGGTCGGCTTGACCGCCGAGGAGTACCGCGCGGAGCTCGCGATCGAGACCGGCTACACCGGCATCAGCGAGCTGGAGGTGAGCGCGCAGGATCTCGACACGCTGTACGACGAGGGCGTCCTCGACCTGCCGGCTGCGCGCGACCTGCCGTGCCACTCCGGACTTGTGCTCCTTTCTTCTCGCGGCAGCGGGCTAGCCCGGGTGACTCCTGACAAGCAGGTCAGGCTGGTGCGCGGCGACCGCGAGGCGTTCGGCATCCACGGCCGCTCGGCGGAGCAGCGGATCGCCCTCGACCTGCTCCTCGACTCCGACATCGGCATCATCTCGCTGGGTGGGCGAGCAGGCACCGGCAAATCAGCGCTGGCGCTCTGCGCCGGCCTGGAGTCGGTCCTCGAGCGGCGACAGCACAAGCGCGTGGTCGTCTTCCGGCCGCTTTTCGCCGTCGGCGGCCAAGAGCTCGGCTACCTGCCCGGCAACGAGTCGGAGAAGATGCAGCCCTGGGCACAGGCCGTCTTCGACACCCTCGGCGCGGTCACCAACAGTGACGTGATCGAGGAGGTGCTGGCCCGCGGCATGCTCGAGGTCCTGCCGCTCACCCATATCCGCGGCCGCTCGCTCCATGACGCGTTCGTGGTGGTCGACGAGGCTCAGTCGCTCGAGCGCAACGTGCTGCTCACCGTGCTGTCGCGGATCGGGGCGGGATCTCGCGTCGTCCTCACCCATGACGTCGCGCAGCGGGACAACCTGCGGGTGGGGCGGTACGACGGGGTGGTGGCGGTGGTCGAGAAGCTCAAGGGGCATCCGTTGTTCGCCCACGTCACCCTGACCCGATCCGAGCGCTCTCCGATCGCGGCGCTCGTGACCGAGATGCTGGAGGACGTCTCACTCTAGGGCGGGTACCAGCAGGAGAGGCGCGGATGCTCAGTTGAAGAACGCCGCGGTGGCCGCGACGAAGCGGTCAGCGTCGTCCAGCCACGGGAAATGCCCCGCTCCGGGCTGCACCACCAACGTGGCGCTCGGCAGCAGCTCGGCGAATTCAGCGACCGCACTGGGGCAGGCGCCCAGGTCGACGGCGCCGGCTAAGAACAGCACCGGGGCGTCGAACTCACCCAATGCCGTACGGGTGGCGTCCGGGTCATAGGCACCCTCGGCGCTGAAGGTCTCGGCGGCCTCATGGTTCTTCTGCTCGACCTCGGCCGCCTGATGGGCCTGCGCCTCTGCGTCCCACCGGCCGTAGAAGAACGGGGCGATAGCCACCCAGTCCGCATCCGTCGCCTGGCCAGTCGTGATCGCCTCGAGGGCTTGGTACGCCGCTGGGAACCACGGCTGATCGGCACGGAGCCGAGCCACCGCACGGCGGGTCTCACCCGTGGGCTGGAGACCGACGGCGAACGTGCTCGGAGCAACCAGGGCGAGCCTGTTCACGCGTTCCGGGTGCCGGACCACGTACAGCGCCGCGAGATTGGCGCCCGCGGAATGCGCGAGCAGGTCCATTCGGGCTACCCCCAGATGTCCGCGAAGTGCCTCTACGTCGTCGACCAGCCGGTCACAGCGGTAAGAGCCGGAGTCCTGCGGTGTCGCAGACCGACCGGTGCCCCGCAGGTCCAGCATGATCAGCTGCCGGTGCCTGGACAGCCCGCCGAGATCACCGAGGTAGGCGCAGGCTTGCATCGGGCCACCGGGCAGGCAGACCAACGGCGCTCCTTGTCCGACCACGCGGTAGGCGAGCTGGGTTCCGTCGAATGCGGGGAAGGTCGGCATGGCCCCCGATGGTATCCAAGGCAACACCGGCACCGTTGGTCACTTGCGTCACATCAGACACCGCGAAGTTGAAATCCCAGTGCATCTAGACCAGTCTGGGTCGGTCTCCAACCCGCTGAGGAGCAATGATGTTGCGTGCCCGGTAGGCATGTTGCGCCACGACACCGGGCGTCGCGGTCGCTCACGAAAAGGCTCCGTCGTGCTACCGGCGATGTCGCCGGTATGGTCCCTGCCTCCGGAGTGGCACGTACGGCTGTCGCGTTCGGCGCCGCCGGCATCGCGGTTGGGGTTGGGCTGGTCACGGTTGACCAGCCGTCGACCGCGCCTGCGGCACGGACTACGCGGTCTCTGCAGGTCGACACGATGGACATGCACAGCCAGGCGGGTGCGCTGCTGGCGGCTCACGATCGTCTCGCCGGCGACCGGGTAAGCCGCGAGGCCTCACGTCCGCCGCTTCTCAAGGTCCAGCGGGCGGACAAGGCGGCGTCGCTGCCGCCGAGCCGGCAGGCACAGGGCGGGTCGATGACCAAGTCGATCGCGCCGCCGCCGCCTCCACCACCACCACCGCCACCGCCTCCACCACCACCGCCTCCACCACCACCACCACCGGCCGCCCCGCGCGAGATTGCCGCGTCCCTGCTGGGGAGCTACGGCTGGGACAGTGGCCAGTACTCATGCCTCGACGCGCTCTGGAACCGCGAGAGCGGTTGGAACCCTTACGCCCAGAACTCGAGCTCCGGCGCGTACGGCATCCCGCAGGCTCTCCCCGGCTCGAAGATGGCGACCTTTGGCGGGGACTGGGCCACGAACGCCGAGACCCAGATCAAGTGGGGGCTCTGGTACATCAGCGCGAGCTACGGCTCACCGTGCGGCGCGTGGTCCCACTCCGAGTCCTACGGCTGGTACTAACGCCGACGATCCGCCCCTGGTGACCCACGATCCGCCCCTGGTGACCCACGATCCGTCAGGGGTGGGTCATCGACAACACGTCGAGCGCGGCGTCGAGCTGCTCCTCGGTGAGTGCGCCGCTGTCGACGTACCCCTCGCTGACGACGACGTCGCGGATCGTGCGGCGTTCCTTGAGCGCCTTCTTCGCGACGGCCGCCGCGTTCTCGTAACCGAGGTAGCGGTTCAGCGGCGTGACGATCGACGGTGAGGACTCGGCCAGCTCTCGGCAGCGCTCCTCGTCCGCCTCGATCCCGTCGACGCAGCGGTCGGCGAGGAGTCGGGACACGTTGCTGAGGAGGCGGATCGAGCGCAGCAGGTTCGTGCCCATCATCGGCAGCATCACGTTCAGCTCGAAGTTGCCCGCGGCCCCCCCGAACGCGATCGCCGCGTCGTTGCCGATGACCTGCGCGCACACCATCGACGCCGCCTCGGGGATGACGGGGTTGACCTTGCCGGGCATGATGCTCGAGCCCGGCTGGAGGTCGGGCAGCCGGATCTCGCCGAGCCCCGCTCGTGGACCGGAGCCCATCCACCGCAGGTCGGTACAGATCTTGTAGATGCCCACCGCGATGGTGCGCAGCTGGCCGCTCGCCTCGACCAGCGAGTCCTGGCTGCCCTGGGCCTCGAAGTGGTCACCCGCCTCGGTCAGAGGCAAACCGGTCAGCTCGGCCAGCACCGCGATAACGTCGGCGGCGAACCCCGGTGGGGTGTTGATGCCGGTGCCCACCGCCGTACCGCCGAGTGGCAGCGCCGCGACCCGGGGGAGCGAGTCGTCCACCCGGACCATGGCCAGCCGGATCTGCGCCGCGTAGCCGCCGAACTCCTGCCCGAGCGTCACCGGAGTCGCGTCCATCAGATGGGTACGACCCGACTTCACCACGGTCGCGAACTCCTCCGCCTTGGCCTCCAACGACTCCGCGAGTCGGGTCAGGGCCGGGATCAGGTCCTCGACCAGTGCCTGGGTTGCGGCGACGTGGATCGACGTCGGGAAGACGTCGTTGCTGGACTGGCTCGCGTTGACATGGTCATTGGGGTGTACGGCGCTGCCGAGCGCGCGGCTGGCGAGCGTCGCGACGACCTCGTTGGCGTTCATGTTGCTCGAGGTGCCAGAGCCGGTCTGGAACACGTCGATAGGGAACTCGTCATCGTGCTTGCCCGCCGCTACCTCCAACGCGGCGTCCTCGATCGCGGCTGTCAGCTCGGAGCCGACCACCCCCAGCCGGCCATTGACGCGGGCGGCAGCGGCCTTGATCAGTCCCAGCGCGCGCACGTGCGAGGCCTCGAGCGGGCTGCCGGAGATCGGGAAGTTCTCCACGGCGCGCTGGGTCTGGGCTCGCCAGAGCGCCTCGGCCGGCACTCGGACCTCGCCCATCGTGTCGTGCTCGGTCCGGAACTGCGTGTCGTCGCTCATGTCTCCACGGTATCGACGCCAGCTGGGCCGCGCTCCCGCGGTCAGGCGTCCCCGGCGTCCCGCCGCTGGCGCTTCAGATCGCTGCGCCGGCGCTTGGCGTCGAGCCGACGTCGTACCGACGCCTTGGTCGGAGTGGTCCGGCGGCGGGCAGGTGGTGGCGGCGCGATCGCCCGCCGGAGTACGTCGGCCAGGCGGGTCTCGGCGGCGACTCGGTTGCGTAGCTGGGAGCGGTGCTCAGACGCCGTGACGGTGAGAACACCGTCGACCAGACGCCCGGCGAGCCGGCTGAGTGCGCGCTCTCGCTGGCCGTCCGTGAGGGCGGTCGTGGCGGCGACGTCCAGACTGAGCTCGACGCGGGTGTCGGAAGTGTTGACCGACTGCCCGCCGGGACCGCTGGAGTGGGTGAACCGCCAGCGCAGCTCACCACTCGGCACCACGACGCCGTCACGGACCGTTAGCGGGCCGGGCACGGCTCATCGTCCTCGGGGTGTCCGGGCGCAACGTAGGCGTAGTAGCTGTCGGCGCGGTCGCCCCGCATGACACCCATGGCGTGGTGCGAGACGCTACCGAAGACGTCCGTCAGGGCGACCGCCAGATCCGGAGCCTGCGCGGCGGACCACACGACGATGACACCCTTGTCGGCAAGGGCTGCTCGGCAGCGGGCGAGGAACTCCCGTTCGTAGAGCGACGCGTTGTGCTCGTAGACCAGGAACCCGGGGCCGTTGTCGACATCGAGCACGATCACGTCCAGGGACCCTGCCGGCCGATCGGTGACGACCTCGCGGACGTCGCGCGACACCAACTGCACCCGCCCGGAGTGTGCGACGTCCCCGGTCAGCGGGATGAGGCCCGCAAGGTGCCACTCCACCAGCAATGGCTCGATCTCGGACACGGTCAGCTCGCCGACCAGCGGGCTGGCCGCGAACTGGGCGAGCGTGTAGCCCAGCCCGAGCCCTCCGATGAGCACCGAGAGCCCACCCCTCTCGCGGTGGCCGTCGCCGCGGGTGCGCCGGATGCCGTCGAGTGCGAGCACGGCAAGGGCTCGCTCGGTCGCTGTCTCGTACGAGTCCATGACGAAGACGCCATTGACACGCAGCTCGAGCTCCCCGTCCCAGTCGCGCCGGCGCAGCACCAGCTCACCCCGCGACGACCCACCGCGGGCGATCGTCGTACCGGCCACACGTCCTCCTCGTCGCAGGCCCCGGGCGTCTCATTGTCCGACCGGGGTCGGGTTGCCGCCAAACCTGACCATCCAGGATGGTTGTGCCATGACCGACCGACCCACGCTGCGTCCTCTGACCGAGAGTTGGCAACGAGCCCTGGCGGTCGTCGCCCACCCCGACGATATGGAGTTCGGCGCATCCGCCGCCGTCGCCCGATGGACAAGCCAGGGCAAAAGGGTCGCCTACAGCCTAGTGACCAGCGGCGAGGCTGGCATCGACTCGATGACGCCGCAGGAGTGCCGGGTCGTCCGCGAGGCCGAGCAAAGGCACTCGTGCGAGCTTGTCGGCGTGAGCGAGGTCGAGTTCCTCGGCTTCCCCGACGGGATCCTCGAGTACGGCATCGAGCTGCGGCGGGCCATCGCGGGAGCGGTACGGCGCTTCCAGCCGGAGATCGTGATCACCAACAACTTCCACCCTTCCTGGGGGGCCGCTGCGCTCAACCAGGCCGACCACATCGCCACCGGCCGGGCCACCCTCGATGCGGTGCGCGACGCAGGCAACCGCTGGGTCTTCAACGAGCAGCTGGTCGACGGCCTCGAGCCTTGGGGCGGGGTCACCCAGGTCTGGGCGGCGGGCTCGCCGCTCGCCAGGCACGCCGTGGACACCACTGACCATTTCGAGGCCGGTGTCGAGTCGCTGCGCGCCCACCAGGCCTACATCGACGGGCTCGGGTGGGACACCTTCGATCCCGCCGAGTTCCTGGAGGCGTCGGCCAGGCCCAGCGGCACCGCGCTCGGGTCGACCTTCGCCGCGAGCTTCGAGGTCTACCACCTGGGGTGGGGAGCCACCGACGACGACTGACGCGCCGCGCTCCCTCCAGCGAGCGGGCGATGGCGATCGAAGGCCCGTTGGCGTGGCCGGTAGGGGAGACTGGCTCGATGCAGCAGCTGTCGTCGTTCGACACCCAGTTCCTCCACGTGGAGAATGCCACCACCGCCGGCCACGTCGGTGGCCTGATCTTGCTCGACCCGGCACACGGCAGCGGCAAGACGCTGACCCTCGACCGGCTGCGGGAGGTGCTGGAGCCGCGCCTGCACCTGGTTGCGCCATTCCGCCAGCGCCTGGTCACCGTGCCGCTAGGCCTCGGCAGGCCCTACTGGGTTGACGATCCGCAGTTCGACATCGAGTTCCACCTGCGCGAGATCTCGCTGCCCGAGCCGGGTGACGAGACGCAGCTGGGTGAGCAGGTCTCCCGGATCCACGCCCGCCCGCTCGACCGGACCCGCCCGCTGTGGGAGCTGTACCTGATCCATCGCCTCGCCGGCGGTCGGCAGGCGATCTACAGCAAGGTGCACCACGCGGCCATCGACGGCGTCTCGGGTGCCGAGATCCTGGCCACCATCATGGACATCACCGTCGAGCCCAGGATCGTGGATCAGCCCGACGAGCTCTGGGACCCGCCCCCGTTGCCTGGCGCCGGTGACCTGCTGGTCAAGGGACTGATCGACATGGCGCGCCAACCGGCAGAGGCCGTGAGACTGCTGCCCGCGACGCTGCCACACCTCGCCAACCTGCCCGGTGCCGGGTTGCTGCCCGGCGCCCAAGCAATCAGCCGAATCGCCGACTCCCTGCGCGCCTCGGCGTCGGCTGGGACCCCGGTCCGCAGGGCGGCCCGGCGCAGACTCACGACCCCGCCGACCCGACTGAACGCCCCGATCACCGCTCACCGTCGCTTCGCGTTCGGCTCCTTGCCGCTCGACGAGGTGAAGATCGTCAAGAACGCGTTCGGCATGACCGTCAACGACGTCGTGATGGCCCTCTGCGCCACGGTTCTGCGGCGTTGGCTGCTTGACCACGACGGCTTGCCGGACCTCCCCCTGGTCGTCGCCGTACCGGTCTCGGTGCGCGACGAGGACCAGAGCGCCGAGGGCAACCACATCTCGGTGATGCTCGTCGCGCTCGCTACCCAGATCCGCGACCCCGCGGAGCGGCTGGTCGCCGTCCAGGGCGCCCTGGCCGAGGCCAAGGAGCAGTTCGAGGCGGTCCCGGCCACGATCCTCCAGGACCTGGCGGCGGTGATCCCGACAGCCCTGTCGGGTCTCGCGTCGAAGGCGCTCTTCCAGATGGTGAGCCTCGGGTTCCCGTTCAACCTGTTCGTCTCAAACGTGCCCGGGCCGCAGCTGCCGCTGTACGTAGGCGGGGCCGCGGTGACCGGCATCTACCCGGTCTCGGCGATCAGCGACCTCACCGGCGCGCTCAACATCACCTTGTTCTCGTACGACGGCGCGCTCGACTTCGGGCTGATCGCCTGCCGTGAGCTGGTCCCCGACGTGGGCAAGCTGATCGGCTACCTGCGGGACGCCCTCGACGAGCTGCTCGACCTGGCGGCTGCCGCTGCGTGACGGCGAACGCCGCGGCTGTGGCCATCGCAGTTCACCCGCCGACGCTCGCGCGGCGGGCCGTCCGCTCGATGCCCTCGAGGAACACCGGCCAGAGGACGGGCGGCAGGTCGTGACCCATCCCGGGGATTAGCAGCAGCTCGCAGCCGGGGATCGCCGTCGCGGTGGCCCGTCCTCCGGAGACGTGGATCATCCGATCCGAGAGGCCGTGGATCGCCAGAGCAGGGATGTCGAGGTTCCGCAGGGCGCGCGAGCGGTCCGGCTGGGCCAGGATCGCCTGCATCTGACGCAGGACCCCGTCGGGGTTGAGGCCGCGGTCGTAGGTCGCCTCGGCGAGTGCGCGTTCCTCCTCTGGCGGCGTCACGAAGCCGGGGGAGCCGATCAGGCGCCACACCATCAGCGACTGCTGGACGTAGGTCTCGCGGTCCGTCGCGCGGCTGCGCAGCAACAGCGGCAAGATGCGGGGGTCCTGCCAACCGACGACACGTCGGCCGGTCGTCGACATCATCGAGACCAGGGACAGCACCCGGGTCGGGTGCTCGACTGCCATGGTCTGGGCGATCATGCCGCCCATCGAAACCCCGGTCACATGGGCGCGCGGGATCTCGAGGTGGTCGAGCAGGCCGGCCGCATCGATGGCCAAGTCGCTGAGTGTGTACGGTGGTCTCCCGCGCGGGCCCCGCAGGAACGCGCTCAGCGCATCGGAACGCCGAAGCCCCTTCCCGGAGATCCTCGTCGAGCGGCCGATGTCGCGGTTGTCGTAACGGATCACGAAGAAGCCACGCGCGGCGAGCTGCTCGCAGAAGGCCCGGTGCCACCAGATCAGCGGGCCGGCCAGGCCCATGACCAGCAGCAAGCCCGGTTGGTCCGGGCTGCCGAAGGTGTCGAAGACGAGCTCAATGCCGCTCCGCAGCCGCGCGGTCTGCTCGTCGCTGCGCTCCACTGACCCAGGCTCTCTCATGGTCGGCGCCCGACCGCCTCGAGACCGTGGCGCAATCGGGCCCTCGGTGGGTGAGGACGCGGCAAGACGGGGTCAGGAGGTGAAGTCGACTTCGGCATAACGCGCGAGCTTCTGCAGGCGGTGCTCACTTCTGATGCTGCGGATGGTGCCGCTGCGCGATCGCATGACCAGCGAGTGTGTGGTCGCCCCGCCGTGGGCGTAGCGCACCCCGCGCAGCAGCTCACCGTCGGTGATCCCGGTCGCGACGAAGAAGCAGTCGTCGCCTGACACCAGATCTTCCGTGCTGAGCACCCGGTCGAGGTCGTGGCCGGCGTCCACGGCGCGTTGGCGCTCCTCGTCGTCCTTCGGCGCCAGCCGGCCTTGGATCACCCCTCCGAGCGACTTCATCGCGCAGGCGGCGATGATGCCTTCGGGGGTGCCGCCGGTGCCTATCAGCAGGTCGATGCCGGTGCCGGATCGGGCGGCCATGATCGCGCCGGCGACGTCGCCGTCGGTGATGAACTTGATCCTGGCCCCCGTCGCCCTGATCTGGTCGACAAGCCCAGTATGGCGGGGCCGGTCGAGGACCACCACGGTGATGTCCTCGTTCGACCCGCCCTTGGCTTTCGCCGTACGGCGGATGTTCTCCGCGACCGGAATCCGGATGTCCACCACGTCGGCCGCCTCCGGGCCGGTGACGAGCTTTTCCATGTAGAAGACGGCCGACGGGTCGTACATCGCGCCTCGGGGTGCGACTGCCATGACCGAGACCGCGTTGGTCATCCCCTTGGCGGCAAGGGTCGTGCCGTCGATCGGGTCGACGGCGACGTCGCAGGCGGGGCCGGTGCCGTCACCGACGTGCTCGCCGTTGAAGAGCATGGGCGCCGAGTCCTTCTCGCCCTCGCCGATGACGACGATCCCGTCCATGCCGACGGTGGTGATCAGCGCACGCATGGCGTTGACGGCGACTGCGTCGGCGCCGTTCTTGTCGCCGCGACCGACCCAGCGACCGGCGGCCATCGCGGCCGCCTCGGTCACGCGTACGAGCTCCATCGCGAGGTTGCGGTCCGGGGCGTTCGGGGGGCGGGGGTCGTCGCTCGTCACTGGAGTCTCCTCGTCGTCGCCGTTGCCTGATCGTAGCCAACTCCTGCCTCAGGCACGGTAGACCGAAACCTCGGTGGCTTTGACCGAGGCCCAGACCAGGTCAGCGGGCTGGAGCCGCAGCGCGGCCAGGGCGCTTGGCGTGATGTCAGCGAACAGCGGCAGGGCAGCGTCGACCTGCACCCGGACGGCGTCGCCGTGGGGAGCCAAGGAAACGACGGTTCCCGGCCAGACGTTGCGCGGGCTCCCGGTCGGCTGGTCGACGTACAGGCTCACGGAGGACGGCGAGAAGGAGGCGAACACCGGCCCAGAGGCTCGGTCGGCCGCCACCAGGGTTGCGCCGGCCGGCAGCGTGACGACGCCGCCTGCCGCGACTCCACGCACCAGGTTCAAGCCCACCAGCGCAGCGACATGCTGGGTGCGCGGTCGCGCAGCGATAGCGGTCGGGGCGCCGCTCTGAATGATCCTTCCGTCATCGACGACGAGGAGCCGGTCCGCGAGGACCATGGCGTCCAGCGCGGTGTGGGTGACCACGACGCTGACCCCCGAGAAGGCCCGCAGGTGCTCACGCAGCAGGGTGCGGAGACCCATCGCTGCGGACGCGTCGAGGGCGGCGGTCGGCTCGTCGAGCAACAGCACCCGAGGATCGCTCGCCAGGGCACGGGCGATGGCGACCCGTTGGGCCTGGCCGCCGGAGAGCTGCCCCGGCTTGCGCTCGGCCAGCGCCACCAGGTCGAGCCGCTCGACCCAGGAGCGCGCCTGCTGGCGAGCCGCGAACCGCCGTACCCCGTGCGCACGGGGTCCGAACGCCACGTTGTCCAGGACGCTCAGATGAGGGAACAGCAGGTGGTCCTGGAACACGAATCCGATCCGCCGCCGGTGGCTCGGGACGGAGTAGCCGGGACTCGCCAGCACCTCGCCGTCGATGGCGATCGACCCGCTGGTGATCTCCACCAGACCGGCGATGGCTCGCAGGGTGGTCGACTTCCCCGCGCCGTTCGCGCCGATCAGCCCGATCACCTCGCCCGGGTCGGCGTCGAGCTCGATCTGCGTCGTGTGGTCTGGTCGTTGTACGGCGAAGTCGGCCACCAGGCTCATGGACTGATCCCGGAGATCCACTGCTCGCGCAACAGCGACAGCAGCACCACGGAGACCACGATCATCAGCAGGCTCAGCGAGACCGCGGTCTGCGGATCGGCCTGCTGCTCGAAGTAGATCTCGCTGGGCATTGTGCGGGTGACGGCGGGGAGGCTGCCGTTGAAGGTGATCGTCGCGCCGAACTCGCCCAGCGCCCGCGCCCAGCAGAGCACGGCGCCCGAGACGATCCCGGGCAGCGCCAGCGGGACGGTGACGCGGCGGAACGTTAGCCACCGGGACGCTCCCAAAGTGGCGGCCGCGTCGTCATAGCGAGCATCCGACGCCCGAAACGCGCCCTCGACACTGATCACCAGGAACGGCAGCGCCACGAAGGACTGGGCGATCACCACGCCGGTCGTGGTGAACGGCAGGGTGATCCCGAACGCGTCGTCCAGGTACCTGCCGAGCACTCCGTGACGGCCGAACGCGAGCAGCAGCGCCACCCCGCCGACGACCGGTGGCAACACCAGCGGCAGGATGACGAACGCCCGGACCAGGGACCGCCCGACGAACTCGACCCGGGCCAGCACCCAGGCCAGCGGCACACCGACCACCAGACAGCTGGCCGTGGTCAGCAGAGTGGTCTCGAGGCTCAGTCGCAGGGCGGTCGCAGCACCGGAGCCGGTCAGGGCTTCGGGAAGCGATCGCCAGGGCGCCCGTAAAATGACGGCGACGAGCGGGATGACGAGCAGCGCCACGGCTGCCAACGCTGGCAGCACCAGCGCGGTCGGGGCGCGTCCATGCATCCGAGCCCGATCCGGTCTCATGGCTTCCCGAAGCCGGCCTTCTGCAGCACCCTCTGCCCGGCCGGCCCGGTGACCAGGGCGACCCACTCGTCGGCGAGCGATGCCTGCTTCGCGTCCTTGACGGTGCCGATGAAGTACGGGTTGACGACGTTGTCGGCGGCCGGGATGTCGATGGTGTCAACCTGGGAGCCCGCGGCGATCGCGTCGGTGACGTAGACGATGCCGGCGTCCGCTTCGCCGCTCTCGACCTGCGCGAGCGTGGTGGCGACGTCAGCGAGGTAGGTCACCGGATTGGCGGTAACCCCTGCGTTGGCGAGCATCGTGGCCGCGGCCGCACCGCAGGGCGCAGTGGGGTCACACGCCACGAACGAGACGTTGCTCAGGCTGTCGACGCCGGTGACGTGCCCGGGGTTCCCGGGCGGGACGGCGATCGCCAATGTGTTGGTGGCGAACTGGGTCGGGTCCGTGCTCAGCTGGCTGGCATCCTTGACCAGCCCGATGCTCTTCTCGTCGGCGGTCGCGATGACGTCTGCCGGGGCGCCGGCGGTGACCTGCTCGGCGAGCGTCGTACTCGACTCGAACGACGTGACCACGTCGACGCCGGGGTGGTCTGCCTCGAACCGTGTCTCAAGGGTGGTGAAGCTGGCCGTGAGTGACGACGCCGCGAAGATCGTGAGCTTCGTCCGGCCCGAGTCGCTGCAGCCGACGACGCCCGAGACGAGCAGGCCGGCGACGGCGAAGCCGGCCGCAACCCGCCTCACGCGGGGACCTCAATGACCACGTTCGTTGCCTTGATCGAAGCCATGGCGACGACACCCGGCTCGAGCCCTAGTGCGTCGGCGGCCTCCCGGCTCATCAGGGAGACGACGCGGTAGGGGCCGCAGCACATGTCGACCTGAGCCATCACGGTGTCCCGCACGACCCGGGTCACGATGCCGCGCAACGAGTTGCGGGCGCTGGTCCGGTGTGGCGACGCGTCAGTCCCGTCGGGGGGCAGGTCCGCGACCTCACGGGCGAGGGCAGCCAGGGCTACCCCTTCGACGCCGGCACGGCCGTCGGGCGTCCGGGTGCTCTCGAAGCGCCCGGCCTCGGCCCACCGACGCAAGGTGTCGTCACTGACGCCGAGCAGCCCTGCTGCGTCGGCGAACCGGTAGATGGCCATCTCCGCAGAATACCGCATATGCGGAGACCCTCTGCCTGACCTGACCCGCAGATGCGACACGGAGCCAGCCCCCCGCCGGGGCTGGTGAAGAGCCGGGGACAATGGAGCGGTGAGCACCCCCAGGGTTGACAGCCCGCGTGGCGGTTACGCGCGCAGCGCAAACGGGTTGGTGGGTGCGCTGATCGCGGTGCTCGGTCTGATCGCCGTGGTGGGGGGCCTGAGCTGGCTGCAGCATGGGAAGGTCGCCGACCCGGCGAGGACCGTCGACTACGCAGCGAGCCTCGCGAGGGCCCGGGACGAGGCTCCGTTCCCGGTGGTGGCCCCGAGCCCGGTGCCGTCGGGGCTGCGAGCCACCAGCGTGAGCTGGGACGGCGCCGGTGTTCGAGTTGCCTGGCACCTCGGTTTCGTGACGTCCGGCGACGACTACGTCGGTCTCTACCAGGGCAACGGGCCGGCTGCCCCGTTCATCTCGGCCTCGACGCCTGCGACCGAGCCGGGACCACCGGTCACGATCGCAGGGGTGATGTGGCAGACCCTCCACAGCCCTGACCAGAGGGAGACCGCCTTGCTCCGCAGGGCGAACGGCGTGACCACGGTCGTCACCGGAACGGCCGACGAGACTCAGCTGGAGATGTTCGCCGGACGCCTCCGCTGAGCGTGGCCGAACCGTCCTGCACCCAGCCTCGGCCGGCGCCGAGTCAGTCCCGGTCGCGGTCCAAGGTCGCGTCAAGTCGGGCGCGGGCGCCGTCCAACCAGCGTTGACAGATGTCCGCCAGCTGTTCGCCGCGCTCCCAGAGAGCCACCGACTCCTGGAGTGTCGCGCTGCCGGTCTCGAGCTGCTGGACTACCGCGACGAGCTGGTCGCGGGCCTCCTCATAACTGAGTTCCAGGTCGGTGGCGTTGGGGGACGGTGGCTGCTCGGTCATCCGGTCTCCAAGGGGCTCTCGGCCTGCGGGTGGGACACGGCGGAGGACACGGTGACGTGCAGGCTGCCCTTCGACATGCGGGCCAACAGGTCGTCGCCGGGACCAACCTCGTCGGGGTCGGTGACCAGGCGGCCCGCACCGTCCTGCAGCAGGCTGTAGCCCCGTCGCAGGGTGGCCAGTGGTGAGAGCCCGCGAACGCGAGCCAGCTGATGGGCCAGGTCACCGCCCGCTCGGTCGAGTCGATGGTCGACGCAGCGGCGCGCTCGGTCGCGCAGGCCGGTGACGGTCCCGGCCTGGTCGTGGAACATCCGGTGCGGGTCGGCCAGCGCGGGCCTCGATCGCAAGCTGTCGAGCCCGTGCTGCTGGTGGTGGAGAAGCGACTGCAGATGCCCCCGCGCCCCCCGGCGGGCTGCGTCGATGCGGTCGATCTCCTCCGCGACGTCCGGCACGACACACTTGGCGGCGTCGGTCGGGGTGGAGGCCCGTAGATCGGCGACGAGGTCGAGCAGCGGCTGGTCGGCCTCGTGACCGATGGCGCTGACCACCGGCGTGCGGCATCGGGCGACCGCGCGGAGCAGCCCCTCGTCCGAGAACGGGAGCAGGTCCTCGAGCGCGCCACCCCCACGGGCGATGATGATGACGTCGACCTCGTGGTCGCGTTCCAGCACGGCAAGAGCCTCGATCACCTGACGCGCCGCCTCATGGCCCTGCACCACGGCGTACTCGATCCGGAAAGTCACCCCGGGCCAGCGTTTCCGGGCGTTGTCGAGGACGTCCCGCTCGGCGGCCGAGCTCCGGCCCACGATGAGGCCGACGGTGCCTGGCAAGAACGGCACGTGGCGTTTCCGGGCCGGGTCGAACAACCCTTCGGCAGCCAACAGCTGTCTGCGCTGCTCGATGCGGGCGAGCAGCTCACCCACACCCACCGGGCGGATCTCGTTCGCCAACAGGGACAGGGTGCCGCGGGGGACGTAGTACTGCGTCTTGGCGTGGATGACCACCCGGGCGCCCTCGGTGACCGGAACGGCGAGTGAGTCGAAGACCGACCGCGCGACGGTCACCTGGACGGAGACCTCGGCGACGGGGTCTCGGAGGACGACGAAGACCGTGGACGACGTTGGCCTTCGCGTTAGCTGGGCGATCTGCCCCTCGACCCATACGGGTCCGAGCCGGTCGACATAGCCAGCCAGCGCCTGGGCGATGACCCGCACCGGCGCGGGCTTCTCGTACGACGTCTGGAGGACCATCCGCCGACTCTAGCGAACTCGTCGTACGGCTGAGGGGCGCCGAAAAGTGTGAGACCGAAAGACTCCTATGGCTCCAATCCGGCCGCGGGACTGGTGCCGAACCCCCTCGAAGGACCTGCTAGCGAATGCGCGACGCCTGAGTTCGGGTAATACTCAACCTAGGCGAAGAGGGGGTTCCATGGAAAAGGGCTATGAGGGCTTTTGCCTCAATAGCGCGGTCTTCTATGACTCCCCCACGCTGGCCCGCGACGACGATGTCGACTTCCAGGTAGCGCAGGCGCCGGTTCCGCCGGGTTGGATCAGCAGCGAACTTGACGACTGGCTCGTCTACACGCCCGTCGAGCTGAGTCTGCCCAACCAGGGCTGGAAGATCCACTCCTCGGCGTCCTTGGCTGACGCCGAGAAGATCCTCCAGGCGATCTGGGACTACTGCATACCGCGCGGCATCGCGTTCAAGTTCGTCCGCAGTGCACAGCTCCTGTTGCTCGCCAACGGCAAGTACGCGCACCGTGGCTCCAGCGGCAAGTTCGTCACGATCTATCCGCGTGACGACTCGGAGTTCGAGACCATCCTGACGGAGCTCGGCGCCGGGCTCGACGGTTTCGAGGGCCCCTACATCCTCAGCGACCTACGCTGGCGGGACGGACCGCTTTACGTGCGCTACGGCGCTTTCGCCGAGCGCTGGTGCCTCACCGCCTCCGGAGAGATGGCGGCGGCCATCGAGGACCCGTCGGGCGAGCTGGTGCCGGACCGGCGAGGGACGACATTCTCTCTGCCCTCGTGGGTGACCGTGCCGGAGCCTTTGGAGCCGGCGTTGGCCGCGCGGGCGGGAACCGGGTTGGGCGACCTGCCCTACCGCATTGAGAAGCCACTGCACTTCTCCAACGGCGGTGGGGTCTACCTGGGCGTCGACGCCCGGACCGACGAGCGTGTCGTCCTCAAGGAGGCCCGACCGCACGCCGGTCTGGCGGTCGACGGGTCCGATGCCGTGGCCCGCCTGCAGAACGAGCGGGACGTCCTGCGCCGACTAGCGGGGCTCGGACTGGTGCCTGAAATTCACGACTACTTCACCCTGGGTGGCCACCACTTCCTGGTGTTGGAGTTCGTCGAGGGCACGCCGCTGTCCGGCACCCTCGTGGACTGGTACCCGCTGGCCCTTCTGGGCGACGACCGTCCCTTCGCCGAATACACCCAGTGGGCACTCGCGATGCTTGACCGGCTGCGGACGGCGGTGGAGCAGGTTCATCAGCGGGGAATCGTGATCGGCGACCTGCACCCGGGCAACATCTTGGTGCGGCCCGACGGCGAGGTGACGCTCATCGACCTGGAGATCGCATCGGACGTCGGACTCGGGCTTCGCTCGCCCTTGGGGGACCCGGGTTTCTCGGCACCGGGGGACCGCCTCGGCTTCGCCATCGACGAGTACGCCCTCGCATCCTTGACGATCTCGCTTTTCCTGCCGCTCACCGAGCTGATCAACCTGGACCCGCACAAGGCTGAGCAGTTCGCCGAGCAGATCGCGACCTACTTCCCGGTGCCTAAGGAGACGCTCGACGCCGCCGTGACGGTCATCCGGGGACCAGCTACGCTTCACCGCGACGAAGCGTCTGCGTCGCCGAGGCTGCACCGCGTCAGTGCAGAGCGGAAAGACTGGCCGGCATTGCGGGACTCGATGGCCTCGGGCATCCTGCGCAGCGCCACGCCAGAACGCGAGGACCGTCTGTTCCCCGGAGACATCGCGCAGTTCGAGCTCGGCGGGTTGAATCTCGCGTACGGCGCCGCGGGCGTGCTGCTGGCTCTGCACGATACCGGCGCCGACTACCCCCCGGACCTGGTGGACTGGCTCGTCGAGAAGGCCACGAACCCGTTGCCGGGAACGCGTTTCGGCTTCTACGACGGCTTGCACGGTGTGGCTTATGCCCTGGATGCCCTCGACCGGCCCGACGACGCGCTGAAGGTCCTCGACATCTGTGAAGACGCGCTCGGTGACGCCTGGCCCGATCTCGCCCCCGACCTCTTCACCGGGCTCGTTGGAGTTGGTCTCAACCTTGCGCACTTCGCGCAGCAGACCGGCGACGGTGGCCTCTGGCGCCGGGCGGCCGAGATCGCTGAGGTGGTCGCCGATGGGATCGGCGAGGAGCAGGACGTCGCGGCGGTCAGTGGAGATGGCGGGTCGTACGCCGGTCTGCTCCGCGGGGCTGCCGGAGCGGCCTTGCTGTTCCTGAGGCTGCACGACCACTTCGGCGACGAGCAGCTGCTCGACCTGGCCGCCACCTCGCTGCGTCAGGACCTACGGCGCTGCGTGCTCCGCGACGACGGTGCTCTCGAGGTCAACGAGGGGCACCGCACGATGCCTTACCTCCACGACGGCAGCGTCGGGATCGCGATGGTGCTCGACGACTACCTCAGCCGCAGGCCCGACGACCGCTTCGCCGAGGCGTCGGCTCAGATCAGGGTCGCAGCGATGTCCGAGTTCTACATCGAGCCGGGCCTGTTCTCCGGACGGGCGGGCATGATCTTGTACCTCTCCCGCCACCGGCAGGGGCGCCCCCCCGCAGACACAGGGCTGGTGGCTTCACATGTCGAGCGGCTCGCGTGGCATGCTATCGACTACGAGGGCAGCCTCGCGTTTCCCGGCGACCAGCTGCTCCGGCTCTCCATGGACCTGGCAACTGGCACGGCGGGTGTCCTGCTGGCCGTGGGCGCGGCGTTGCATGACAACCCGGTTGCCCTCCCCTTTCTCGGTCCACTGCCCGGTGGACCTCCTAGCAGTCAGTGAAGGAGGTGAATGACATGGCCCTTCTAGACCTTCAGGGTTTGGAGATCGATGAGGACAAGACCGCTCAGCGACGCAGCCGGCACAGCCGGCACCGTCGCCGCTGCGGTGGTGGCGGCGGCAGCCGCCTGAGCCTGCTCGCCTGCTGACAGGTTCACTAGATGGTGACTGCCCCGGTGAGATCACCGGGGCAGCCACCGACTTGACGGAAAATGGGCGTGTGACAAGCGAAAGCGTGGCGGCCCGGCCGGACCGGCGGTCAGCCAACCAACTGCTGGTGAGTGTCGGCAGGCACGGTGGTCCGTGGCTTGGGGTTCTTGCCGTTCTGGTGGTCATCCTCACCGCGGCGGAAACCGCGTTACCCGCCGTCCTCGGCCGGACGATCGACGGCGCCCTTGGGCGTGCCGACGCTGGCCACTGGTTGCTCTGGAGCGCCCTGCTCATTGCCGTGCTGGTGGCGTGCGACGTGGCCGACGAGCTTGGAGTGGCGAACACGGCAGCCAGGTCGACCGCCTGGCTGCGCCGGACAACGCTGCGGCACCTGCTTTCGGCGCGATTGCGCAGCGTCGTTCCCCTGTCCCCCGGTGACGTGGCTAGCCGCCTGGTCAGCAACACCGAGGGCGCCGGTGGAGCCGGCCCGGACGCCATTGCGGCCATCACGTCCCTGGTCCTGGCCATCGGCGGTGTCGTCGCGCTCGCCGTCATCGACCCCTGGCTGTTCCTGACGTTCATCGCAGGAATGCCCCTTCTGCTGCTGATGTTCTGGGCCTTCGCCAAGGACGCCAGCGAGCTCAGCGAGCGCTATCTGGAGACGCAGGGCGAGATCTCCTCGCGCCTGGTCAGTGCGCTGTACGGTGCTCGGACGATCGCGGCCGCCGGGACGACGGAACTGGAGTCCCGTCGCGTGCTGACGCCGCTCGAGGACCTGCACCGCCACGGCAAGGGGATGTGGCGTGCCCAGAGCCGGATCACCGCCCAGGACACCTTGCTGCTGGCACTGCTGGAGATCGCAGTGCTCGCGGTAGCCGGTTTCGAGCTGTCCCGGGGCCGGATCAGCCCCGGCGAGCTGTTCGCCGCCAGCCAGTACGTCGTGCTCGCCTCCACCGGAAGCAACGCGATCTCGTCGCTAACCGGGCTGATCCGGGAACGGGCGGCCGTTGCGCGGATCGACGAGCTGCTCCGCCTGCCCGCGGTGCGGTATGGGAGCCACCCGGTTCCGCCTGGCACGGGGCACCTCCGGTTTCGCGAGGTGACCGTCCGCGACGGTGAACAGGTCCTGTTGCAGATCGACGGGTTGGTCGTCGAGGGTGGTGCCCTGGTGGCCGTCGTCGGCCCGAGTGGCGCGGGGAAGTCGCAGTTCGCGGCGCTTGTCGGACGGCTGTTAGACCCGGACGAAGGAGCGGTGCTGCTCGACGGGCTGGCCCTGACCGAGATCGACCACGGCGCCCTCCGACGCGCGATCGGCTACGGGTTCGAGCGCCCGGCGATGATCGGCAACACCCTGGCGGACGTCATCGCGTTCGGCGACCGCGTCGCCTCCCGGGAGGAAGTGACGGCTGCGGCAGAAGCCGCGCTCGCGGACCCGTTCATCAAGCGAATGCCGGCTGGCTACGACACACCTGTCGAGGACGCCCCGATGTCCGGCGGCGAGACCCAGCGGATCGGTCTGGCTCGCGCTTTCGCGCACGCCGAGCGGGTCCTGGTGCTCGACGACGTCGCGGCCAGCCTGGACACCGTGACCGAGCACGAGATCGCCAGGGCGCTCACCGGCGCGATGGCCGACCGCACCCGGATCCTGGTCGCACACCGAGCCTCGACCGCGGCTCGAGCCGATCACGTGCTGTGGCTGGAGGCGGGCCAGGTCAGGGCCTACGCACCGCATCAGCAGCTGTGGGAAGACCCCGCCTATCGAGCGCTCTTCGAGTCGTCGGACAGCGAGAGCTTCGCAGGCAGCCTCTGGGACGGGCACCCGTGAATGCGGCGACCGGGTCCGCGCGCGGCCTCATCGTCGACTCGGTGCGGCGCCGCAAGCGCGCATTCCGGAGGCTGGCGGCATGGTCTGCCCTCGAGGCGCTGCCCGCTTTCCTCTCGGGGCTGCTGGTGTCCAAGGCTCTCAACAGCTTCCTGGACTCCGATGTCCGCGGAGGTTTGCAGTGGCTCGGCGTCTTCGCCTTGAGCGTGTTGATCGGCGTCTGGGGGACCCGGAGGACCCTTTCGATCCTGGCCGATGTGGTCGAACCGTTCCGCGACGAGCTGGTGACGGGAGTGGTCCAAGGAGCGGTACGGCGCTCCGCCCGACCAGGTTCGTCCCCGCATACCGCCGACGTCGCCGTGGTCACCGAACAGGTGGAGATCGTCCGGGAGGCCTACGCCGCTGCGCTGATGGTCGTCCAGCAGTTCCTCGTCGTCACCGTCAGCGCGCTGCTCGGCCTCCTCGCGCTGGCCCCGGTCGTGCTGCTGTTCGTGCTGCCCGCGCTGCTGGTGGCCCTGGCACTGTTCACGGTGTCCCTGCGCCGCATGGCCGATGGTCAAGCGGAGTCCATCCTCGCCGACGAGCGGCTGGCCCTGGCAATCACGACGTTGACGGGAGGGCTCCGCGACATCATGGCCTGTGGCGGTGAGGATTCGGTCGCCGACGCGACCGAGAGACACATCGCCGACCACGCGCGGGCCACCGTCGCGTTGGGTCGGCTAGCGGCGTTGGGCACGCTGGCCATCGCCATCGGCAGTTGGCTGCCGATGCTGCTCATCCTCGGCTTCGGAGCACGGCTGGTCGAGGCCGGGGCCTCGGCCGGTGTGATCGTCGGTGCCGCGACCTACCTCACGCAGGGCCTGCAACCGGCGCTCCAGACGCTGGTCCACGGTCTGAACGGGCCGGGGCTGTGGCTGATGGTGGCCACTCGCCGCATGGTCGGCGTCCTCGACCCTGCTCCCGCTGAGCAGTGCGAGGACGGGCCGCCGGTCGACATGGCCGGGGGGCTGTCGCTGGCCGAGGTCACGTTCGCGTACAGCGAGTGGGCCGACCCGGTGATCCTCGGCCTCGACCTCGACGTGCCCTGCGGCGAGCACCTGGCGGTGATCGGCCCGAGCGGCGCCGGAAAGTCCACGTTGGCGGGCCTGGTGACCGGCCTCCTGACGCCGCAGCAAGGACACGTCCGGCTGGGCACGGTCGATCTGCGTGGCCTGCCCCCGGCGGCTCTCGCCCGCAGGCGGGTGCTCATTCCGCAGGAGGCTTACGTTTTCGCCGGAACGGTTCGGGAGAACCTTGGCTATCTGAACGACCAGGTCTCGCCATCGGAGCTGGACAGGGTCGTGGACCTGCTGGGAGCGCGTGCACTTGTGGAGCGGGTCGGCGGTTATGACGCCGAGCTGGACCGGGGCCGGCTCTCCGCCGGTGAGCGACAGCTGGTCACGTTGGTGCGGGCCTTCGTGTCGCCCGCCGAGCTGGTCGTGCTCGACGAGGCAACCTGTCATCTGGACCCGCGGGCCGAGGCCGTCGTCGAGCGGGCCTTCGCCGAGCGAGAGGGGTCGCTGGTCGTGATCGCGCACCGGATGAGCTCGGCGTTGCGGGCGGACCGGATCCTCCTGCTGGACGGTACCACCATCACCGCCGGGACCAGCCGTGACCTGCTGGCATCGTCGTCGCTCTATCGCGACCTGCTGGGTCACTGGGACAGCGAAGGGGAGATTCCCCCTAGGCGCACTCACCCCTGACGTCTGCTCTGGCTGGCTACTTGACGATGACGTCGGCAGCATCCTTCGACAGATCGCCGGTGTCGTAGGCCGTGACGAGGGTGACCTCGACGCCGTCGACCTTCGCGGACTCCCCCGTGGTGAGCGTGACCGCGGTCGGCCCCCCTTCACCGACACCGACACTTAGCACGGCCTCCGGGCCAGCGCCGGACTCATGCACGTCGTCGAAATAGAGTGTGACGCGCTTCCCGGCCACGGTCGTCACGCTGGGCTGATCGGGCAGGCTGTGATCGGGATAGCTGACCCGAATGACGCCGGCCTGGTGCTGTATCGCGGTCAGGGGCGGCACCGGATTGGCATCTGTGTCGTTTCGCGTGACCAGGACGACGACCACGACGATGGCCACCACCACGACGACGACCGCCACGAGGGCACCCAGCAGACCGGTGCGGGAAGGCTGAATGGTCGGCGCCGAGGTCATGAGGTCACCGCGTCGGGCTCGGCGCGGATCAGCACCGTCGGCGGCTCGCGGGTGATCGAGATGACCTCGACCGTGTGGTCGAGCAGTCGCTGCGACTCACCCGGGACGAAGACCACCTGCTCGGCGACTCCGGTCCTGAGGTTGCGCAGACCCAGCCTGACCGCGGGTTCCTCATCGGCCGGCTTGATCGACATGCTGCCGACGACAAGACCTGCGACTCGCTGCTGCGCGCTCTTGCCGATCTCGATCTCCTCGCGCGTCATCTCACACCACCCATGGCTCTCCGGCTACTCACGGACCGATCCCGCCAACCTGATGTCACGACCACGGTATCGGCTCGCGGGCACTCGATGTCGAGCGCACCAGCGGCGCGACAGCGGCGTCAGCTGTGCGACACCTCGCTGATGAACACCCGATACTCCGCCTCGCTCAGGCTGACCTCGTACGCCGCGGAGCCGCTCGGATCTGAGGCCGAGGGGGCGACCTCGGCCAACGCCGCCCAGGTGAAAGCGGGCTAGCGGCCCACGGGTGATCTTCGCCGCAGACGCTCGGACGGGTCCCGGAACGGGAGGGGATCCGCCTACGATGGGGGAATGACCGCACCAGCGACCCGGGCCGGGACTGCAGTGGCGGCCGGCGCGACTACCGACGGCACCACCACCGCTCACCGGGACAGCTCCGACCGGCGGGTGCTACTTGCCGCCCCTCGCGGCTACTGCGCCGGTGTCGACCGAGCGGTGGTCACCGTCGAGAAGGCTCTGGACCTGTACGGTGCACCGGTCTACGTGCGCAAGCAGATCGTCCACAACAAGCATGTCGTCCGCTCCCTCGAGCAGCGCGGCGCCATCTTCGTCGAAGAGCTCGACGAGGTGCCGGCAGGTTCGACCGTCGTGTTCTCGGCACACGGCGTCTCTCCCGCGGTGCATGTCCAGGCGGCGGAACGCAGCCTGAAAACCATCGACGCAACGTGCCCGTTGGTCACCAAGGTGCACAACGAGGCGAAGCGCTTCGCCGACGAGGGGTACGACATTCTGCTCATCGGTCACGAGGGTCACGAGGAGGTCGAGGGCACCGCAGGGGAGGCCCCGGACAACATCACGCTGGTGCAGCGCCCCGAAGACGTGGCCGGCCTGTCGCTGGGTGACGGCGCGAAGGTTGCCTGGCTCTCGCAGACGACGCTGTCCGTGGACGAGACGATGCAGACCGTGGACAGCATCCGCGCCCGATACCCCAACCTGCTCGATCCGCCGTCCGACGACATCTGTTATGCGACCCAGAACCGGCAGCAGGCGGTCAAGGAGATCTCCACCGGGGCGGACCTCGTGCTGGTCGTCGGCTCGGGCAACTCGAGCAACTCCGTCCGTCTGGTCGAGGTCGCGCTCGAGAATGGCGCTGCCGCCGCCTACCGGGTGGACGACGCGTCCGAGATCGACGAGGCGTGGTTCGACGGGGTCGAGACGGTGGGGGTGACGTCGGGAGCCTCGGTGCCGGAGGATCTCGTCGACGGTGTCCTCGACCTGCTGGCGAGCCGGGGGTACCCCTTCGCGACGTCGGTCCACACGGCCGAGGAGTCGTTGATCTTCGCGCTGCCACCTGAGCTGCGCAAGGAGCTTCGCGAAGCCGGAAAGGCTTAGCCGACAACGCGGCGTACGGCGCCTGCAGCGCTTCGCGCTAACGAGAGCTTGGGGAGGCGATCATCCGCGCCGCTACGGCGAGTAGGGCCACGCCGTAACCACCGACCAGACCGGTCGTGTGGCTCGCCAACCCGCTGAGGAAGACCTTGTTGACCCCGGGTGCCGACTCGAAGGCGTGCGGGACGCCGATGGCGATCGCGGCGATGACTGCGGCGAAGAGCAACGGTGGGAGGACGCCCGCCGTGAAGAGGTCCTCCCGACGCACGGCCATCGTGGCGACTAGGCAGATCACGACGAAGCAGAGGTCGAAGAAGAATGTGATCCGGCCTGCGGTGAGCAGCATGTCGAGGACAGCGCATGACCCGGCGGCGAGTGCGGTGGAGACGACAAGCCCACGACCGGAAAGACCATCGCCGGCGTACTGGGGTGCTCGGCCCCACGGGGCGGTCGCCACAGGTGGTGTCTCGTCCGCGGGTCCCCAGTCGTCGGGCTCTTCGTCGAGCTCCGGCCAGGGGCTTGGCTCGTCCTGCGGTGACAGGGCGGGCTCGGCGGCGTCATCGAGGCGACCGTCATGCGGGGCTAGCTCGGGAACCCCGTGGTCGACGTTCCAAGGAAGGCCTTGCCCATGCATTGAGGTTGTCATGGCCGCCTCCACAACTGGCTCACAGTGTCTTCAGGCTAGTGGCAGGGGCGGCCAGCCCAGCGCTGCCACGCCGCTATCGCGTCACTCACCCACCGCTCGTCGTACCCACTGCTCGTGCCCTGGCGGACCGGAGATCGCCACGGGCTGGTCAGAGTCGGCCACCAACTCGGGGGCGGACAGGGGGCGCAGACCTTCGGTGAGCGGCGGCGGGGTCGCCGGCGCCTCCGTGCCGACGTCGAGGTCGTGCAGTCGGCGTGCACTGACGAAGACGCGGGTCTCGAGGGAGCCGACGAACGAGTTGTAGCTCGTCACGGCGGCCGACAAGGAGCGTCCTACCTTGTCGAGGTGGCGGCTCGCCACGGACAGCCGGTCGTAGACCTCGGTGGCGGTGCGATGGATCTCCTTGGCGTTGGCGGCCACCGACTCCTGGGTCCACGCGTAGCCGATGGTCTTCAGCATGGCGATCAGCGTGGTCGGGGTGGCCAGCATGACCCCTTTGCGAGCTGCGTCGTCGATGAGCCCCGGGTCGGCGTCCAGCGCTTGGGCGAACATTGCCTCGCCAGGCAGGAACATGACGACGAACTCCGGCGAGGTGTCGAACTGTCGCCAGTATGCCTTGGCTGCCAAGGCGTCGAGGTGCTGTCGCACCTGTGACGCATGTCGCCTCAAATGACCGAGCCGCTCGTCGGCGGAGCTCGCGTTGCAGGCGGAGAGGAAAGCGTCGAGCGGGGTCTTGCTGTCGATCACGACGACGCGGCCCCCCACCATGGACACGACGGCGTCCGGGCGGGCGACCCCGGTAGGCCCGTCCGCGGAAACCTGTTCCTCGAATGTGCAGTGCCTGGTCATCCCGGCGAGCTCGAGACTTCGGCGCAGCTGCATCTCCCCCCAGTGACCGCGCACCTGGGGGCGCCGCAGGGCCTCGGCGAGCGACTGGGTCTCCGCGCGGAGCTCGGCTCCGCTGAGGCGCACCGCCTCGACCTGTTCTTTGAGCTGGGCCTGCCATGACGCCTCGGTGCGCTCGAGCCCCGCGAGCTGGGACGCGAGCGCGGAAAGCGTCTGTTGAACGGGGGCGACCACGGTTTCGGTCGCCCGGAAGCTGGCGTCGGCCATGGCGAACACCCGCTCGCTGGAGTCAGCGACGGCCGACTTGGAGAGGGCGCGCAGCTCGGTGGTGACGTCGCCGTGGCGCCTCTGGGCCTCGCGCTGACCGAGCACCATGCCTGCGCCCAGCCCCGCGGCTGCGGCGAGAAGCGCGATGAAGATCGTCGTGATGTCCATGAGATGACGATGGCACGGGGCGCCGACACTATCGACGGACACCGATTTCCGGCAGGTCCTTGCGCCACGTAGCCTTGTCGGCCGTGGCTCTCACCCTCGGTATCGTCGGCCTGCCCAACGCGGGGAAGTCGACGCTGTTCAACGCGCTGACCAAGAACAGCGTGCTGGCGGCGAACTACCCTTTCGCGACGATCGAACCCAATATTGGCGTGGTCGGCGTGCCCGATCCGCGTCTGAGCAGGCTCGCGGAGATGTTCGGCTCGGCGAAGGTGCTGCCCGCCGCCGTTCAGTTCGTCGACATCGCGGGCATCGTGCGCGGCGCTTCGGCAGGAGAGGGGCTGGGCAACAAGTTCCTCTCCCACATCCGTGAGTCCGACGCCATCTGTCAGGTGACCCGCGTGTTCCGCGACGACGACGTGACCCACGTCGACGGGGAGGTTGCGCCGGCCGGCGACATCTCGACGATCTCAACCGAGCTGATCCTCGCCGACCTGCAGACCGTCGAGAAGGCGCTGCCCCGCCTCGAGAAGGAGGCCCGGCTCAACAAGGAGAAGGCGGCCACCCTCTTCGCCGTACGGGAGGCTCAGCAGGCTCTGGAAACCGGGACCGCGGTCAACACCACCGACCTGGACAAGTCGCTGCTCCGCGAGCTGATGCTGATGACGGCCAAGCCGCAGGTCTACGTCTTCAACTGCGACGCCGACGAGCTGTCGGACGAGGATCTCAAGAACCGCATGCGCGAGCTGGTCGCACCCGCTGAGGCGATCTTCCTGGACGCGAAGTTCGAAGCCGAGCTCGTGGAGCTGGATGACGACGACGAAGCGAGGGACATGCTCGCGGAGATGGGGGTGGCAGAGCCCGGTCTGGACAGCCTTGCGCGGGTCGGCTTCGACACCCTAGGACTGCAGACCTACCTGACGGCTGGCCCGAAGGAGGCACGGGCCTGGACAATCAGACGGGGTGCGACCGCACCCGAGGCGGCCGGCGTGATCCATACCGACTTCCAGCGTGGCTTCATCAAGGCCGAGATCGTGTCGTACGACGACCTGATGGCCGCCGGCTCGATGGCGGGGGCTAAGGCTGCCGGCAAGGTCCGCATGGAAGGTAAGGACTACGTGATGGCCGACGGCGACGTCGTCGAGTTCCGCTTCAACGTCTGAAACGGTCCAAACCTGCAGTTCAGCCGCCCATCTGCGTTCTGTGGTCCGGCCTTGGCCCGTGCTTTCTCGTCCGGTCCCGCTTGTGGTGAGGCATGTGGATAGTCCCTGGTAGGGCCGCAGCTACTGGCCTGCCAATTCCGGGTCGCGCAAGCGATCGACCACGGCAGCCGTCTCGGACTCGGTTCGAGGGAGGCCCCCTTCGGGACGAAGGGCCTGGTTGAGTGTGCCAGTCTGAAGTGGCCCCACTTGGGGGCCTAGTGCTGGCTTGATGTGGCCCCACCCTCGACCTACTGGTCCCCGTACTTTCGTGTTCGTCTGCCAAGGCGAACGTCGAGATGTGCAGGGGTGAGAGTGAGAT
>JBBSGI010000038.1:0-28864 GCA_038254365.1 Propionibacteriales bacterium
AGGTCAAGCAGTAACGTCGTACCGTTCTCCATAACTCGTGGTCCTCCCACTGGCTGCAATAAGACACAGCAAGTGTCAGAGGGCCACGAGCCCCATCACCGCAGGCTCACCGAGCCCCCCTGCCCCATCAAGATCGAAGAGCCATGATATGCGGGTGCGGACGGCCACGACCTCGCCGCAGTGCGCAACCCGAGCGGAGGGGTGCGATCGGCCTGGATGCTCGACGCATCGGTTCGGTATCGTGCGCAGGCGGCGCGGCTGGGAGGTCCTGGCGCAAGGCGGCAAGGGGAAGGCGGGAATGCAGGCGTCAGACGTTCCGCGTGCGGTCGCTGCGGCTATGTCGAGCGCCTCAGCGCTTGACCTGGCAGTCGATGACGCGATCGTTGTGCACAACTCGAACAAGCTAACGGTGCGCCTGCTGCCTTGTGACGTCCTTGCGCGAGTCGCGCCTGTAGCGCATCAGGTGGCACAGTTCGAGGTCGAGCTTGCTGAGCTGCTCGCCGAAACCGAGAGCCCGGTGGCTGCTCTTGAGCCTCGAGTGGAGCCGCTCGTCTACGAGCGTGGCGGCTTCGTGGTCACGCTGTGGACCTACTACGAACCGGTGACACCTCGAGAAGTCTCACCTGCGGACTACGCGAATGCGCTCCACCAGCTGCATGCCGGCATGCGAAAGCTCGATGTCACGACGCCGCACTTCACGGATCGCGTCGCGCAGGCGCAACAACTCGTTGCGAGCCGCGACCACACCCCGGCGCTCGCAGACCCGGACCGGGAGCTTCTAAGCAACACGTTGGCGAGCTTGAGTCGAGCGATCGGCGACCGCAGCGCCGCGGAGCAGCTGCTGCACGGGGAGCCGCACCCAGGCAACGTGCTCACCACGAAGATCGGTCTGTTGTTCGTAGACCTCGAGACATGTTGCCGTGGGCCTGTCGAGTTCGACCTGGCGCACGTGCCCGAAGAGGTCAGCGAGCGCTATCCGGACGCTGATCAAGGACTGCTCCGCGAGTGCCGGATTCTCGTTCTCGCGATGGTCGCAGCGTGGCGCTGGGACCCAAGCGACCAACTCCCGAACGGACACCGAGCAGCGCGAGAATTGCTTAGCGCCCTCCGAGGGGGTCCACCTTGGCCGGCGCTCGATGTCGTTATGCGCCGACTAGGTGCTCTGTAGGCTGGCGATCCGTGCCGCCCGTCCCCGTCGACGGGATCTGCTGCATCGCAAGGCGGTCCCGGGAGTGGAATACGGGCGAACCCTGGGTGAGTCCTGACACACTGAATGCACTCTCATGCCGCGATCCGCTCGCTCATGCGGCCGACAGGGCGCTCTTGAAACGTTCGTCAGCGCCTCAGCAGTGCGCGAAGGGCGAAGCCCACGAGCAATAGAATGAACGCGATCAGGATCAACTCCCACAGCCCGATTGCGAACATCGACTCTTCCTTCCAGGCGCCGGGGGTGGAGCCACCTGTTGGCGACTATAGACCCGGTGGAGAGGAAATGGATTGCGTCCGGATCTGCCGCGGACAGTGCGCTGACCTGCCGAGTTGGGGGTGCGTCAGTCCCAACCCCTCCCCGCCTCAGTCCACAAGTCCCGTTGAACTGATTGAGGTTGGTGCCGCAGCCACGCTGTGACTTGTCGTGCCAGAGTCTCCGGTGCGGCTGCTGAGGACATCAGCCGTAGGGCTTGATCGAAGTACGGAAAGTTTTCTGCGCGCTCGCGAACCAGCCCTTCATCAAGTTCCGTAGTTTGGTTTCGTTGCCCGAAACGCTGCACGGCATCGTCGGGGGAAACGTAGAATTCCACGACCCACAACGGTGTTTCTGGCATGTCCGTCAGGACCTCCACCAGGCTGGCACGCTGTTCGAGCCGAGCGTACGTGCACTCGAGTACCACGGTCTTGCCGCGCTCGAGGAGCATCCGAGCGAGGAGGTGCGCCGCGTCGTAGGCGAGCATCCGGTCATCCCGGCTTCGATCCGACTCCGGGAGCAGGAGCGCGAAGAGGGAGTCGACCTCGAGGTGGATCCTGCGATGCCGCGACGAGGACGAGTCAGTCGCGAGCACCCTCCCGACCGAGGACTTGCCAGAGCATGGAGGCCCCGACAAGACGAGGACACCGTCATCTGTCACGGCTTGTCGCTCCCACCCGGGGCTACTTGATCATCACTTGTCCTCGTCACTTTCTCCCACGACTCATGCCGCTGACATGCCTCGGATCTCCGATGAGCAGCCAGTCAAGTTCGCGCATGCATGATGATGGCGGGGTGCCTACCCCTGAAGTCTCCCAGTTCGGTGATCAGGTAGCAGAAGTTCTGGTTCGTGCTCTCGGCATAGACCTTCTCGGCGTGTACTTCGTCGGCTCTGTTGCCCTCGGCGGGTATATCCCCGGTGAGAGCGACATCGACATAGCCGCCGTATCGGCGTCCGCACTGGCCGGTGCGCAAGGGCGCCGCATTGCGTCAGCCATCGTTGAGGTGAGTGCGACCTGCCCGGCCCGCGGCTTGGAGTTCACTCTGTATCGCCGCGACGTCGCTGGCTCACCTCCCGCGGGCGCCAACTTCGAGGTCAATGCCAACGGCGGCCCGCGGATGCCTACGGCTGTGCACTTAGACGCTGCGGCCGAGCCTGGCTTTTGGTATGTGCTGGACCGGGCCATCGCGCACCGGTCCGGTGTTGCGATCACCGGCGCCCCGCCGCGAGCCATCTTCGCTGATGTCCCTCGCAGCACGCTGCTGGCAGCCATGTACGAGTCCATGGCATGGCACCGCGCTCACGAGAAGGCGACGCTCTATTCGGTACTGAACGCCTGCAGGGCATGGAGGTTCGCCGAGGTGGACGTACTGGGCTCGAAACTCGAAGGTGCCGCCTGGGCTCGCGGCCGCTGGCCTGAAGCGGACTTGATCGATGCGGCAGTGGCCCTTCGGCGCGGCGAGGAAGCTGCGCTTGACGCTGCAGCGGTCGATGCGCTGCTTTCGGCGGTGGCGACACGCCTGCGGGAAGCCGCGCAGGGGTGAGCCCAAGGACCGCACTGGCACCTGTTGCGGACTCTGTGCGGACTGGAGACGCAAAAGCGCAGGTCAGCACGTCAATGCACGGCACCAGGAGAAGTCCTGTCCCTACGAACCGGGGCGGTGCTCCTTCGCGCTGAACGGCGACACGGGGCGCTGCTGTGCGACACCGTCGACCTCTACATCGGTGATCTCGTTATAGAACGCGACCAGGTCCTTAATCCGTCCCACTGCGGGCACCGGGGCCGAGGACGACCAGGCGAGGTTTGCACCCTCGGGGTCGTCGGTGAGGCTCCAGTACTGATCGGCAACGCCCTTGTACGGACAATGACTCCCGTTTGCGGTGGGCGTGAGGACGTCTAAGTTCACGTCCTCACGGGGCAGGTAGTACCGGGTCGGCAGCCCGGTCTCGAAGAGCAGCACCGGCCTTCTGGTGTCGCCCAGAACCACGCCTCGCAGCGAGACCACAACGTGTCGGCTGCTCGGCAGGGCGTCGACGCGGCTGTGCGGGTCACGGGGGTGACCGGCAACCTCCTCGTCCTCCTCGAGCCAGCGCTCGACGAGGCCAGGTTGCCAGCTGAAGACGATCCGGTCCGCCAGCTCCGGCGTGTCCCGAACCCAGGCGGCGTGCGGGATCGTCCGCCCAGCGACCTCGAAATCGAACCACTGCGACACCAGGCCCATGGGTAGGAAGAAGAACGGCTCCCGCGGGGGTTCCGCGGAAGTTGGCCTGAGCAGGTCGGTGCGCACGTCCTCGCGAGCGTAGGCGTAGTGCGGAACCGGGAAGCTGTCCTCCCAGAACAGCAGCGGCGCTCTGGTGTCGACGACTGCCACGTCACCGACGTAGCCGCGCACCCACCGGTCGCTTGGTTCCGTGCGAACAGACATGGTTGACACCGTCCCATCGACCGAACCGGTCACGCAAGTAGTCTCGGCTGGCCAGCGATCAGAGGAGGCTCGTGACCAGGATCATCGGCGGGGTGGCCCGGGGGCGGGTGATCCGTACCCCGCGGGGAGACTCCACGAGGCCGACCGCAGACCGGGTTAGGGAGGCCCTGTTCAGCTCGCTCGAGTCGACGTTCGGCAGCCTGCGCGGTCTCTCGTTCCTCGACGTGTATGCCGGATCTGGCGCAGTCGGGCTCGAGGCCGCCTCGCGGGGCGCGGAGCGGGTGACGGCCGTCGAGCGCGACCGCGCGGCGAGCGCGGTGATCACGGCTAACGCTCGCGCGCTCGGGCTGGCGCAGCTGGAGGTGGTCACGGCGTCCGCCGCCGCGCTGGGCGACCGGGGCCTCCGCGCCCCCGTCGACCTGGCCTTCCTCGACCCGCCGTACGACCTGGCGAACGGCGCCGTGAGCGTGACGCTGGTCCAGCTGGCGACGGCCGGCTGGCTCGCGGATGGAGCCGTCGTGGTTGTCGAACGGTCCCGCCGTGGCGACTCGTGGACGTGGCCGGAGGACTTCCGGGCCGAGCGTGAGCGACGTTACGGGGACATCATCCTTTGGTACGGTCGCTGGGACTCGCCGCATCGCTCGGTCGCCGGCGAGCTCCGGCCCGACGAGGAGAGCTGATGCGCAAGGCGGTGTGCCCGGGGTCCTTCGACCCCCCGACCCTGGGGCACCTCGACATCATCGGTCGGGCGGCCAGCCTCTTCGACCAAGTCACAGTCGCGGTGCTCGTGAACGAGAGCAAGGTGGGGCTGTTCACCGTCGGCGAGCGCCTGGAAATGCTCCGCGAGGCCGTGCAGGTGCACGACAACGTGGCCGTGCAGGAGTTCTCGGGACTGCTGGTCGACTTCTGTGCCCAGCTCGACGTCGGGGCCATCGTGAAAGGCATCCGAGCGGTCACCGACTTCGACTACGAGCTTCAGATGGCCCAGATGAACCGCAACCTCGCGGGGGTGGAGACGGTGTTCCTCCCGACCAGCCCGCAGTGGTCGTTCCTCGCCTCCAGCCTGGTCAAGGAGGTGGCGGGGCTGGGGGGAGACGTATCGCGGTTGGTCCCACCGAGCGTGCTCGCCCGCCTGATGACCCGGCTCGCTTCGGCTCGCAGACAATGAGGAGGATCGCGACATGGACGTCAACGAGCTGGTCGCGCAGCTGCGCTCGCAGGTCGAGAACGCACGCTCGATGCCGATGTCGGCCTCGGCAGTCATCAACCGCGCCGAGATGCTGGACCTGGTCGCGCGCCTCGAGCGGGCCCTCCCGACGGCGTTCGCGAGCCAGGACGAGGTGCTCTCCGGGCGTGACGACGTCGTCTCGAGAGCCCACGCGGAGGCGGCGCGGATCAGGGCCGAGGCGAAGCTCGAGCAGGAGCGGCTGGTGGGGGAGACCGACGTCTTCCGGTTGGCCAAGCACGAGGCGGACGCCGAGCGCCAGCGAGCTGCCGTCGAGGCCGAGGAGCTGCGCCAGGAGACCGACGACTACGTCGACACCCGCCTCGCCACGTTCGAGATCGCGCTGACCAAGACGCTGGAGGCCGTGTCGCGGGGGCGGGCCCGGCTGCAGGGTCGAACGCACTTCGACGCTCTGGCCGAGACGGCGCGGCCCGCGGGCGAGGACGTGCGCCACGACGGGGTTGAACAGGCAGGTCGACCCGAGCGGTCGATTTGAGGCGGTGCCGGGCAGCCGATAGGCTGAGGCGCTGCCGGCGCAGGTCGGCGATGGTCTGATGTGCCCGGCTACCGGAAGTTCAGTGCGATGCGTCTCGACCCGCGTTCGCCGTTCGTGGTCAACACCCACGACCTCGGCAGGCGTCCTGGGGTGATGCGCGAGCTCAGGCTCTCGGTGCCCGCGCCCGCGGACCTGCGACTGGAGCTCATGGGTGTCCCTTCGGGGTCGCCCGTGGAGATGGAAATCCGCCTCGAGTCGGTGGTGGAGGGTATTCTCGCGTCGGGAGCGGCGCGGGTTCGGCTCACCGGGGAGTGCGCACGGTGCCTGGGGCAGATCGAGGACGACCTCGATGTCTCGCTCCAGGAGCTGTTCGTATATCCGCAGAGCCATGCCGAGGAGGACGAGGCCGCACGGCTCGATGGAGAGCTGCTCGATCTCGAGCCGGTGCTCCGCGACGCGGTGGTGCTGGCACTGCCGTTCCGACCGATGTGCCGGGCCGACTGCCCGGGACTGTGCGTCGAGTGCGGGGCACGCCTGGCTGACCATCCCGGTCACAACCACGCGGCGAGCACCGACCCCCGCTGGGGTGCGCTCGCCGCACTGCAGACAGACGAGCCAGCCGCGGTAGCGGCCGGCGAGATCGAAGAGGAGTAATCGTGGCCGTTCCGAAGCGGAAGATGTCGCGGAGCAACACGCGGCACCGACGGTCGCAGTGGAAGGCGATGCCCCCCTCCCTCGTGACCTGTGCCAACCCAGCCTGCTTGTCGAAGCACCTCCCGCACCGGGCGTGTCCCGAGTGCGGGCAGTACGGCGCCCGCGGCGACCGTCGCCAGGTTCTCTGACGCTCGTTGTGTCCCAGGCTGCCGCCGACCGTTCGCGTGACGAGCTGCGCGCGCAGCTCGGGGTCCCCACGCTCGATCCCGGGCTCCTGGAGCGCGCTCTCACCCATCGCTCGTTCGCCTACGAGCACGGTGGGCTGCCCACCAACGAGCGACTGGAGTTCCTCGGCGACTCGGTGCTCGGCGTTGTCGTCACTGAGGCGCTTTACCTCACCCATCCGGACCTGTCCGAAGGTCGTTTGGCGAAGCTGCGGGCTGCGGTTGTCAACGCCCGTGCCCTCGCCGAGGTCGCCCGAGCGCTTGGCCTCGGTGACCACGTCCGCCTCGGGCGAGGCGAGGAGGCCACCGGCGGGAGGGCCAAATCGTCGATCCTCTCCGACACCGTCGAGGCAGTCATCGGCGCGGTATATCTCGATAAGGGCTTCGCTGTCGCGGGCGACGTCATCCACCTGCTTTTCGACCCGCTGATGTCGGCCGCCGCCGAGCTCGGAGCCGGGCTGGACTGGAAGACCAGCCTGCAGGAGCTGGCCGCCGACCTGAGCCTGGGCGTTCCCGAGTACCTCATCGACGACAGCGGACCCGACCACGAGAAGACCTTCGTGGCCCGGGTACGTGTCGGCGACGCCGTCTACGGCCACGGCATGGGCAAGTCCAAGAAGGAAGCCGAGCAGCAGGCTGCCGAGACCGCCTGGCACGCCATCAACACCGAGCTGGGCGGTGCCTCCTACCACGAACCGGCGGTCGACGACATCGAGGCGGGCCCGGCCGGAGCCGCCGGGCGGCACGCCGCCACCGGTGCCTGAGCTTCCCGAGGTCGAGGTCGTCCGGCGCGGCCTCGACAGCGCGGTGAGCGGGCACCTGGTCGAGTCGGTCAGGGTGCTGCACCCGCGTTCGGTGCGCCGGCACGTCGCCGGCCCGGCAGACTTCGCCGACCGGCTCGCCGGCCAGCGGCTCCTCGGGGCGTGCCGGCGAGGCAAGTACCTCTGGCTCCCGCTCGACTCCGGAGACGCCGTGCTGGGTCACCTCGGGATGAGCGGGCAGCTCCTGATCCGGCCACGCAGCACCCCTCCGGACCGGCACCTGCGCGTCGTCGTCGAGCTGAGCGACGGCCTCGACCTGCGGTTCGCCGACCAGCGCATGTTCGGCGGGCTGTCGGTCTCCGACTCAGGCGCGACCGTGCCGCCGGAGATCGCGCACATCGCGCTCGACCCGCTGGACGAGGCGTTCGACGACACCGCGTTCGTGCTGGCCCTGCGGCAACGCCGTACCGGGCTGAAACGAGCACTGCTGGACCAGACGCTGGTCTCGGGTGTGGGGAACATCTATGCCGACGAGGCGCTGTGGGCGGCCCGGTTGCACTACGCCCGTCCGACGGCGACGATGCGACCCGCCGAGGTGGTCCGGCTCCTGGGTGAGGTGCGGGCGGTGATGCGTCGCGCCCTCGACGAAGGGGGCACGTCCTTCGACGCGCTCTACGTCAACGTGAACGGCGAGTCGGGCTACTTCGACAGGTCGCTCGCCGTCTACGGACGAGCGGGCGAGCCGTGTCCGAGGTGCGGCACCCCCGTCCGCCGGGACGCGTTCATGAACCGCTCGAGCTACACCTGTCTGCACTGTCAGCCCAGGCCGCGGCGCCCACACCTCTGAGGTGGCGCGCTCAGCCGTCGCGGTCGATGACGACCGCCGGGGGAACCTGTCCGTCGGCGTCGACCGGGGTCCACCCTTCGGTCCGCACCCACTCGGACCCGCAGCCGGCGCACCGAAACAGCCGCAGCGTTTCGGCGGCCGCGTCGAGCCAGCCGTCGTCGGTGACCTGCCACCGGCAGCTGGACTGGCACGGCCAGACCTGCAGCTGCCGGGTCGGTCGGCCGGGCAGTGGCATCTGCCCATTGTCTCCTACTCCCTGCCGTCGAGTTGACCGCGAGGGTTCGCAGTGTCACCCTGGAAGAGCAACGAAGGCCCGGTTGGCGCCACGGGGCCGACCCAGCCAAAACGTCCTCACAAGATCCGCGGAGGAATGCACTCGATGGCCAAGGCGCTCCTTGGGTATGTCGGAGGCGACTCTCGCCTCCTTGACGAAAACCAGCGTCTGCGACGCCGGATCGCAGACCTACAGACGGTGGTGCTGCGACTCCAGGCGGAGAACGACGCACTCGCGGCAGAGCTCCACAAGGGCGAGCTGCTGACGGTTCCGGACACCATCTCCGACAAGGCGACCGCCGGACTCTGACGCGCCGGGCGCTAGCCGCGGGCGGTCGCGTTGAAGACGGTTGAGCCTGGCCGGATGACACTGCAGCTGACCCCGATGACGCGCGCCGAGTTCGCTGCCTGGCGCGACGGGGCCCAGGGCGACTTGGCCGACGAGCTCGTCGCCGTCGGCACCGAGGCTGTCGTGCACGACGCCCTGGTCGAAGCACCATGGCGCGGCCTCGGCCTCGGCCGCGAACTCATGGAGTCGATCGAGGCGTTCATACGGGACGAGGGCGCGACCTCCGTCGTCTTTCGCATCTTCGGGCGTAACCGGGCCGGCAAGACGCTGTGCGAGTCCCTGGGCTACCAGGTGGCGAGCACCACGATGCGCAAGTCACTCGGTGCCGTGCACCCGCGTGGTTGAACCAGCGAGGCGTCTCTCGCCGGTAGGGTTCAGGCTGGTCTTCCCCCCGTCGACCCCGCCCCGCCAGCGCCGTTGGGGCCTGAAGGAGCAGCGTTGTACCTCAAGAGCCTCACGCTGCGCGGGTTCAAGTCGTTCGCGTCCTCGACGACGCTTCGGCTCGAGCCAGGGATTACCTGCGTCGTCGGACCCAACGGCTCCGGCAAGTCCAATGTCGTGGACGCGCTCGCCTGGGTGATGGGGGAGCAGGGGGCCAAGTCGCTCCGCGGCGGCAAGATGGAGGACGTCATCTTCGCCGGTACGGCGGGCCGTCCACCGCTCGGCCGCGCGGAGGTCGTCCTCACCGTCGACAACTCCGACGGAAGACTTCCGATCGAATACTCCGAGGTGACCTTGTCGCGGACGATGTTCCGCGGTGGCGGCTCCGAGTACGCGATCAACGGCACGACCTGCCGGCTGCTCGACATCCAGGAGCTGCTGAGCGACTCGGGCATCGGTCGGGAGATGCACGTGATCGTCGGACAGGGCCAGCTCGACACCATCCTGCACGCCACCCCGGAGGAGCGGCGGGGTTTCCTCGAGGAGGCCGCGGGGGTCCTCAAGCACCGCAGGCGCAAGGAGAAGGCGCTCCGCAAGCTTGACGCGACAGAAGCCAACCTGACCCGGCTCGCGGACCTGCTGAACGAGCTCCGGCGCCAGCTCAAGCCGCTCGGGCGCCAGGCCGAGGTCGCGAGCAAGGCGTCGGCGGTTCAGCTGGCCGCCCGCGACGCGAAGTCGCGACTGCTGGCCGACGACGTCGTGACCCTGCAAACCTGCCAGCATCACGAGCTGGCCGACGAGGAGCGGCTGCATGCGCGGCGGGCCGAGGCGGAGGCGGAGCTGAGCCGGGCGCGGGGCCGCGAGGCCGAACTCGAGGAGCAGGTGCGAGCCGTGGCGCCGCTGCTGTCCGCGGTGCACGAGACCTGGTTCGGACTCACCGCCGTGCGCGAGCGGCTGCTCAGCACGGCGCGAGTGGCCGCCGAGCGGGTGCGGAACGGGTCGGACCTGCCGGCGGAGCACGAGGACGGACGCGACCCGGCCGAGCTCGATGCCGAGCTGGCCAGCCTGCGAGCGCAGGAGCAGGATGCCACCGCCCGCCTGTCCGAGCTACGCGGCCGGCTGGAGACCGCCGTCGCCGACCGTCAACGGGCAGAAGCGGCTCACCTCGAGGAGGACCGCCGGATCGCGGGCCTGCTGCGCGCCGCTGCCGACCGTCGCGAGGGGCTGGCTCGGCTAGCCGGGCAGGTCGGCTCGATGCGCAGCCGCGCGGGTGCGGCCGGCGAGGAGATCCGGCGGCTGGAGGAGGCCCGGAGCGCGGCCGCCGAACGGGCCCGCAGAGCCCAGCACGACTTCACCGCCCTCGAGACCCAGGTGGCGAGTCTCGACGCGGGTGAGCGAGGCCTGGACGCGGAGCACGAGAGCGCGGTCGCCATGCTCGCCGACATCGACGCCCGGCTGGTCAAGCTCCGGGTCGACGTCCAGGACGCCAGGCGTGAGCGGGCGGCGTTGGACGCCCGCGCCGAGGCCCTCGAGCTCGGTCTGCGGCGCCAGGACGGCTCGGCAGCGCTGCTCGCGGCGAGTGACACGGTGAGTGGGCTGCTCGGCTCGGTGGCTGCGTTGGTGTCCGTGCGTCCCGGGTGCGAGACGGCGGTAGCTGCGGCGCTGGGCGGCGCAGCCGACTCGGTCGCCGTCGCCGATGTCCACGCGGCGGTCGGGGCGATCGAGCATCTCAAGACGGCCGACCTCGGCCGTGCCGGACTGGTCCTCTGGGGTGCGACCGTCGACGACGGGGACTGGCCGGCGCTGCCCGGGTCGGCGGTTTACGCCGTGGACGTGGTGGAGGCTCCCGACGCGCTGCGGCCCGCGCTTTCCCGGCTGCTTTACAAGACCGCGGTGGTCGATGACCTGGCCGCGGCGAAGTCCCTGGTGGTCCAGCTGGCAGACGTCGTCGCGGTGACCCTCGATGGTGACCTGGTGGGTGCCTGGTTCGCCACCGGAGGTTCCTCCGGCGGCCCCAGCCTGATCGAGGTGCAGGCCGCCCTTGACCAGGCACGGGAGGCCCGACGGGGGGCCGCCGCCGACTGGGAGCGGTTGCAGTTCGAGCTGAGCGCTCTCGAGCGCGAGCAGACCGAGACCCAGGCCCGCGTGGACGTCGCGGTGGCCCGGCTGCACGAGTCCGACGCTGCGATGGCGGCGGTCGCCGAACAGCTCGCCCAACTCGGCTCGCTGGCCCGCAACGCGAAGGCGGAGGCCGCCCGCCTCGAGGTGGCGATTGCCGCCGCCGAAGCCGCTCGCGACGCCGACATCGCCGGTCTGGCCGGGCTGGAGGGCCGCCTGGCCGCCGCCGAGGCGAGCCCCACCGACGACCCGGAGACCGCTCAGCGGGAGTCGCTCGCCGAGCTTGCCCGGGCGGCACGTCAGGTCGAGATGGACGCCCGGTTGGCGCTGCGCACCGCCGAAGAGCAGGCCCAGGGACTGCACGGTCGTGCCGAGGCGCTGTGCGCGGCAGCCGACCAGGAGCGACGCGCCGCGGAGCAGGCCCAGGCGCGTCGGGCACGGCGCAGGCAGGAGGCTCTCGTGGGCGCAGCGGTCGCTGCTGGCGTGACCGCGGTGCTGGAGCGACTCGACCGGGTCCGCGCCGAGGCCGCCGAACGTCGTACCCGGATGGAGCAGGCCAAGTCAGAGCACGAGGAGCAGCTCGTCCTCACCCGGGCGCGGGTGCGCCGGTTCGAGGCGGAGCTGGCCCGGCTCACCGACAACGTCCACCGCGACGAGCTGCTGCGGGCTGAGCAGCGGATGCGGATGGAGCAGCTCGCCCAGCGGGTGGGGGAGGAGCTCGGGCTCGACGTGGGGGCGCTGGTCGCGCAGTACGGTCCACACCAGCCGGTCCCGCCACCCCTCGGTGAGGAAGGTGGTGACCTCGACGAGGGGGGCGATCCTGGCGCGGCACCCTTCGTGAGACAGGAGCAGGAGCGTCGACTCCGCGCCGCGCAGCGCATGCTGTCCCAGCTCGGCCGCATCAACCCGCTGGCCCTGGAGGAGTTCTCGGCGTTGGAGGAGCGCCATCGCTTCCTCGGCGAGCAGCTCGACGACCTCAGGCGAACCCGTCGCGACCTTCTCGACATCGTCAAGGAGGTCGACGACCGGGTCGAGCAGGTGTTCACGGATGCGTTCGTGGACGTCGCCCGCGAGTTCGAGGCGATCTTCGGGCGGCTCTTTCCCGGAGGCGATGGACGTCTGGTGCTGACCGACCCGACCGACCTGCTTGGCACCGGCGTCGACGTCGAGGCCCGTCCGGCGGGCAAGAAGGTCAAGCGCCTCTCTCTGCTGTCCGGCGGGGAGCGGTCCCTGGTGGGGGTGGCGTTCCTGGTGGCGCTGTTCAAGGCCCGGCCGTCGCCGTTCTACATCCTGGACGAGGTCGAGGCCGCGCTGGACGACACCAACCTCGGCCGGCTGCTCGAGATCTATGAGGAGCTGGGCGAGCAGTCACAGCTGGTGGTTGTCACGCACCAGAAGCGCACTATGGGGTGCGCGGACGCGCTCTACGGCGTCACCATGCGCGGCGACGGCGTCTCGACCGTGATCAGCCAGCGGATGCGCGAGCCCGGCGTCGCGTCCTAGCAGCCGCAGGTGTAGTACACGATGTCCCAGTGGCTGCCCTCATTGGTGTAGACGTTCCCGGAGGGCGCCCGGTACATCGGGTAGCCGTCGCCGCGTAGGCCGATGTAGGTGTAGGCGGTTGTGATCCAGTGGTCGTTGCAGGTGGATCGGGTGATGTCCACCTTGTAGCCGTTGTAGTGGCTGTAGGTTCCCGACGCATGCCCGACCTCTGTGCCACCGGTGATGTTGACGGCACAGCCGCTCGCCGATCGATAGGTGATCACGCCACTCACGGTCGACTGGTTGATCTGCTCATACGAGGTGCAGGTGGGGTTCGACCTCGTGGTGCAGCCTCCGGAGGAGCTGTGCGTGATCCCGTGGGCGCTCAGCTGGGCGGCGGCCTGCGACTGGGTGAGTTTGGTGACCGCGCCGGCGCTGTCGATCGGGGCGACGGCGATGGCAACGACGGCACCGACTCCGATGGCGAACTTGGCCGCCTGGGGGATGCGCATGGATGCGTCCTCTCTGCTTGACCGGTTAGGACCGCGTCGGCCCCACCCCTGTGTAGCAGTGATAGGGGTCACCTCTGTTCGCCGAGTACTGCCCTGGCCGCCACCCGTGGCACCATGGAAGCCTGCCGGGCATCCGCTCCGGCCCGCGCCGATGGGAGAGAACGCACCGACATGTTGCTCATCATGGTGGCCCTGTTGCTCGTGATGACGCTGGCCGGCCTGGTGGCCGCCTACGTCGCCTATCCCGACCGGGGCGAGCCGATCCCGCACGCGGCCCGGCTTTCCGAACAGATGAAGAGGCTGCGCGGCCGCAACGAGCGGTGATCTCCGCCCAGTCGCGCTGTTGCATCTGCGAGGATCGCGTCTGTGACCTACCTGATCATCGCCGCCGTCGTTCTGGTCGGCGTGCTCGCCCTTGCTCTTGGGGCTCTCGCCCTGGTACGGCGCGGCGGCCCGTCGACCGACGTACCTCGCCGGCTGCCGACCGAGCCGACCCGGGAACCAGACGGTGAACCACCCGAGACCGAGCTCCCGTCGCCCCGGTCAGGGACTCTCGCTCCGACGCTCGAGCGTCCGTCGCCGGTCGCCGGTCGCCTCCGACTGCTGCGTGATCGGCTCTCCCGCTCACAGTCCACGCTCGGGAAGGGGCTGCTGTCGCTGCTGTCACGGGACCGTCTCGACGAAGCGACGTGGGAGGAGATCGAGGGCACCCTGCTGACCGCCGACGTCGGCGTCGGGCCGACCCAAGAGCTCGTCGAGCGGCTGCGTACCCGGATGAGAGTGGAGGCGGCCACTGGTGAGGCTGTCCACCGACTGCTCCGCGAGGAGCTTGTCGAGCTCGTTGACCCCTCCCTGGACCGTCAGGTCAGGGGCGGGCGGCGCGCGGGCAAGCCTGGCGTCGTGATGGTGGTGGGCGTCAACGGCGTCGGCAAGACCACGACGGTGGGCAAGATCGCCAGAGTCCTCGTGGCCGACGACTTGGATGTCCTGCTCGGGGCCGCGGACACGTTCCGCGCAGCGGCTGCGGACCAGCTGCAGACCTGGGGCGAGCGCGTCGGCGTGGCCACCGTTCGCGGTGCCGAGGGGTCGGACCCGGCCAGCGTCGCCTTCGAGGCGGTCCGCGCGGGAGTCGAGCAGGAGGTCGACACCGTGCTGATCGACACGGCGGGCCGGCTGCATACGAAGACCGGCCTGATGGACGAGCTCGGCAAGGTGAAGCGCGTGGTCGAGAAGCTCGCACCGGTCGACGAGGTGCTCCTCGTTATCGACGCCACCACCGGACAGAACGGGCTCACCCAGGCGCGGATCTTCGCCGAGGTGGTGGACGTGACTGGCATCGTGCTCACGAAGCTCGACGGCACCGCCAAGGGTGGCATCGTGATCGCGGTCCAACGTGAGCTGGGGGTGCCGGTCAAGCTGGTCGGCCTCGGGGAGGGGCCCGACGACCTGGCCCCGTTCGAGGCGGCCGCCTTCGTCGACGCCCTCCTCGGCAACGACGCCCCGTCACCCGCCCGCTGACCCTGCGGGTCAGCCGACCTCCCAGGGTGCTCCGTCGGCGAGGTCGCGCACGGTCGTGGCCACCGGCGTAAACCCGTCGACGTGCATGAGGTAGCCGGCGCGGCCCTGGTCGCTGAGCAGGGCGTCATGGATGGGCACGACCCAGCGCGGCGAAAGCCGGTTGGCGAACTCGAGCGTGTCGCGGATCGCGGTCCAGGGCGCGTTGAGCGGCAGCGCCAGCACGTCGACCGGGCGCTCGGGAACGCCGTCGTACGCGTCTCCCGGATGGAACAGCGTCAACTCGCCGTCCGCAGAGATGAGGAAGCCGGTGTTCCCGCACCGGGGCACGCCCGCATGGTTGAACGCGTGCCGCTCTCCGACGCCCTCGACGGTGACCGGACCAACCGTGACCCTGACCTGCCCCGCCAGCACGGTCGGGGTGACGCTGTCCCCGGCGGCCTCGGTGAGCAGCGCGGCTGTCTCGGGCTCCGCGACGACCCGGGCCTGCGGATTCGCCGCGAGCAGCGCGGGGAGCCGGTCCGGATCGGCGTGGTCCGCGTGCTGGTGCGTCAGCAGGATCGCGTCGAGTTCGACCAGCGTCGTGAAGTCGGTCGAGTAGTTCCCTGGGTCGACCAGCAGCCGGGTCCCGGCGATCTCGACGAGCAGGCAGGCATGGCCCAGATGGGTGAGTCGCACGGTCCCAGGCTACCTACGGCCGCCGGGTGGGCGACGAGGTTGCGGCTCATCGAATGCATCCCGTCGTACGACGAACTCTGGGCCTTCGAGATCGCGGGTAGGCTGAGGCCGCACCACCAGCCGGCAACAACCCAGTCAGACAGACGTGAGGATCGGCGTTGTTCAACACCCTGCACGACCGGCTCGCGGCCACCTTCAAGAACCTCCGCGGGAAGGGCCGGCTCTCCGAGGCCGACATCGACGCCACCTGTCGCGAGATCAGGATCGCTCTCCTCGAGGCGGACGTGGCGTTGCCGGCCGTCCGCGAGTTCGTCGAGCGGGTGCGCGGGCGCGCCCGCGGCTCCGAGGTGAGTGAGGCCCTCAACCCGGCGCAGCAGGTCATCAAGATCGTCAACGACGAGCTCGTCACGATCCTCGGGGGCGAGACGCGACGGCTCCGGTTCGCCAAGACCCCGCCGACCGTCATCATGCTGGCCGGTCTGCAAGGCTCCGGCAAGACCACGCTGGCCGGCAAGATCGGCCTCTGGCTGAGGGAGCAGGGTCGGTCACCGCTGCTGGTCGCGGCCGACCTGCAGCGGCCCAACGCGGTGACCCAGCTGCAGGTCGTCGGCGGTCAGGCCGGGGTCACGGTGTTCGCGCCCGAGCCCGGCAACGGCGTCGGCAACCCGGTGACGGTCGCCCGGGACGCGATCGCCGAGGCACGCCGCTTGCTGTATGACGTCGTCGTCGTCGACACGGCAGGTCGCCTTGGTGTGGACGCCGACCTCATGCAACAGGCGGCGGACATCCGCGACGCGGTCGAGCCCGACGAGATCCTCTTCGTCGTCGACGCGATGATCGGCCAGGACGCGGTCACCACGGCGCAGGCGTTCCTCGACGGCGTGGGCTTCACCGGCGTCGTCTTGTCCAAGCTCGACGGCGACGCCCGCGGCGGTGCCGCGCTCTCGGTCGCGCAGGTGACCGGCCGCCAGGTGATGTTCGCCTCGAACGGCGAGAAGCTCACCGACTTCGACGTCTTCCACCCGGACCGGATGGCGTCGCGCATCCTCGGCATGGGCGACATGCTGACGCTGATCGAGCAGGCCGAACGCGCCTTCGACACCGACCAGGCGGCCAAGGCCGCGGCCAAGCTGACCGGACGGGGTGGCGACTTCACCCTCGATGACTTCCTCGAGCAGATGCAGTCGGTACGCAAGATGGGCTCGCTGTCGAAGATCATGGGGATGCTGCCCGGGATGGGGCAGTTCAAGGACCAGATCGAGAACTTCGACGAGCGTGAGATCGACCGGGTGCAGGCGCTGATCCTCTCGATGACGCCGACCGAGCGGGCCAACCCCAAGCTGATCGACGGCTCCCGACGAGCCCGCATCGCTCGCGGGGCCGGGCGCTCACCGAGCGACGTCAACCAACTCATCGACAGGTTCCTCGAGGCACGCAAGATGATGGAGTCCATGGCTCGCGGCGCGATGCCCGCCATGCCCGGCATGGCGGGCATGGGCGGCAAGCGGGGCAAGTCGCGCCAGCAGGTGCCCCAGAAGCGGGCCAAGCGCGGCTCCGGCAATCCCGCCAAGCGGGCGGCCCAGGAGGCCGTGTCGACGGCCACCGCGAAACCCGGTACCCCAGCCGATGGCGGTGCCGCGTTCGGCTTCGGGGCGAGCGCCGGCAAGGACGCGGCCGACCTGCCGTCCGGCTTCGAGCTGCCCAAGGAGCTCAAGGACCTGCTCTGAGGCTCGGCGGGTCCGGCCCGGAAGTGCGGGAATATGGTCACCGAGATACGGACATACCGGGCAAGCTGCAGCCACTTTCCCGCAGTTGCGGGGTGCAGTAGCGTCGCGGAATGGGTGGTGCGTTGAAGGTCTCCGGGGTCGTGCTGCCCGAGGGGGAGCATCGTGACCTGTACGTCGCGCAGGGGCGGGTCACCTACCAGCCAGTCGCCGACGCGGAGGTGGTCGACGGCGGCTGGATCGTGCCGGGACTGGTGGACGCGCACTGTCACGTCGGCCTCGACGAGCACGGGCCGGTCGCAGACCAGGTCAGTGAGCAACAGGCAGTCGCGGACCGGGACGCCGGCGCGCTACTGCTGCGCGACGCCGGCTCGGCCGCGGACACCCGGTGGATCGACGACCGCGAGGACCTGCCGCGGATTATCCGGGCCGGGCGGCATCTGGCCCGCCCGCGCCGCTACATCCGCAACTACGCGCACGAGATCGAGCCCGAGCAGCTGGCGGAGTACGTGGCGCGAGAGGCCGACCGCGGGGACGGCTGGGTCAAGCTCGTCGGTGACTGGATCGACCGTGACGTTCAGGACCTCGCGCCGTGCTGGCCGCTGCCGGCGCTGACCGAGGCGATCGCGGTCGCGCACCAGCACGGTGCCCGGGTCACGGCGCACGTGTTCGGCGAGGAGGCCCTGCCGGACCTCCTCGCCGCGGGGATCGACTGCATCGAGCACGGCTCCGGGTTGACGCCGGATCTCGTGGACGCGATGATGGCGCGCCGGGTGGCGCTCGTCCCGACGGTCAAGCAGCTGGACAACTTCCTGCAGTACGCCGACGCCGGCGAGGCCCGGTTCCCGCCGTACGCGAAACGGATGCGATCTCTGCATGCCAGGCGGAAGGAGACAATCCGGGCCGCGTACGAGGCGGGGGTAGCCATCTACGCGGGAACCGACGCCGGCGGCGTGCTCCCGCACGGGCTGATCGGCGACGAGGTGGCCGAGCTGGCCGACTACGGTCTGACTGCCCGGGACGCCCTGGGTGCGGGATCGTGGCGGGCACGGGAGTGGCTCGGGCGACCCAGCGGACTCGGGGAGAACGATCCCGCAGACTTCGTCGTGTACGACGCCGACCCGCTCGCCGACCTCGACGTCCTGCGGCATCCACGCTGCGTCGTGCTCCGGGGACGTGCGGTGGCCCGTCGGTGAGCTCCCGCCGAGGCGCCAAGTCGCTGACGCCGGGCTTGGGCTGGGAACCTGAACCTCGACCAGCGGCTGGCGACCCTGCTCGAGGCCGACACCCGGCCCCTCGAGGACAAGGATTGCTTCGGTTGGAGAAACCGCCCGGCCATCTGGCAGACTGGTGGCCGACTTCGTACCAGGGAGGGCCCTCTCACCCGAACCGGCGCGGATCCTCTGTGACCGACGCCTGGTCCCCACCTGGCCGCAGGTCGCACCTCCAGACGACATCAAGGAGACACCACACTCGTGGCCGTCAAGATCAGACTCAAGCGCATGGGCAAGATCCGCGCTCCGTACTACCGCATCGTGGTCGCCGACTCACGCACCAAGCGTGACGGCCGGGTCATCGAGGAGATCGGCAAGTACCACCCCAAGGAGGACCCCAGCTTCATCGAGGTCGACTCCGAACGGGCGCTCTACTGGCTCGGCGTCGGCGCGCAGCCGAGTGAGCCGGTCGCCGCCATCCTCAAGGTCACCGGGGACTGGCAGAAGTTCACCGGCCAGCCCGCCCCGCCGCCGATGCGGGTGGCCGAGGAACGACGCGACAAGACCGACCTGTTCAACGAGGCCCTCAAGGACTCCAAGCACGAGCCGACCGCGGAAGCGGTGACCCCGCGGAGGGCCGCAACGAGGAAACCCTCCGCCGAGGAGACGGTCACCGAGGCGGAGTCACCGATCGCCGAGGCCGCTAAGCCCAACGACGACCCGGCGGCGGCCGGCGCCCAGGCCGAGGACGCACCCGTCGGCTCGACCGAGCAGCAGGACGAGACCGATCGGGCGGAGAGCTGACCATGCTCGTCGACGCGCTCGACCACCTGGTGCGCGGGATCGTCGATCACCCCGACGACGTGAGCGTCCGCGCGCGGGAGGCCCGCGGCAGCAGCAGCCGCGACCGCGGCTCGCGCTACGGCAACCGCGGAGAGACCCTCGAGGTCCGGGTCAACCCCGAGGATCTGGGCCGGGTCATCGGTCGCTCCGGCCGCACGGCAACGGCCCTGCGCACGGTCCTGCAGGCGCTCAGCGGCAAGGAAAGCATCCGCGTCGACTTCGTCGATGTCGACCGCGGTCGCTGACCAGACCGCCGATCGGACACCGGGCTCGAGCTGGCCGTGACCGACCCGTCGCAGACACCGCGCTCGTCGTCGGCGGACGCACGGGTGGCGCAGGTCGAGATCACCGTGGGCAGGGTCGGGCGAGCCCACGGGCTCCGTGGTGACGTGTTCCTCGAGGTCCGCACCGACCAACCCGAACGCCGGTTCGCCCCAGGCAGCGCGTTCAACACCAGGCGCGGGACGCTCGTCCTCGAGTCAACCCGATGGCACGGGGCCCGCCTGCTGGCCAAGTTCGCCCAGGCGTCGGACCGCGCAAGCGCCGAGCTGCTGCGCGGAGTCGAGCTGCAGGTCGTCGTACCCGCCGACGAGCGGCCAGCGGACCCCGAGGAGTTCTACGACCACCAGCTGCGGGGCATGACGGCACACCGGGAGGGCGGGCCAGCCTTCGGTCGGGTCAGCGACGTCCTGCACCTGCCGGGACAAGACATGCTCGTGCTCGATGTCGAGGGGGTGGAGGTGCTCGTGCCCTTCGTCGCAGAGATCGTGCCCGTTGTCGACCTGGACACCGGTCGGGTCGAGATCGCCGACCGCCCCGGTCTGCTCAGCGACTCCCCTGGCGCGGACCGCAACCTCGAGGCGTGAGCGGGATGCGGGTCGACGTCGTCACGATCTTCCCGGAGTACCTCGCGCCTCTGCGGCTGTCTCTCCTAGGGCGCGCACAGACCGCCGGCCTGCTGGCGGTGCACACCCATGACCTGCGCACGTGGACGCACGACCGGCACCGCACGGTCGACGACACCCCGTACGGCGGCGGCGCCGGGATGGTGATGCGGCCGGAGCCATGGGGTGAGGCGGTCGATGCCGTCCTCGATGAGGGTTCGGCGCCGGGACTGGTTCCGACGCTCGTCGTTCCCACGCCGGCCGGTACCAGACTCGACCAGCGGCTGGTCCGCGAGCTGGCCTCCCGGCCCTGGCTGATCGTGGCCTGTGGGCGCTACGAGGGCATCGACCAGCGTGTCGTCGACCACTTCTGCGATCGGGTTGAGGTGCTCGAGGTGAGCATCGGCGACTACGTGCTGGGTGGAGGGGAGGCAGCCGCCCTGGTGATCGTCGAGGCGGTCGCGCGGCTGCTGCCCGGCTTCGTCGGCAACCCGGAGTCGCTCGTCGAGGAGTCGCACGGCGGCGGGCCGGAGCGCGGCCTGCTCGCGCACCCGGTCTACACCAAGCCTGCGACCTGGCGAGGGCTTGACGTGCCCGAGGTGCTGTTGTCCGGCCACCACGGCGAGATCGAGGCCTGGCGTCGCGCCGAGTCGCTTCGTCGGACCGTCCAGCGCCGCCCGGACCTGGTCCATCCCGGCCAGACAGTCACCGTCGGCGACCTCGGCGACGCGGTCGACGTCGGGCTCGCGCGGCCCGCCGACGCCGGGGAGGTGCTCACCCTCCAGCGGTGCTGCTGGGGGAGCGAGGCGCAGGACAACGAGGCTGTCAAGATCCCGGCCCTGCACGAGACGCTGGACGATGTCCTGCGGTCCTTCGACACGTGGACCACGGTCGTGGTGCGGGCCGGGGGTCGTCTCGTGGCCTCGGCCCGCGGCCGGATCGCCGACGACACGGTGTGGGACATCGGCCGCATCATGGTGGCGCCCGATCTCCAGGGTCGGGGCCTCGGCCGCTGGCTGCTCGCCCACGTCGAGCAGTTGGCGCCGCCGTCGGCCACGTCGTACCGGCTCTTCACCGGGGCCGGCAGCAAGCGCAACCTGGCGATGTATCGCAAGGCCGGCTACCGCCGAGTCCGCGGCGTCGAGCCGCCCGAGTCCGGAGTGGTGGTGTTAGCGCGGCCGGCCCGCTTGGCGGACGATTTCGGCTAGGACGAGCGGCTGTGGCAGACTTTCCTGTTGGCGTCACTCGTCCCGGACCCGCGCAGCGGGCCATCCGGAGGCCACCTCTGCCACAGGGGAGCACGGCACGTGACGGGTGCGACGCCCCCTGACCGCTCCACCACACAACGCGTGGGTGACCTGTGGCACCGACGAGGGAAGTGACCGAGATGACCCATCCCGTCGACGCCATCGGGGCCGCCATAGCCCGGGACGACATCCCGGCCTTCCGGCCCGGCGACACCCTCAAGGTCAACGTCAGAGTTGTCGAGGGCAACCGCTCACGGATCCAGCTGTTCCAGGGCGTGTGCATCCGCATCCAAGGTTCGGGGATCGGGCGCACGTTCACGGTCCGCAAGGTCAGCTTCGGGGTGGGGGTGGAGCGTACGTTCCCCCTGCACACGCCGATCATCGACTCGGTCGAGGTGGTCACGCGAGGCGACGTCCGGCGGGCCAAGCTCTACTACCTGCGCAACCTGCGCGGCAAGAAGGCCAAGATCAAGGAGCGTCGCGAGGCGCCGGCCGGTCGCTGAGACTCGGCGAGTTAGGCTCCAACCGTGACCTCTGTTCGCGGCAACGACCCCGACCGGTCCGGCACCGACGAGCGTGGTTCCAGGGCTTCCGGGCGAGCCCGGAGGTCGCCGTACGGCGTTGGCCCCCCCGGCGTGGTCGGCACATCCGAGCCGGCGGTTGACGAGGGTTCGGAACCGGCTGCGCACGATCGGTCGGACCCGGGGCACCGGACACCCTGGTGGAAGGAGACCCTGCTCCTCGTCGGCACCGCGCTGATCCTCGCGCTGGTCATCAAGACGTTCTTCGTCCAGGCGTTCTACATTCCGTCGGGCTCGATGGAGAAGACCCTCGAGGTTAACGACCGGATTCTCGTGCAGAAGGTGTCGTACTGGTTCGGCGACCCGCAGCGAGGCGACATCGTGGTGTTCGATGACCCGGCGAACTGGCTCGGGGAGGAGGACGGCAGCACGCCCAGCAACCCGGTCACCAAGGCACTCTCGTTCGTCGGCCTCTATCCCAGCGGCGGGCACCTGGTGAAGCGGGTGATCGGCATCGGCGGCGACGAGGTCCGGTGCCGCGACGGAATCGTCCAGGTCAACGGCGTCAACCTCAAGGAGTCGTCCTACGTCACGATCCCGGCGAACGGCTGCCTGGGGACCTGGGACGTCAAGGTCCCAGCCGACCACCTGTGGGTGCTCGGTGACAACCGGGAGAACTCCGCCGACTCCCGAGCTCACATGGGCGATCCCGGCGGCGGCTTCATCCCGGTCAACGACGTGGTCGGCAAGGTGTTCGTGACGGTGTGGCCCGTCGACAGATGGCGCTTCTTCCACCGACCGCCGACGTTCGGCAATCCGGCGCTGAATACCGCGATGGGCCTGGTGGGTGACACCGTGCCGCTGAGCGCCTTCCTGGTCCTTGCTCCGACGTTGTACCGGCGCGCGACCGTGGGGGACGAGATGGCCCGACCGCCGGCCAGCGACGCCCGATGACGACCAACCCGACAGCCGTGGACCCGAATGCTCCGCCGGAGCCGGTGCCGCCCGCAGACAAGGGGCGGCGGAGGGGGCGCCAGATCTTCCGTGGTGCCCGTGAGGTGGTGATCATTGTCGCGATCGCGTTGGTGGCCTCGGCCGTGCTGAGGGCGTTCGTGGTCCAGGCGTTCTTCGTGCCGACCGGCTCGATGCTGCCGGAGATCCAGCGCCACGACAAGATCTTGGTAAGCCGGATCGGCGGGATCCACCGCGGCGAGGTCCTGGTCTTCGAGGACCCCGGAGGATGGATCTCCGCGGGTGAGAAGTCCGGCCCGGCGGGCACGATCGCCGCCGCGCTTCAGTTCGTCGGTCTGCTGCCGCAGTCGAGCGACGACCACTTGGTGAAGCGCGTCCTCGGGCTGCCAGGCGACCACATCGTGTGCTGCTCGAACCAGGGCCGGTTGACGATCAACGGCGTCCCGATCGACGAGTCGGACTACCTGTTCCAGGGCGACGGGCCGGCCGACGACCTGTCGTTCAACGTCATTGTCCCGGCATCCCACCTGTTCGTGCTGGGCGACCACCGCTACCGCTCCGGGGACTCGTCGCGGCACCTGCCGTCCCAGGGCGCGTTCGTGCCTGAGGGGCTCGTCACCGGCCGGGCGGTGGCGGTCGTCTGGCCGTTGAACCACGCCCACATCATGCACATCCCCGACGCCTTCTCGCAGATCCCGCCAGGGCAGGTCCCGCCCGAGCTGGGCATCATCGAGCAGGCTCCGCGAGCGAGCCGGTGACCACCTGACGACCATGACCACGCTGCCGAAGGCGACCACCGGCGCCTTACCCAGGGGGAGCGCCGTCCGCAAGGACGCCGGACTCTACGGGTACGAGCGCGCCCTGCGCAGGGCGGGGCTCGCGCCGACGGCGGGGGTGGACGAGGCTGGGCGAGGTGCCTGCGCGGGTCCCCTGGTGGCGGCGGCGGCGATCCTTCCCGAGGGCAGCGCCGGAATCGTGCCGGGCCTGGCGGACTCCAAGCTTCTGACCGCGAGGGCACGTGCGGCCTGCTACCAGCAGATCGTCCGGCGCGCCGTGTCCTGGGCTGTCGTGGTGGTCGAGCCGGGCGAGTGCGACCAGCTCGGCATGCACGTCGCCAACGTGGCGGCCCTGCGGCGGAGCCTGGCCCGGCTGGACGTGCGGCCCCGTTACGTGCTGACCGACGGTTTCCCCGTCGACGGGCTAGCGGTGCCCGGGCTCGCCATGTGGAAGGGGGACCGGGTGGCGGCGTGCATCTCCGCGGCGTCGGTCCTCGCCAAGGTCACGCGGGACCACCTGATGTGCGAGCTGCATGGCCGCTTCCCGCAGTACGGTTTCGACGTCCACAAGGGTTACTGCACCAAGGAGCACGGCGATGCGCTTGCCGAGCATGGTCCCTCGCCGGTCCATCGTCGAAGGTTCGTGAATGTTCGACGGGCCGAAGGCGGCCAGGCAGCCTGGACGGCCGCTGGCTGGGAGGATGACCCGGTGGAACCGCTGGAGCTGCCCGATGAGTGCTGAGGACCTGGAGAAGTACGAGACCGAGATGGAGCTCCAGCTCTATCGCGAGTACCGCGACGTGGTCGGCATCTTCACCTACGTGGTGGAGACCGACCGTCGTTTCTACCTGTGCAACTCCGTCGACCTCAAAGTCAGGACGGAGTCCGGTGACGCGTACTTCGAGGTGACCATGAGCGACGCCTGGGTGTGGGACATGTACCGCCCGGCGCGCTTCGCCAAGAACGTCAAGGTTGTGACGTTCAAGGACGTCAACATCGAAGAGCTCGCGGCCGCGGATCTCGAGCCACCGAAGGACTGAGCGCCTGCCGCACCGCCGGCTCGTCCACAGCCGGCGCACTCGCTGAACTTGTCCACAGCGACCACCGGGCGTCGCGCGAACCGGTGCCCAGCCTCCGCAGGATTGGCGCTGGAGGTGGGCATGTCAGCGACATTCGCGCAACGCAAGGCGCTGGGCGACTACGGCGAGCGGCTAGCCGCGGTCGAGCTCGAACGGCGCGGTCTCGAGGTGCTGGACCGCAACTGGAGATGCCGGGAGGGCGAGATCGACATCGTGGCGCGGCATCGGGGCAGCCTGGTCGTGTGCGAGGTCAAGACGCGCCGGGGCGACAGGTACGGCAGCGCCCTCGAGGCGATCACGCCGGTCAAGGCCGCTCGGCTGCATCGCCTCGGCCGGGCGTGGTGCGTCGCGCACGCCTGGAATCCGGCGACGGTGCGCGTCGATGTCGTCACCGTGCTCGCGCTCCGACGGTGCCCGCCGGTCGTTACCCACTACGCCGGTCTGGCTTGACGTGGGCACCGGGCTCACCTACTCCGTGTCTCTGGACGGCATCGCGGGACGACTGGTCTGCGTCGAAGCCGACATCAGCCCGGGCGTCCCGGGATGGGCGCTGAGCGGCCTTCCCGACGCGTCGGTCACCGAGTCACGAGACCGCTGCCGCGCGGCCTTGCTCAACAGCAGGCAGAAGTGGCCAGACCTGAAGATCACCGTGGGCATGTACCCAGCAGACGTGCGCAAGGTCGGCTCCCACTACGACCTGCCGATCGCGCTCGCCCTGCTGGCCGCGCAGGGCGAGCTGCCGCCGGAGTCGGTCCGCTCCAGCGTGGCCTTCGGTGAGCTCGGTCTGGACGGCCGCCTGCGCAGCGTGCCGGGGGTACTCCCCGCGGTGCTGACGGCTGCCGACAACGGGGTCGAGCGGGTCATCGTCCCGGCGGCGAACGCGGCGGAGGCGGGGCTGATCCGCGGAGTCCAGGTTCTCGGGGTGACGTCGCTGCGCGAGTGCATCGCGGTCCTGCGCGGCGACGAGCTCCCGACCGAGGACGCGGCGGCCCCCTGGCTGGGTGACTCCGCGGTCAGCCCAGCCCGACCGCCTCGGGAGGACGAGGCCGACCTGCTCGACGTCCGGGGCCAGCATCTCGCGCGGTGGTGCGTCGAGGTCGCCGCCGCCGGACGTCACCACTTGTTCCTCGAGGGACCACCGGGGTCCGGCAAGACGATGCTGGCGGAGCGCTTCCCGGCTCTGCTGCCCGACCTGGACCTCTGGCAGTCGATCGAGGCCACCCAGGTGCACTCACTCGCCGGCCTGCTGTCACGGGACGACCCGCGCGTCCTGAGACCGCCGTACCAGGCACCGAACCATGCCGACACGGTGCCGTCGGTCATCGGCGGCGGTGGTCGGCTGATCAGGCCCGGGGCGATCAGCCTCGCGCATCACGGAGTGCTGTTCCTCGACGAGGCGCTCGAGTTCCGGCCGAGCGTGCACGACGCGCTGCGGCAGCCGCTCGAAAGCGGCGAGATCACCATCCGACGGTCGGACGGGTCGGCCCGCTTCCCGGCCCGGTTCCAGTTGATCCTGGCCGCCAACCCTTGCCCATGCGGGATGGCCTTCGGCAAGGGATGGGACTGCACGTGCACCCCTTCGAAGCGTCGCCAGTACCGCGAGCGGCTGAGCGGGCCGGTCAGGGACCGCCTCGACATCGTCAACGACGTGCTGCCCGTCTCCCGTGCCGAGATGCGCCAGCAGACCGGACCAGCCGGCTCGAGCCGGGCGGTCGCCGATCGGGTGGCGCAGGCCCGCCAGCGCGCCCGGACCCGGTTCGCCGAGCTGCCGTGGCTGACCAACGCCGAGGTGCCGACGTTCGAGTTCCGCCGCTGCTGTCCGTTGCCCGCGGACGTGACGCGACCGATCGAGGATCTGGTGGCGGCCGGCAGGCTCACCCAGCGGGGAGCCGACCGGGTCGCCCGACTGGCCTGGACGGTGGCTGACCTCGGGGGCCGGCCCCGGCCAACGCGGACCGATGTCGGGGAGGCCGTGTACCTGCGCACCCGGGGTGTGCACGGCCGCTGCACGGCCTTCGACCGGGTCGCGTGATGGCGGTGTTGGCCGATGCCTCGCCGGCTTTCGAGGAGGAGCGCGCGGCGCGGATGCAGATGAGCCGGGCCGCGGAGCCGGGCGACGCGGACGCCGCTCGGTTGGTCCGTGAGTTCTCCGCGGTCGCCCTCGTCGACCGGCTGCGCGCCAGGGCCCTGTCACAACCGAAGGCGCAGGGCTGGGCGGCACGCCTGGCGACCTCCCACCCCGACCAGATGCTGCACGCGGCGGAGCGCGTGTCCGCGAGGTTTCTGGTGCCCGGAGACGCGGAGTGGCCGCTGGAGCTCGGGGACCTGATGTCTCTGGAGTCGGCCGAGGGGGAGCGGCGGGCGGGTGAGCCGTTCGGCCTGTGGGCGCGCGGTCCGCTGAATCTCGGTGTCCTCGCCGGTGCGGCAGTTTCGATGGTCGGAGCCCGGGCCTCGACCACCTATGGGGACCACGTGTCGGGCTCGTTGGCTGCTGGGTGCGTGGCGCACGGCTGGACCGTCGTCTCGGGCGGTGCCTACGGGATCGACGCCGCAGCCCATCGGGGTGCACTCGCGGCCGAAGGCGCCACGGTGGCGGTGCTGGCGTCGGGCATTGACCGGCTCTACCCGGCGGGGCACGGTGGGCTGCTCGACGAGGTGGCCGCGACCGGGCTGCTGGTGAGCGAGGCTGCACCCGGCTGCTCTCCCAGCCGTTCGCGGTTCCTGGTGCGCAACCGGCTGATCGCCGCGTTGAGCCGAGGCACCGTCGTGGTCGAAGCCGCGCTCCGGAGCGGGTCGTTGAACACCGCTCGCTGGGCCCGCGACCTGGGGCGGCCGCTGATGGGAGTGCCCGGACCCGTCACGTCGATGATGTCGGCCGGGGTTCACGAGATGCTGCGCCAGCCCGAAAGCGTGCTGATCACCGACGCCGACGAGATCCTGGAGCTCGTGGCGCCCATCGGCAGCGCTCCGGCTCCGCGCAAGCAGGGGCCCAGGTCAGAACGTGACGACCTGGACGACGCGTCTCGTCATCTCCTCGACGCCGTGCCTAAGGTCGCTCCGGCGCCGGTGGCCTCCGTGGCCAACACCGCCGGGCTGCCCCCGGCGGAGACGCTCGAGAGGCTTGCCGGGTTAGCCGGCCGTGGCCTGGTGCTGCGCGTGGGCGGCGGTTGGCGGCTGCCCCCGCCGACGCCCGACGCGCCCTGAGCTCACCGTTCGAGGGCGCCCCCGGTGCCATACTGGCGACATGGCCGGGGACGCCGCGACCGCCGAGCCGCTGATGCACGTCCTCGCGACCTACGAACGGCATCTGGTGCTCGAACGAGATCTGGCGGCACACACGGTACGCGCCTACCTCTCGGACCTGACCGACCTGTTCGAGCACCTGACCCGGCTCGGCGTCACGGACATCACTGGGCTCGACCTCACGATGCTGCGCAGCTGGCTGGCGAAGCAGCAGACGCTGGGCAGGGCCCGGACGACGATGGCGCGCCGGGCCACCGCCGTGCGGGTGTTCACCGCCTGGGCCAACCGGGTGGGTCTGGTGTCGATCGATGCCGGCGCCCTGCTCGCCAACCCGAAGACCCACCGCACGCTCCCGGCGGTGCTCGACGTGCACGACGTACGCGGCCTGCTGGACGCGGCCCAGCGGCGCGTCGTCGAGGGTGACCCGGTCGCGCTGCGCGACGTGGCGATCCTCGAGCTGCTGTACGCCAGCGGGATCCGGGTTGGGGAGCTGGTGGCCCTCGACGTGGACGATCTCGACGTGGAGCGGCGCGTCGTGCGGGTTTTCGGCAAGGGCCGCAAGGAACGGGTTGCACCCTACGGCGTGCCGGCCGGGGCCGCGATACGTCGCTGGCTGGACGACGGGCGACGGCACCTGGTGGGGGCCGGCAGTGGGCCAGCGTTGTTCCTCGGCAGCCGTGGCGGTCGCTTGGACCAACGCGCCGTCCGGACGCTCGTGCATGCGCGGCTGTCCGAGGTGCCGGGCGCCCCGGACACCGGTCCGCACGGGTTGCGGCACACCGCCGCCACCCATCTGCTCGAGGGCGGCGCTGACCTCCGCGCGGTGCAGGAGATCCTCGGGCACGCCTCCTTGGCCACCACCCAGCTGTACACGCATGTGACGACGGAACGGCTGCGCACTGCCTACCGGCAGGCACACCCCCGCGCCTAGGCGCCGGCGCCCTGCCCCTACCGGCG
>JBBSGI010000039.1:0-28707 GCA_038254365.1 Propionibacteriales bacterium
CCCCCCACCCCCACACCCGCCGCGGGGCCCGCGGCGCGCGCGGCGCCCGCCGAGGCAGCCCGTCCCGGGCATCGCGCGAACGCCGGGAAGGCCGGCTCGGCTGCTCCGGACGGCGAGCCGGTAGAGGGTGCCGAGCCGGCTGGTGGGTCCACCGAGGGCGGCGCGCCACCTCCGCCACCCCCACCCCCGCCGGGGACGCCGCCGCCACCGGCTCAAACCGGGCCGGGCTGGCAGCCGCCGGGTGACGACCCGCAGGGCCCGCCCGGTCGGTGACCCTGCTCGAGGCGCTCGCGATCTTCGCCGCGGGCCTCGCGGCCGGCACGATCAACACGATCGTGGGATCGGGCACGCTGGTGACGTTCCCGACCTTGCTCGCGGTGGGCTACCCACCGGTGCTGGCGAACGTCTCGAACACGGTCGGGCTCGTTCCCGGGTCGCTCTCCGGTGTCATCGGGTACCGGCGTGAGCTGCGCGGCCAGCTCTCCCGTTTGGTCCGGCTGGGGACTGCGTCGGCCCTGGGTGGCGCCACCGGGGCGGTGCTGCTGCTCTGGCTGCCCGCCGCCGCGTTCCGCACCGTCGTCCCGGTGCTCATCGGGCTCGGGTGCGTTCTGGTGCTTGCCCAGCCGTGGATCTCGCGTCACGTCCACCCGCCAGAGCAGGCACCCCCGCACGGGTCACTCTTGGTGGCGTTGCTGGTCTTTGCAGCCGGCGTGTACGGCGGCTACTTCGGCGCGGCCCAGGGGGTGCTGCTCGTCGGCATCTTGGGTCTGGGCCTCTCCGAGACGATGCAACGGGTCAACGCGGCCAAGAACACCCTGGCCCTGCTGGTGAACGCGGTGGCGGCTGCGGTCTTCATCGTGGTGAGCGACGTGGCATGGCTCGCCGTTGCCCTCATCGCGGCCGGGTCGATCGTCGGTGGCCAGCTCGGGGCGACCGTTGGTCGACGGCTTCCCGCGCGCGCGTTCCGCCTGTTGGTGGCTGGCGTGGGCCTAGTGGCGATCGTCAGGCTGGCGAGGTGATCGCCGAGGAGGCCGGTGTCGCGGGTTACTCATTCGCCGGACGGTCCGAGGCCCCGGACCGGTGGCTTGAGTCCGCCTCGAAGAAGGAGATCTTCCCGTCTGTCTCGAGCACCGCAAGGTCCACCTGGGCGAGCCGCCGGATCCCCTGCTCCCGGGCGGCCGCCATCACGTCCTCCATGGTCAGCCGTTGTCTGCGCATCGCCTCGGTGATCGGTTCACCGCCGCGCATCACCATGACCGGGGTGCCCCGGATCACCGGCCTCAGCCGCGGCCACCGCCACGACACGTACGAGAGAGCGATGGTCAGCAGGGCGAAGACACCGACGGCGAGGACCGCGGAGGTGAGGGAGTAGTCCTGTTGGGTCACCGCCTGCTGGACGAGGTCGCCCATGGTCACGTAGATCAGCAACTCGAAGGTGGTGATTTCGGCCAGGCTCGCTCGCCCCACTACCCGGGTGACCACCCAGAGGAAGGTGAACACTACAAGTGCTCTGACGATGATTTCCATAGGCCCGCGTCCTCTCCTGGTGAGTCGGCTAGGGCAGCACGAACGTGGCGTAGTGGACCGCTGCGACCCGCTCGCCGTGCCTCACCAGCGCGACTGTGGCGTCGTTCGCGAGCAGGTTCGTGGGAGCCACGTACGGCTGAAGGTAGGCGTCGTACATGACCGTGAAGATGTCCCCTCGCGAGGGAGGCGTGAACGTCAGGTAGACGTAGGAGCCGTCCCGAGTGGTGTCCGACGGCGTTGGATAGAACCCCTGGGTCTCGAAGAGGTCGTAGTAGCTGCCGCTCACGGCGACGGTGAGGGAGCCGTGGAACCCGCCGGGGTGAACGATGCGAAGTTCCCAGAAAGTGTCTAGACCCGGCCGGGTCGTGCCGGGGTAGGAGAGCGTCAACCGGTAGCCACCGCCGGCTGTTGACGTGGTCGAGGTGTGCCCACCGAGCAGCCCGGTGGCGCCGGCGACGCAGACAACCAGCAACAGGACGGCGAAGAGGCGGCTGGCGATGCGGGAGACGATGCTCCCCCGGTGGGGGACGATGTCCGCACCTGTCGAGTGGGGGGCGGGGTCGGGGGCGGGGTCGGCCACGGTCCCAGCCTGCACCGGAGCCTGACGACGAGACGTCAGGCTCGCCGGTCAGGCCCGGTGCAGCGCGTAGTCCAACCAGCGGCTGGTCCGGGCGAAAGCCTCCTCGCGCACCTCCATACGGGACAGGAAGACGTCGTGCATTGCGCCGTGGACCCGCACCACGGTCACGTCGTCGCCGAGGCGGTAAGACCACTTGGCGATCTGGTTCACGTCGAGGACGGTGTCGACGCCCTGGGCCTCGGCTGTGTAGGCCTGCGGCACCACGCTGTGTCTCGAGCAGAGCACGAGGAGGGGCGTTGGCAGCGAGAGCCCCTTGTGCACCAGGCGGTGCCCCGCGCGGATCGCGCGTAGCCATCCGGCCTTGACCGGCAGGCTCAGCATCGGCTTCCAGGCGAGGTCGAAGTCCCATTCGCCGTGGTGGTCGCGGTGGAGGGACTCGGCGTAGACGGTCGACACGGTCCTGGGCACGGTGGCGTACGGCCGCCGCATGCCTAGCCGGTTGATCGCTTCGGTGCCTGCCGTCCGGATGAAGAACGAGCCCTGAAGGTCCAGCCACGGACTGTTGAGCACCAGGGCGTCAGCGACGAGATCCCCTTGCGACGCCCGCTCCGCGGCCCACAACGGCGCGACCAGGCCGCCGGTCGAGTGAGCGCTGATGATGACCCGGGAGTGTCCGGTGCGCTCTCGGATGGATGTCAGCGCGGCGTCCAGGTCGGCGTGGTACTCGGCAAGGTCGAGGCAGAAGTTCGGCGTCTGGTGGGGGAGCAGCGAACGACCGTGCTTGCGCAGGTCGACCGCGAAGAAGTCGTAGCCCAAAGCGGTGAAGAACTCGGCGGTCGCGGTCTGGAAGAAGTAGTCGCAGAACCCGTGGATGTGCAGGACCGCGCCGCGGCTGGTCGTGCCCTCCACCGGGCGGTGCACCAGCGTGGCGACCACCGCGCCTTCGTAGTCGTCCGGCATCGGCAGGGTCTCGCACGTGTACGGCGCCCCGAGGACGTCCTGTCCGGCCATGAAACCGCTCAGGCCCGGTGGGTGCCGACGAGGATCGCGCGGCCCAGGCCCTTGAACACCAGGTTGAACGACACGACGGCCGGACTGGCATCGCGGTCGACGCCGAGCGAGTCGTCGCCGACCGCGTGGATCACGTAGTAGTAGCGGTGCGGGGTGTCACCCTCGGGCGGCGCCGCTCCGTCGTAGCCGAAGTTGCCGACGTCGTTGCGGATGTGGAAGGCGTCACCCGGAAGGGAGTCGTCGTCCCCGCCGGCACCGGCGGAGAGGGACCTGACATCCCCTGGGATGTCGACGGCGACCCAGTGCCAGAAACCGCTCGGGGTGGGGGCGTCGGGATCGAAGCAGGTGACCACGAAGCTCTTGCTGCCCTCGGGGAAGCCCGACCACTCGAGGGCTGGCGACGTGTTTCCACCGGCACCGACAGCACTGCTCGGCAGCGAGGCGCCGTCGGTCACGTCCGGGCTGGTGACCACGAACGCGGCGACCTCGGGCAGCTTCTGGTACGGATCCTCGGCGCGGGGCCTTTCGAGTGTCATGCCCTCATCCTCGCCGATCCCGGGAATGCGACAACCGCGGGGCCATGCCCGCGCTCCGGTCGGGCCGGTCCGGTCGAGGGCATAATCACCGGGGTGGCCCAGCTGATCCGGATCACGGATGCACGTGACGAGCGCCTCACCGAATATCTGTCGTTGCGGGACGTCCAGCTCCGGCGGCATCTCGAGGCCGAGCGAGGCCTCTTCATCGCCGAAGGGGAGAAGGTAGTGCGCCGGGCCGTCGAGGCGGGGTGCCGGCCGCGGTCGTTCCTGATGGCGGAGCGCTGGCTTCCCGGCCTTGCCGACATCCTTGCCGCCGGCCCCGAGGTGCCCTGCTTCGTGGTGAGTGAAGCCCTGGCCGAGGACGTGACCGGCTTCCATGTGCATCGCGGCGCTCTCGCGGCTTTGTACCGTCCACCACCACTCGCGGTCGAGCAGGTGATCGCCGAGGCGCGCCGGATCGTCGTCCTCGAGGACGTCGTCGACCACACCAACGTCGGAGCGATCCTCCGATCGGCAGCCGCCCTCGGAGTCGGTGGAGCACTTCTGTCGCCGCGTTGTGCCGATCCGCTGTACCGCCGTTCGATCAAGGTGTCGATGGGCGCGGTCTTCTCGCTGCCCTGGACGCGGCTGTCCGACTGGTACGACGCCCTGCCGCAGCTGTCGCGAGCCGGCTTCATCACGGCGGCGCTCACCCCCGCGGCCGACGCCGTGGACCTACGGGTGGCAGTGCCCGCGCTGAGGCCGCACCGGGTGGCGCTCGTCGTGGGCTCGGAGGGGCCGGGGGTCTCGACGCGGTGGAGGTCCACGGCCGACATCTTGGTTCGGATACCGATGGCGGCCGGGATCGACTCGCTCAACGTCGCCGCGGCGACGGCGGTGGCCTGCTATGCGCTCTCGGCGGACGAGTCGGACCGGTCGGCATCCGCCGATGCTCGTGACTGGGCAGACACCGGCCAGTCCGGCGGGTAGTGGTCGGCGTGCCGCTCCGCCTCCTGGTAGAGCTTCTTGCGCGCTCGGTTCGGCAACCGGTCACCGAACACCACGCCGTCGAGGTGGTCGCACTCGTGCTGGAGGCACCGGGCCAGGAAGCCGGTGCCGGCCAGCTCCACCGGCTCGCCGCGCTCGTCGACACCGATGACTCGGGCGAAGTCGGCCCTCGCCACCGGGGCGAACGCCCCGGGGAGCGAGAGGCAGCCCTCGTCGGCCTCGACGAGTACCCGGTCCCTGCCCTCGGGCATCTCGAGGACGGGGTTGCAGACCACGCCTCGGTGTTGCGCGCCGTCGTCGTCGTGGCAGTCGAACACGAACAGGCGAAGGTCCACGCCTACCTGGTTCGCCGCGAGGCCGACGCCGTCGGCGGCGTACATCGTCGCCACCATGTCGGCCGCCAGCGCCGCGAGGTCGTCGTCGAAGGTCTTCACCGGGCGGCAGCGCGCATGCAGGACCGGCTCGCCCCAGCGCGCCATCGGTCGCCGGTGGCCACCGGCGGGCAGGTCGCTCACGGGGGGACGGTACCCCATGCCTCAGGCGAACTGCCACGAGCGTTTGGACAGGCCGTGCCAGAAGCCGTCGATCGTCGAGGTGGCTGGGAGCGCCGACTCGGCCCTGGCGCCGGGCCCATGCCGACTGTCGCCCCAAGGGCCACGAACAGCGGGGCGAAGTGCTCGGTCCGCGGATGGGCGACCCGTGCGGCCGGCCCCTTGTGGCCGAAGTCCAGGACCGCGTCGAGGTCCCACGCCAACAGCGCCTCGTCGACCCAGGAGTCGAACTCCCTCGACCAAGATGGTGCCGGTGCATCCGCCGGAGCGACCATGTCGATGAGGCTCAGGTTGTGGGTAGTGAACCCGCTGCCGAGGACCAGGACTCCCTCGTCGCGCAGGGGCGCCAGCCGGCGCCCGATGTCGAAGAGCCGTTGCGGGTCGAGCGTCGGCATCGAGATCTGCAGGGACGGCACGTCGGCCGCCGGGTACATCTGCACGAGCGGGACGTAGGCGCCATGGTCCAGACCGCGGCTCGGGGCCTCATGGGTGCCGATGCCGGGTACCGCGAGCAGCTTGCGCACCTGCTCCGCGAGCCGAGGAGCTCCCGGAGCCTCGTAGGTCACCTGGTAGTAGCGCTCCGGGAAGCCCCAGAAGTCGTAGACGAGAGGCACCGGGGTGGTGGCGCCCACGTCAGGGGGGCCTCCTCCCAGTGCGCCGAGATCACCAGGATCGCCTGCGGCGTGGGCAGCGCCGCCGACCACCTCGAAAGCTCGCCGGTCCACCGCGCGTCGTCGGCGAGGGGAGGCGCACCGTGGCTGAGATAGAGGGCCGGCATCCGGTCTCCATCGGTGGTGCTCGGGCTGGTGGTCACGGGACCTCCGGTCTCGGGAGGTAATTGACGCATCAATTATATCACCGGGACGGGCCTGCTGCCGACCTGGGCATCCGCTGCTAGTTTTGCCGCATGCCCCCCATCCCATACCTCGGTCTCCGCGACGGCGCGGAGATTCCGCAGATCGGCTTCGGCGTCTTCCTGGTCCCCGACGACGAGACCGAGGCGGCGGTGGCGTCGGCCCTCGATATCGGCTACCGGCACATCGACACGGCAGCGGTATACGGCAATGAACGCAGCGTCGGCCGGGCCGTCGCGGCGTCCGGCCTGGCCCGGGAGGACGTCTTCGTCACGTCCAAGTGCTGGAACTCCGACCAGGGGTACGACGAGGCGCTGGACGCCTGCCGGGCCAGCCTGGACAGTCTGGGCACCGGCTACCTCGACCTCTACCTCATCCACTGGCCCAGCCCGGCGCGCGACCGCTACGTCGACACCTGGCGTGCCTTCGAGAAGCTGCAGGCCGACGGAGTGGTCCGCACGATCGGGGTGTCGAACTTCCAGGTCGCCCACCTGCAGCGGTTGATCGACGAGACCGACACCGTCCCGGCGATCAACCAAGTCGAGATGCACCCGTGGCTGCAGCAGCGTGAGCTACGCGCGTTCCACCAGGCGCACGACATCCGCAGCGAGGCCTGGAGCCCGATCGCCCGTGGGGGTGAGCATCTGGAGGACCCGGTCATCGTGCAGACGGCGGACAAGCACAACGTCTCGCCCGCACAGGTCATCCTGCGCTGGCACCTCGACCTGGGCAACGTCGTCATCCCGAAGTCCGTCAACCCGGACCGGATGGCCAGCAACATCGACCTGTTCGGCATCCGCCTGGACGACGAGGACCACGCGGCCATCGCGGCGCTGGACTGCGGCCTGCGGATCGGGCCGGACCCCAGCGACTTCAACGACAGCTGACCGCCCCGCTCGCTCAGCGCAGTGACTGGTAGAGCGCGACGGTCTGGTCCGCGATGGCTGGCCAGCCGAACGCCTGGACGGCTCGCCGTCGCCCGGCCGCCCCCAGCGCCGCCGCCTGACCGCGGTCGCTCGCCAGAGTGTTGACCGCGGCCGCGAACCGGGCCTCGAAGCCTGCCGGGTCGTCGGGCGTGTAGGCCACGAGCAGTCCCGTCGTACCATCCAAGACGACCTCCGGAATCCCGCCCACCGCACTTGCGACCACCGCCGAACCGCAGGCCATCGCCTCCAGGTTCACGATGCCCAGCGGCTCGTAGATCGAGGGGCAGAGGAACGCCAAGGTGTGGGTCAACACCTGCCGAACCGACTCGCGCGGAAGCATCTCGCTGACCAGCACGACTCCCTCGCGCGACTCGCGCAACCTCGCGATGGCGGCATCGGTCTGCGTCTTGAGGTCGGCGGTGTCGGCGGCACCCGCGAGCAGCACGACCTGCAGCGACGGGTCGAAGCCGAGCGCCGCCCTCAACAGGTGGGGGACACCCTTCTGCCGGGTGATCCGCCCCACGAAGGTCACGTACGGACGCGACAGGTCGACGCCCAGCGACTCGACAAGGTCCTTACCGTCGTCTGGGCGGTAGAAGTCCGCGTCGATGCCGTTGTAGATGACGGTGATCCGTTCCGGGGCGAGTTCCGGGTAGGCGTTACGGACGTCGTCAGCCATGCCATGGCTCACGGCGATCACCGCATCGGCGGCCAAGTAGGCGGTTCGCTCGACCCACGACGAGACCCGGTAGCCACCGCCGAGCTGCTCGGCCTTCCAGGGTCGCAACGGCTCCAGGGAGTGCGCGCTGATGACGTGAGGTATGCCGTACAGCAGCTTCGCGACGTGCCCGGCGAAGTTCGCGTACCAGGTGTGCGAGTGAACCAGGTCCAGACCTTCGCAGGCTGCCGCCATGGCCAGGTCCGTCGACATGGTCTGCAGCGCCGGGTTTGCGGCGGGGAACCGAGGGTCCGACTCACTGAACGCGTGTGCCCCGGGGCGCTGGTCACCCATGCACAGCACGGTGAGGTCCACCCGATCGCGCAGCTCCCGCGAGAGGTAGTCGACATGGACCCCGGCGCCGCCGTAGATCGCTGGTGGGAACTCGCGGGTGAGTAGGCCGACGCGCATGTCCGTACCCTAGTGATCGGCGCCGGGGGCGGCCGACATCGTCGTGGTGTCGGCCCCAGCTCGGCGACGGTAGCGTGATGACATGGCGAAGCCCCAAGTCCTCGGAATCGTGCTGGCCGGCGGTGAGGGCAAACGCCTGATGCCTCTCACCCTCGACCGTGCGAAGCCCGCGGTGCCGTTCGGTGGGACCTACCGGCTGATCGACTTCGCTCTCTCCAACCTGGTCAACGCGGGCTACCTGCGGATCTGCGTGCTCACCCAGTACAAGTCGCACTCTCTGGATCGCCACATCTCGGTGACGTGGCGCATGTCGACGATGCTCGGCAACTACGTCACCCCCGTCCCCGCCCAGCAGCGGCTCGGGAAGCAGTGGTTCTTGGGCAGCGCCGACGCGATCTTCCAGTCGATGAACCTCATCGTCGACGAGCGACCGGACATCATCGTGGTGTTCGGCGCCGACCATGTCTACCGGATGGACGCCGCCCAGATGGTCGCCGCGCACCTCGAGTCCGGCGCCAGCGTGACCGTTGCCGGCATCCGGGTCCCGCGGTCCGAGGCGTCGGCGTTCGGGGTGATCAAGACCGGGCCAGACGGCATCTCGATCGAAGGGTTCCTGGAGAAGCCCGCCGAGCCACCTGGCCTGGTGGACAGCCCGGACGAGTCATTCGCCTCGATGGGCAACTACGTCTTCACCGCGGACGCCCTGGTGGACGTGCTGGCCCGCGACGCGGAGAACGTGGACTCGCGACATGACATGGGCGGCGACATCATCCCGATGCTTGTCGACCGCGGCGAAGCAGGGGTGTACGACTTCCAGCGCAACGACGTACCTGGGTCGACCCTCAAGGACCGCGACTACTGGCGAGACGTGGGGACCCTGTCGTCGTACCACGAGGCACATCTGGACCTGGTATCGGTGGAGCCGATCTTCAACCTGTACAACAACCAGTGGCCGATCTTTACCGAGCACGTCCAGCAGCCAGGCGCGAAGTTCGTCGAGAACGCCTTCGCGGATGACGCGATCGTGTGCCCCGGGTCGGTGGTCTCCGGGGCGACCATCCGCTCCTCGGTGATCGGCAACAACGTCCACGTCGCGACGGGGGCCGAGGTCGATCGCAGCGTGCTCATGGACAATGTCTTGGTCGGGCCCGGAGCCCTGGTGCGCAACGCGATTCTCGACAAGAACATCATCGTCCCGGACGGTGCGCAGATCGGGTACGACCTCGACGCCGACCGGGCGGCGGGATTCACGGTCACCGACGAGGGCATCACCGTCCTCGGTAAAGGACAGCACATCACGGGCGCCTACTCGGGACCACGCTGAGGTCGCGGCGTGAGCAGACGGCGCCTGCTGCCCGTCTCGGTGGCGGCCGGAAGCGTCTCCACGGCTGAGGTTGGCGGAGAGATCCTGCGGGAGGGCGGGAGCGCGGCGGATGCGGCCGTCGCGATGGTGCTCGCCTCGTGTGCGGCCGAGACGGTCTTCACCGGGCTGGCCGGAGGCGGCTTCGCGACGCACTACGACGCGTCGAGCCGCGAGACCCGGTGCCTGGACTTCTTCGTAGCCGTGCCGGGGCTCGACGGCCGGGTGTCCGGACCACCAGAAGAGGTACTGATCGACTTCGGCGGTCAGGTCGTTCCCTATGCGGTGGGACCCGGCACCGTCGCCGTACCCGGTGTCCCGGCCGGCATGGCCGCCCTGCACGACCGTTGGGGCAGGCTCGCCTGGAAGGACCTGGTCGAGCCCGCCCGGCGGCTCGCACACACCGGGGTCCGGTTCGGGGTACAGCAGGCGAAGGTGCTGACGACCGTCGCGGACGCGATGTTGCTCGGTGACGGTACGGCGGCTTACGCCCCGGACGGCGTGCTGTTGGACGGCGCGGCGACCCTGCACCACCCAGGCCTGTCCCGCGCCTTCGAGGTCCTGCGTGACGAGGGCGCAGCGGCGTTCTACTCAGGACGGGTCGCCGACGCGATGCTGGGCAGGCTCGGCCAGCAGAGCGCCCTCAGCCAGCCCGATCTTGTTGCCTACCAGGCGATCGAGGCGCGGCCGCGGGAGGTGATCCTCGGTGGGTGCCTGGTACAGGCCCGCGGTGACGACCTCGACGACCTGTTGGGTGTGCTGGCGGCGTTGGATCTGAGCGGGAGCGACGCGGAGACCGCGTGCCGGCTGGTCGCGGCGCTGCGGGCGCCTCCCCGTCGCGGCGACACGACGAGCGTCGCCGCGGCGGACGCCGAAGGCAACGTCTGCGCCGCGACCAGCAGCCTGGGGCTGTCGTCCGGGGTCTGGCTGCCCGAGTTCGGCCTCCACCTGAACTCGATGCTCGGCGAGGGTGAGCTGCTGCGCGGAGACCTGGTCGCCGGATCGCGGATGGGCTCGATGATGACGCCGTTGGTGATGTGTGACGAGCATGGGCCCCGGCTGGTCGGGGGCGCGGCCGGCGGCAGCCGGATCCGCTCGTCCCTGGCCCAGGTGCTCGTGCATGTCGTCCGCAGCGCGGCGCCGGTCACCGACGCCATCGCGGCCCCCCGCCTCAACCCGGTACCGGACAAGGTCCATGTCGAGCCGGGCTTCCCGGAGTCGGTCGTGGCTGCGCTGGCGGCGAACGACCACGTCGTCCGGTGGCCCGCGCTGGACTCCTACTTCGGCGGAGTCGCCGCCATCGACCGGCACGGGCCGGGTGCGGACCCCCGTCGCGGTGGGGACACCGCAAGGCTGTCCGACAGCGTCTCCTAGGCTGTTCCCATGCCCAGCCTTCCTCCGTCGCCCAGGCCTGCACGCTCGTCGCGGGCCAACACCGCCATCGTGGCGATCGTGGCGGTGGTGGCGATCGCCGTCGTCGCCGGCATCGCGGCGATCAGCGTTTTCGTCGGAGACCCGTCGAGCACCCCCGGCACTATCCAACGCTACGCGCCGTCCCCGACACCGACCTTCTCGCCGCCGCCTCCGGCCGGTCACACCATCACCTCGCCGCCGAACTCGCCGCCCCCGGCGACCTTCACCACGCCGTCGAACCTGCCCGCGCTGCACTGCACGAAGCCGCCCGCGCTACCGGCCAAGCCACAGCAGTTCGCGAAGCCACCGAGCAAGTCCCTCGCCCAGAACGCGACCTGGCGCGCCACGATCACGACCAACTGCGGCCCGATCGTCCTGGTGCTCAACGGCAAGGCGGCGCCGCAGACGGTGGCGTCGTTCGTCTTCTTGTCGCAGCAGAAGTTCTACGACGACGTGCCGTGCCACCGGCTCACCACCGCCGGGCTCTACGTGCTGCAGTGTGGTGACCCGACCGGCAACGGCAGCGGCGGGCCGGGCTACGGGTACGGGATCGAGAACGCCCCCGCCGACGGCTCGTACCCCAGCGGCACTGTCGCCATGGCCCGCACCAGCGACCCCAACAGCAACGGCAGCCAGTTCTTCATCGTGTACGGCGACACGACGCTGCCGACAGACAGCGGCGGCTACTCGATCTTCGGCAAGGTGGTGAAGGGATTGCCGATCGTGCAGGCAGTGGCTGCCCAGGGCCTGGCGAGCGACGGCGCCGCTCCCCAGCAGCCGGTGAGCATCCTGCACATCTCGGTCACCAAGCTCTGAACGTGGCGACGGCAGACCTCGTCTTCGTCGGCGGCGCGATCTGGTCGCCGGTCTCAACGCGAGACCACCGGCCGGCGACGGAGGTCGCGGTCGCCGCCGGTCAAGTCGTCGCGGTCGGCGGTTCCGAGGTTGGCGACCTGGTGGGTCGCGGAACCTCGGTGGTGGACTTGGCCGGAGGTCTGCTCGTCCCAGGGTTCCAGGACGCCCACATCCACCCGGTGCAGGGCGGTCGGGAGCTCCTCAGCTGCGACCTCTCGGGCCTCGAGACCACGGCGGGCTACGCCCGCGCGGTGCGCGACTTCGGGACGCGCCGGCCGGACCTGACCTGGCTGACCGGTGGGGGCTGGATGCTCGCGGCCTTCCCCGGTGGGCTGCCGCGCCGCGAGTCGCTGGACGCCGTCCTGCCGGACCGTCCGGTGATGCTGCTCAACCGCGACCACCACGGCGCCTGGGTGAACTCGACCGCGCTGCGACTGGCCGGGGTGGACGCCCGGACCGCCGACCCGGTGGACGGCCGCATCGAGCGCGACCCGGACGGGTCGCCCACCGGCATGCTGCACGAGGGAGCGATGGACCTGGTCGGACGGCTGGTCCCCGAACCCACCCGAGCCGAGCAGGTCGAGGCCTTGCTCGAGGCCCAACGGCACCTGCACTCCCTCGGTATCACCGCCTGGCAGGACGCCATCCTGGGCAGCTACGCCAACATCACCGACGCCTCCGGGGCCTATGCGGCCTGCGCCGACGACGGGTCCCTGACGGCGCGGGTGGTCGGCGCCCTGTGGTGGGACCGCGCCCGAGGCGCCGAGCAGATCGAGGAGCTCGTCGAACGACGTCGGGCCTGGACGCGCGAGAGGTTTCGGCCAACCACCGTGAAGATCATGCAGGACGGCATCGTCGAGAACTTCTCGGCGGGGATGCTCGCGCCCTACCTTGACACCGAGGGCAGCCCGACGGACAACGCCGGACTGTCGATGATCGAGCCGGCGGCTTTACGGGAACACGTCTGTGCGTTGGACGCCGCGGGGTTCCAGGTGCACGTGCATGCGATCGGCGACCGCGCCGTACGGGAGGCGCTGGACGCCTTCGCGGCCGTTCGCAGCACCAACGGCCGCAGCGACCAGCGGCACCACATCGCGCACATCCAGGTCATCCATCCCGACGACGTCGGGCGGTTCGGCGAGCTGGGCGTGGTCGCCAACATGCAGCCGCTCTGGGCCACCCACGAGGACCAGATGGACGAGCTCACGTTGCCGTTCCTTGGTGCCGAGCGGGCCGGCTGGCAGTACCCGTTCCGGTCCCTCGCCCGAGCCGGCGCCGTACTGGCCGCGGGCAGTGACTGGCCGGTGAGCAGCCCCGACCCGCTGTGGGGCATCCATGTCGCCGTCAACCGACAGCTGCCGGCCGGGGCGGGCGAGGTCCGTGAGCCGTTCCTGCCGTCCCAGGCTCTCGGTGTGGACGCGGCGCTACGCGCCTACACGGCCGGGTCGGCGTACGTGAACCATCTTGATCACACGGGCACCATCTCGGTCGGGGCGACGGCCGACCTGGCCGTCCTCGACACGGACATCACGAGCTGCCCGGCGGGGCAGATCGGCCGGAGCCAGGTACTGGCCACGTACGTCGCGGGTACCGAGGTCTTCTCCCGCTGACCAGCTGCTGGGCGGCCCGTCGGCCAGTCAGTCGGAGGGACGGCGGCGGGCGCGGACCAGCGTGTCGAGGGCGACGCCCTGCGCGGTCTGGCGTTCGACGGTACGTGCCACCTCGACAGTGAGACCGCAGGCGTCGGCGAGCAGCTCTCGCAACGCGTCGGGGTGGTACAGCAGGTCGATGTCCTGCGGCCCGGAGACACCCTCGCCGAGGTTTCGACGGTCGTGCCCGACGATGACGATGTGTCCGCGCGGGCGGAGCGCCTGGGCGGCCCGTACCAGCATCGCGTCCCGCTCGGCGGGCGGCAGGTGCAGGTAGCTCGCGAGCGCGAGGTCAAGACTCGCCGGCCTCAGCCTAAGCAGGGTGACGTCTTCGACCCGCCAGACCAGCCGCCGGGCCAGCAGGTCGGGCTGGCTGGCGGTCAGGTCGCGAGCCCGCCCGACCGCGACCGCCGAGAAGTCGACCCCGGTGACCCGCCAACCCAGCCTGGCGAGCCACAGCGCATTCCGGCCTTCTCCGCATGCCAGGTCCAGTGCCTCGCCCACCGGCAACCGCTCGCACTGCTCGCGGATGAACCGGTTGGGCTCCAGCCCCCAGGCGTTCTCGCGCGAGTCGTAGCGCTCGTCCCACGCGGCGGCGTCCATGAGGCCGACGTTACCCGCGGCCTGTGGGGTCCGGTCGGACTGCAGCGGGCTGCCGGCGCGGTCGCGTCAGCGTCGGGATGTTCGCGCCGGGTAATCTGGAGCCATGCAGCCCACCATCCCGCAGCCCGGACTCGACCTCGAGTACCCGCGGTCGCTCGGCGTCTTCGACCGGTACGAGCAGGCACAGGAGGTCGTCGACTACCTCTCCGACCACGAGTTCGCCGTGCAGAACCTGGCCATCGTGGGAACCGAGCTGCGGACTATCGAGCGGATCGCGGGTCGGCTGACCCGCGGCAAGGTCGCCGCTGCGAGCGCCGCCTCAGGAGTGTGGATGGGCCTGTTCATCGGCGCGGCGTTTGCCTTGTTCGGCGACGGCAACCCGCTCGGCTTCATCATCACCCTGGTAGTCCTGGGCGCCGTTTTCGGGGCGATCTGGAGCCAGATCGGCTACTCCGCGCTGACCCGCGGCGGCACCCGCGACTTCGCGTCGGTAAGCCAGGTCGTCGCGACGAAGTACGAGGTGCTGGTCGAGCACAAGGTCGCCGAGGCAGCGCGCGAGCTGCTCGCCTCGATGCCCGGTCACGCCGCGCAAGCTCTCTGAGTCCGACCAGCTGGAGTCCGCTCAGCCTGAGCCGCCGAAGTCGTTCTGGCGCAGCGCCTCGTACACCGCCACCGCGGCCGTGTTGGACAGGTTGAGTGACCGCACGCCCGGGCGCATCGGCACCCGCAGTGTCGCGGTGACGTGCGGATCACCGAGCACGACGCTCGCCAACCCAGTCGACTCGCGGCCGAACAGCAGCACGTCACCCGGCTGGTAGTCGACGTCGGTGTAGCGGGTCGCCGCTTGCGTGGTAAATGCGAACACCCGGCTGGGCGCCAGACTCATCCACGCGGCCGCCAGGTCCTCGTGCACGGTGACCGAGGCGAGGTCATGGTAGTCAAGCCCGGCCCGCCGCAGTCGTGGCTCGGACAGGTCGAACCCGAGCGGACGGACCAGGTGCAGCTCACACCCGGTCGCGGCGACCAGTCGGATCGCGTTGCCGGTGTTGGGCGGGATCTCGGGCTGGTGGAACATCACGCGGAACACCGGCCGATGGTCTCACGGTGCGCCGCCCCCCAGGGTCTCGTGGCGCAGCAGCAGCACGAACGTGCCCAGCAGGACCAGGGCCGCCGCGACCACGACGTCGCTGCCCACCCGCTGCAGGTGGTGTACCACGACGGCCAGCAGGTACCCGAAGGTGCCCAGCCCGGTGACCGCGAGGCCACGGCAGGCCCAGCGTGCCACGATCGCGCGCTCGAGCGCGGCGCCCGGCGGGACGGTGCTGCGGAGCGCCACCGCGGAGTGCGCGGTCAGCATCAAGACCGCAAGCACCAGGCTCCAGGGCGAGAGCGGTGCTGGGTCGGCGAGCAACCAGAGCAGCGCGACGACCGCCAGGCCGACCAATGCGTGCAGGGAGTCTCGTCCGGCCGACATCAGGGTTGCGGCGAGCAACACACCCGGGACCATCACCCAGTGGAAGCTCCCGGCCACGATGAGCAGCGGCAGCACCAGCACGACGGCGATGACGGCGACCAGCGAGAGGAGCGGCTGGTCGCGGGGCTCCCGCGCCGAGGATGGTCTCATCGGCGGGCCAGCCGCGGAGCGGCGCTCCGCCGCCCGAGGTCACGGAGCACCTGGTCGAGACTGCCCGGTCCTCGCCAGGTGACCACCGGGACCCCCAGCCGGGTCAGTGCGCGCAGCTCCGCGTCCCGTTCGAGACGTCTGATGCGCCAGGCCACGGCGAGCGCCGGGTCGTCGATACCCCCGATCCGCGACGGAAGGGTGTCGACGACGATCACGGACTTCCCTTGCGCCGACAGGGTCGCCGCCTGACGGAGCCCTAGCTGGGAGACGCAGGCAGACAGCATCACCACCATGGTGCCGGGGCTGAGACGCAGAGCGAGCATGTCCTGCCGGGCCGTGTCCCGGTTCCCCACCTTGGTGTCGGCGAGCCGGTACAGCAGCTTGCGCAGGTGGGCATTGCCGGACGCGGTCCCCAGTCGGGACACGCCGGGGCCGAAAACACACATCCCCACCCGGTCGCCGCGGCGAAGATAGTGCTCGGCGACCGCGCCGGCCGCCCGCACGGTCACGTCGAGGCTGCTGGCGAACCCGTCGACGCCCTCGCTGGTCCCGAGGTCCGCTGATGCGTCGACCATGAGCATGATCTCCGCGTCCTGGTCAGACCAGGTGGACGTGACGTGCAGCGTTCGGCTGCGGAGTGACACCGGCCAGTGGATCCGTTTGAGCCGGTCGCCGGGCTGGAAGGGGCGGATGGTGGCGAACTCGCTGCCCTCCCCCTGCCGGGCGGAGCGGTTGAGACCGACCAACCCTACGGGGTGCGGCGCGGGGGCCGTCACGTCGAAGACCGCGGGTAGGGGGAGCGTCGCCTGGTCGACCGGCTCCACGTGCCCCGGTCCCCAGCGAAAGGCTCCCCACGAGCTGGTCGCGACGACGAGCGAACGGCCCACCCGCTGGTGCCCCCACCTGGTCGACCGGGCCAGTATCTCGAGTCGGATGGTCTGGCTCTGCCCGCGTGGTGCCGCGACCGCGCAGGCCCCGCTCGCCGGCCGGAGCTCCTGGTGGTCTGCCCGTTCGAAGACCAGGGCGGCATGGTCGAGGCCAGGTACGGCGTCGAGCTCGACCGCCCAGCTCATGGCCTCGCCCTCACGAAGCGCGGGCACCGCCGCCGGGTGGCGCAGGCCCGGCGGCTCCCGTGGCCGGGTGATGAGTGACCATGCGGTTGCCGCCAGGAAGGGGGTGGCCACCGCGGTGAGAGCCGGCTGATGGAAGAACACCGCGGCCAGCAGCAGGGAAACACCGAGGACGCAGGCACGGAGGTAGGCGTGGGTCGGCCTCCAGCCGACCGGCCGGCGCTGCTGGGGGCGGCTATCGGACACGAGCCAGCTCGGCCGCTGCCGGCGTCGGCACCGACCTCAGCACGTCGCTCACCACGGTCGCTCCGGAGGCGGTGCTCATCCAGAGCTCGGGCTTGATGGTGATGCGGTGGGCGAGCACCGGTTGCGCGACCTCCTTCACGTCCTCGGGCGTGACGTAGTCGCGACCGGCGATGACCGCGTAGGCGCGCGCTGTCAGCATCAGCGCCAGTGACCCCCGAGGGGACGACCCGACCAGGGTGTGGGGGTGGGACCGGGTGGCCGCGGCGACGGCGACGCAGTAGTCCGTGATGCTGTCGTCCACGGTCACCGTCTCCACCGCATCCTGCATGGCGACCAGGGTTCCCGCGTCAGTGACCGGGGCCAGAGTCTGCTCCTCGCGCCTGCGGGCGATGCGTCGCCGCAGGACGTCACCCTCCTCACTGCTGGTGGGGTAGCCGAACGAGACCCGCATCAGGAATCGGTCGAGCTGGGCCTCCGGCAGCGGGTAGGTGCCCTCGTACTCGACCGGGTTGGCGGTGGCGAGCACGTGGAAAGGTCGATCGAGCACGAACGTCTCACCTTCGACGGTGATCTGGCCCTCCTGCATCGCCTCCAGCAGGGCGGCCTGCGTCTTCGGCGGTGTGCGGTTGATCTCGTCGGCCAGCAGGAGCCCGGTGAACAATGGGCCCCGCCGGAACACGAAGTCGCTGGTGCGCTGGTCGTAGACGAACGAGCCGGTGAGGTCGCCGGGCAGCAGGTCAGGGGTGAACTGCGCCCGGCTGAACTCGATCCCGAGGGTCTGCGCGAAGGAGCGCGCGGCCAGCGTCTTACCGAGGCCAGGGAAGTCCTCGAGCAGGACGTGCCCCCGGGAGAGCACGCTGCTCAGAATCAGGCTCAAGGCGCTGCGCTTGCCAACAACCGCTCGCTCGACCTGGTCGAGGACCTGCCCCGCGAGGCGGTAGACCTCGGAGATGTCCGGCTCGGTCATAGGGACTCCAATCGGTCGAGCACATGCGACACCCGGGGGGACGAGACGTCCGTTTCGGCTCCAGGGCCGGCGGCAAGGTAGGCGGTGGCGCGCTCTCCAAGGATGTCCTTCGCCTCGACTGGTTGCCTGGCGCGGTCGACGTCGTACCTGTCGAACAGGATCTGGTCGGCTACGGCCACCAGGCTGGCATGCAGAACTGCCGAGGCGGTTCGGCGGTCCGTGGCCTCGGCGAGCTCCTGGGAGAGCCGCGAGAAGCGCGGGTCGAAGCTCCGGTCGGGCGACGGCGAGCGGTAGAGGGACCAGTCGGCAGCGTCTGCCAGCCCGAGGGTGTCCGTGCAGAGCCATCCCACCGCGACCACTGCGGCCACCGCGCCGGCCAGGGCGAGCAGATGAGGACGCCGGTCCGTGAGCTCCGCGAACCCGGTGACTCCCGCCCAGACAGCTACCGCGACCAGTCCTCGTAGCAGCCAGCGCTTCGAGTCAGCGACCGCCGGTCGCCTCATGGCCACACCCTCTCCGTGCTCGCCGACGATGCGCCCGCGAGGCCGAGACGGGCCAGCTGGTCAGCGAGGACCTCCAACGCCTGGCCGGCCTGCTGCCGGTGCGTCTCCATCATGACGTGGTCGGAGAACCGCGCCTCCCGGTAGAGCCTGCTCAGCGCGAGGATCGCCGGTCGATCGAGGCCGAGGTCCCGCACCGCCCTCAGCATGAACTCCTCGGAGGTGTCTGTCCGCACCTCCACCAAACCCGCGCCCCAGGTCGCTGTCTGCAAGGCCAGCCAGCAGGCGACGATGGCGTTGCGTGGACTGCCCTGCTGCAGAGCGGCAAGCTGGGCTTGGACGGCGTTGTCGAGATCGGCAGCGAGCACGGTGTTCCACACGCCCTCCGCAGCCGGCTCGTCGGGACCGAGGTCGAGCCGCTCGACCGGCTCCCTTTGGACCCGGCGGCCGCTCAGCGCCAGGATCAGCAGAATTAGCGCATAGAGCGTGAGGAGGACGGTCATCGACGTCACCAGCCAGGTGGGGATCGAGACGCCATTCGTCGAGCTGGCCCCCTGCCGGGCTCCAGGCATCACGGGCACTTCGCGTAGCGGCGCCCTGTCCGGCCGGGGGCCCAGGAGTGAGTTCGACGACAGGCTGGACGCCACCAGCGCCGACGCGACAGCGGCCGCTGCGACGACGCCGGTGCTGAACGACCGAGTCCCCATGACAGGCACGCTAAAGGAGAGCAGCCGCCAAGACGAGACGGCGGTGGCGATCTTGTCCGGCTTGTGACGCAGATGTCGGCGCGCCCGGCCGTCAGGTGTCCGGCTCAGCTGCTCGGCGGCAGGGTGTTGTAGCCGAAGGCGCGCGGCTGAGCGGTAAGTGCCGCGATGGAGTCCATGATGGCGTCGGTGGCTATCCGGCGAGCGACCCCCGGTGGATGCTGGGACTCCAGGGCGTCGAAGCGGAGCGGGGCGCCGAAGCGGACGGTGACCCGTCGCACCCGAGGCAGCCTGCTCCCGACCGGCATGATCGCCTCGGTGCCGAGGAGACCGACGGGGACCACCGGCGCACCCGAACCGAAGGCGAGCCACGCGACGCCGGTTCGACCCCGGTAGAGCCGGCCGTCGCGGGAACGGGTGCCTTCGGGGTAGATCCCGAACGCCTGCCCGGCCGCCAGTACCGCCAGCGCCGCGTCGAGCGAATCCTGTGCCGAGCGGGTCGTGCCTCGGTCGATCGGAATCGCTCCGAGGGCGCGGAAGAGCACGCCGCGAGGCCTGGTCATGGCGCTCCCGCCGGTGAAGTACTCGGCCTTGGCAAGATAGGCGACGCGCCGTGGAGCGGCGAGTGGGATGACCAGGCTGTCGACGAACGACAGATGGTTACTCGCCAAGATGACCGGGCCAGAGCGGGGCACGTTGTCGGCACCTTCGATGACCGGTCGGTAGAGCAGACGAGTGAGGGGTTTCAGCACGAGATGCAGCGCGTCGTAGAGCATCAACACTTCCTCATCCAGGTGTCCGACCTGACACCGGCGGATGCATCCTACCGAGCCGACGGTGACCCAACGGCCGGTATGGAGGGGTGGAACCAGCCATGTTCCGCTGAGGCTACTTATGAGTAACATTGACTGCAGTTGCCAACCGGAGGGACCCATGAGCATCGACGTGAGCCGACCGCAGCCCGCCACCTCGAACGTGAGCGAACGGCAGGCGCGCGAGGTAGCCGAGGCCGCGCGGGAGACCGAATGGACCCGTCCGAGCTTCGCCAAGGAGCTGTACCTGGGCCGGTTCGACGTGTCGTTGATTCATCCCTACCCCACCAGCGGGGCAGAGCAGGATGGACGCGACGAGGAATTCCTGGACCGGCTGCGCGCCTACTGTGAGACCCTCGACAGCGGCGCCATCGAGCGCAACGCCCAGGTGCCCGACGAGTACCTCGCGGGTTTCGCCGACCTGGGGTGCTTCGGAATGAAGATCCCGGTGGAGTACGGCGGGCTCGGGCTCACCACCTCCTGCTACGGCAGGGCTCTGATGCTCATCGGCTCGGTGCATCCGACCCTCGGCGCGATGATGTCCGCCCACCAGTCCATCGGGGTGCCGGAGCCGGTACGCATGTTCGGCACCGAGGAGCAGAAGCAGCGTTTCCTGCCACGCTGCGCCGCGGGGGCCATCACGGCGTTCCTGCTCACCGAGCCGGACGTCGGCTCGGACCCGGCCCGGATGGCCTCGACGGCCACGCTGACGTTTGACGGCTCGGCCTACGTCCTCGACGGAGTGAAGCTCTGGACGACCAACGGCGTCATCGCCGAGCTGGTTGTCGTCATGGCAACCGTGCCGAAGACCGACGGTAGCCGCGGAGGTATCACCGCCTTTGTCGTCGACACGGACGCCGAGGGTGTGACCGTCGAGCAGCGCAACGCATTCATGGGCCTCAAGGGTCTGGAGAACGGCGTCACCCGGTTCCACAACGTGCGCGTCCCGGTCGACAACCGGCTCGGTAAGGAGGGCCAGGGGCTCAAGATCGCGCTCACGACCCTCAACGCCGGCCGGCTGTCGATCCCTGCGCTCTGCGCGGGGGCCGGCAAGTGGGCGCTCAAGATCGCCCGCGAGTGGTCCGCTGAGCGGGTGCAGTGGGGCAAGCCGGTAGGCGAGCACGAGGCGGTCGGCTCGAAGATCGCGTTCATTGCGGCGACGGCCTTCGCGCTCGAGACGGTGTTCGACCTGTCAGCGCGGCTGAACGACGCCGGAACGAAGGACATCAGGATCGAGGCGGCGCTCGCCAAGCTCTGGGCCAGCGAGATGTCGTACCGGGTCGCGGACGAGCTGGTGCAGATCCGCGGTGGCCGCGGGTATGAGACCGCCGACTCACTCGCGGCCCGCGGCGAACGCGCGGTGCCGGCCGAGCAGGTGCTGCGGGACATGCGCATCAACCGGATCTTCGAGGGCTCGTCGGAGATCATGCGGTTGCTGATCGCCCGCGAGGCCGTCGACGCCCACCTGTCCGCGGCGGGGGCGCTGGCGTCCCATGATGCTGGCGTGAGCGAGAAAGCCAGGGCAGCGGTCAAGGCGACCGGCTTCTACGCGGGCTGGCTGCCTCAGCTGGTCGCCGGCAAGGGCACGTCGCCTCACGGCTTCCCCGAGTTCGGCGACCTCGCCAAGCACCTGCGGTTCGTCGAGCGGTCGTCACGCAAGCTCGCACGCCAGACGTTCTACGGGATGGGCAGGTGGCAGGCTGGTCTCGAGTACCGCCAGGCGTTCCTGGCCCGGATCGTCGACATCGGCGCCGAGCTCTTCGCGATGGCGGCGGTGTGCAGCCGCGCAGACGGCCTCACCACCGCGGAGGACCCGCGGGGCGACACGTCGGTGAGACTCGCCGACGTGTTCTGTCAGCAGTCGCGGCTTCGGGTCGAGGCAATGTTCGAGACATTGTGGAGCAACAGCGACAGCGCCGACCGGGGGCTCTCGACGGCCGTACTGGCCGGCGACCTGACCTGGCTCGAGGCGGGGGTGGTGGACCCCTCCGAGGGGACCGGGCCGTGGATCGCTACCTGGGAGCCCGGGCCGTCAGCACACGTGAACCTGCGCCGTCGTTACCGCTGACCCTGTTTGAGTTCGCCGGCACGCCGAGGGGCCGGGTCGTTCTCGGTGGAGGGCGTACCCATGGCAGGACGCATCGAGCTGAGCTGTAGATCCCGGCTGGGTGGGCGATGTGTCCGGCCGGATCAGCGCCCGGCGAGTTGCTCATCGACCCGCTGGATCTGGTTGTTCAGACGCCGCTGTCGGCGGGCTAGTCGCACTGCTTTGCTCAGTGCGGCTTGACGCGCCTCCGCTCGCCTGGACGTGACGATCTCGCGGGCCACGTCCGTGGCGGTCGACATAACTTCCTCCGGTCCGGCTCCTGGGGAGCTCCTTGTGACGTAAGACACTACGGGCGTAGTGACTCTTACAAGATACAGCTGGGATCGCTCGTTCCCAAGCCGACGCTGCCGAGTGTGTCCGAGAACACAGGGCCGCGACTGTCGAAGGTCGGCGCGCGACATCATCGGCTTTCCGAGCGCTACCGCGACAACACCGCGAGCCTGCGGCGACACCGGTACTCTCGCGCAATGCGACCCCTTCGGTACTCCATCAACGTCACATTGGACGGGTGCTGCGATCATCGTGCAATCCCTGCGGACGATGACCTGCATCGTCACGCGGCCGAGAACATCGATCAGGCCGATGCCCTTCTCTTCGGCCGGGTGACCTACGAAATGATGGAATCAGCGTGGCGGCCACCGGCGCCGTCGGGGTCGAGACCTGAATGGATGGATTACTTCGCCCAGACGATCAACGCGGCAAAGAAGTACGTCGTGTCGAACACCCTGGAGCAGGTCGAATGGAATGCGGAAACTCGTGCGCGGGGATCTGGGCAACGCCGTTGAGCAACTCAAACGGGAGTCGGGCAACGGACTGTTCGTGGGAGGTGTGAAGCTCCCACTCGCGTTGACGGAGCTGGGTTTGATCGATGAGTATGAGGTCGTGGTACATCCCAGGCTAGCGGGCCACGGGCCGACGTTGTTCGCGGGGCTACCGAGGCATGTCGACTTGAAGCTCGTGAGCTGGCTGGAGTTTGGATCGGGGGCAGTGGCGATGCGGTACGAGCCCAAAAGGTAGCCGGCGGGCTTGCTAGCGCCGGTCGGCATCTTGTGCGTAGCGCTCGGCCTCGCGATTGGTTCCGAACTCTCTCCACCGCCACGCTGCCTCAGGCCTAGACCTGTCTTGTGGCAGCGGCCTGGTTCCTGTGGACCACAACTTCAGATCCTTCGATGTACCGGACGTCAAACAGACATTCCTAGTGCTGTCCATCGTGCTGTGCATCGCGCGCCTGGTTTTCGACCGAGGGGCTGCGTTAGATGTCGAGCTCGGCGCTCATGACGACCGTCCGGTCCCGGGGCAGGTCGAAGAACTCCACGGGGTCCGACGTGAGCCGCGAGGTCGTGCGGAACAGGTGCTTGCGCCAGGTCGTCATTCCCCGGGCGCCGGTGACCCGCAGGCGGGGCACGGACAGGAAGTAGCTTGCCGACTCGATCGCGTCGTCGGTCGCCTCGAGACCCTTCTGGACCGCCTCGTGCAGGAGCGAGGGCATGCTCGGGTGGTCACGGTAGCCGAGCCGGGCGACGACGTGGCTGATGCCGTCCTCGGCGAAGCCCAGGTCCGCGACCGTGACCCGGTCGCCAGGGGAGACCCGCGGCGAGGACGTGGTTTCGATCGTCAGCAGGATCGTGCTCACGTGCAGGGAGTGGTTGTGCTGCACGTTTGCCCGCATCGCGAGCGGCGCCTTGCCTTCTCCCCGGCTGAGGAACACCGCGCACCCAGGAACCCGCTGCACGGGGGAGTCGTCGTCGTGCAGCTCGTCGACGAACTCCTGCAGGTCTCCCTCGACCTTGTCCCGTTGGGCATCACTCAGCTCGCGTCCGCGATGCCAGGTCGTCAGCACGACGAACAGCACGATACCGATGCTCACCGGCAGCCAGCCCCCCTCGGCGATCTTCACCGCATTCGCCCCGAGAAACGAGAGCACGATCGCGAGGAAGCCGGTACCGAGGAGGACGACTCGCCACCGCGGCCACTCGCCGAGCGCCAGCTGCAGCACGAAAAAGAGGGCGGTGCTGGTGGCAATGGTGCCGATGTCAGCAAGCCCGTACGCAGCGGCCAGCCTCGATGAGCTCCGAAAGCCCAGGACCAGGGCGATCACCGCGATCAGCAGCACCCAGTTTACGAACGGCAGGTAGATCTGGCCGCGCTCCTTCGCCGAGGTGTGGACGACGCGCAGACGCGGGACGTAACCGAGCCGAGCGGCCTGGTTGGTGACGGAGAAGGCGCCCGAGATGACCGCCTGGGAGGCGATGACGGTGGCGATCGTCGCAAGGATCACCAAGGGCACCAGTGCCCAGTGCGGTGCCAGGAGAAAAAACGGGTTGTGCACGCTGCCGGGACTGCGCAGCAGCAGCGCCCCCTGCCCGAAGTAGTTCAGGGTCAACGCCGGGAAGACCAGTGCCAGCCACGCGAGCACGACGGGCTTTCGGCCCACATGGCCGATGTCGGCGTACAGGGCCTCGGCTCCGGTGACGACGAGCACGACGCCGCCGAGGGAGAGGAATGCCGTGAGCGGGCTCGCCGCGAAGTAGAGCACGGCCCAGTGGGGCGAGAGAGCTTGCAGGATGGCCGGCTCGCGGATGATCTCCGGTAGCCCGCACAAGGCGATCGCGACGAACCACAAGGCCATGATCGGACCGAAGAACCTCCCGACCCTGGCCGTGCCCCAGCGCTGTACGACGAGGAGGACCACGAGAATCGCAACCGCGCCCGGGACCACCAGGTCCCGAAGACCGGGGTCGACGATCTCGAGCCCCTCGACGGACGAAAGGACCGAGATGGCGGGCGTGATCATGCTGTCGCCGAAGAACAGGGCTGCCCCGAAGATCCCGATGGTGAACATCACCTTGAGGCGGCGCGCCGAGATGTCCTGGCGTTGCAGCAGCGCCAGCAACGAGAGCAGACCTCCTTCCCCGTCGTTGTCCGCCTTGGTCAAGAACCGCACGTAGAGGATCGTGACGATCAGCGTTATCGACCAGAAGATCACCGAGACGACGCCATAGATCGAGCTCTGGTCGACGGGGACGGGCCGGATCGCGCTGCGCTCGAAGATCGTTGGCAGGGCGTAGAGCGGGCTGGTTCCGATGTCTCCGAAGACGATCCCGAGTGCGGCCAGCATCAGGATGGGGCCGGTGCGGGGCTTGGCGTCGTCGGAGTCCATGTGCGTCAGTCTGCGCCCGCCGTACCCTCGTCGCCATGCGGCGCGGGGCGGGTCTCCGGAACTGCAGGGTGTACACGACCCTCACCTACGCGCAGCAGGGTGTAGCTGTCCCAGTGCACCGCGGCGACTGCTCCCATGCGTCCGACCCAGAAGGCCAGGACTCGATCCAGCTCCGCGCCCGCGAGAGGGGGTCGACGCGCATTGCCGTCGGGAACAGCCGCGCCTCCGTTACGGCCACAGTGTGCCCCTTCCCGGAGACGAGCGGGGCCGGGGTGCACCGATCCTGCGGCTTTGCTGTGTCCGAGGGGGGACTTGAACCCCCATGCCCTAATGCGGGCACTAGCACCTCAAGCTAGCGCGTCTACCTATTCCGCCACCCGGACCTGGGCGCCTCCGCTCACGATGGAGAGCCAGGCAACTCTAGCAAAGTTGTCGTGCCGGTCGGCAACGCGACAGGGCAGGATGGGGCGATGACCCCGAGCTACCGTCCGGACCAAGACGTCGTCGAGATCTGCCGTGACCTGATCCGGATCGACTCGACCAACTACGGCGACGGGTCCGGCCCGGGGGAGAGACAGGCCGCCGAGTACGTCGCGGAGAAGCTCGCCGACGTGGGCATCGAGTCCGAGTTCTTCGAGCCGGCCAAGGGCCGCACCTCGCTGGTGGCCCGCTGGGGGAACCCCACAGGCGGCGACCGACTCCTCGTCCACGGCCATCTGGACGTCGTACCCGCCGCCAAGCAGGACTGGAAGGTCGATCCGTTCGCGGGCGAGGTGGCCGACGACTATCTGTGGGGGAGGGGGGCGGTGGACATGAAGGACTTCGACGCCGCCATCTTGTCCGTGGTGATCGCACGGACCCGCGCGGGCGAGCTGCCAGAGCGGCCCGTGACTCTTGTCTTCACCGCCGATGAGGAGGCCGGCAGCCTGCTCGGGGCGCACGCCATCGTCGACCAGCGACCAGAGTGGGTCGAGGGATGCACCGAGGGCATTGGCGAGGTCGGGGGGTTCTCGACGACCTTGGCGGGCAAGCGAATTTACCTCGTCGAGACCGCGGAGAAGGGGATCGCCTGGCTGCGTCTGCGGGCCAACGGCACGGCCGGGCACGGGTCCATGCGCAACGCCGACAACGCGGTCACGGCCATCTCTGAGGCGGTGGCGGCGATCGGGCGTCACGAGTGGCCGGTTCGGCTGACGCCCGCCATGGGCGCGCTGCTCGAGGAGGTGGCCCGGCTGACCGGGCACGAAGGGGTCGAGGACAACGTGGACGCGCTCGTGGAGTGCTTCGGGCCAGCCGCCCGGATGCTCGCGGCCGTCGTCCGCAACACGGCGAACCCGACGATGCTCGCGTCCGGCTACAAGCACAACGTCATCCCGGGAGAGGCGACAGCGAGCATCGACGGCCGGTTCCTGCCGGGCTACGAGGACGAGTTCTTCGAGACGTTGCGGGACCTCCTACCCGACACCGTCACCTACGAGCTGCTGGTCCACGACCACGCGCTGTCGACCCCGTTCGACGGGCCGCTGGTCGACGCGATGGTCGCGTCGATCCTCGCGGAGGACCCGGACGCGACCGTGCTGCCGTTTTTGATGTCTGGCGGTACCGACGCCAAGGCATGGAACCGGGTCGGGATCCGCTGCTTCGGCTTCTCGCCTCTCCGACTGCCCCCCGACCTCGACTTCACGGGTCTCTTCCACGGGGTCGACGAGCGGGTTCCCCTGGACGCCCTCACGTTCTCGGCCCGGGTGTTCGACGACTTCCTTGGCCGCGCCTGACCCCGCACCGGGGGGCGCTTGTGGCTAGCCACCCAAGCATCCCCTGAGCCACCCAAATCTGCGTGGCTCAGGGGGAACCTGAGTGGCTAGCCAGGCAAATACCCCCGAAAACTTCAAGGACGTGACGGCCGATGTGCTGCTGAGCAGGCCGCTCAGACCATGGGACGGGCGTCTGGGAGCAGCTGCCGTTGGACCCGAATGATGCACCGGCGCAACTCGACCTTGCGCGACCCGTCGGCATACAGGCGCAGCCGGGCCAGCTCCCAGCCGCCGTACTCCGCTCGCTCGGTCAGCAAGCGCCGCACCGCTGCCCGCGAGATCGTGCGGGGCAGCTGGAATCGCTGGAACTCGTACTCCATGCCATTCACGCTCACAATGCTCGGAATGTAGCCACAGATGTAGCCAAGGGGTCCGACACAGCACCAGCATAAATCCATGACAACGCAAAAGCAGCGCCCATCCACTCCGGAACGTGGTCAGCGACTGACGTCACTCGCGTGGCCGCAGCTGGTCGGGTCGGACGGTGGTGCCGTAGTTGAGGCCGGGGCCTTCGTTCCAGTGGCATAGGCCGTGCCAGCCGTCGCGGAATCGGATCCAGGCGGTGAGGCGGCTTGGCCACCAGGTGTTGTTGTGGTGGATGTCGACGAGCTTGGGTGGGTCGACTGTGCGGTGATCGTCGGGCACCTGTCCAGTGTCTCCCGAGTCGACGAATGCGCGCGGATTCTCCCACCGTTCCCCTTGTCATGTGACAAGTCATCTGATATAATCTACTTGTAAGCAAACGTGAGGAGGTGAAGAATGAACAAGGATCTGCGGAAGATCGTGAAGGCCCTCGAAGCCCAAGGGTACGAGGTGGTGTACACGTCCGACGGGCACGCACGTGTGTTCAAGGACGGGGAGTACGTCGCCACGTTCGCTGGCACCCCGAGCGACCATCTCGGCTACCGCAACAGCCTCCAGAAGGCGAGACGGAAGGGATTCCGTTGGCCGCCTCGCCGGTAGGCCGAAGGGGCCGGGGCAAGAAATAGTTGCCCCGGTCCCGGGTCCGACCCTATGCCACGACCATCGACGGAGGAACAGCCACAGTGAAGCTCGAGATGTACAACGCGACCGTCGAGGTCGCCTTGCGCAAGATCGACAATGACGGCATCGACCTGGTGATGAAGCGGCTCGCCCAGCACCATCCAGGACTTGGTGCGTCACCTCGGGGATGGCTCGATGCCACTATCAGTCTGCCGGCCGAGTCCCTTGCCCAGGCGACCGTCACCGCGGTGGCTGTGATCTCGTCCGCGTACGGTGCGGCCGCGATCGCATGTGAGGTGATGACCGAGACAGAACGCGATGCCCGCGACACGTTCGTCCCGTTGCCGGAGCTGATCAGCGTCGCTGAAGCGGCGGAGGTGCTCGGGGTGTCGCGGCAGCGGGTTTTGCAGCGGATCAACGACCGGACCCTGCCGGCGACGCGGGTTGGGCGGGACTACGCCATCCCACGCACCGCGGTCGAGGGGGCTGGTAGCTGAGAGAGGGATCCGGGCAAGGGCACCGGTAACCTCCCGATATGGGGATTGCTCCCGACGGCCCCCGTAAATGTTCCCTAGATCATCTGACCAGCAATGCCCCCTTTATCGGTACTAGCCTCCCCCTTTCACGCGGCCGGGGGATCGGCTCGTTTTTGACCGTCTGATCGGCTTGGGGTGTGTTGTCGGCGTTCGGGGTACGACGGTTGCCCGACTGCCGTGTCGGGTTGGGGGTCTCCGGGTC
>JBBSGI010000040.1:0-28112 GCA_038254365.1 Propionibacteriales bacterium
ACCAGGGTGTCCTTATCCCGGCCCGGACGGCCGGCAAGCTCAAGCTCGGCGCGTAACATTGCCAACGGGGTTCTGAGTTCATGCCCGGCGTCGGCGACGAACACGCGCTGCTGATGCAAGGCCCGCTGTAGACGGCCTAGCAGCGCATTCATAGTGTCCCCGAGTCGGGAGATCTCATCGCGGCGCCTCGGCACCTCGAGGCGCGCGTCGCTGTCTCTGGCAGAGATCTCTGCTGCCTGGGCACGCATTCGTTCGACAGGTCGCAGGACGGCACCCGAGAGCAGCCACGCGCCGAGTGCCCCAAGCAGCACAGCTAGCGGACCGCCCAGCCACAATGCGGTTTCGACGCGGTTCATCGCTGAATGCACTACGTCGCGGCTCGTGCCGACCACGACGACTACCGCTGGGCTGCCCGATCCCTCCACTGGCAGAGCCAACAGCCGTACACCCGCCCCACCACCAAAGTTGGAGTTGACCACGACCCGGCCCTGGCGGGCGCCTGCCAGCTGTGCAGCGGTCAGCAGACGCGCATTCCCTGCGCCTTCGGAAGATTCCATCAGGCGCCCGGACGAGCCGATCACCTGGGCGAGTGTCTCGTTTGTCGGCAGCAAAGAGCCGTTTCCAGCGCCGTCCTGGAAATCCGCAACCGCGCCGTCCGGTCCGACCTGTTGGACCAAAGCGTCAGCCCGAGCAGTAAGGGATGCGTCCAACGCGCTGGTGAGCCCCGAGTTGAGCTGGTGCACAAGCAGGGAACCCCCGGCTGCGACCAACGCGGCCACGGCAGCCGCGAACATCAACGCCAATCGCAGTCGTAGCGTCATCGGACCTACTCCCCGCCGGCGCCGACGCCGGCTGAGTCTGTCAGCCGATACCCGGCGCCTCGCAAGGTCTGCAAGTCGTGCCGCGCGAACGGCCGGTCGATCTTGCGTCGCAGATAGCCAACGTATTGATCCACCACGTTGGACACCCCGTCGAACGCGAAATCCCAGACATGCTCAAGGATCACCGTTCTCGACAAGACCTCGCCAGGGTGGCGTAGGAACAGCTCAAGCAGCGCGAACTCCTTCGCAGATAAGGTGATCTCGGTCCCTCCGCGCCAGACCTGGCGCGTAGCCGGGTCCAACCGAAGGTCACCCAGGGTGAGTACGACCGGCCGTTGCGAAGGACCACGACGCATCAATGCGCGCAACCTTGCCGCAAGCTCGCCAAAGCTGAACGGCTTCGTCAGGTAGTCATCGGCGCCGGCGTCCAGGCCCCGGATCCGGTCCGCCACCTCATCGCGGGCGGTCAGCATCAAGACCGGGGCCCAACGTCCCGCCGCGCGCAGGTCGTGGCAGACCTCGAAACCGTTGGACCCAGGAAGCATGACGTCCAAGACGATGGCGTCGTACGAGTTCTCTACACCCAGCCACACCGCATCGGTGCCAGACCCGGCGATGTCAACGGAGTAGCCCTCATCCTCCAACCCACGACGCAGAAGACCGGCCATCCTGACCGAGTCTTCAGCCACGAGTACCCTCACATCCGCCAATGTAGGCCGCCACAATGTGAACCAGATGTGAAGTTCGGCCGACCGGCTCGGGAGCACCGTGAGCGCACCCTCGACTCTGCCGCGTGTCCGAACGTCTCGTAGGCGGATTCGACATCGCCGAGGCCGAACGGGCGTGACGACCTTCTCGACCGGAATCTTCATCTTACGACGAGCTCAGTCTCAGCCCCGACGGCATTGACGCAGGTCGGAGACCCGCCTGATCAGATGTTGATCATGTGGCCGGCGATGCCGTGGATGGCCTCTTGCAGGGCTTCGCCAAGTGTCGGGTGGGCGTGGATGTTGCGCGCCGCCTCGGTTGCCGTCAGATCCCACCGCTGGGCGAGGGTGAGCTCCGGCAGCAGTTCGGTGACGTCGGGGCCGATCAGGTGCGCGCCGAGGAACTCGCCGTACTCCGCATCGGCCACAATCTTGACGAAGCCACCGGCGTCTCCGAGTCCGTGTGCCTTTCCGTTAGCCAGGAAGGGAAACTTCGCCACCTTAACCTCGTGCCCCCGCTCTTTCGCCTGCTCTTCGGTGTACCCGAAGCTGGCGATCTGAGGCTGGCAATACGTCGCCCGCGGCACCATGACGTAGTCGATCTCCATGGTCTCCACCCCGGCGATCGTCTCGGCAGCCACGACCCCCATCGCTTCCGCGGCGTGCGCGAGCATCACCTTCGCGGTCACGTCGCCGATCGCGTAGAGCCCATCGACGTTGGTGCGCATCGAAGCGTCAATGGCAATGGCTCCTCGGTCGGTCATCTCGACGCCGGCCTTCTCGAGTCCGTATCCCTTGGTGCGCGGGGCGAAACCGATCGCCTGCAAGACCTTGTCGGCCTCGAGGGTGTGTTGCTGGTCGCCCTTCGTCACCGTGACATGCACCATGTCGCCGGTGTCGTCGATAGCGTCCACCCGGGTGGAGGTGTGCACCGTGACGCCGAGCTGCTTATAGCGCCTGGCCAGCTCCTTCGAAACCTCAGGATCCTCCAGGGGAACCATCCGGTCGAGGTACTCGACGATCGTCACATCGACGCCGTAGTTGGCGAGCACGTAGGCGAACTCGACGCCGATCGCACCTGCGCCGGCGATGATCACAGAGCCGGGCAGCTCCGGAGTCATGATCTGCTCCTCGTAGGTCACGACCCGGTCACTCAGCGTCGTACCCGGGAGGAGCCGGGTCTCCGCACCCGCTGCGATGATGCAGTTGTCGAAGGTCAGCGTCTCCTCTCCACCTGCACTCAGGGCGACCGTCAGCGACTTCGCGTCGTTGAAAGTCCCAGTCCCGTCGTACTCGGTGATCTTGTTCTTCTTCATCAGGAAGTGGACGCCCTTGACCCGGCCCTCCGCGACGGTGCGGCTGCGGTCGAAGGCTGCCTTGAAGTCAAAGCTCACGTCACCGGAGATGCCGAAGGTCTGCGCCTCCTTGGTGACGATGTGCGCCAGCTCCGCGTTTCGCAACAGGGCCTTGCTCGGGATGCAGCCCACGTTGAGGCAGACGCCTCCCCAGTACTTTTTTTCCACGACTGCGGCACTGAGCCCGAGCTGGGCTGCCCTGATGGCCGCGACGTACCCACCTGGGCCCGCTCCCAACACCACGACATCGAAATGTGAGCTCATGTACTCAGCCTATCGTCGGCAACCCAGCGTGCCCGACGCCCGGATGGTCGCCCGACGATGCTCGCCCGGCGACCATCCGGGCGGTGCGTAGGGTCGACGTGTGAGCGATCCGGGACCGGCGCCGGGCGACGGCGAGCCGCCGCCGCAGCCGACCCTCCGAGACGGCGATGTAGTGCTCCGGCCGTGGCGCCTCGACGACGTGGAGCCTGCCCGCATCCAGCACGACGAGCAGATGGCGTACTGGTTCGGCTTCGAAGGCGTCGTCCCCAGTGCGGAGCGGCACTGCGCCTGGGTCAAGGAGTCGCACGCGCAGTACCGAGACGGCCGCAGCGTGGTCGTCTTCGCGGTCGAGCACCGGGGTGTGATCGCCGGCAGTGTCGACGTCAAGCAGCGCGGTGACGGCGTCGGGACGCTGTCGTGGGCTGTCTACCCTGCGCACCGGGGCCAGCGGGTGGGGACACGCGCGGTGCGGCTGCTCATCGCCTACTGCTTCCGTGAGCTGGGACTGGTTCGCGTGCAGGCCGCTGTCGAGGTCGGCAACCTGGCATCCTTGCGGACGGCCGGGAGGGCCGGTCTGCGACGGGAAGGGGTGGCCCGGAGCGCAGAGACCACGGGCGACCGTCGCCCCGATTTCGTCCAGCTGGCCCGGCTGAGCTGCGACCCACCGCCGCAGTCGGCGGAGGGCTTCCGGGGCGTGCTCAACGCTGGGCTGCCGATGAAGCACGTGATCACCCAGGGACTGATCCGCAGCGACAGCGGCAAGGTGTTGCTCTGTGAGCTGACCTACAAGAAGGAGTGGGACCTGCCCGGTGGCATCGTCGACCCTGGCGAGTCTCCAATCTTCGCGCTCGCTCGCGAGGTGCATGAGGAGCTTGGGCTGAGCCTGCCCAACCACGGCCTGCGGCTGGCGAACTGGCTGCCGCCGTGGCGCGGCTGGGACGACGCTCTCCTGCTCGTCTTCGACCTGGGGGCACATCCGGAGTCGTTGACCACCCGTCTCGTGCTCGAGCCGCGGGAGATCCGGGCCGTGCACTGGCGCTCGCGGGAGCAGGCGGCGGCCCGGGTGGCGCCGTACCTCGCCGACCTGCTGCCGTACCTGCTCGACGGGTCGCCGGGTCCGATCTACCTCGAGGCCGGCCAGCCGCTGCCCTGACCCGCGCCTCCGAGCGGCCTCCGGTCGAGCTTCACCGTGCGGATTGTCGAGCCCGCTTCGCTTCGGGGCGGAAACGCCTGATGCTGTAGATGAGTAGGGCCAAGGCGATCAGGCCGGAGGCGATGATGCTGCTTCCCGTGGCCCATCCTGCGACCGGCAGCCGAGGCCCGAGAGGTCCGGCGGTCGGGAACTCGGGATCGATGCCCCAGGCGATGCCGGCCGCGATCACGGCGCAAGCGCCCAGGGCGCTCAGCAGGATCCGCGGGTATGTCGACACGCCCTGCCGGGCGACATCGAACGCCTTCTCCTTCACCGGCTCCACGCGGCGCTCCGCCCACTCGTACTCCTGCGACAGCACGACGAAGCCGGCCAGGAGCAGCAGCAGACCCGGCCCGGGAAGGATCAGCGCGGCCAGACCGAGAACCACCAGCACCCATCCCAGTACCGTGACCCCGGTCTTGCGCAATCGTGCAGGCACCCACGCACCACCGTCCCTGTCGGCCCAACGAACCCTCGAAGCCTATGCTGCGCGCTCGTGCGAGGGGTCGTGCTCCGCGGAACGAGGCGGCATGATAGGCCCACACGGGGCGAGTCGGCCGTGCGCCGACGTCACGTGGACAGGCTCCCGGATCTCCGGGCTGGCGATCCGTACGTACGAAGGAGCAGGCATGTCGCACTACGTGAAGGACTTCAACGAGGGAAACGCCTCCCAGAGGGACCTGCTCGGCGGCAAGGGCGCCAACCTCGCCGAGATGACGAACATCGGCCTGCCGGTGCCGCCGGGCTTCACGATCACGACCGACGCCTGCCGGGTCTACCTGGCCACTGGCACCGAGCCGCCCGAGCTGTCCGGCGAGCTCGACGAGCATCTCGCCGGCCTCGAGCAGGAGATGGGTCGCACCCTTGGCCAGCCCGACGACCCGCTGCTCGTCTCGGTCCGGTCCGGAGCGAAATTCTCCATGCCCGGCATGATGGAGACCATCCTCAACATCGGGCTCAACGACGAGTCGGTCGAGGGCCTGGCGTCGATCGCCGACAATCCCCGTTTCGCCTGGGACTCCTACCGTCGCCTGCTGTCGATGTTCGGCGCCACGGTGCTCGGTATGGAGCGGTCCGCGTTCGACGATGCCCTTGAGGCCGCCAAGGATGCCAAGTCGGCCGAGTCCGACCTCGCCCTCGAGGTGGACGACCTGCAGGCGCTTGTGACGACGTACAAGAGACTCATCCGCGACCACACTGGTGACGATTTCCCGCAGGACCCACGCGCCCAGCTGGACCAGGCAGTACGCGCCGTCTTCTCGTCATGGAACACCGACCGGGCGAAGATCTACCGACGCCAAGAAGGCATCCCGGACGACCTCGGCACCGCCGTCAACATCTGCTCGATGGTGTTCGGAAACCTCGGCGACGACTCCGGCACCGGCGTCTGCTTCACCCGCGACCCGGCGTCGGGGCACCAGGGTGTGTACGGCGACTACCTGCCGAACGCGCAGGGCGAGGACGTCGTGGCCGGTATCCGCAACACCCAGCCGCTCGCGTCGCTCGGCGACACGGACGACGAGTCCTACCAGCAGCTGCTCGACATCATGGCCACGCTCGAGCGGCACTACAAGGACATGTGTGACATCGAGTTCACCGTCGAGCGGGGAAAGCTCTGGATGTTGCAGACCAGAGTCGGCAAGCGCACTGCTGCCGCCGCGTTCCGAATCGCCGTACAGCTGGTCGATGAGGGGCTGATCGACATCGACGAGGCGCTGCGTCGAGTGACCGGCGCTCAGCTGGCGCAGCTGATGTTCCCCCAGTTCGACCCGAGCAGCAAGCGAGACCGGATCGCCAAGGGGATGGCCGCCAGCCCCGGGGCGGCGGTCGGCAAGGCAGCCTTCGACTCCAAGGTCGCCGTAGAGTGGGCGGCCGCCGGCGAGGAGGTCATCCTGGTACGGCGCGAGACCAACCCCGACGACCTGCGCGGCATGATCGCCGCCAAGGGGGTGCTGACCAGCCGCGGTGGTAAGACCTCACACGCCGCCGTGGTGGCCCGCGGGATGGGGCGCACCTGTGTGGTGGGCGTCGAAGCCCTGCGGGTGGACCTCAAGAAGCGTGAGTTCCGTACTCCGGGCGGCGTTCGGGTGAGCGAGGGCGACCTGATCGCGATCGACGGCACGACCGGGGAGGTCTTCGCCGGTGATGTGCCGGTGGTGCCGAGTGTCGTGGTGGAGGCCCTGCTGGCCGTCTCCGCCGACTTCGATGGACCCACCAAGCCGAGGAAGGATGCCGAGCTGGTCGACGCAGTGTTGCGGATCATGGAGCATGCGGACAAGACCCGTCGGATGGGGGTGCGGGCCAACGCCGACACCCCTGAGGACGCCCGGCGCGCCCGCGACTTCGGCGCCGAGGGCATCGGCCTGTGTCGGACCGAGCACATGTTCTTGGGGTCGCGCCGCAAGATCGTCGAGCGGGTGATCCTCGCCAGCTCCCCGGAGCAGCAGGAGCAGGCCCTGCAGGAGCTGCTGCCACTGCAGCGCGACGACTTCCTGGGCATCTTCGAGGCGATGGACGGGCTGCCGGTAGTCGTCCGCCTGCTCGACCCACCATTGCACGAGTTCCTCCCCGACCTCACCGAGCTCTCCGTGGAGGTCGCTGTCGCCGAGGCGCTCGGGGAGCCGGACGAGGAAAAGGCGGCCCTGCTCAAAGAGGTGCAGCGGCACAGCGAACAGAACCCGATGCTCGGCATGCGGGGCGTGCGGCTCGGGCTCACCGTTCCGGGGCTCTTCCTCCTGCAGGTGAGGGCGATCGCCGAGGCTGCCGCCGAGCTCAAGAAGCGTGGGCTGGACCCGCGCGCGGAGATCATGGTGCCGCTGGTCGCCGATGTGAAGGAGCTGTCGATCATCAAGGAGCAGGCGATAGCCACCATCACGGAGGTGTCCGAGGAGGTGGGCATGGACCTGCACTTCGCCATCGGCACCATGATCGAGCTGCCGCGCGCCGCGATGACTGCGCATGAGATCGCGAAAGAGGCGGCGTTCTTTTCCTTCGGCACCAACGATATGACGCAGACGACCTGGGGTTTCAGCCGCGACGACGTGGAGGCGGCCTTCTTCCCGCTCTACATTGAGTCCGGCATCTTCGGCGTCAGTCCGTTCGAGACTCTCGACGAGTCGGGAGTCGGCCGGATCGTCAGCGTGGCGGCCTGGGAGGGCAAGGAGTCGAACCCCGACCTGGTGGTCGGTGTCTGCGGCGAGCACGGCGGCGACCCGGCCTCGATCCACTTCTTCGAGACGATCCTGCTGGACTACGTGTCCTGCTCACCGTTCCGGGTGCCGGTCGCTCGCCTGGAAGCCGGCCGCGCCACCCTCAAGCAGAATGCGTCCACGACCGGCTGAGACGATCGTCAGGCATGGGCCGGTGTGGCCTTGTGCCAAGATGGGCGCGGTCAACCCTGCGGGGCATGTTTCGGAGGTGAGCGTGTCGCGACTAGTGGTTCATGTCGGGCCGCCGAAGACCGCTTCGACGTTCTTTCAGCACGGGCTCTTCGAGAATGCGCAGCTCCTCGCGGATCACGATGTGTACCTGCCGGTGGCTGGGCGCAGCGAGCTTTCTCCGCGCGGTGTGTCCCATCATCATCTTGGTTGGGAACTTGCCGGCAATCCGATGTATAGACCAGCTAGCGGCGGATGGAGTGCCTTGTTGGCCGAGACAGCTGATGTACAGGCCGAGACGATCCTCATCAGCTCCGAGATATTGGGGTGGATCCTCCCTGTCGATGGTATGGCTGAGCGACTGCGGGACCGTTTGCTTTCGCTCGGTAGGCCGGTGACGATCGTGTACGTCGTACGCGACCAGCTCTCCCTCATCAACAGTTCCTACGCTCAAGACGTGAAGCAACTCCAGGACGTCCAGCCTTTCGGTCGGCATGTGGCAGGACTCCTGGCACGCAGAGATTTGGACTTGGAAAGGCTGACCGCGTACTGGTACGAGTCGCCCGACTTTGAATTTGTGGCCGTGCCGTTCACTTGCCTCAGCGAGCCAGACCCATTAGTGGTCCTGCTGCGGGCCGCCGGCATCGACATAGCGGCGGGCAAGTTGCTCGTCGGTTCAGAGCCGGTCAATGTTTCGTTGGGTCCGACGGCCGTGGAAGCCTTTCGCCTTTTGCGTGCTTACCTGCATGGCCTACATCCAGGATTGTCGGGCAACGACATGGCCGTACGCCGCCTTTATCGGGTCGCCGCTCGCCGCGCGCGGGAGCTGGGCTGGTGCGAGGACGCGTACTGGGGTTGGCCGCCGCCCCTCGCGGCAAGGGCGGCGGAGCAGCTTGCGCCCTCCAACGAGCGGTTCGCCCAGGCGGTCTGGGGAACGTCATGGCCGCTCCCGCTTCCTGTGGATAGACCCCAGGCGCGTGCGCAGCTGCTCAGGCTGCCCAGTGATGAGCTCGACCGGGTGCACGACTTCGTGATCACCATGGCGAGGCGCTATGCGACACTGCGGTCAGGGCCGGCGCGGGACTGACGACCGCCCGGCGAAGGTCTTTCCCATCGACGACCTAGGAGCACCGTGCGGCGCATCGGGCACCTCATCGGCGGCAAGGTGAGCGGGTCCTTCGCGCGGACCTCGCCGGTGTTCAACCCGGCAACGGGCGACCAGACCGCGGACGTGGCGCTCGCCTCGTCCTCGGAGGTCGGTCATGCCGTCGACGTCGCCGCGGACGCTTTCGAGGGCTGGCGGAGCACCAGTTTGACCAGGCGAGCCGGGGTCATGTTCGCTTTCCGTGCCCTGCTCGATCAGCATCGCGACGACGTCGCCGCCGCCATCACAGCAGAGCACGGCAAGGTCCTCTCCGACGCCGCGGGGGAGGTGGAGCGGGGCCTCGAGTGCGTGGAGTTCGCCTGCGGGATCCCGCATCTGCTCAAGGGAGGTCACTCGGCGCAGGCGTCCACCGGCGTCGACGTACATGAGATCAAGCAGCCGCTCGGCGTCGTGGCCGGCATCACGCCGTTCAACTTCCCCGCGATGGTGCCGTTGTGGATGATCCCCAACGCGCTCGCCTGCGGTAACGCCTTCATCCTCAAACCCAGCGAGAAGGACCCGTCGGCGTCGCTGCTGATCGCCGACCTGTTGCGTCGTGCCGGCCTTCCCGACGGAGTGCTGAATGTCGTCCAGGGAGACGCGGAGGCCGTCAACGCGATCCTGGACCACCGCGGTATCGCGGCGGTCAGCTTCGTCGGGTCGACTCCGATCGCCAGACACGTCTACGAGCGTGGTACGGCGGCCGGGAAGCGCGTGCAGGCCCTCGGTGGCGCGAAGAACCACATGGTGGTGCTCCCGGACGCCGATCTCGACATGGCCGCCGATGCCGCCGTGTCCGCCGGATACGGCTCCGCCGGCGAGCGCTGCATGGCAGTCTCGGTGGTCGTCGCCGTGGGAGACGTCGCCGACGACCTGGTCACGGCGGTCGAGAAGCGGATCGGGACCCTGCGCATCGGCCCGGGCACCGACCCATCGTCGGACATGGGCCCCCTGGTCACCAGGGCGCACCGCGACAAGGTTGCGTCGTACCTGGACGTGGCGCGGGGCGAAGGAGCCGACGTGGTGGTCGACGGTCGGCGCGAGGAGTTCTCCGGCGACGGCTTCTTCCTCGGCGTCAGCCTCGTCGACCGGGTGCGGCCCGAGATGGCCGTCTACCGCGACGAGATCTTCGGCCCGGTGCTCAGTATCGTCCGGGTCGACACCACGTCGCAGGCCCTCGACCTGGTCAACGCCAACCCGTACGGCAACGGCGTCGCGATCTTCACCCGCGACGGCGGGGCAGCGCGCGAGTTCGAGCTGCAGGTGCAGGTCGGCATGGTCGGCGTCAACGTGCCCATCCCGGTACCAGTGGCGTACTACTCGTTCGGTGGGTGGAGAGACAGCCTGTTCGGCGACTCGCACATGTACGGCCCGGAGGGCGTCCACTTCTATACCAGGACGAAGGTGGTCACCAGTCGTTGGCCGGACCCGGCCACCAGCCAGGTAGACCTTGGATTCCCGACGAACTCGTGACTTGGTGTTTGGCGCGCTCGTCGGGCACGAGCGGCGGATGGTCGGTTACGGGGGGCGGATGGTCGGTCACGAGGGGCGGATGGTCGGTCACGAGGGGCGGATGATCGGTTACGAGGGGCGGATGATCAGAGGAGGTGGGGGAGCGCGGCGAGGAACACGGCGAGGACCAGGAGTGTCGAGTCACCACCGCGCCAGGGGGCCGGCCTCGCCCAGGTCCGGTGGTGGGCGGTCGCGAAACCACGCGCGTCCATCGCCAGCGCGAGCTGGCCGGTCTGCCGCATCGCCGTCACCAGGAGCGCGAATGCGCTCCCGGCGAGGCCCCGCACCCGCCGTACCGGACCACCGTCGATCCCGATTCCCCGGGCCCGACGGGCCGCGAGGATCTGCCGCCACTGCTCGCCGAGGAGCTCCACCCGCTGCAGCGCCGCAACCGCCCCAGCCACCGGCCGGGCCGGCATCCGGAGCCGCTGCGCGAGGTGGTCACCGAGCTCGCTGGGGCGGATCGAGGGGGACAGGATCGCCGCGGGCACCACGATGCACAGGATGCGCAGCGCCGCCGCCCCGGTCCGGTCGAGGTCGTGGCCGGCGTACAGCCAGGTGCTCAGCGCCAGGGTGCCGGCGGCCACGAGACCCATCGCACATCGCAGCGCTGTGCCCCGAGGATCGCGCACCAGCCAGCCGAGAGTGAGCACGTCGGCCGCGAGCGTGACGAGACCGATCCGAGGCGTTGTCACCGCGAAGGCGCCGACGACCGGAAGGAGACAGCCGGCGAGCAAGGACAGCGGCCCCACCGAGGCTGGGCGCGTCATGGCACCACCGCTCCGTCCGCTAGGACCACGACATCGTCGCCCAGCAGGTCGACGGTGAGCCGGTCGTGCGTGGCAAAGGCGACCCCGCTGCCCGCGGCGCGCGCGGCGGCAACCGCGCCGACGACCGCCGACCAGGTGAACCGGTCCTGGCCGACGGTCGGCTCGTCGAGCAGCAGACCGAACGGACCGTTGGTCAAGGCGGCAGCCAGCATGAGGCGGCGTTGCTCACCGCCAGACAGGTGGTAGGGGCTCGCCTCACCGAGTGAGCCCAGACCGAGCGCCTCGAGGAGCCCGGCGGCCCGAGCGCGCGACCGCCGCTCGTCTCGACCACACGCCATCGCGGCGACCAGCGCCTCGTCCTGGACCGTCCGCGCCACGATGCCGTGCTCCGGTGCCTGCGGCATCCAGGCAAACCGCGCGGCGAGCTCCCTCGAACGCCAACGGTGCGGGGCTGTCCCGCGTCGCGTGGCCAGCTCAGGTGCCGACCGCACCGCTCCGCCAGTGGGCCGCTCCAAACCCGCGAGCACCGAGATCAGGCTGGACTTGCCGGCTCCGCTGGCACCGGTGACGGCGAGTGCCCGACCGGACCGCACGACGGCGTCCACCCCCCGCAACGCCTGGGTCGGCGGCTTGTTGCGGGTCAGTCGGTGCCGGCGTTCGAGCCAAACCCGGTCTGTGCGCAACAGCTCCGCGGGACCGTCGTCCCACGGCCCGACGAGCTGCGCCGGGAGCTCCGGCAGGGCTGGGGCCGGAAGTCCCGGAAGCCAGACCCCCAGTCGGGTGAGCGACCCGCGCTCCCGAGCCAGCACAGCTGCGGGCTCACCGTCAGCGACGATCGCGCCGTCCGCCCCCAGCACGATGAGGCGCTCGACGAAGTCCAGCCAGGGGTCGAGATGATGCTCGACGATCACCATCGTGGGGTGCCGCTGGTCGGCCAGCCGGCGGAGCGACGCCTGTACTGCGTCCGCGGCGAGAGGGTCCAGCATTGACGTCGGCTCGTCGAGGAGGATGACCCGTCCGCCGAGGGCGAGGCCTCCGGCCAATGCGAGACGTTGGCTTTCGCCGCCGGACAGGGCAGACGTTGGATGCCCTTGTGGATAAGGGAAGCGGGTCTCCCACAGACCAGCCGCCACCCGCTGCCAGATCTCCGCGGGCGGCACGGCTTGGTTCTCGGGACCGAACGCGACGTCGCGTCCCACAGTCTCGGCGACGATGCCGGCGAGTGCATCCTGCAGAAGCAGCGCCGGCCGCTCCGGCGACCGCTCGAGCGGCACTCCCTCGATCAGCACTCCGCCCTCCAGCTCGCCGGAGGCGGCCGTCAGCAGCAGGCCGGCGATGGCCCGCAGCAGGGTCGACTTGCCGGACCCGCTGGGGCCGGTGACCAGGACCCGTTGGCCAGCGGGGATGTGCAGGTCGAGCCCGGAGACGACCGGCGTACGTCGACGAGCGGGTCGCCAGGTCAGGCCGCGCAGCTCGACGTCGGCGCCAAACCCGGCCTCAGGTCGCCTGATCGCGGGCGGCTTCCTGTCCGGCCGGCAATGCGTCGATGGCGCCGGTGGCGGCGACCGCTCTGGTCAGGTACCAGCCGCCGACTCCTGCGACGACGGCTCCCGACACGGTGAAGAAGCCGAGGTAGGCCAACTTCCAGGCCGCGCTATAGCCCACCCAGTAGGCATGCCACTCGTAGCACCACTCCGCAAAGGCCGCCAGAGCACCGCCGAGGGCGGCTACCGGCCATCCGAAGCGGCGGAACAGGAAGACGGCTAGCGCGATCTCCACCCCGAGCCCTTGCAGGGCTCCTGAGATCACCGTGGCCCAGCCCCACTCGGTGACGAGCACCGCCTCCACCACCGCGGCGAGGATCTCCGCGAAGAGCGCGGCGCCTGGTCGTCGTACGACCAGTGCGGCGACCACGCCGGCGATCAGCCACGGCCCCCCAAGCAGCCCCTGGCTCGGGCCGAGCAGGCTGCTCAGCGGGGTGACCAGGCTGTTGTACGCGCTGCTCCATCCCCAGTAGGCGACACCGAAGACCACGCCGATCATGGCGGCGGTGACGATGTCAATGGTGCGCCAGCTGCCGCGAGCGGCCCTGACTCTCGAGTCGGCTGCAGTAGCCATCGTGAACCTCCCAAACGTGTCGGGAGGGGAAGCAGACCTGCTGTCACCAGCTGGGGCTGCTCGAGTCTCGACTCCCTTCGCCGGTGCTAGCCGGATCAGGTTCGAGGGTCTGCGGAGGCCCGCACTCTCAGCGCCGCACGGCGCTCCCCTGTCGTATCCGGCAAGTCTATCCTGAGCGCGTGACCGATCGCAGCGAGCTCGTCCACCTCGACGTCGACGGGCACGTCGCCACGATCACGCTGGAGTCGCCGCGGAACCGCAACGCGTTGTCCCGGCGGCTGGTCGCCGAGCTTCGCGCCCACCTCGAGACGGCCAACTCGACGCCCAGCGTCCGGGTCGTCGTGCTGACCCACACCGGCGGGACATTCTGCGCCGGTGCCGACCTCCACGAGGCGGTCGAGGACGGGATGACCCGCGGCGCTCGGGCACTGCTCGACCTGCTCACCGCGCTCGTCGTCTCACCGACACCGTTGGTCGCCGTCGTTCGGGGCCACTGCCGCGCCGGCGGCCTGGGACTTGTCGGCGCGTGCGACCTGGCGTTCGCCAGCCGGGAATCCACATTCGGGTTCGCCGAGGTGCGCCTCGGGCTGACGCCGGCGATCATCTCGCTCACGACCAGGAGCCGGCTCACCGACCGCGACGCAGCGCGCCTCTACCTCACGGGGGAGGTGTTCGACGGCGACGCCGCTGCGGCCTACGGGCTGGTGACCGCGAGCCTGGCGGAGGCCGAGCTCGACCCCGCCGTCGCGAAGCGGCTCGACGAGTTCCGACAGCTTTCTCCGCAAGGCCTCCGCGAGACGAAGGCGCTGCTCAACGCACCGATGGTGACGGATATCGAGCGCGACGGGGAAAGGTTGGTCGAGCTGTCGGCTCGGTTGTTTGCCTCGGCGGAGGCGAACGAGGGAATGCGGGCGTTTCGTGAACGTCGGGCGCCCCGGTGGGAGGCGTCGACAGGTTCTGGCCAAGAATGACATCGATGTAATTCGTTGCCATCGGGCCGAGCGCATCGGCTGCCCGCGGTAAGCCCTGATGCCCGTGGGGCTGGTGCGACCACAGGGACTCACGCGCCCGGGACCAGGCACATTCTCCGGCCGGCGGTCCTCCCGCGCTTTCGCACCGGCTAAATGACATCATTGTCATTCTCCCGAGGCATTTCGCTGTTACCAAAGTTTTACAAGTGAAAACTGTTCCCATTGGGGCTAAAGGTGGCTACCGTCGCTTGTCGGAAGTAGGAATACCCGGCCGCTGGGGAAGGGCGGCTGGTTGTTTCGCGGATCGAACGAAGGGACCCCCGTACCATCGCCCCGCCGCAATAGCTTCACCCGGAGCTTCACCCGGTCGATTGCCTGTTTCGCAGTGTGCTGTCTGGCCCTGGTCGTCAGCCCGACCGCGCAGGCCGACCCTGGTGACCCCGTCATCCCCAGCCAGCAGGCCGTGGACGGCGCGCAGCATCAGGTCGCCCAGACGCAGGGCTCGGTCGACAGCATCGAGGCGCAGCTAACCGCGGCCAACATCGCCCTGGAGAACCTCGGGATCGCGGCCGGCAAGGCGGCCGAGGCCTACGACGGCGCGCGGTACCACTGGCAGTTGGCGGACCAGGCGGCTGCCACGGCGAAGGCCCGGGCCGATCGGGCGGTCGGCGCGGCCGCCACCGCACGGACCAGCCTGGCCGGTTACGTGGTGAGCCACGAGACCGCCGGCACCCAGCTGTCCACGATCAGCACCGCCATGACCGCAACGGGGGCCCGTTCGCTGATCAACCAGATGGCCGACTACAACACCACGTCGGCCGCGCTCGACGCGCGCCTGCAGCAGTGGCAGGCCGCCACCCGGCTGGCCAGGGTCTACCAGGCGCAGGCGGCCAGTGCGCTGGTCGAGGCGGAACAGGCCAAGGGCGCCGCCGAGGTCGCCAGGCAGGCGGCCGCCGACGCCGTCGCCGCTCAACAGGCAGCAGTGGGATCCATCGCTGCTCAGAAGTCCGCGCTGATCGCCCAGCTCGCAGCCGCGCAGGACACCTCGGTCCAGCTCGCGACCGAGCGGGCGGCCGGCCTCGAGCGGCTCCGTCAGGAACGTCTGGCCGAGGCGCGGCGACAGGCCGCGCTCCAGCGCCAGCGCGAGGAGGCCCGTCAACAGCAGCTCGAGCAACAGCGACTGGCTGAGCAGCGTCAGCAGCAGCTGGCCGATCAGCGTGCAGCGCAGCGACTTGCCGAGCAGCGTCAGCAGCAGCTGGCCGATCAGCGTGCAGCGCAGCAGCTGGCCGATCAGCGTGCAGCGCAGCAGCTGGCCGATCAGCGTGCAGCGCAGCGACTTGCCGAGCAGCGTCAGCAGCAGCGTCTGGATCAGCAGCGTCGCCAGCAGAGCCAGCAGGGGAACACCCCGCCGCCGCCGCCTCCGCCGCCGCCGCCGCCGCCTCCTCCTCCGCCGCCGCCGCCGCCTCCGCCGCCGCCGCCTCCGCCGCCGCCTCCGCCGCCTCCGCCGCCGCCGCCTCCGCCGCCGCCGCCTCCGCCGCCGCCGCCGCCTCCGCCGCCGCCTCCTCCGCCGCCTCCGCCTCCGGGTGGAGGTGCGGCCCAGGCCATCGCGTTCGCCCGCGCCCAGCTGGGGGAGCCGTACGTCTACGGTGCGGCTGGCCCGGACTCGTGGGACTGCTCAGGTCTGACGATGGGCGCGTGGGGCGCGGCCGGAGTGTCGCTCCCGCACTATTCGGTGGCGCAGTACGAGGCCGTGGCGCACATCTCGTTCAGCGACCTGAAGCCGGGCGACCTGGTCTTCTGGGGAAGCTCGTCGAGCCCGTCCTCGATCTACCACGAAGCTCTCTACATCGGGAACGGTCAGATCATCCAGGCACCACGCCCAGGTCTCTACGTCGAGGTCTCCGGCATCTACGACTGGATCCTGCCGAACTTCTACGGACGGGTGTGACCCCCTCCGTCGTCACGTAGCGGGCTCGGCACCGACCGCGCCTCCCGGACCCGTCGGCCTGGGAGGCGCGTTGTCGTCGCCGACCGTCGTACCAGGAGCCGGCTCAGTGCTGTCCCGAGCCGGTCTCGAGCGTGTCCAGGTGACGCTGACGCGAGGCCAGGATCTCCTTCTCGGCCTCGCTGCGTCCGACCCAGGTCGCGCCCTCGACGGACTTCGCGGGTTCCAGGTCCTTGTACACCTCGAAGAAGTGCTGGATCTCGAGCCGGTAGAACTCCGGAAGGTGGTGGATGTCGCGCAGATGCTCCTGGCGGGGGTCACTCGCGGGGACGCAGAGAACCTTGTCGTCGGGGCCCTTCTCGTCGGTCATCCGAAACATCCCGATGGCCCGCGCCAGGATCAGGCAGCCCGGGAAGGTCGGTTCGGGCAGCAGGACCAGGGCGTCCAGCGGGTCGCCGTCCTGCCCCAAGGTCTCGTCGATGAAGCCATAGTCGGCCGGGTACTGCGTGGCGGTGAAGAGGGTGCGGTCCAGCCGGATACGGCCATTGCGGTGGTCGACCTCGTACTTGTTCCGGCATCCCTTGGGGATCTCGATCGTCACGTCGAACTCCACGCTGCCACTTCCTTCGTGGGTGTCGGGGTGCGACCGCGGAGCGGGCCTAGGGTTAGTGTCCCCTATCGGAGAAGGAGTGGCGGTGTCCCACATCAAGCCTGCGGCTGAGCCAGCCCGCTCCGAGGCGGGTGGTCTGGTGCTGAAGGTGGGCCTCGTCCTCGTTGCCCTGCTCGTCGCGGCTGGGGCGGTGGTCGGCTTCGGCGTGCTCCCCGACCGCGCTGGGAGCAATGGCCGGCCGACGACCGGGCCCGCCAGCCGATTGCCGCCCGCACCCGGACCAGGGTTGTCGCTGGCGGCCCCGCCCGCGGCCCCGGCGGTCCTCGCCTCGGCGGCGAGTGGTCAGCCGATCTCGATGGCTCGACTGCGCAAACAGGTCGGGCCGAAGCTTGCGCTGCCCGGCCTGGGCCGGCACTTCGGGTTCGCGGTGGCGCAGCTCGGGAACCCCGCTGCCGCGTGGTCGCACGGGGCCCCGGGGGTGACGCCCGCTTCTACCCTGAAACTGCTCACCACTACTGCTGCGCTCTCGGTGCTCGGGCCGGAGCACCGCTTCACCACCTCCGTCGTCCGCGGCGGCACCCTCTCGTCCATCGTCCTGGTGGGGGGCGGAGACCCGCTGCTCTCGGAGAGCGCGCCTGCGGGCGGGCAGGCTACCGCCACGTATCCCCTGCCGGCCTCGCTCGAGGAGCTGGCCGGCGCGACCGCTGCCCGCCTGAGGTCGCTCGGCATACCTCGGGTGCGGCTCGGTTACGACGCGTCGCTGTTCACCGGCCCGGCGGTCAACCCGCACTGGCCCTCGTCCTACCTCCCGCAGAACGTGGTCAGCCCGATCAGCGCGCTCTGGGTGGATGAAGGGCGAAAGACGCCGGGACTCTCCCCACGCAGCGTCGACCCGGCGCTGGCCGCAGCGGAGGCGTTCCGTGTCCAGCTGAGCGACGCCGGCATCACCGTGACCGGAGCGGTCACCGAGCAGAGCTCGCGCCGGACCGCCCGTTCACCGGTAGCGACCGTTCGGTCCGCGCCGCTCGAGCAGATCGTGCAGCACATCCTCGAGCAGAGCGACAACGAGGCCGCCGAGGTGCTGCTGCGGCAGGTCGCGGTCGCCGCCGGGCGGCCGGGGTCCAGCTCTGCCGGTGTCGCCACGGTGCGTTCGGAGCTCACCCGGCTGGGCCTGGACCTGACCGGCGCCCGCTTCTACGACGGCAGTGGTCTGTCGCGAGACGACGTGGTCCCGGTCTCACTGCTGGTCGACGTGATCGGTCTGACCGCCGACGCCACGCACCCGCAGCTGCGCGGCGTCCTCACCGGCCTGCCGGTAGCGGGATTCTCCGGCAGCCTCGGCTACCGCTTCGAGTCCGGTGGGGGCGGGGCCCTGGGCTACGTGCGGGCCAAGACGGGGACGCTCACCGGCGTCCACGCCCTGGCCGGGCTGGCCACAACCACCAGCGGTCGGACGCTGGTGTTCGCTGCGGTCGCCGACCGGGTGGCGGTCCGTCAGACGCTTCTGGCCCGAGCCGACCTCGACCGGATCGCCGCCGCGCTGACCACCTGCCGCTGTTGATCCCCCCGGAACTGCGGGAAAGCGGCTGCCTCAGCGGCCCCGGATCCAGTCAGATTCCCGCATTCGCCGGAAGGGAGAAGGTGGTCGGCTCACACGGGGCGTGCAGCCGCCGGCAACAGGACGCACCCCGTACCGTTGGCGTCATGGCATTCATGGCGCACGTCCCGCCTGGCCCCGCCGGGTCGGCGCCCGCCTCGATGGTCGACTGGGATCTCGCGGTCACCACCGCCAAGCGCCTCATGCGTCCCAGCCCGGAGATCTCCCGCGAGGCGGTGGCGGAGGTCGTCTCCGACCTGCGGCGTTACGCGGCACTGGCCGAGGGTCACGTGCGCTCCTACACCGAGCTGGTCACGGAGTCGGCGACCGCGCCCGTCGTGGTCGTTGACCGGGCCGGATGGGTACAGACAAATGTGGATGGACTGCGCCAGATCGTCGACCCACTGGTGGAGAAGCTGCGCACCACCCGAGCCGAGCCGAGCTCCCTCGGCACCGCGATCGGCTCCCGGGTCACCGGGCTCGAGGCCGGTGGGCTCTTGGCTTTCCTCTCCAACAAGGTGCTCGGCCAGTTCGACCCCTTCTTCACCGGGCTGACCGTCAACGAAGGTCGCCGTACGACGCATGGGGGCCGGCTGCTGCTGGTGGCCCCGAACATCGTGCAGGTGGAAAGCGAGCTCGGCGTTGACCCTGACGACTTCCGGCTGTGGGTGTGTCTGCACGAGGAGACGCACCGCGTGCAGTTCACCGCGGTGCCCTGGTTGCGAACCCACCTGTTGAGCGAGATGGAGACGCTTCTCGACAAGACCGATCTCGACCCCGGACGACTGGCCAAGGTGATGCGCGAGGCCATCGAGAAGATCGGCGGGCTGGTCCGTGGCGACAGCGACGTCTCGCTGCTCGACATCGTGCAGACTCCCGAGCAGCGGGCCATCATCGAGCGGCTGACCGCCGTGATGTCGCTGCTCGAGGGCCATGCGGACGTGGTCATGGACGGCGTTGGCCCCGGGGTCGTCTCGTCGGTCGACGAGATCCGCAGGATGTTCAACCAGCGCCGAGCCGGGGCCGGTCCCCTGGACCAGATGGTCCGCAGGCTGCTCGGGTTCGACGCCAAGCTCCGCCAGTACCGAGAAGGTGCCGTGTTCGTGCGCGGCGTCCTCGACAAGGTCGGGATGGCGGGATTCAACGCGGTGTGGGCCGAGCCGGCCAACCTCCCGACCAAGGACGAGATCGCTGAGCCGACGCGCTGGGTCACCCGCGTGCACGGTTGACGCCGCCGAGATGAGATGCCGGCGGTGAGTGGGCGACTCGACCCCGCGGTGGCCGCGGTGCGACGTGCGATCCGGGCGACACTGACCGATCTCGAGGCGGGCCAGCGGGTGTTGGTGGCCTGCTCCGGCGGCGCCGACTCGATGGCGCTGTCCGCCGCCGCGGCCTTCCAGGGCGAGCGGGCGGCCTGGTCGGTCGGTGCGATCGTCGTCGACCACGGGTTGCGCAGCGACTCGGCTGCGGTAGCCGCGACGGTGGCGAACCGGCTGCGTTCCCTGGCGCCGTTCGCCTCGCTCGACCCGGTCCAGGTGGTCCGGGTGGTGGTCGGCAGTGCCGGAGGTCCCGAGGCCGCCGCGCGCGAGGCCCGCTATGCCGCGTTGGGCTCCTGGGCTGAGCGGCTCGACTCGGTCGTGCTGCTCGGCCATACCCGTGACGACCAGGCCGAGTCGGTGCTGCTCGGGTTGGCCCGGGGGAGCGGGCTGCGTTCACTGTCGGGTATGCGTCCGTGCACCGGCCGGTATCGCCGGCCGCTGCTCGCGGTCACCCGAGCCCAGACCGAGCAGGCCTGCCGGGCCCTGTTGCTGCCCGTCTGGCACGACCCCGACAACGAGGACGACAGGTTCACCAGGGTCAAGGTACGGCGACGGGTGCTGCCGATGCTCGAGACGGAGCTAGGCCCAGGCGTCGCGGAGTCTCTGGCGCGGACCGCCCAGCAGGCGGCCCTGGACGCGGACGCCCTCGACCGGTGGGCGGCCGACGTCTTCGCGGGCGCCGTGTCGACCCCCGACCGACCGGAACCTCCCGCAGGTCCGGCCGGGAGCCCGACGGTGGCGGTCGTCGTGCTCGACCTCACCGGGTTGACGGACCCGCCGGCGGCCGTCCGGCACCGGGTGCTCCGGCTGGCCGCGCTCGCCGCGGGATGCCCCGCCGGCGAGCTCTTCGCCGTCCACGTCGGCGCCCTCGATGCGCTTGTCGTCGGCTGGCGCGGGCAGCGAGCGGTTGACCTGCCCGGTGCGGTTCGAGCGGTTCGTCGTGGGGACGATCTTGAGCTTGCGGCCAGGCCAGCCCGCTGAACGTGCGATGCAGACAGGGCGCCGCTGCGCACACCGCAAGCGTCCTGCACACTGTGCACGTGGATGTCAGCCACGTCGAGTCCGACCTGTTGACCACCCTGGTCACCGAGGAGGAGATCCAGCGACGCCTCGGCGAAGTGGCGACGGCCATCGAGGCTGACTACGCGGGCCAGGACCTGCTGCTCGTCGGTGTGCTCAAGGGTGCGGTGATGGTGATGGCCGACCTGGCGCGCTGCCTGAACCTCCACGTGTCCATGGACTGGATGGCGATCTCGTCGTACGGCTCGGGAACGTCCTCGTCGGGCGTGGTCCGGATCCTCAAGGACCTCGATACCGACATCACCGACCGGCACGTGCTCGTGGTCGAGGACATCATCGACACCGGGCTCACCCTCTCCTGGCTGGTGGCCAACCTCGAATCCCGAGGGCCGCGCTCCGTGCAGATCTGCACCCTGCTCCGCAAGCCGGATGCGTTGCGGATGAGCGTGGACGTCAAATACGTCGGGTTCGACATCCCCAACGAGTTCGTGGTGGGCTACGGCCTCGACTACGACGAGCAGTACCGCAACCTGCGCTCGGTGTCCACGCTTGCGCCGCACGTCTACGCTTGAGCCTCCACCCCAGGTCGGGGTCGACGCGCGACCTCTCGACACGGGTTCCTCGCGGGTCCAAGGTCCGGGACGCCATTCCCGTCCATCGTGCCCTTGGCGATGAGGGACACTTGCTAGGTACGCGACAATGGACCCGGCAGGCCGGCTGATGAGCAGGAGGAGTGGGGCGGGAGCCCTGGTTGATGAACGTGAAGCGTTGGTTCCGTGGGCCCTGGCTGTGGGTCGTCCTATTCGCGATCCTCGTCCTGGTGGTCCTCGACGTGGTCACGAGCCGCAGCGGCTACCAGGACGTCGACACCTCGACGATGGTGCAGCAGCTGCAGTCGGGCCAGGTCAAGTCGGTGACGTTCATCCAAGGTGACCAGGAGATCCGGGCGGTCACCGACAACGGGCAGAAGATCTCCTCGCAATGGCTCGAGGGGCAGGGCGCCAAGCTGGTCGAGATGGTGCAGACCGACATCAAGAACGGCACGATCTCCGACAGCTACGACGTGGAGGTGCCCCACCCGAGCCTCCTGTGGAGCTTCCTGTCGGGCATCTTCCCGATCCTGCTGGTCGTGCTGTTCTTCCTCTTCATGATGAACAGCCTCCAGGGCGGCGGTGGCCGGGTCATGCAGTTCGCCAAGTCCAAGGCGAAGCTGGTCAGCAAGGACACCCCGAAAACCACGTTCGCCGACGTCGCCGGATGTGACGAGGCGATCGAGGAGCTCGGCGAGATCAAGGAGTTCCTGCAGCAGCCCGCGAAGTTCCAGGCGGTAGGCGCCAAGATCCCGAAGGGCGTCCTGCTGTACGGGCAGCCGGGCACCGGCAAGACGCTGCTCGCGCGCGCCGTGGCCGGGGAGGCCAACGTGCCCTTCTACTCGATCTCCGGATCGGACTTCGTCGAGATGTTCGTCGGGGTAGGTGCCTCCCGGGTCCGCGACCTGTTCGAGCAGGCGAAGGAGAACGCCCCCGCCATCGTGTTCATCGATGAGATCGACGCGGTGGGCCGGCACCGCGGGGCCGGTCTCGGCGGTGGCCATGACGAGCGCGAGCAGACCCTCAACCAGCTGCTCGTCGAGATGGACGGCTTCGACGTACGGGGGGGCGTGATCCTGATCGCCGCCACCAACCGGCCCGACGTGCTCGACCCCGCGCTGCTGCGACCGGGACGGTTCGACCGGATGATCGGCGTCGACACGCCGGACATGAAGGGCCGTCACAAGATCCTGCAGGTGCACTCCCGCGGCAAGCCGATCGCCGTCGGCGTCGACCTGCTCGCGGTGGCTCGCCGTACCCCTGGCTTCACCGGCGCCGATCTCGCCAACGTGCTCAACGAGGCCGCCCTGCTGACCGCACGCCAGGACCGCAAGCTGATCGACGAGCGGTCCCTTGACGAGGCGATCGATCGGGTCAGCATGGGACCGCAGCGGCACTCCCACATCATGAGCGAGCAGGAGAAGCTCATGACGGCCTACCACGAGGGCGGCCACGCGCTGGTGGCCGCGGCTCTGCCGGGCACCGACCCGGTGGCCAAGATCACGATCCTGCCGCGCGGTCGCGCGCTCGGCTTCACCCAGGTCCTGCCGGAGACCGACAAGTCGTCGATCTCGCGCAACGACCTGCTGAACCAGCTGGCCTACGCCCTGGGGGGGCTGGCCGCCGAGCAGCTGATCTTCCACGACCCCACCACGGGATCATCGAGTGACATCGACAAGGCCACCGGCGTGGCGCGTCGGATGGTGACGAGCTTCGGGATGAGTGAGCGGATCGGGGCCGTCAAGCTCGGTGAGGACAACGCCGAGCCGTTCCTCGGACGCGACTTCGGCCACACCCGTAACTACTCCGAAGAGATCGCGGCGATCATCGACGAGGAGATCAGCTCGTTGATGACCAACGCCCACCAGGAGGCGTTCGACATCCTGGTGCAGAACCGTGCAGTGCTCGACAGCCTGGTCAGCCAGCTGCTCGAGCGTGAGACGATCGACCGGCACGGCCTGACGGAGATCTTCGCGAACGTCGTCATGCGGCCGGAGCGGCCCGCGTGGACCGGGTCCGACTCGCGGATCCCGTCCCGGATCCCGCCGGTCGAGGTGCCCGCCCACGTGCCGGCTGCTCCGGAGCTCACCCCGGAGATCACCATCGGCCCCGGCAGCGAGGGCGGCTCGAACTCGTTGCCTCCCATGGCACCACCCACCGGTCCGCCGGCGGCCGGACCGCTGCCTCCCCATGGTCCGTACGGCGATTCGCCGGCCGGCCAGAGCTGACGGAGTGAGCGAGCCCGGCGGCGTGCCGCCAGAGCGCGAGATCCCGCCGTTCGACCATGAGCGGGCCGCTGCCGCGGTGCGGGAGCTGCTGGTGGCCATCGGTGAGGACCCCGACCGTGAGGGTTTGCGCGACACTCCCGCCCGGGTGGCAAGGGCCTACGCCGAGACGCTGAGCGGGATGCGCATGCGGCCGGAGGATGTGCTTTCGACGACCTTCGATATCGGTCACGACGAGCTTGTCCTGGTCAAGGACATCGGGATCTGGTCGTTGTGCGAGCACCACCTGGTGCCCTTCCACGGCGTTGCCCACGTGGGCTACATCCCGTCGGAGGACGGGCGGATCACCGGGCTCTCGAAGCTGGCGCGCCTGGTCGACCTATTCGCTCGGCGCCCGCAGGTCCAGGAGCGACTGACCACCCAGGTGGCGGACTCGATGGTGCGCCTGCTCCGGCCGCGCGGCGTGATCACCGTGATCGAGTGCGAGCACCTGTGCATGACCATGCGGGGGGTCCGCAAGCCGGGCTCCCGCACGGTCACCAGCGCCGTACGGGGTCAGCTGCTCCACCCTGCGACCCGCGCCGAGGCCATGAGCCTCATCCTGGGCTAGGCGGTGACGGTGGCCTCCGACGGCGTCGGTGCCGACCCCAGGTCCTGGGCCCTGCCGGTACACGGTCGCCCAGTGCGCTACGTCGCCGGGCTCCCGGCTCCGCCGCGCTGCCTGGTCATGGGCGTCGTCAACGTTACGCCGGACTCGTTCTCCGACGGCGGCCGGTGGCTGGACCCCGAGGCGGGCATCAACCACGGGCGCGAGCAGTTCGCCGATGGCGCAGACCTGGTGGACGTGGGAGGTGAGTCGACGCGTCCCGGAGCCGAACGCCCGAGCCTCAGGGAGGAGCTCGACCGGGTGCTCCCCGTCGTCTCCGCGCTGAGCGGCGACCGGGCCGTGGTCAGCATCGACACGATGCGGGCTGAGGTCGCGCGGCGCGCCGTCGCGGCCGGCGCCGTGCTCGTCAACGACGTATCCGGCGGTCTCGCCGACGACGACATGCTGTCCGCAGTGGCCGACCTCGAGGTGGCGTACGTCGCGATGCACTGGCGCGGCCACTCGGCCTCCATGCAGCAGCAGGCGTCGTACGACGACCTGCTGGGCGAGGTCTGCGGCGAGCTCGCGGCTCGAGCGGCGGCTGCCTTGGCCGCGGGCGTCGCGCCGGACCGGCTTGCCCTCGACCCGGGAATGGGTTTCGCCAAGCTGGCCGCCCACAACTGGACGTTGCTCCGGCGCTTCGACGAGCTGCATGCGCTGGGCTTCCCGCTTCTCGTCGGTTCCTCCCGCAAGTCATTCCTGGGTGCGCTGCTCGCCGACCCGGACGGCGTGGCACGCCATCCGCTTGACCGCGACGACGCCTCGGCCGCGACGACCGTGCTGTCGGCCGTCGGCGGCGCCTGGTGCGTGCGCGTCCATGACGTCGCGCGCTCCGCGGACGCCGTCCGTGTCGCCGCCCGTTTCGGCGAGGAGCCGGGAGCGTGAGCCCAGCCCTGGACGAGGTGCTGGCACTCCACGCGGACTTCTACGCCGCCTTCGAGCGCGCAGACTTCGACGCGATGTCCAGCCTCTGGGCCGATGACGACGGCGTCGTCTGTGTGCACCCCGCTTCGCCGCCGATCCGCGGGCGCGCCGCGGTGATGCGCTCCTGGCTGGCGCTGATGGCCAACGCGCCGTACATCCAGTTCTTCCTCACCGACGTCGAGGCCACCGTCACGGACGGCCTGGCGACGGTCACCTGCCAGGAGAATGTGCTGTCCGCGGGCGACGACACTCCGCTCGGAGTCTTTGCCGGCGGTACGGCGGTGGCAACCAATGTGTTCCGCCAGACGTCCAACGGTTGGCGGTTATGGGTGCATCACGCGTCCCCGGTACTGTCGAGCACGCATTCGCGAGAGGAAGAGGCGTCATGACGAGATCGTCCGCGCCGCCCCCCATGGCGGACCGGTTGGCGCTGCGGGGGCTGCGCGCCGTGGGTCACCACGGGGTACTGGAGCGCGAGCGACGAGAGGGACAGGAGTTCGTCGTCGACGTCGAGATGGGGCTCGACACCAGGCCGGCCGCCTCGTCGGACGACCTCGCGACGACCGTCCACTACGGCGTGCTGGCGGAGCGCCTGCACGCCGCGCTCCAGTCCGATCCGGTGAATCTGATCGAGACGCTGGCGCAGCGCCTGGCGGACATCTGCCTGGCCGAACCGCCCGTCGACTGGGTCGACGTCACCGTGCACAAGCCCCACGCGCCCATCCAGGTGGCGTTCGCGGACGTCAGCCTGACCATCCATCGGAGCCGAGATGACTGAGACGCCCAACCCCAACATCGACCCCGACACGCTCACCGGTGAGATGCGTCCCATCCGTGCCGCGGTGCTCTCGCTGGGGAGCAACTGCGGGGACCGGCTGGCCAACCTGCAGGGAGCCATCCACGCGTTCGCCGACACCCCGGACGTCAAGATCGCCGCGGTCTCCTCGGTCTACGAGACGACCCCCGTGGACGCACCGGACGGCTCGTCGGATTTCCTGAATGCCGTCCTCCTCGCCGACAGCACGCTGTCGGTGCACGTGTTGCTGGACCGCGCGATGGCGGTCGAGGACGCCTATGGCCGCGAGCGCAGCGAGCCGAACGGTCCGCGGACGCTCGATGTCGACCTGGTCGTGGTCGGCGACCGGGTGTCGGACGCGGAGGAGCTCACGCTGCCTCACCCGCGCGCCCACCTGCGCGCTTTCGTCCTGGTCCCCTGGCACGAGATCGACCCGCACGCACAGATCCCCGGCCGGGGCAAGGTCAGCGACTTGCTCGCCGACCTCGAGACCCACGGCGTCGTCCGCCGACCCGATCTCGAGCTCGAGATCTAGCAGTTGGCCGACCAGAAGAGCCCGGAGCAGGGCACCGTCCGGCCCACCCGTTTTCGCTCGCTACTGGCCCTCTTCGTCGTCGGTGGCGTGCTCGGCTACGCGTTCGCGCGGGTCACGATCGCCGTCAACGGCGTCGCGCCGCAGATCCAGTGGAGCTCAGTGGTCGTGCTCCTGGCCGCCGCGGCGATCGTGCTCGTGGTCGCGAACTCGACGTACCGCACCCTGCATCGCGAGCGCCGACGCATAGCTGCCCACCGGGCGGTCCGCTACCTGCTGATCGCGAAGGCGAGCGCGTTGGTCGGAGCGATCGTCGCCGGGGGGTACCTGGGTTTCGCGGTCCCGTTCGTGGACCAGCTCGACGTCAGGCTGCCTCAGGAGCGCGTGCTGCGCTCGGTCTTTGCGGCGATGGCGGCCGTCGTGCTCGCCGTCGGCGGGCTCCTGCTCGAGCGCGCCTGTCGCATTCCGAAGGACAAGGACGAATAAACTTCGACCATGGCCGCAGGGAGGCGTCAGATCCAGCGCAGCGTCCGGGTGACCGTCGCGACGGCCCTGATGATCGGGGCCGTCCTGACCGTCTGCATCGCCACGGCCGTGTCCGAGCTGCTCGCTCCGGCCGCCGTGCTGGCCGCCATCGTGGGCGCCGCCGCGACCCGGATCATGTACGCGGAAGTGGTCCAGACCCGGGTGGAAGCCGCTCGTCAGCGCGTCGAGCACGCCCGGTCGTTCCAGGCCACGATGGACCGGCACCACGCCGACCACCGGGTCTACACCGCGCTGATGGCCCGGCGGCTCGGAGAGCGCGACCGCGCCATCGGTGAGCTGGGGGGCACCCTGCGGCTGCTCGAGCGTCGCGTCGACGATGCGGAGTCGCGGGTACGGCGGGAGGCGCGGCGGGCCAACGAGGCGCAGGAGCGGCTGGCAGCTGTGCTCGACGAGGTGCTCGGGACTGGCGACGCGGACCTGGAGGCCGACCTGGCCGAAGATGTCCTCGCGGAGCGCCGAGACCTGCCGACGGTCGTCGACCTGCTCGGCTGGGACGCCAAGGCCACTACCGCCCGAACCGACCAGGGGTCCGCCGAGTCCGTGCCTCACACCGCCACCGTCGCCTGACCCCACGCTTGATTCGTCCGACCGAACGCGGGGGTTTCTTGTCCTACCAACCCGGGCGAACGCAGTCCTAGGCCGCGAAACGCGAAGCCTGCGGAACACCGATCTGGCGCAGGTCACGTGCGATCTCGGGAAACTCGAGGCGCGCTTCGATCGAGCTGCAGCGAAGCACCTTGGGACCGCTCACGACCAGGTGTCGCTCCCGCTTCATGTCCCGCCACCAGTGGTCGGTGAACAGGTGGAACGAGCCGTCGATCGCCAAGATGATCACGGTGCCGTCGGCGAGCTCCCACTCCACGTCGAGGTAACGCTTTCGGCCAGTGGCGTCGAACCGGATCCGCTGTCTCGTGGGCGGTATGAGCCCGAACGCCCGGCACTTGGATGCTACGTCGAGCTCGGCGAAGGAATGCGAAGGCGGCGGCTAGCGGTCGTCGACGTTAGTCCTTCGGGGGTCAGGCTGCCGGGTTGAGTGGTTCGTGGGTGGCCAGGCGATCGAGGTAGGCGTTGAGGTCTGCCTTGGTGTAGCGCCAGTTGAACGGGCTTGCGGTGGCGTTGTAGCGGGCCTGG
>JBBSGI010000041.1:0-27134 GCA_038254365.1 Propionibacteriales bacterium
GTCGGGAGCTGCCCCCCGTCTCGAGACCACGGGTGGCTGGCCATCGATATCTCAAGAGAGTTTCGGCGACCATGGCGAAGGGGAAACACCCAGCTCCATTCCGAACCTGGAAGTTAAGCCCTTCAGCGCCGATGGTACTGCATGCGGGAGCGTGTGGGAGAGTAGGACGTCGCCGGACATCCTTCGGTACGGGCCGCCTTCGGGCGGCCCGTACCGCTTTGTCGACCGCGGTCCCGTCTCAGAAAGTGAGGGAGATGTCGTGAGTGATCGGCAAAGTGGCGGCAACGGCAGCGGCAACGGCTCGAAGAGCGGCCGCTCCGGCCGGCCCGCCGCACGAGGTGGCCGGTCGCGGCAGGACGTCGGGTCCGCTCGCTCGACCCAGCCGAGACCCGGGCAGCAGACCCGTCCGCGCAGCACCGCCGGGCGATGGCGGCGCGACGAGCTACCGGTGACCGAGCGCACAGAGGTGCAGCGCGTCTATGACGGACCGCCGATACCCGAGGACATCACCGGCAAGGAGCTCGACCGATTTGTGGTCAACCAGCTCAAGTCGCTGCCGGAGAAGCTTGCGGTCCGGGTGGCGCGTCACCTCGTCGCCGCGGCGCGGCTGATCGACACCGATCCCGAAGCCGCGTACCAACACACGATCGCCGCCCGAGCCCGAGCCGCCCGGATCGCCGTTGTGCGCGAGGCCAGCGGCGAGGCCGCCTATGCCGCCGGGAGCTTCAAGGACGCGCTGGCCGAGCTGAAGGCCGCCCGGCGGCTGAGTGGAGACGCGCTGTATCTCCCGATGATGGCGGACTGCGAGCGAGCCCTCGGTCGCCCAGGTCGGGCGATCGCCATGGCGAAGGAGCCGGCGGTCGAAACGCTCGACGTGGCAGGACAGATCGAGATGCGTATTGTCGAGTCGGGCGCGCGCCGCGACTTGGGCGAGGCCGCAGCTGCCATACGCACCCTGGAAGGGCGCGAGCTCCGGTCCCATACCCGAGCCGACTGGTCACCGAGGCTGCGCTACGCCTACGCCGAGGCGCTGCTCGCCGACGGTCAGCGGGCGGCGGCCCGTGAATGGTTCGAGCGCGCCGCCGGTGTCGACGTCAACGACGTGACGGATGCGGCCGACCGGGTCGCGGAGCTGGACGCGGCCGACAGCAGCTGACCGGCCGTCGTCCACAGGCGGCCATCCCTCCACGGCTCTCCACAGGCAGCCGTCCCAGAGACCCCGCGCGCGTCACCCACTGGCACGATTGGCTTCCAGCACTGCTCCCGGCAGGACGCATCGAGGAGGCGAGACGGCGAGATGCACCGTGACGAAGGTATGCCGGTCGGCCACGCTGCTGAGGACCGCGAGGGGGTCCGATCCACCGCCAGGAACGAGGTGATCTTGTGCGGTCGAGTCGCCAAGGCCGCCGACGAGCGAAATCTGCCCAGCGGGGACACGGTCCTGACAACCCGGGTGATCGTCGACCGGCCGCCGACCCGACGGCAGAGGTCTGGTTCCGGCCGCTCACGGCAGCCGGTCGACGCGATCGACTGCGTGGCCTGGACGGCGCGGGTCCGGCAGGTGATCCGCCGGTGGCAACCCGGCGACCAGGTGATGGTCATCGGAGCCATCCGGCGCAGGTTCTACCGGGTCGAGGGCCGTCCGATCAGTCGCGTCGAGGTCGAGATCACCCAAGCCAGACGCCTGGGGTAAGGCCGAGTCGTTGGCTGCGGGTGACTCACAGCTCGTCGTCAAAGGCCCGCATGACGAGCCCCATCCGGGGCTTGGGCCCGAAGGAGGTCGACTTGCGCGGCATCATCTTCCCGGCCCGGGCCACCGCCATGACCTCTGCCACCGTGGTCGGGTGCAGCAGCACGCCAACGCCGTCGTCCTGCACTGCGCTGTGCAGCGTCTGCGGGACCGTGTGGTGGTAGCCGATCCGGTCCTCGGACACCGACCAGGTGGGCAGCAGGCTGGCATGCAACACCTCGACATCGGTCACGGCGGTGGGGGAGCGCTGGGGCAGCCGGAGGGTCTGCTCTACCACGCCGTCGGTGAGCACGATCTCTCCGGATCGTCTCGGCGGTCGCGGCAGGATGCCCTCCAGCCGGCGCGTCTCGATCCGCTCGAAACCGGGCGGCGCCGGGAGCGACGACAGCGCGACCTCCGCGATGCTGCGGTGGATCGCGCCGAGCACCAGCGGGAACTCGGACTGGTCGATGAGCAACGCGAGGCCCAGATCCCAGGGTCCAGGTCCGTCACCGATCGCCCGGTGCCGTCGGCGCAGCTGCTGGTACATGGCGTACCGGTGATGACCGTCGGCGATCAGGGCCTGGCGCTGCTGCAGCGCGATCCGGATCTGCTCCAGTGTCGAGGGGTCGGTGATCGACCAGAGCCGATGGAACGTGCCGTCGCTCGCGACGACGTCGGTGAGCGGCTCGTCCTCGCGCGCGCGGGCGATGCACGCGCTGGTCTCGCGGTCTCCGTCGTAGACCAGCAGGATCGGCTCCAGGTTCGCCTGCGCAGCCACGACCATGGCCAGCCGATCCGCCACGATCGCCGGGATCACCCCCTCGTGCGGCAGCACGACTTTGCTGTCGCGCTTGCGCAGCTCAAGCGCGCCGACGATGCCGCACACACGATGATCGGCGTCACCGTACTCGTAGACGTAGAGCCCCGGCTCGGCATCGGTGACCAGCGTGCCCTGCTGACGCCACCTGGCCAGTCGCTTGGCCGCGGTCACATACGGGTCGTCGGCGCCGAGCGGTTCGTGGACCAGCCGGGGAAGGATCAGCCGCACGATGTTCAGCGGGTGGGCGTCGAGCATCTCCTCGATCATTGCCCGGTCCATGACGTCGTACGGTGGACAGGTAACCTCCCCGATGTCGTGGACCATCGCGGGGTTGAACCGCAGCGCCGCGAACGGGCGCAACCGCAGCCTGGGCTTCGACGATGCTTCCGCTCCGGTCACGCTGCATGGTACGGCCAACGCGAGACCCGGCAGGAATGAGGCACCCGTGACCGCAACCCCCGTCACCCTGATGACGTCGACCGAGCCGTTGAGCGAGCACTACGACTGCGCGATGCTCGACCTGGACGGCGTCGTCTACCGCGGAGCCGACGCCGTCCAGGGGGCGCCGGCGCTGCTGGAGAAGGCCCGTGCGGCGGGCCTGACGCTCGCCTTCGTCACCAACAACGCCGCCCGCAAGCCGGAGGCGGTCGCCCGGCAGCTCCGTGACCTCGGCGTCAACGCCGAGGCGAGCGATGTCGTCACGTCGGCGCAGGCGGCGGCGCGCGCCGTGTCGGGGGTGGTGCCCGCGCGGTCGCCCGTGCTCGTCGTCGGCGGGGAGGGGCTGTCGGCGGCCCTGCGCGAGCGAGCACTCGATCCGGTGTCGACCCTGGCTGACCGGCCGGTCGCCGTCGTCCAGGGCTTCCATCCCGACGTCGGGTGGCGCCAGCTGGCTCAGGCCGCCTACGCGGTTGCGGCCGGCCTGCCCTGGGTGGCGTCGAACCTGGATCTGACCATTCCGACCGCCGACGGCATCGCTCCGGGCAACGGCACGCTGGTCGCCGCGGTCGCAGCGGCGGTCGGACATGGACCCGACGTGGTCGCGGGCAAGCCCTACCGACCGCTGTTCGACGAGACGCTGCTCCGGATCGGCGCGTCGAGGCCGCTGGTCGTCGGTGACCGGCTGGACACCGACATCGAGGGGGCGAACCGATGCGGTGCCGACTCGCTCTTGGTCATGACCGGCGTGACCGACGTCCCGGCGCTGTGCCGAGCCACTGGGTCGAGCCGGCCGTCGTACGTCGCCTGGACGCTCGACGGGCTGCTGTCCGACCACCGGCTCCCGGAGCAGGACGCCGGCTCGTGGGTGCTCGACGGATGGTCGATGCGGCTCGTGGGTGACCGGCTGCAGGTCGACTCGTCGGGGGAGGGGCGGGAGGCAGGGCTGCGCGCGGTCACCTCGGCGGCCTGGCACTGGTACGACGAGCGCGGCGCTGGCAAGTCCTCGTCCGATGACGATCTCGACCTGACGGCGGCGCTCGACGCGTTGCGGCTGCCATAGCGGGGGTCCGGCGCATGCCACACTTGCCAGGAGCCGCCCGCTGCGCGGAGAACCACGGCGACCAGGAGGTCAGGTGACGCAGAGCGAACCCGACGCCCAGACGGAGGGTGGCGATCCGCGGGTCGACGCCCTGCTGGACCGCCTGGACGACCTCGACAACGTGGAGCTGCCCACCCAGCTCGACGTCTTCACCGACGTGCACGCCGCGCTGGCGCAGATCCTCGACGGCCCACCGCTCGCCCCCTGACTCGATGCCACGTCGTCAGCGGCTCGACGCGGAGCTGGTCCGACGGGGTCTGGCGCGCAGCCGCGACCATGCTGCGCAGCTGATCGGCGACGGCCGGGTCAGCGTGGCCGGGACGACGGCCAGCAAGCCCGCCACCGGCGTCTCCACCGAGGCGGCCGTGCTGGTGGCGGCCGGCTCGCAGTCCCCCGACTACGCCTCTCGCGGCGGCCGCAAGCTAGCCGGGGCGCTCGACGTCTTCACGGCTGCCGGGTTGGCCGTGGCGGGGCGCGTCGCGCTGGATGCCGGTGCATCCACCGGAGGCTTCACCGACGTGCTGCTGCGGGCGCGGGCGGCGTCGGTGACCGCGGTCGACGTGGGCTACGGGCAGCTTGCCTGGGCCTTGCAGCAGGATCCGCGGGTGACGGTGCGCGACCGCACCAACGTGCGCGATCTTGAGCCGGGGTCCCTGGTGCCGCCGCCGGACCTGGTGGTGGCAGACCTCTCGTTCATCTCGCTGCGCCTGGTGCTGCCGGCGCTGGTCGCGGTGGCCCGCACTGACGCCGACCTGGTGCTGATGGTCAAACCCCAGTTCGAGGTGGGCCGGGGGCGGCTCGGCAAGGGCGGTGTCGTCCGGGCTCCGCAGGCGCGAGTCGAGGCGATCCTCGCAGTGGCCGCCACGGCCCACGGTCTCGGGCTGGGCGTCTGCGGATGCTGTGCGAGCCCGCTGCCGGGCCCGGCGGGCAATGTGGAGTTCTTCCTCTGGCTGCGCCGCGGCGCCCCGCCAGCCGACCCGGGCGCTGTGCATGAGGTCGTCTCCGCGGGTGCGCGATGAGAGGCTAGTGCCGTGACCAGTGCTGCGGCCGACGTGGGGCCACCATCTGCCGGTGGCCGAAGCGTGCTCGTGATCACGCACACCGGACGTCCGGCGGGGGTCGATGTCGCTCGCGAGATCACCAAGCGCATGGCCGAAGCCGGTATCGGGGTCCGCATGCTACAGAGCGAGGCTGGCGACATCGGCGCCGTGGGTGCCTACCCGGTACCTTCCGGTGAGGACCCGGCCGCCGGCTGTGAGGTCGCCATAGCCATCGGTGGCGACGGCACGATCCTGCGAGCCGCCGAGATCACCCGCCCGAGCGGGACCCCAGTGCTCGGCATCAACCTCGGTCATGTGGGTTTCCTCGCCGAAGCGGAACGAGCCGACCTCGAGGTGACGGTGTCCGCCGTGGCCGCCCGGTCGTACACCGTCGAAGAGCGGCTGACCATCGACGTCACCGTGGTGCTGGACGGCGAGGTCGCCGCCCGCGGCTGGGCCCTGAACGAGGCCAGCGTGGAGAAGGTGGCGCGGGAGCGCATGCTAGAAGTCGTCGTCGAGATCGACGGGCGACCCCTGTCGCGCTGGGGCTGCGACGGCGTGGTGTTCGCCACGCCCACCGGGTCGACGGCGTACGCCTTCAGCGCGGGAGGGCCGGTCGTGTGGCCGCAGGTAGACGCTCTGCTGCTGGTGCCACTGAGCGCGCATGCCCTGTTCGCGCGGCCTCTGGTGACCGCACCCGGCTCCCGGCTCGCGGTCGAGGTGCTTCGCGGCACCAAAGGCGGCGGCGTGCTGTGGTGCGACGGGCGGCGCACGCTGGACCTGCCGCCCGGCGCCAGGATCGAGGTCACCAAGAGCGACCGGCCGGTTCGGTTGGCCCGGCTGCAATCGGCCCCGTTCACGGACCGCCTGGTCGCCAAGTTCGACCTGCCCACCGGGGGGTGGCGCGGTGCAGCCGAGCGCCGGCGAGACCGAGACGGGTACGGCGATGCTTGAGGAGCTCCGCATCTCGTCGCTGGGCGTGATCGACGAGGCCGCGCTCGAGTTCGGGCCTGGTCTCAACGTCGTCACCGGCGAGACCGGTGCCGGCAAGACCATGGTGGTCACGGCGCTGGGGCTGCTTCTCGGCGCCCGGGCTGACGCGGCCATGGTTCGACAAGGCGCATCTCGCGCCCGGGTCGAAGGTGTTCTTGACGTCTCCGACGACGAGAAGGTAGTGACGCGGGCTGAGGAGGCGGGCGCCGTCCTCGACGACGGCGTGCTTCTCGTCGGTCGCACGGTCTCCGCCGAGGGCAGGTCACGGGCCACCGCCGGTGGGGCATCGGTGCCCGCCGGTGTGCTCAGCCTGCTCACCGGCGAGCGGGTCGTGCTGCACGGCCAGTCCGGACAGCACCGCCTGCTCCTCGGCGGCCGGCAGCGCGAGTGTCTCGACGCGTCCGGGGGGCCGGACCTGGCCGAGATGCTCGCCCCCTACGCGGCGACGTACCGGCGACTCCAGCAGGTTCGGACGCAGCTCGACGAGGTCGTCTCACAGGCTCGCGAGCGGGCCCAAGAGGCCGACGTCCTGCGCTACGGCTTGGCGGAGATCACCGCGGCCGAGCCCAGGCCGGGCGAGGACTACGACCTGGCCGCCGAGGAGGGACGACTGGCACACGCCGACGCGCTGCGGGCTGCGGCGGAGCTCGCCCGCGCCGCACTCGCGGGCGACGAGTCCGGCCTGGGCGGCGCCGACGCGCTCGGGCTGGTCGCCACGGCGCGCAAGCGCCTGGACGGGGAGCGCGCCAACGACCCGACACTCGCGGCGCTCGCCGACACGCTGGCGAGTGCCTCCTATGCCCTCGCCGACGTGGCAGCCGACATCGCGTCGTACGCGACGGCCATCGAGACCGATCCGGTCCGGCTCGCTGCCGTGTCCGAGCGGCGTTCGGTGCTCGCCGGACTTACCCGCAAGTACGGCGACACCCTGCAGGACGTGCTCGAGTGGTCTGCCACCGCGGGCGAGCGCCTCACCGACCTGACGTCCGACACGGCGCTCGTCGACCGGCTGCGTGCGGAGAGGTCCGAGCTCGACGGCCGGCTCCGCGCCACCGGTGCGCGACTCAGCTCCCGGCGGGAACTCGCCGGCGCCGAACTCTCCCGGCAGGTGACCGCCGAGCTGGCCAAGCTGGCCATGGGACACTCCCGGTTCAGCGTGCTCCGCACCGACCTTCCGGAACCGGGGCCTCACGGTCTCGACGACGTGGTGTTCACGCTGGCGACACACGAGGGCGCCGTCCCGGTGCCGATCGCGAAGGGCGCCTCCGGCGGCGAGCTGTCCCGCATCATGCTGGCCCTCGAGGTGTGCTTGGTGGGCAGCGCACCTCCGGCGACCATGGTGTTCGACGAGGTCGACGCTGGCGTCGGCGGCAAGGCCGCGGTCGAGCTCGGGCGGCGGCTGGCTCGGCTGGCCGCCACCTCGCAGGTGATCGTGGTGACCCATCTGCCCCAGGTCGCAGCCTTCGCCGACCGGCACCACGTCGTCGTCCGCAGCGGCGACGGCTCGGTGACGACCAGCGGCGTCACCGCTCTCGACGAGGCTGGCCGGCTTCGTGAGCTGTCGCGCATGCTGGCGGGGCTCGAGGACTCCGAGACCGCGCTGGCGCACGCCAGCGAGCTCGTCGAGCTGGCCAGGGCGGACCGCGCCCCCTGACCGTCCGAGCACGACTCGCGGCGCAGGTCCGCGGATCGGCACCGTGCGTGCGCGAAGATGGCGGGCGATGAAACTCACCACGCTGCGCAGGTCACACGCCAAGACGGCGCCCGGCATCACCGCCGTGGCCAGAGTCGACCGACGGACCAGGAACCTCGCCAAACGACTCAAACCGGGCGAGATCGCGGTCATCGACCACGTCGACATGGACCGCGCCGCTGCCGTCGCCCTGGTCGAGGCCGGCGTGCTAGCGGTGGTCAATGCGGCGCCCTCGATCTCCGGTCGCTACCCGAACCTCGGTCCCCGACACCTGGTCGACGCCGGGGTCGCACTGGTCGACGACGTGGGCGGCCAGGTCCTCGCAGCCGTGACCGACGGCGTCCAGCTCCGCGTCGACGGTGGCCACGTCTACCTCGGCGACCAGCTCATCGCGACCGGGGTCCGGCAGGACCGGCGGTCGGTCGCAGCCGCCATGGAGACGTCGAAGGGTGGCATTGCCAACCGGCTGGAGGCGCTCAGTGCGAACGCGGTCGAGCAGGTGCGTCGCGAGCGCGACCTGCTGCTGGACGGGGTAGGCGTGCCGCGGCTCGCCAGGGCGATCCAAGGCCGACAGGTTCTGGTCGTGGTGAGGGCCTTCGACTATCGCGGGGACCTGGCGTCCCTCAAGGGCTACCTACGCGAGAACTCACCGGCGCTGATCGGCGTGGACGCGGGCGCGGACGCCCTGATCGCTGCCGGCCACCGCCCCGACGTGATCATCTGCGACGGCGACGAGGTGTCCGAGGCCGCGCTGCGGTGTGGCGCGGAGGTCATCTTGAAGGCCGGCCACGACGGACGAGTCAGCCAGGGGGACCGGATCGAACGGCTGGGGGTGCGGCACGCGATCTTCCAGACCAGCTGTCCCACCTCGGACGCCGCTCTCCTGCTGGCGCACGTCAACGGCGCGTCACTGATCGTCACCGCCGGGATGCCCGCCGGCCTCGAGGAGTTCCTCGACACCGGCCGGTCGAGCATGGCGAGCTCGTTCCTCACCCGGGCGGCCGTCGGGTCCCACGTCGCCGACGCCAAGTCCGTCGCACAGCTGTACCGCAGTCGGATCCGTGGCTGGCTGGTGTTCCTCGCGATCGTGATCGCACTCGTTGCGGTGGCAGCGGCGATCGCCACCACACCAGTCGGTCAGGACTGGTGGGACCAGCTGCGCGGATGGCTCCGGGACGGCTACGACTCGGCGCGTGGGCTGGTCACGTGAGCATGCTCCGCCGATACCTTTTCGCTTTCGTCGCCGTGTGTCTCGCCTTCGCCGGCGGTGTCGCACTCGGCAACGGGCCGCTGCAAGGTAACACGCCGGTCCGCAACGACGCCGCCGCTCTTACCGCCGCGAACGCGCGACTCGCCGACCAGGTGGCCGCCCTTCGTCAGGACCAGAAGTTCAGCCAGGCTTTAGGCCAGGCCGCGGGTCCCGCCGTGCTCGCGGACACCCTGCAGAACACCTCGGTCGCCGTCATCGTCCTGCCCGGCGTCGCGGCGACAACCGTGTCCGGGGTGAGCCGGGCCATCACCGCAGCGGGCGGCGAGATCGTCATCAGCGGCCACCTCACCCCGACGTTGATCGACCCCGGCAAGAAGACGTACGTCGACAGCGTCGCGACAAACTCGCTGAAGGGCCTGCACGACCTCGGGTCGAGCGCCACTTTGCCGACGTACCGGCGAATCGGCATCCTGCTCGCCCGGGCGTACACCGGCAGCCGCGACCGACTGTTGGTCGACGCCGAGGCGACCCGCATCGACGCCCAGCTCCAAGGCGCCAAGCTGGTCACGCTCCGCGAGCCCTTGCAAAGGCGGGCGAGTGCGGTCGTGGTGCTGGCGGCGGGAGACCATGGGGCCAGCGACGGGGTCTACGCGGCACACCAGATCGAGTCGCAGATCGTGGACGCCTTCGCGACCGACTGCGACGGTCTGCTGCTCGCCACTCCGGCGTCCGCGAGCATGCCGGGCGGACTGATCGCCACCGTGACCGACAGCGCGGAGATGACCAACGCGATCACCACCCTCAACGTGGTCGACACCGCCGCGGGCCAGACCGCGGCGCCAGCGGCTCTGGCGGCAGGCCTCGACGGCCAACCCGGCACGTTCGGCGTGGTCGGTGGCGTCCCGGTGCTTCCGCCGGCACTGGCCACCGGCTGAGGTCACCGGAAGTAGCCCCCACCGGCGTGGTGCTTTTCGTGACTGGCCGGATGCTTGATAGATTCGAACCCCGTGGACGGGCGGATCTCCCGCCGCACCAACCTCCGCGGGAGTGGGCTGTGGGCGCAGTGTCACCGACACGACATGTTTTTGTCACGGGCGGCGTGGCCTCATCCCTCGGGAAGGGTCTGACGGCTTCCTCACTGGGCCGGCTGCTGAAGTCACGCGGTCTCAACGTCACTATGCAGAAGCTGGACCCCTATCTCAACGTCGACCCCGGCACGATGAACCCCTTCCAGCACGGCGAGGTCTTCGTCACCAACGACGGAGCCGAGACCGACCTGGACATCGGGCACTACGAGCGGTTCCTCGACGTCGACCTCGCCCAGAAGGCGAACGTCACCACTGGCCAGGTCTACTCGTCGGTCATCGCGAAGGAACGCCGGGGCGACTACCTGGGTGACACCGTGCAGGTCATCCCGCACATCACCAACGAGATCAAGACGCGCATCCGGGCCATGGCGGAGCCTGGCGTTGATGTCGTGATCACCGAGATCGGTGGCACCGTGGGGGACATCGAGTCGCTGCCGTTCCTGGAGGCCGCCCGCCAGGTCAGGCACGATGTCGGGCGCGCGCACTGCTTCTTCCTGCATGTGTCCCTTGTCCCGTACATCGGACCCTCCGGCGAGCTGAAGACCAAGCCCACCCAGCACTCGGTCGCCGCGCTGCGGTCGATCGGCATCGCACCGGACGCCATCGTCTGCCGGGCCGACCGCGAGGTCCCGCAGAGCGTCAAGCGAAAGATCGCCCTGATGTGCGACGTCGACGACGAGGCGGTCGTGGCCGCCGTCGATGCGCCGTCGATCTACGACATCCCGCGGGTGCTTCACGCCGAGGGACTCGACGCGTACGTCGTACGGCGGCTCGCGCTACCGTTCCGCGACGTCGACTGGCGCCGCTGGGACGAGCTGCTTCAGCGCGTCCATCACCCCGACGAGGAAGTGACAGTCGCGCTGGTCGGCAAGTACGTCGACCTGCACGACGCCTACCTCTCGGTCGCAGAGGCGCTGCGTGCCGGAGGTTTCGCGCACTCGGCCAGGGTCAACATCGCCTGGGTGCCGTCCGACGAGTGCGAGAGCCGCGAGGGCGCGGCGGCTCTGCTCGGCGACGTGGACGCCGTGTGTGTGCCGGGGGGCTTCGGCGTGCGTGGGATCGAGGGCAAGGTCGGCGCCTTGCGCTACGCCCGAGAAGCCCGGATCCCGACCCTGGGTCTCTGCCTCGGGTTGCAGTGCATGGTGATCGAGTTCGCCCGGCACGTCGCCGGCCTCAAGGACGCCGGCTCGACCGAGTTCGATCCCTCCACCAGCCAGCCGGTCATCGCCACCATGGAGGAGCAGAAGTCGATCATCGAGGGCGGCGGCGACCTCGGGGGCACCATGAGGCTGGGTCTCTACCGGGCGGATCTGATGCCGGGGACGATCACCGCCGAGGCATACGGCGACCTGCGCATCGACGAGCGGCACCGGCACCGCTACGAGGTCAACAACGCCTACCGGGGCGAACTTGAGCTGGCCGGCCTGGTGTTCTCCGGGCTCTCCCCAGACCGCGAGCTCGTGGAGTTCATCGAGCTGCCGGCCGAGACCCACCCCTACTACCTGGCCACCCAGGCTCACCCGGAACTGCGGTCGCGGCCCACCCGCCCGCACCCGCTTTTTCGCGGGCTGATCGCCGCCGCTCTCGACCGGCAGCGCGAGCTGCGGCTCCCCGTCGATGAGACCGGCCTACGCCGTACCCCCGTCGAGGCGACCGCTTGACAGACGACGACCTCGCCGACACGAGCATGTCCTGGCCCGTGGTCTCCACCGCGGACATCTACCAGGGATATGTGATCGGCGTTCGTCGTGACACCTTGGCGAACGGTGATGGCAGCACATTCACCCGCGACGTGGTCACTCACAAGGGAGCGGTGGCGGTCGTGGCCGTCGACGACGCCGACCGGGTGCTGATCCTTACCCAGTACCGCCACCCGCCGGCGCAGCGAATGGTCGAGCTGCCGGCGGGACTGCTGGACAACGAAGGCGAGGAACCGCTTGAGGCCGCCAAGCGAGAGCTGGCCGAAGAGGGGCATATCACGGCGACGCGATGGTCGCCGCTGCTCGAGCTCATTCTGTCACCGGGGACGAGCGACGAAGTCATCACGATCTACCTCGCGAAGGGCGTCGACGACACCGGGGTACCGGAGGGCTTTGTCGCCGGTGACGAGGAGGTCACGATGACGCGCAGGTGGGTGCCGATGACGGAACTGGTGGACGCGATCCTCAAGGGGGCCGTCCGGAACTCGGTGCTCGTGGCCGGTGTCCTCGCTGCCTGGGTCGACCGGCAGCGGCCGGGCGGCTAGCTCCTCGGTCGAATCGCTCTCCCGGTCACCGGGAGAGCGATGACATCATGACCGGTAGGATCGTCAGGCGCCCGCGGTGCGCGGGTGCCTTCCGTACGGAAAGAGGCGCGAGATGCTTGTCGGCGTTCCGCAGGAAGTCAAGACCCACGAGTACCGGGTGGCGATCACCCCAGCCGGGGTACATGAGTTGGTGGCTCATGGTCACGACGTGGTCGTGCAGACGGACGCCGGTCTCGGGTCGTCGATCACCGATGAGGAGTTCATCGGTGCGGGCGCGAAGATCCTGCCGTCCGCAGATGACGTCTGGCAGGCCGCCGACCTGATCCTCAAGGTCAAGGAGCCGATCGCCGAGGAGTACCCGCGGATGCGCGACGGCCAGACGCTGTTCACCTACCTGCACCTGGCCGCTTCCCGGGAGTGCACCGACGGCCTGATCGAACGCGGCGTCACCGCGATCGCCTACGAGACCGTGCAGACTCCGGACGGGGCGCTGCCGTTGCTGGCCCCGATGTCGGAGGTGGCCGGTCGGCTGGCACCGCAGGCCGGCGCCTACCACCTGATGCGACAAGGCGGTGGCCGCGGCGTCCTGATGGGCGGGGTCTCGGGCGTCTACGCCGCGAAGGTCGTGGTGATCGGCGCCGGCGTTTCCGGCATGAACGCCGCGGCGATCGCCTTAGGCATGCAGGCCGAGGTGCTGTTGCTCGACCGCAACATCGAGCGGTTGCGGCAGGCAGACCGGATCTACCAAGGTCACCTGCAGACCATCGCATCGAACAAGTTCGAGGTGGAGCGGGCCGCGCTGGACGCCGACCTGGTGATCGGCGCGGTCCTGGTGCCGGGGGCGAAGGCTCCGACGCTGATCTCCAACGAGTTGGTCTCACGGATGAAGCCGGGCTCGGTGCTGGTGGACATCTCGATCGACCAGGGCGGTTGTTTCGAGGACTCGCACCCGACCACGCACGCCGACCCGACGTACCAGGTGCACGACTCGATCTTCTACTGCGTGGCGAACATGCCGGGGGCGGTGCCGCACACGTCGACGTACGCGCTGACCAATGTCACGCTCCCGTACGCCGTGTCGATCGCCGACAAGGGCTGGCGGGATGCCCTGCGCGCCGACCACTCGCTGGCCCTCGGCCTGAACACCCACGGTGGTGAGGTGACGTACGAGCCCGTCGCGGATGCCCACGGTCTGGCTTTCCGGAGCGTCGAGGCGGTGCTCGGCTGAGCCACGCGGAGCCGCACCCGCTGGGGTCTGAAGTGACCGGGCTGGCTCGGGCGTCCCGGACGTACCTCGACCACCTGAGCGTCGAGCGTGGCCTGGCGGCCAACACGTTGGCGTCGTACCGGCGCGACCTGGGCCGGTACCTGCGCTACGCCGACACGCAAGGGCTGGGATCGGTCAGCGACATCACCGAGCACCACGTCACCGCGTTCCTCGCGTCGTTGCGGGAGGGCGACGCCGAGCATCCTCCGTTGAGCTCGGGCAGTGCCGCCCGCACCCTGGTGGCGGTGCGCGGCTTCCACCGCTTCGCCTTCCGGGAGGGGCTGAGCCCAAGCGACCCCGCGAAGCAGGTGAAGCCGCCAGTCCCCGCGAAACGGCTCCCCAAGGCGCTGCCCTTGGCCGACGTCGAGGCGATTCTGGCGGCTTCCGGTGCCGGGGGCACGGCGCTGGCCAGCCGCGACCAGGCGCTGCTCGAGCTCTTGTACGGCAGTGGCGCCCGGATCTCCGAGGCGGTCGGGCTCGACGTCGATGACCTGGACCTGGACGTCGGCGTGGTGCGGCTCGCGGGCAAGGGCGGCAAGCAGCGGCTGGTGCCCATCGGCAGCTACGCGGTCAGCGCCTTGCAGACCTACCTGTCCGGACCGCGGCTGGATCTGGTGCGCACTCCCGGCAAGACCCCTTCGGTCGTCGCCGCGGTGTTCCTCAACGCGCGCGGCGGCCGGCTGTCGCGGCAGTCGGCGTGGACCGTGCTCCGGAAGGCGGCCGGGCGCGCAGGAGTCGCCGCCGAGGTTTCACCACACACCCTGCGACACTCGTTCGCCACCCACCTGCTGGACGGCGGAGCCGACGTCCGGGTCGTCCAGGAGCTGCTCGGACACGCCTCGGTGACGACCACCCAGGTCTATACGCTGGTCACCGTCGATCTGCTTCGAGAGGTCTACGCCACCTCCCACCCGCGCGCCCTCGCCTGACTCCCTTTCCGACGATCCGCCCGTTGTGCCCGACGATCCGCCCGTTGTACCCGACGATCCGAATGACTGATGACGGATGGTCTGTAACGAGGGGCGGATGGTCGGTAACGAGGGGCGGATGTCGGTAACGAGGGGCGGATGGTCAACAGGGTTTGTCCCCAGGGCAATGACCTGTGTGCGTACGTGGCTGAGCGTCGTCCACAGGTCGTCCACAGAACCGCGCGTTCGCTTGTCCGGTCGGCCAACCAGCGCCTAGAGTCGCACCGGCCGAGCGATTTGACGATGTGTAGACATGGAGGCCGACGTGAGCGAGCCAACCTTCGCCATGCCACCGAAGACGCCGGCTCCCGGACGGGACGGGGTCGACACGGTGAAGCCACTCGATGACGCGGCTGGGCCGCGGACCGGCGAGCCGATCACCAGCACCCCAGGCCCCGACTCCGACCACCCCGCGAAGCTCGGGCCGACCGGCCGGCCGCTGCCGGACTTCCCGGACCCCGCGCCGGTCACCCCCCCCGGCGGCGCACAGGTCATCACCCTCTGCAACCAGAAGGGCGGGGTCGGCAAGACCACGACCGCGATCAACCTCGGCGCGGCGATGGCGGAGCTCGGTCGCCGGGTGCTGCTCGTCGACTTCGACCCCCAGGCCTCGCTCACCGTGGGCTTCGGCCTCAACCCGAACACCATCGAGACCACGATCTACCACTTGATGATGGGTAGCGGGGTCGACATCGACGACGTCATCGTTCCCACCGGCGTTGAGGGCGTCGATCTCATCCCCTCCAACATCGACTTCGCCGGGGCCGAGATGCAGCTGATCAACGAGGTGGCCCGAGAGCAGGTGCTGGCGCGGGCTCTCGCCCCGACCCTGGACCGTTACGACATCATCCTGATCGACTGCCAGCCCTCACTCGGTCTGCTCACTGTCAACGCGCTGGCCGCCTCCGACGGCGTGATCGTGCCGCTCGAATGTGAGTACTTCGCGCTGCGCGGCGTCGCCCTCCTCAAGGGCACCATCGACAAGGTGCAGCAGCGCCTCAACCCGCGGCTGTCAATGGTTGGGCTGCTCGGCACCATGTATGACGGTCGCACCCTGCACAACCGAGAGGTGCTCCGGACGCTAGTCGAGGGCTGGGGTGACGACGTCTTCCACACCGTGATCCGCCGTACCGTCAAGTTCTCGGAGGCGACCGTCGCTGGCGAGCCGCTGACCGCCTACGCGAGCAGCTCGGCAGGTGCTGACGCCTACCGACAGCTGGCCAAGGAGGTGCTCGCCCGGTGCCACGGCGCGTAAGCCTGCCTGGCGCCGACGAGCTCTTCGGCAACCCCCGGGCCGAGCCGTGGCCCTCAACTGCGGAGGTGAGCCCGCCCTCCATCGATGCCCGCGCTCGCCAACCCAGCGGCCGGGTCCGGCACGACGAGAAGATCACTATCTATGTCACGGCCGACGAGCTGCTCACCCTCGAGCACACGAGGCTGGCGATGCGCGCCCAGCATGGCGTGACCGTCGACCGTGGGCGGATCGTCCGGGAGGCCATTCACCTGGCGCTGCAAGACGTCGTCGAGCACGGGGACGAGAGTGCGCTGGTTCGACGGTTGCGAGAGCAGTGACTGCCCGCGGGACCCGAGACGCGCCTGGAACGATGGTCGAGGAGACCCCCGTCGAAGGGTTCGCGGTCCATCTGGACAACTTCGAGGGACCGTTCGACCTGCTGCTCCAGCTGATCGCCCGGCACCAGATGGACATCGGAGACGTGGCCCTCTCGCGGGTGACCGACGAGTTCATCGCCCAGCTGAAGTCGCTCGGCTCGGAATGGGAGCTGGATGCGACGACCAGCTTCCTGGTCATCGCATCCACCCTGCTCGACCTCAAGGTGGTGCGGTTGCTGCCGTCGGCGGAGCTCGAGGACGAGGCCGACCTGGCTTTGCTCGAGGCGCGTGACCTGCTATTCGCCAGGCTCATGCAGTACCGCGCCTTCAAGCGGGCCGCTGCGCTGATCGCCGCCAGGATGGAGACGGAGTCCAGCCGGGTGCCGCGCGAGGTGGCCCTCGAAGACAGCTTCGCGTCGCTGCTGCCCGACGTGCTGATCACCCTCGGGCCGGTCCAGTTCGCCCGACTCGCCGCCGCCGCGCTGAGCCCCCGGGAGCAACCGGCACTCGCTGTCGGCCATCTGCACGCTCCGCACGTCAGCGTGCGTGAGCAGGCGGCGACCATCGTGGACCGGCTGCGCCGAGTCCGTAGCGCCACCTTCCGCTCGCTCGCCGCGGACTCTCCGGACGCCCTCACCACGGTTGCCCGGTTCCTGGCGCTCCTCGAGCTCTTCCGCGAAGGTGTCGTCGCCTTCGAGCAGGTCACGCCGCTCGGCGAGCTCAGCGTCCGGTGGACGGGCAACGACGAGGGCGACATCGACATCCTCGACCAGTACGACGAGAGCCTGCCGCCGACCGACCAGGTGGCCCCTGCCGAGTCTGTTACCGCGGGCGACATCGCGAGAATGGCCGTGGACGCCGACCAACAGGAGACCATGCCGTGACCGCCGAGGAGTCAGACGGACCGATCGATGACCCGGCGGGTGACTCGGGTCTTCCGCTGAAGCCGGCTCTCGAAGCGGTGCTGATGGTGACCGACCAGCCACTCGACGCGGTCCGGCTCGCGCAGGCGGTCGGCCGCCCGGTCCGCGAGGTCCAGTCTGCCCTGCATGAGCTGGTGGCCGAGTACACCGAGCACGGCAGGGGCTTTGAGCTTCGCGACGTCGGCGGCGGCTGGCGCTTCTACTCTCGGGCCGACTACGCCGAGCTGGTCGAGCGCTTCGTGCTGGACGGACAGCAGGCCAGGCTCACGACCGCGGCTCTGGAGACCCTCGCCGTGGTGGCCTACCGGCAGCCGGTGAGCCGGGCCAGAATATCGGCGATCCGGGGCGTGAACGTCGACGGCGTCATACGCACGCTGACCGCTCGCGGGCTTGTCGAGGAGGCGGGCGTCGACCCGGAGACCGGCGCGCATCTGTTCCGCACCAGTGGATACTTCCTGGAGAGGATGGGCCTGACCAGCCTCGACGAGCTTCCGGAGATCGCGCCGTTCCTCCCGGAGATGGCCGAGATCGAGGGCGAGCTGGATCTGCCCGGCTCCGCTCTGGACTCGTGACGGACTGGCACCCCCCGGCCGAGCCGCTCGGCGTCCGGCTGCAAAAGGTGCTGGCGCAGGCGGGGGTCGCGAGCCGGCGTCGGTGCGAGGAGCTGATCGCCGGCGGGCGAGTGGAGGTGGACGGTCAGGTGGTCACCCGGCTCGGGGCGCGGGTCGACCCGGAGACCGCGGTAATCAGGGTCGCGGGGGAGCGGGTGCCGGTGGCCGTCAGCAAGGTCTACCTGGTCGCGAACAAGCCGCGTGGCATCGTCAGCTCCATGGCCGACGACGAGGGGCGACCGGACTTGCGCACCCTGGTCGCGGGCCGACCCGAGCGCCTGTTCCACGTCGGGCGGCTGGACACCGACACCGATGGTCTGATCGTGCTGACCAACGACGGCGAGTTCGCCCATCGGCTGGCGCACCCGTCGTTCGAGCTCAGCAAGACCTATCTCGCTCAGGTCGACGGCGTCGTCGCGGCGAGGGCCAGACGGAGCTTGCTGTCGGGCGTCACGCTGAGCGACGGCCCCGTCGTCGTCGACTCGGTTCGCACGGTCAGCGCGAACCAGGGCAGGTCGCTCGTCGAGGTCGTCATCCACGAGGGCCGCAACCGGATCGTCCGTCGGCTGCTCGCCGAGGTGGGTCATCCCGTCCAGCGACTGTCTCGTACGGCGATCGGCCCGGTCCGGCTCGGCGACCTCCGGTCCGGTCAGGTCCGGGAGCTGACTCCGGTCGAGCTGGGCTCGCTGCTGGAGTCGGTCGGGCTGTGACGGCTGCCGGTACGTCGCCACCGGCCGTGCCGGCCGGCACGGTGCTCGTCGTCGGGGCAGGGCTGATCGGGACGTCCGTCGCGCTGGCGTTGAACCGCCGGGGCATTGCGGTCCGGGTGGAGGATGTGGACCCGGTCAACGTGGCCGTGGCCGCGTCTCGGATTGAGGCAAGGTCCGTGGTCTCACCGGCCGACGAGCCGGACCTGGTGGTGGTCGCGACCCCGCCCGACCACCTCGCCGACTCGATCTCGGCGGCGCTGATCGCCCACCCGAGCGCATACGTGACCGACGTGGGAAGCGTCAAGGTGCAGCCCCTTGCCCAGCTGCGCTCACGCGGAGCCGGGCCGGACCTGCCGCGATACGTCGGTAGCCACCCGATGGCGGGCAGCGAGCGCTCCGGTCCGCTCGCGGCAGCGGCCGACCTGTTCGACGGCCGAACCTGGGCGGTGACCCCTCATGACTCGTCGGATCCTCGGGCCGTGGCGACCGTGGAGTCCCTGGTGTCAGCCTGCGGGGCCGTCGTCGTCCACCTCACCCCTGAGGAGCACGACCTCGCGGTGGCTCGGATCTCCCACCTCCCGCACCTGATGGCCGCGCTCACCGCGGGTCTGCTCCGCGACGCCCCCCCGACCCACCTGGCGCTCAGCGGCCAAGGCGTGCGGGACGTCACTCGGATCGCCGGGGGCAACCCGGTGCTCTGGCGTCAGATCGTGAGTGCGAACGCGGACGCCCTCCAGGTGTTGTTGGGCGACGTACGGCGGGAGCTCGACGACTTGCTCGAGGCGCTCGGCGACGGCGACGCCAGGCGGGTGGAAGACGTGCTGCTCAGTGGGGCGGCCGGGGCCGCCGCCGTGCCGGGCAAGCACGGCGGTCCGGTCGTCGACCTGGTCGCGGTGACCGTCGCCATCCCCGACCGACCGGGAGCGTTGGCGCAGCTCTTCAGCGAGGTGGGAGCGCTCGGCGTGAACATCGAGGACGTGCGCATCGACCACGACCCGGCGCGCGCCTTCGGCCTGGTGGAGATTGACGTGGCCGAAGGAGCCGGCGAGGGCCTCGCCGAGTCTCTGCGTGCGGGTGGTTGGGCCGCTCACCGGTAACCTTGTCTGCCATGGCCGCCGCTGACCCGTCGCTCGCGCACGTCGTGATCGCGATGGACGGCACGGCCGGAGCCGGCAAGTCGACGACCAGCCGGGGGGTAGCGCGTCGCTTGGGTCTGCGGTATCTCGACACGGGGGCGATGTACCGGGCGGTGACCTGGGAGATGCTCCGATCCGGCATCCTCGTGGGAGACCCCGGAGCCGTCGCGTCCCGCGCCTCCTCGGTGTCGCTGGAGTCGGGCACGGATCCCGACCACCCGACGATCGCGCTCGACGGCGTCGACGTCTCCCGCGAGATCCGCACCGACCGTGTCACGGCGGCGGTCAGCGCGGTCAGCGCGGTCCCGGCGGTTCGTGAGCTGATGGTGGCCCGGCAGCGGCGCGAGATCGGCAACGGCGGAATCGTGGTCGAGGGCCGCGACATCGGGACCGTCGTGGCCCCCGACGCCGATCTGAAGATATTCCTGACGGCCGACGCCGCAGCGCGGGCCCGGCGCCGCGCTGCGGAGCTCACGGCCAGCCACAACCGGGACCTCGGCTTCGTTGAGGCGGACCTGGCTAGACGGGATACCGCGGACTCCTCCCGGACGGTGTCCCCGCTCGCCATTGCCGGCGACGCCGTCACGGTCGACTCGACGTACCTGTCTCTCGACGACGTCATCGCCACCATCGTCGGCCTGGCCCGTGAACGGGCGGCGGTGCGTCATGGTGGCTGAGGCGACGGGACGCCGTGACGTGCCGATCCTCGAAGGGGTGGCCACGCCGCCGGATCGTTGGATGTGGTTCGGCCGCTTCCTGGTACGCCGTCTGCTGGCGCGCTACGACGTGCACGTACAGGGTGCCGATGAGATCCCGCCGAGCGGCGCGGTGATCCTCGCGTCGAACCACATCGGATATCTCGATGGGCCGATGCTGTTCGGGACGGCGGACCGCAAGGTGCACGCGATGGTCAAGGAGTCGATGTTCCGAGGCCTGATGGGGTTCGGCCTGACCATGATGGGACAGATCTGTGTCGACCGGTACCACACCGACCCGCTGGCGGTGAAGAAGGCGCTGCGGGTGCTTGGCGGCGGTGGTGCGTTATCGATCTACCCCGAGGGCGCCCGCGGGCGCGGCGACGTAGCGAGGACGAAGGGCGGGGCAGCCTACCTGGCGCTGGTGACCGGTGCGCCGGTCGTGCCGGTGGCCTGTCTCGGCACCCGGCTGGACGGCGGCTCCCTGGAGTCGAAGCCGCCGTACGGCTCGCGGCTCGACCTCGTGATCGGTCCCGCGATGCGCTTCGACGCCGTACCGTGGCCGCGCACCCGGCAGCAGGTCGCCGAGGTGCAGGACACCATCCAGCGAGCGCTCGCCGCCCATGTGCGCCGAGCATGTGCACGGACCGGGCAGACCCTGCCGGCGCCGGAGCCGATGCCCACCCAGTTGCCGACAGATCCGCTGGACGAGCGGCGCTCCGACTCATGACCACCGACGGCGCAGACACCACGACACGGGAGGGGGACTCGATGGGGGTGGTGCCGGTGCTCGCGGTAGTGGGCCGGCCAAATGTCGGGAAGTCGACGTTGGTCAACCGGATCCTGGGGCGTCGCGAGGCAGTCGTGGAGGACGTCCCCGGCGTGACGCGGGACCGGGTTCCGTACGACGCAGAGTGGAACGGCCGGCGCTTCACCGTCGTGGACACCGGCGGGTGGGACCCGGACGCGCGCGGACTCGCCGAGCAGATCCGGTTGCAGGCCGAGATGGCGGTCACCCTCGCGGACGCCGTCCTCTTCGTCGTCGACAGTGTGGTCGGGATCACCGACGCCGACGAGGAGGTGGTGAAGGTGCTGCGCCGTTCGGGGAAGCCGGTCATCCTCGCCGCAAACAAGGTCGACGACCTCCGTGGAGAGGCGGAGGCCGCCGGCCTGTGGAACCTCGGCCTGGGGGAGCCCTACCCGGTGTCGGCCCTGCATGGTCGCGGCAGCGGGGACCTGCTCGACGCCGTCCTGGCGGCCCTGCCCGAGGCGCCGGCCCAGGTCTTCGACGCGCCGAGGGGTCCGCGCCGGGTGGCGATCGTCGGCAAGCCCAACGTGGGCAAGTCCAGCCTGCTCAACCGGTTGGCGGGGGATACACGAGTCGTCGTGGACTCGGTGGCTGGTACGACGGTCGACCCGGTCGACGAGATCGTCACCCTCGGCGGCAGGCTGTGGCACTTCATCGACACGGCCGGGATCCGCCGGCGGGTCAAGGAAGCCAGCGGGCACGAGTTCTACGCGAGCCTGCGTACCAGTTCCGCGATGGAGCGGGCGGAGGTTGCGGTGGTTGTGATCGACGGAGGGCAGCCGCTGAGCGAGCAGGACCAGCGGATCATCGCCACTGCCGCGGACTCCGGACGCGCGGTCGTCATCGCGTTCAACAAGTGGGACACCGTCGACGAGGAGCGTCGCTACTACCTCGACCGGGAGATCGAGCGTGAGCTGGTGCGCGTGCAGTGGGCTCCCCGAGTGAACATCACGGCCCTGACCGGCTGGCACGTCGACCGGCTGGTGCCCGCCCTTGACAAGGCGCTCGAAGGCTGGGAGACCCGGGTGCCGACCGGCGAGCTGAACGCCTTCCTCGGACGACTGGTTGCGGCCAACCCGCACCCCGTGCGCAGCGGGAAGCAGTCCCGGGTCCTGTTCGCCACTCAGGCCGGGGTCGCCCCCCCGGTGTTCGTCCTGTTCACGTCGGGGCTCCTGGAGACGGCGTACACCCGGTTCATCGAACGTCGCCTGCGCGAGGAGTTTGGCTTCTCCGGTACGCCGATCCACGTCACCGTGAAGCCACGGGAGAAGCGCAAACGCAGATGAGCTTGCGCTGACTGGGTAGTGGGTCAGTGTGAACCGAGAAACGGTCCCGACATGACACCATGGCGAATGTGACGTATCGCGTCGTCAGTGTGGCTCTCGCTGGCTTGGTCCTGGCCGCCTGCACGGAATCTCCGCGTTGTCTCTGGCCGCGGCGGCAAACGACTCGGTATTCGCCGCGATGCGGGCCGGCGCGCGCGGCTATCTCGTGAAGGGCGCCGAGCAGGAGGACATCACCCGAGCCATCCGCTCGGTGGCAGCCGAGAGGTGATCTTCGGACCAGAGGTGCTAAACGTGTTTGGATTCCTCTCGCAGAGGTCTCCGGCCTCTGCGCCGGATCCCTTCCCGCAGCTGAACACACGTGAACGCGAGATTCTCAGCCACCTCTCCGCCGGTTTCCCTAACGCAGCGATCGCCAGCCGGTTGAATGTCGCTCCCAAACCGTGGCCAACAACGTCTCGTCGATCTTCGCCAAGCTGCAGGTTGCTGACCGGGGCAAAGCCATCCTGCGCGCACGCGAGGGGGGGTGAGGCCAGGACTGAGGGGCTCGGAACCACCCGCGGTCGTTGGTGGGGCTCGACGGGGCTGAGGTAGGCTGACGGCCGCTCGTCGCTCGGCGGGCTGCATCGGGCTGTGGCGCAGTTTGGTAGCGCACTTGACTGGGGGTCAAGGGGTCGCAGGTTCAAATCCTGTCAGCCCGACCGGGGAAAAGCGCAGGTCAGCGGCCAGTTTCAGGAAGTTGAGACTGGCCGTTCGCCCGTCTGGACCGACCGATGAAGTCAATAATGGAGCCAAGCGGTTCGGCAGACCCTTAGCGGCCGTGGGCGAGTGCAGCGGCGAGCACATCGGAGGCAGATCGGGCCACGTCGGGGAGACGTGGCCGTACACGTCGGCCGTGGTGGCGATGCCCGAGTGACCGAGCCTCTTCGCACGACCAGCATCGGCACCCCGTCGGTGAGCATGACTGAGGCCGCGGAGTGCCGCAGGGTATGGAAACGGACGTTCGCCAGTCCTGCCGCCTTCGCGGCCACGGCGAGGGCTCTGAGCGAAGGCTCGGCACAAGTGATGACTCCTGCCGCGGTGACGGACTGGTGGGCACGTCAACCGGCGGGACGGGCAGTCCGCTGACCCACCAGTGGACTGTCACCTGGCTCTCGACGAGCGAGTGTTGCTGGTGAGTCCCGCTCGCCCACGTCGAGACGGCCGTGCCCTGACTCACCAGGGCACGGCCACCAGGGGGCTGTGGGTCAGGGGGTCGGTGCGAGGGTCGTACCGGGGCTGACGTCAGGCACGCACCGACTCCCCGAACCGGCGACGTTGTGGTAGCCAGTCGTGCAGTCCACCATGCGGGCGCCGTCATGCCGGCATCCCGCCAGAAGAAGAGCCATTGCCAGACCCGCCATCACCGAGAGCAGACGCCTAGTCACGAACCGTTGGACGCTAAGACCGCGTCACCGGTTCCCCCAGCCCCCTCGGATCTTCAGCCGCGCGACTACGCCATGACCCATCCGGCACGAAAATCTTGCCTGGCACCTGAAATGAACGAGCCCGCCGGGGGAGGACCGCCGATGGACCTCGAGCCAACCCCGCCGAAGGGTCTCAAGACGTCCGGCCGGCGCCTGTGGACCGCGGTGCTCACGCCACGGAGGTCATGCCGGCGCAGCTCGCGGTTTGGACGAAATCGACTGGCTGACTGTGGACGTGTCCGCGTGGCCGGTCGAGGCCCCGGCGCGAATGATCCGCAAGCTCTACTAGCATCGGGGCCCGGCGTGCGTGGCGGCGTGGGGGCCCTGACAGGGCATAGGCACACCGGCCCTACCCAGGGGAATGATTTACTTGACTCACGCCGGCGAGTGCATGCCGGTCTCGATACGGGCGACGGCAACACCAGCCCAGATCAACTCGACAACCCCGAACGGCCAGGCTCCAGACATGAAGCAGTAGACGCTTGACAGAACGCACCCACCCGCGAATGCCAACACAAAGTCAGCGCCACGCCGCTCCATCGCGTACATGACCGCCATGAACGAAACGGCACAGACTCCATAGACGGTACCGGCCATACTCCCCCGTCAAGCAGCCTCACCCGACGGGAACGGATCTGGAGTGAGCCCCACCTTCTCCTACATGGAGTCGAACGTGGAGGAGCACGATGCGGGTTACGACATGACGGTGACTGTGGACCCGTCCGGTGGCGACTTGGTGACGGTGCCGTTCTCATGCACGACGGACAAGAATGCGAAGGTGCTGTCTGCCTACGTCAGCGGGCCGTGAGCCCGGACCACAACCTGGTAGCGCGTCCGCGGCCGGCGTAGGCTGCCCTTGTCGCGCCATCGAGGGGGGATCAGATGAGACCAGTAGGGACAGCTCGTGACGACTCTGCTGGACCCGCCGATCACGGATTCGACCTCGAAGATGACTCCGTGCTCCTTCATCTCGTGGACGACGTTCGCGCAGCAGCCAGTGATCTCCCGGATGAACTGACAACCGACGCGATGACCTACGCCGACGTGGTGCAGGTCGAGGCAGGGCAATCCAACGACACGATGCGAACGACAGCCCTGGACCGTCTGCGCGTCATCGCAGTCAGCTCGGACGCCACACCATTTCAGATGGCTGTCACCGCTCTGGCTGAACACTTGCTCGCCTCCTGACGAACTTTCATCTGTGTCTGCTTGATGCCCAACGCAACGCTGGGAACACGAGCCCGCGAGTGGCGCCAGCACCAGGCAGCTCGTTTGACGGGGTCGCCAACTCACCTTACAAGTCACTCCATGGCCTGCATCCACTCCTATCCGCTGACGTTCGAAAGTCGGAAATCTGGCTCTTCTTACTTCAGGTGGGGGTGGGTGAGTCCGCCGCCTATGAGCAGCATCCGTAGGCGGTAGTTCTCGCGGTTGCGGAACCCGCGGGCGACGCGGCGATGGAGCTCGATCAGGCCGTTGATCGCTTCTGTGCCGCCGTTGCTGGACCCCGGCCGGTTTCGAAGTAGCCCAGGAACGCCTGGCGCCACTGCTTCAATGTGCGGCCGAGTCGTGCGATCTCGGGGACCGGGCATGTCCCGAACGAGTCGACGACGCTGGTTGCGATCTTCTTTCCCTCGGCGGGGTCGGGGTGCTGGTAAGCCGCGCGGAGCCGCTGAGCACATGACCAGGCCAGCCAGACCTGCTCGTGGCGTTCGTCGGCGGCGTCGGCGGCGTCGAGGCGGGTCCATTGGCGTTCGGTGAGTTTCTCGGCGCCGGCGCGCAGCAGGTTTCCGGATCCCGTAGAGCGGGTCACCTGCGCGTCCGCGGTGCCCGAGGGTGTCTTGCTGGACCCGACGCGACGGCATCGGCGAGCTGGTCATCGATCGCGTTCTTGTAGCCGTGGAGGGGGTCCAGGGTGGCTACTTGGACCCGCTTGCGGAACGCCTCGCCCTTTCGGTCAGCCAGTCGGCGTAGACCTTTCCCGACCGGCCCGGCACCAAGTCGAGCAGCCGCGCCCGTACGCGTCCTTGCTGGTCACGGGACAAGTCGACCATCCCGGTCAGTTCTTCGGGCCGCGGCCGCCGTCCTCGATCGGCTTGGTCGACACGTGGTGCCACACATGCTCATCGACACCGAGGGTCGAGACGTTCTCGAACCGTGTCGGGTCCGCAGCCATCGCCTCCAGCAGCGGCTTGATCGAGCGCCACACGGTGCGCCAGGTCGTCCCGAGTTACCGGGCGATCCCCAGCGACCGAGGCGTGTTCACGACGCAGCTGCCTGATCGCCCACCAGCACGCCCGAGTCGTCAACAACGCCCGCGGCCGCGCCAGGTTCTCGTGCTTCTCGATGAACGACCCCACCGAGCACCTTTGCTCGCTACAGCGCCAGGCTCGCTTGCGCCACACCAGGCGGATCGGTCGCCCAAAGCAGGCACGTCGACCAGGACGACATCGCGACGGCCGTGACTGTAGACGATCACCCCGCACGCCAGACATCCCATCGGCGCCGGTGGCGACTCGACCACCACCTGAAGCCGGCTGGAACGTTCGGCGACCTCGATGACATGCATCCCCTTCAGGCCAACGAGAAGGTCACTACGGCTGCAATAGTCGCGGGCAGAACACGAGCACGCACAGTCGTGCGCCGTAGGCTCGCACATCGTCGAGGCCTTCCGGTCGGTGAGCCTGGTCGCTGCCGATCCTGGAGAGCCTCGACCCGCCAGTGCTCAACCCATCAGCGCGTGTCCCCTACGCCCCCACCCCAGGTACGAAGAGCCGGTTTGGTCACCGGCTCATGTGTCGGACTTCGCTCCGATCGCCTCGAGGTCGCGAACGGCGTAGCGGTGGTGCTCCCACTCTTCCCCGAGGATCACGTGCAGGCAGGAGAGGGTGGTCTCCGGGTAGTCGGGGTCGTGCGGGTTCTTGCGGGTCGCGGTCAGCTCGTCCGGGGTGACGGTGGAGAGGAAGTCGCGCACCAGGGCGACGCGGCCCGCTCGGACCTCGAGCACCTCGGCGTACGGCGGCGTGCCGGTCGTGAAGATCGACATGTCGTTGCCGTCGGTGCCGTACTCGACGTTGGGCTGGCCTAGCGGGTGGAAGGGCTGCTCGAGCTCTAGCCTCCCCCTTTCACGCGGCCGGGGGATCGGCTCGTTTTTGACCGTCTGATCGGCTTGGGGTGTGTTGTCGGCGTTCGGGGTACGACGGTTGCCCGACTGCCGTGTCGGGTTGGGGGCGGTTTGCGTCTGACTTAGCGATAGAGATTGCCGTTTCGATCAGACAACATCTGGCGGGTCCTCCAC
>JBBSGI010000042.1:0-26283 GCA_038254365.1 Propionibacteriales bacterium
ATCTGCGCTTCGGTCCAGCCCAGCGCCTTGAGCAGCACGGTGACGTTCTGCTTGCGCTTGCGGTCGAGGCGGACGCCGACCATGTCGCGCTTGTCGATCTCGAACTCGAGCCAGGCGCCCCGGGAGGGGATCATCTTTGCGGTGAAGACGTCCTTGTCGGAGGTCTTGTCGATGCTGCGCTCGAAGTAGACCCCCGGCGAACGGACGAGCTGGGACACCACGACCCGCTCGGTGCCGTTGACGATGAACGTGCCGTTCTCAGTCATCAGCGGGAAGTCGCCCATGAACACGGTCTGGCTCTTGATCTCGCCGGTCTCGTTGTTCATGAACTCCGCCGTCACGAAGAGCGGCGCGGAGTAGGTGAAGTCCCGCTCCTTGCACTCGTCGACGGTGTTCTTCGGGGGCTCGAACCGGTGATCGCGAAACGACAGGCTCATGGTGCCCGAGAAGTCCTCGATCGGGGAGATCTCCTCGAAGATCTCCTCGAGCCCGGACTTCGTGGAGACGTCGGTGCGCCCCTGCGACTTGGCCTCGCCTACCTGGGTCTGCCACCTGTCGCTGCCGATGAGCCAGTCGAAGCTGTCGGACTGAAGGGCGAGCAGATCCGGAACCTCAAGCGGCTCGGCGATCTTCGCGAATGACACCCGGCCGGTGTCGACGGATCTGCTGGTTGAATGGTTTGCTGAACGGTTCTTGCTGGCATTGCGCGCGGCGGGCAAAGAGGGTCCTTCCGGAAGCTCGCGGACTCATCCCTGAGTAACTCCTGAGCGCATGCCAAGCGGCCGTGATCAAATCACGGGCAGAAACGGAAGGCAGCGCGAACCTGTAGCCTACCCCAAGGGGCGGGCTACTGTCGAATCCTCGCTCCGGTGACTTCGGTTACACCTCGATGTCTGGCTGAACGCCTACGGCTGCCTACTGCGACCGCCCGAGCATGCCCTGAGCGAGCGGTCGAGTCAAGCCCAAACCGCACTATTGACCCGAAGTCTAGAACCGGCGCCTCGGCGAGTCACTTGACCGTGACGGTGGCTCCGGCGGTCTCGAGGGCCTCCTTCGCCTTCGCGGCCGCGTCCTTCGCCACCTTCTCGAGGATCGGCTTCGGCGCGGCCTCCACGAGGTCCTTGGCCTCCTTGAGGCCGAGGCTGGTGAGCGAGCGAACCTCCTTGATGACCTGGATCTTCTTCTCGCCGGCTGACTCGAGGATGACGTCGAACTCGTCCTGCTCGAACGCCTCCTCAGCGGCTCCACCTCCGGTGGGAGCGGCCGCAGCCACGGTCACCGGGGCCGCGGCAGTGACGCCGAATGTGTCTTCGAACTCCTTCACGAACTCGCTGAGCTCGAGAAGGGTCATCTCCTTGAACGCGTCCAGGAGTTCGCCGGTGCTGAGCTTTGCCATGGTGGCCGTTCCTTTCGTGGGGCTCTAGTCTTCGGTGTTGCTGGTCGACCCGAGTCGGGCGACCGTGGTATTTGGTCCGTGCCGTGGCCGTCAGGCCTGCGAGGTCTCCTCGGCTGCCGCGACTTCGGGTGCCGGGTCGGCGGGTGCTTCGGCAGCTAGCGTCGGGTCGGCGGGTGCCTCCGCAGCTGGCGTCGGGTCGGCGGGTGCCTCCGCAGCTGGCGCCGGGTCGACAGGCGCTTCGGCAGCTGGCGTCGGATCGGCGGCTTCGGTTGCATCAGGTGCTGAATCCCCTGGGCCGGCTTCCTGTTCCCGGTTCGCCTGCAACGCGCCAGCCAGCCGGGCGACCTTGGCCAGGGGCGCGTTGAAGAGCGAAGCGGCGTCCTGCAACGAAGCGACCAGCGCTCCCGCGAGCTTGGCAAGCAGGAGCTCGCGTGACTCGAGGTCGGCGATCTTGGCGATCTCGCCGATAGTGAGCAGCTTCCCGTCCAGGATGCCGCCCTTGATCACCAGCGGGGAGTTGGTTCTGGCGAAGTCACGCAAGCTCTTCGCCGTCGCCACCGGGTCGCCCTTGATGAAGGCGATCGCGGAGGGCCCCGTCAGCAGGTCGTCGAATCCTTCGACGCCGGCCTCCTTGGCCGCGATCTTCGTCAGCGTGTTCTTCACCACGGCGTAGGTCGCGTTCTCTCCAAGGGCACGCCGCAGTTCCTGCAACTGCTTCACGGTGAGACCGCGGTAGTCGGTGAGCACAGCGCCTTGTGAGCTCCGGAACTCGTCCGAAAGCTCGGCGACTGCGGCTGCCTTGTCGGGGCGCGCCATGGGTCTCCTTCCAGAGGCCATCAGGGCCGTCGACCTGCCCCGACATCGAAAGAGCCCCATGCAGGCGCACGGGGCTCGACCTTGACGGTCTGACTCGGGTCACCTGCGCGGGCCGCCCGGATGTTCGGGGCCTTCGGCTGCTCCTGTCATGGATCAGCCACCAGCGGTCTTCGGTGCCGCAAGCGTACGGCGCCCGCCGCCCGCGGACCAAATCAAGGTCAGAAGCTGAAGCTGCCGACCTGGGACGCGGGCGGCACCACGACGGGCACGGGCTCGTTCCACTTCGAGAAGTGCAGCTGAGCCCCGAACATCGGCGTGGCCATGGCCACCTTGACCGGTCGGGAGCCCGCATCGAGCCAGACGTCGTACCCGATCGTCTTCGGCACGTCGGCGCCGCCGAACTGACCGGGGGCGAGCCCGAAGGCCGAACCCAGCTTCGACGTGTCGACGGTGACCTTGTAGTGGATGGTCGCGACCCCGTCGACAGTCTCGGGGCCGAGGCGGCGCAGGGTGGACACGCTCTTGAGCGTCTCGATCAGCTGGCTGGGACCGAGGTTGTCGGTGAGCTGCGCCAACATCTTGCCGACCGGGTTGCTGGTGTCGGTCAGGTCGACCTTCACCCACGGCTTCCCACCGACCTGTCCCAGGCCAAGCTGGCCGGCGTTGAGGTACATCACGCCTCCGACGAGCCGGGCCTCGACCTCGCCCATTCCGGGCAACGACACCCTGATGACACCCCTCGCTCCGGTGAGCGTGCCGTCACCGAAGAACTGGTCGGCGGTCGCATGGAAGGTCTGTCCCTGTGCGGTGATCGTGGCGTCGAGGTGGACCGACTGCATGTTCTTGGTCGCGTCGGTGAGCGAGGCCCCGAAACTCGAACGGTTCAGGCTGGCGCCCTGGGCGCCGGAGATGTCGGCCGCACTTCCGCAACCTGCCAGGGCGAGCGCCGAGACGAGGGCAACGGCTCCGACCAGGGTCTTCTGCAGGCTCATAGCGCCATCCTACGTGGTGCTCAGGAGCGTTGCCGGGTTCAGTACGGTCGTACTGCACGGTGACTGCAGCGCCCTGGACCACCGGCGTCACCTGGGGCGCCAGGACCGCGGTCGAGGTTCTCGGAGCCGGCCCGAACGTGATCGCGGTCGACTGGCCGACGTCCCCCTTCGGCCAGTGCGCCTCGTAGACGACCTGGAGGGTCTGCGGCTGACGAGAGTGCGTCGGCAGACCGGCGGCACGCAGGAGCTGGATCGGCTGCACGCGAGCCGAGCGCGTCGTCGCGAGTGGGGGGCATCCCCGCAACCCCCGAAAAGGAAGGTCGCGTCGTCGGGCGACGTTTGTCGGCGCCGCACCACCAGACGTACCGAACGCCGCGATGCTGGAGTTCCTCCGGACACCGTCGCCGGCACCGACGCACACCGGTACGTCGAGCCCATCCACTACGACGACGGCGATGACGGCCTAAGCGAGCGGGTCCTGCTCGAGGTAGCGCTCGGGGAACCCTTGCCCGTCCCCACTGGCCACGATGCCAGTCGTGATCACATCGGGACGCGGGTTCTGGGTGGCGGCTGCCAGCAGCGCCGCCGAGACGTCGCTCACGTCCGGGGTGTCGCTCGCGGGCACCACCACCCGGTACCTCGCGCCGGGTGCCAGTCCGAGCAGGTCGGTCAGGCCGTGGCCTTGACGACCCGGCCGCTGCAGGTCCCTCGGGAGCGGCGCCATGACCGACAGGTCGTGGCCGATGCTGCGGAGCAGCGGGTCGGGTCCGCAGACCTCGCCGAGCGGGTCGAGCTGGAGCCACCACTTGCGGTGTACGTCGGGACGAGCGGCATCGAGGGCAGGTCGATGTAGCGCTGGCCGTCCCGCACTATGGTGGTCGGGCCGAAGCCGGAGTTGAAGCAGCGCGATGCCGGGGTTGTCGTCGGTCAGGTCGCCGAGCCCGACGTCGGTGATGACCTGCCCGCGGCCCGGCAGCACGTGGAACCGGTCGACGATCTCGTCGAAGGCCGCCGCGGCGTCGAGTCCCGGGGTATTCCAGAAGCTTTGCGCACTCGACCTGATGCCGAAGTTGTCGCGCCATGACTGGAGTCCCTCCGCTGCGGCGTGGGGAGACCCGGCCTGCGCTGCAGCCTGCGCGTCGGCGCTACGTGCTGCCTGCGTCGACAGCGATGTCGTCGTACCGGTCGGTTCAACCTTCCAGTCGAGCGACGCGAGCTCGACGCCGGGCAGCTCGAGCAGCTTCTGGGTGGCCGAGACCGGGTCTCCGGTCGCGATGTCCAGCCGGTACGCATTCGCCAGCGCCGGCCCTCGTACGCCGCCCGCGCTGGCGGCCCAGGAGGAGAGCGCGTCCAGGTAGCCACGACCGAGGCTGGCGAAAAGCCGTGACTCCGAGACGATGCCAGCCCGAGCCAGTGCCCGGTTGGTGGCGGGGTCGGGCGTGAACCGCGGTGCCGCGCCGCCGGCGAACACCACCACGAGGTGGTCGGTGGCGAACGGCTCTCGCGCCGCTCGGGACAGCTGAGCCGCGAGCTGGGCCCTGTCGGGCAGCACCACGTCCGGCGTGCCGTCGGCGAGGCGGCCAGTCGCCGGCACCCGGCGATAGGTGACCGTGCCGTCGGGTGCGGTTACTCTGGCCACGCCGCTGCGAGCGACCCGCGCTCGCTGCCACTGCGCGTGTCGACGGAGTGAGGAATGCCGCCGGAGCAAGGAGCGCCGCGACAAGCGTGACTCCGATGACGCCTGCCCGGCCGCTCGCACTCCCCATGGTTCATCTTCTTCGCCAACGTGATCCAACGACGGTAGCGGAGCGTCTCGAGGATGGTCGCGGAATCGCGAAGACGCATCCATGCAACCTCGAGGCAGGGAGAACGTCTTCCCTGCATGACAGGTCTCACTGGGGAGCGCGCCCCCGACCGCGCGCGATTGCGGAAGGAGCAACGAGTGACGACCCAGGAGTCCCCGCGGGTGGACATCGACGAGCTCTTCCGCACTCACCGACTGCCCATGGTCCGGCTGGCACACCTCCTCGTCGATGACCTCGCCTCCGCCGAGGACGTGGTCCAGGCCGCCTTCTTCGGGCTCTGGCGAAACCAGCGAACGCTGCGCAATCCCGACGCCGCGGCCGGCTATCTCCGCCGTGCGGTGGTCAACGAGTCCCGCTCGACGCTGCGCCGCCGTCGTACCGTGCGGTTGCACCTGCGGGCCGCTGACCCGGACGACGGCGAGCCGGCCGACGCGCATCTGCTGCGCACCGAGGAGCATCGGCACGTCCTCGGCCAGGTCCAGGCGCTGCCCCCACGGCAGCGTGAAGTGCTTGTCCTGCGCTACTGGTCGAACCTCAGCGAGGCCGAGATCGCGCAGACGCTCGGCATCTCACCCGGCACGGTCAAGTCTCAGGCGAGCCGCGCCCTGGCCCGCCTCCAGCACACGATGGGAACACTGAGATGAACGACATCGAGAGCAGGCTGCGTAGCGCCTTCGAAGCCGAGGCGTCGAGCGTCACTGAAGAGTCGCTGCGCCCGGCCGCGCCGCCAAGTGTCTCCACAGACGGCGCACCCGCGTCGCGGTGGGATGCGGTCACGCACAACCGTTGGGTCTGGCCCGCCGCCGCCGCGGTCGCAGTCGTCGCCGTGACGGTCGGAGTGTCTGTCCTCCACGACCCAGAGACCACAGTTCCGAGGCCAGCCGGCCGCGGAACCCCCCCGGTTCACACTCCCTTGCCGAAGCCGCCGCCCTCCACCACGCCGGCGCACCTCAGTGAGCAGGGCCGTCACTACGACGTGGTCAACGTGTTCGGCTCGAACGGACGCCCGGGAGCCGGTCTCGTCCTCTACGTCCACCGTTGGCGCGTCTTCGGGCACCTCGGCAAGCTCATTCCGGACCGGCAGATCGCCGAGCATGGGTGGCAGCCAGTAGCTCACCAGGACCAGGTCGAGACCGACCTGAGCAAGGCCACGTACGACATCCCCGTGCCTGCAGGAGCCACCTTCACGCTGAACATCTGCAAGCCGAAGGACAAGACCATGCAGCCGAAGCTCGTGCCTCAGCGCGTGCCGGCGACCAAGTTCTTGCACTCCCCGTCAAGGGTGGCGGTGGTCGTCGAGCTCGACCGGCAGGGGCGGCTCATCTGGGCGCAGACCGACGGAGGCTGCTGACAGTCCAATAGTCAGTCATGGGCCCTCAGGGTCGTGACGTCGGTACGCCGACAAGGACCGTCCTCGGAGACGTGCGCCTGTCGGTGTGCCGGGTCGAGCGCCACCGTGGCGAGGGTGGCGCTGCGGTAGCCAAGTTCCGCGGTCTCATCGACGTGGCGACACACGGCGACGCCGTCCTCCTCGTGTGCGCAGAGCAACTGGGTCAGGTCCTCGACGTCGAGCGGTCCAGGCACTGCCTTGACACGTGATCGAAGCGCATCTTCCCGCTCAAAGGTGGTCGTGACCACCCGGGTCACCGCCTCCCCCTCGGCCAGCCCGGGGTCGAGGAAGTGGTTGGTATGCACGAGCCAGCCGTCGGACGGCTCGACAACCGCTGTGCCAGCGGGACACAGCTCGATGCAGGCGGCCTCGTCCGACGTCACCACGGTGATGACCGTCGACGCCGCGATCGGCGCCGAACGCGCCAGGTCGACCGCCTCGGCGACCGTGCCGGTCCGGCCGAGTATCGCCGCGGCGAGCAGGTGCACAGGAACCCCCGCCAGTGGAGTCTCCCGCCCGCTGAGCCCGTCGCTGTCGTGGCGGAGCAGGTTGAAGTGAATGCCGAGGCCCGCGCTGTTGACGCCGATCTTGGCCAGCATGCCGAACTCGGTGAGGCCCGCATACGCATGTACGTACCCTTGCACGGTCTGCACGTGCCACCCGTCGGCCAGCTCCTCGTGCCAGTCCCACGTCTGCGTCGAGAAAGCGGCGCCGCCGGCCCCATGCATCTGGACCACCGTGGAGCACTCGGTCAGCGCCAAGCCACCGGCGACCCCGAACACCTCGGTGCGCGCGTTGAGAGCCATGACCGTGGTCAGCGAGAGCCCACTGCCAGCGGCGACCCCCTCGAGCTCACGCAACAGGTCCGGCGACCAGACTGACACCGCGTCCAGACACGCGTGCGCGACGGCGGCCACGTCCACCGGCTCTCGGCCGGCGTCCTTGGCGCTGGCATCGAACAGGCTCTGGTAGATCGGCCAGGTCCGCTCGACCGCCTTGCTCACCTGCGCACCGCGTTGTCGGCCGCGCTCGTAAGGGTCGCTCGACTCGGTCTCGACGTGCACGCGGGACGACATTCAGGCTCCTTCGGGAACTTCATGGTCAGGTGGCAGGGTGAACCATCCTTCGATCTCGACGAGCAACGCGGGGTTCGCGAGTGCCTGGACGACAAGCAGGGTATGGCCGGGAAATCCATGTGCACTATCTGAGAACCAGCGTGCGTACGCCGCGGACAGCTCCTGGCGAAATCCGACCAGGTTGTCGGCGCCGACCACGAAGCTCCGCAGTCGCAGCAGGTTCGCCGGGGTGACGCCGGAGGCAGTGAGCAGCGCCTCGATGTTGACCAGTGCCTGTCGGGTTTGCACAACGATGTCCTCGCCGGCCAATCCGCCGTCCCGGCTGTTGCCCACCTGGCCGGAGATGGACACCAGCCGATGACCGGCAGGGGCCTCCGCGAGGTGGCTGTAGCTCCCCAACGGCGCAGCGACGGCCCTCGGGCTCCACCGGCGGGGCGCGTTCGTCACTTCTCCTCCAGGCGGGTCGGCGAGTCGGCTCTGTGCCCACCAGCCTTGCATGCCGAAGGCCTCAGGCTGCCAGCTCCCCTGCCGCAGCTGCTAGGTCGGACACCCGCTCGCCGAAGGCTGCGGCGCCGTCCTCCGCGCGATCGCCGTACTGCGGGCCGACGACTCGACTAGAGGCCGAACAAGCCCTTGACGTCATCGGCAGTCAGCGGCGCCGAAAGCAGCGCGTCATCGTCCATGACCTTGTCGAACAGACTCTGCTTGCGCGCCTTCAGCTCCATGACCTTCTCCTCGATGGTGTCCACGGCAACCAGCCGGTAGACCATCACGGTCTTGTGCTGCCCTATCCGGTGGGTACGGTCGACGGCCTGCGCCTCGACCGCCGGGTTCCACCACGGGTCGAGCATGAAGACATAGTCGGCCTCGGTCAGGTTCAGCCCGAAGCCGCCCGCCTTCAGGCTGATCAGGAAGACTGGTGCAATGCCGGCCTTGAACGCGCCGATCTCGGCTGCCCGGTGGCGGGTGCGCCCGTCGAGGTAACAGTAGTCGATTTGCTCCGCTTCCAGGCGCTCTCGCACCAGCGCGAGGAAGCTGGTGAACTGGCTGAACACCAAGGCCCGATGTCCCTCCCGGACGACTTCCGACATCTGCTCCAGGAACGCATCGACCTTGCTGGAGCGAACATCGGCGTACTTCTCGTCGACCAGCCCGGCGGCCAGGCTGAGCTGCCTCAGCAAAGTCAGGGACCGGAAGATTGCAAACCGGTTCTTGTCCATGTCGTCGATCAGGCCGAGCACCTTCTGCCGTTCGCGTTGCAGATGGGTTTGGTAGATCTTGTGATGGCGAGGATGCAAGGTGATTTCGAGGATCTGCTCCTGCTTGGGCGGCAGTTCGGTGGCCACCTGCTCCTTGGTACGGCGCAACATCAGCGGTCGGATCCGCCGACGCAGTGTCGACAGGAGCTCCGGGTCAGCTCCCTTCTCGATCGGCTTGCGGTAGAACTCCGTGAAGCGCTGCGGGTTCGGGAAGAGGCCCGGCGCCACGATCGAGAGCAGGGACCACAGCTCCATCAAGTTGTTCTCCAATGGAGTGCCCGTGATCGCCAGCTTGAACGGCACTTCCAGCCGCCGGGCACACTGGTAGGTCTTCGCCTGGTGATTCTTCACGTACTGGGCCTCGTCCAGCACCAGCCCACTCCACGGCAAGGCGCCGTAGGCGTCGGCGTCGATGCGGAACAGGGCGTACGAGGTGACGACCACCTGAGCCCCGCGTACCCGGTCCGCCAGGGGAGTCGAGCCCCGGGCCTCGGTCTCACCAACGCACACCACACCCAGGGACGGCGTGAACCGGCCGGCCTCGAGCGTCCAGTTGTGAACCACGCTGGTGGGAGCCACGACCAGGAACGGCGCTGCGCCGGGCTCGCTTTCCACGACCCGGGCGATCAGTGCGAGTGCCTGAAGCGTCTTGCCGAGGCCCATGTCGTCGGCGAGGATGCCGCCGAGCCCGTGTTCGCGCAGAAAGCTCAGCCAGCTGAAACCCTCGCGCTGGTAGGGGCGCAGGGTGGCCGCCAGCCCGGCGGGTACGTCGGGGCGGGGGATCTCGTCGAGGTCGAGCAGCCCCTTGACGGTGTGCGCCCAACGGTCGCTCTGCTCCTCGACGACCCCGAGCCGGGCCAGGTCCGACCAGAGCCCTGCCTGGTAGGCGCTCACCCGGAGTCCGTCAGACTCCTTGTCCTGCAGGCTGCGCGCCTCGTCGATCAGTCGCCGTAGGAGGTCGTATTCGGGTCTCTCGATGCTGAAGTAGGTCCCGCTGTCGAGAATCAGGTGAGTCTCGCCAAGCGTGATCGCCGCGAACAGGGTCTGGAAGGGCACCGCCTCCCCCTCGATCGTCAGCGTGACGTCCAGATCGAACCAGTCCGACTCGCCGGGGGCCTCCGTCGCCGATACGTGCACCAGGGGGGCGGCGTCGGAGCGCCGGTAGACCGGCGCGTCGCCGACCAGCTCGACGTCGACCTGCTCTCCGGCCTCGAGCTCGGGCAGCAGCTCGGAGGTGAAGAACACGGCGTCCAGGCCGCTGAGCCGTACCGACGGCACCAGCCGGGTGTCGCCCCCCAGGTCGACGCGCAGCTGCGGCAACCGCACGTCGGGAAGCTCGACAGCAACGAGAAGTGCCCGCTCGGCTGCCGGGTCGCGCACAGCGGCCAGAAGTCGAGGGTCACCCAGCGCCACTAGCGAGGTCACGTCACCGATCCGGTATCGGAACCACCACTCCAAGGACACCTCGGGTCGCTCGCCACGGGGATACGCCACACGCAGCAGCAACCTCGGTGGCTGGATGTCGGGAAGCTCGACGCTGGCGTCGGGGCTGCGCACGCTGATGGCCTGACGTAGCCGTGGGTAGTACTCACCCAGGAACCGCTCGCGGTCCTGCGGCGGGATCTCGATCCCTTCCGGCCTGGCCAGCAGGTCGGTCACCGCCTGGCTGAGCGGCTCGGTGAACGGTGCAAGCAGCAGTCCGGGCTCTGGACGGTCGGAGTGCGTCGTCAGGTCGACAGACAAGCCGTGGGCCGGGCTCCCGACCGGCTGGACCCGCGAGGCAGCGAGCGACTCGTCGCCGATGGTGACCACCGGGTCGAGGCGGAGCTGGCCCGACGGGTCCAGGTGCAGCTCGAGGACCACGGCCGCGTCGGCCGAGGCGAGCGTGACCGGACCGAGCGCCGGCTTCACCGGTACCAGTGCGACGCCGGCTTTCACGGCCCGTCGTAGCAGCGGCCACAGCGACCGGCCGAACTCGTCGAGGTAGACGGCCTGGTCGCCATAGGACCCATAGGAGCCGTATCCGTTTCCCCGGATGCGGTACGCCGCATACAGCTCCTCCAGCGCCTGGCGGTGAGCACGCACTCGTGGGTTCCAGACGTCGTACGGAAGATCTCGCCATGAGATGCCCGAGCGGACCCAGGCGCCCGTCCGGCCAGGGACGACCGGCCGGATCCTGATCCTCGGCGCGGTGCCCGGCGACTGTGTCTGCTGGGGGGCGTAACGGGGTGGCTTGGGTGGGGCGACCATCTCGAACTGGAGCGCGATCGGGGATCCGCTACCGCTGTCCTCCGACGTCGGAGCAGTGACTAAGGCCGACAGTTGGGCCTCCCAGCTCGGGCCGGGCCTTGGGCTCGGCACGTCCGGCAAGGCGCTGTCTCGCGCCGCGATCAGGGTGGCTGCGACGTGCTTGCAGTCGTCTCCGACAGGACAGGTGCACACCCCGCGCACGCTGACCCCGCCTTGCTGACGCTCGATCTGGACGATCGTCCGGTACGGCTGCGGCCGAGTGCCTTGCACGTTCGCCAGGACGACCCGCTGGGCCTCGTTGACCACGATCTCCGAGACCCGACCGGACGACGCGTAAGCTCTTCCCCGCATAAACGCCTCGGCACCGACGCACCTGATGATCGAGTCATCGCCCATCACGTCTGCCAGCCGTCCAGCCATGCGACGACACTAGTCAGCCTCGCCGACACCGACGCCCGTGGAACACCACGCGCCTCGATTCCTGGGACGCGATGCAACGAGCAGGACGAAATTCGGTCGCGCCCACCGCGTGTCTGGCGCTAGCGTCGCGCCAACGGACCGAACCGGGAACGGAGCACGGAGATGCGGCAGCTGCTCGGACAGATCGCCCCCAGCCATCCAAGCAGCCAGAACGGCGGCCATCTCCGTGCCCACTCTCAACCTGGGGATCGTCGCCCATGTCGACGCCGGTAAGACCACACTGACCGAGCGCCTGCTCTACGAGACAGGCGTCATCAGCTCCACCGGGCGCGTCGACCACGGCGACACGACCACTGACACCGATGCGCTCGAACGCCAACGCGGCATCACGATCCGCTCCGCGGTCGTCACGTTCACCCTCGGTGACGTGAAGGTCAACCTGATCGACACCCCGGGCCACTCGGACTTCGTGGCCGAGGTCGAGCGGGCGCTCAGCGTCCTGGACGGCGCGGTTCTCGTCGTGTCGGCGGTCGAGGGGGTCCAGGCCCAGACCCGGGTCCTCATTCGCATCCTGGAGCGCCTCCAGCTCCCGTTCCTCATCTTCGTCAACAAGGTCGACCGAACTGGTGCCGACGAGTACGCGACGCTGGCCGCACTCCGCGGTGCCCTGACCGGGGACGCGGTCGTGATCAACCTCGCGCACGACCTGGGCAGCCGGGCGGTCACCGTGGAACCGCGGCGCGGAGACGCCTTCGTCGACGAGCTGACCGGTCGGCTCTCCGAGTACGACGACGAGGTGCTCAGTCGCTACGTCGAAGGGTCGGATCCGATGAGCGAGTCCGAGCTGCTAGGCGCGCTGAGCCTCTTGACCACCAGAGGCCGAGTGCACCCCGTCTATCTCGGCTCCGCCCTGGCGGGGATCGGGGTCGAGCAGCTGATGGATGGGCTGAGACGCTTCCTCCCTCCCCTGGACGACACGACGACCAGGACCCTGCACGGGACGGTCTTCAAGATCGAGCGTGACACCGCCGGGCACCGGGTCGCCTATGTGCGGCTGCACTCCGGGACGCTCGCCGCCCGCGACCCCTTGGCCCTCTTCCACCGCTCGGCCACCGGCAGTGTCGTCGAGCGGGCCGGGCGAGCCACCGCCGTGAGCACGTTCGACCGCGGGACCCACGCCGCCGACACTGCCGCACACTCCGGCGACATCGCCAAGGTGGCCGGACTGGCGGAGGTCGAGATCGGTGACCAGCTAGGCGGGTGGGATCCCGACCAGGGTGGCCGACACTTCGCGCCACCCGGCCTGGAGGCTGTCGTACAGGCTCGTCACCCCGCGGACCGACCCGCGCTCTTCGAAGCGCTGCGTGAGCTCGCCGAGCAGGACCCGCTGATCGACGCACGGCTCGACGGCATCGACCGGGAGATCACGGTGAGCCTGTACGGCGAGGTGCAGAAGGAGGTGCTGAGCTCCCGGCTCGCCGTCGAGTTCGGCCTGGAGACCGAGTTCTCGGACATCCGGACGGTGTACGTCGAGCGGATGGCGGAAGTCGGCGAGGCGGTGGAGGTCATCAGCTCGCACAACGCGACGGTGGGGCTGCGGGTGGAGGCTGGCCCGGTCGGGTCCGGCTTCGGGTACCGGCTGGGGGTCGAGCGGGGATGGCTCCTCCCGTCCTTCCACACGGCGATCGAGGAGACTCTCGCGACCGAGCTCAGAGAGGGGCCTTGCGGGTGGCGGGTCATCGACGGGTTCGTGACGCTCACCCACGCGGGGTTCAGCGCCCCGACCCCGCCGGCCGGGTACTTCCGCCACCTGACGGCGCTGGCGCTGGGCAAGGCGCTCGACCAGGCGGGCACGATCGTCTGCGAGCCGTTCAGCGCATTCGAGGTCGAGTTCCCCGCCGAGACGATGAACCGCGTGCTCCAACGACTCAGCGCCGCACAGGCCGCTCCGGAGGAGTCGACGCTCGGTGTCGAGCGCGGCCGCGTCATCGGCGTGATGCCCACCGCGTCGGTGCACCGGTTCGAGCAGCGCCTACCCGACCTGACCCAGGGTCAGGGCGTGTTTCTCAGCCGACCGGCCGGCTACCGACCGGTGTCCGGGCCACCCCCACGCCGACGCGCCGCGGTGCGGGCACTCCGCTAGTGCGACTTCGCGGGAACGGGCGGTCAGGGCAGGGTGGCGGTGATGACCGTCCGGCCGACAGGCGCCCCCTCGTGACGACCAGCCCGATGGTAGGCCGGCCTGGCACGATGGGGTCGACATGCCCTCGCCCCTTCCGCGCCTCATCGACCGGCTGCCGGACGACCCCACCGCCGACGCGCTCTATGACGCCTTCGAGACGTGGACGACCGACCAGGGCCTCAGCCTCTACCCGGCCCAGGTCGAGGCCGTCATCGAGATCGTCGACGGGGCCAACGTGATCCTGGCGACCCCGACCGGCTCCGGCAAGAGCCTGGTGGCCGTGGCGGCGCACTTCGCGGCGTTGGCCCAGGGCCGGCGCAGCTTCTACACGGCACCGATCAAGGCGCTGGTCTCGGAGAAGTTCTTCGCGCTGTGCGATGTCTTCGGCGCCGACCGCGTCGGCATGTTGACCGGCGACGCGGCGGTCAACCCCGGCGCCCCGATCATCACCGCAACCGCGGAGGTGCTGGCCAACCAAGCGCTCCGCGAGGGCACGGCCGCTGATGTCGGGCTGGTGGTCATGGATGAGTTCCACTACTACGCCGAGCCCGACCGTGGCTGGGCCTGGCAGGTCCCTCTGCTGGAGCTCCCGCACGCACAGTTCCTGCTCATGTCGGCCACCCTCGGGGACATGTCCCGGTTCGAGGACGACCTGCACCGACGTACCGGACGGCGGACGTCGACCATCGCCAGCACCGAGCGTCCAGTGCCGCTGCACTTCTCCTACGTCACGACGCCGGTGCACGAGACGCTCGAGGAGCTGCTCACGACCCATCAGGCACCGGTCTACGTCGTGCACTTCACCCAGGCGGAGGCACTGGATCGGGCGCAGGCACTGACCAGCCTGAACGTCGCGACGCGCGAGGAACGCGATGCGATAGCGGAGATGATCGGCGGCTTCCGGTTCGCGGCCGGCTTCGGCAAGACGCTCTCCCGGCTGGCGCGCCACGGCATCGGCGTCCACCACGCCGGCATGCTTCCTCGGTACCGACGACTGGTGGAGGTGCTCGCCCAGTCAGGGCTGCTCAAGGTCGTGTGTGGGACCGACACCCTGGGGGTCGGCATCAACGTGCCGATCCGGACCGTGGTGCTCACCGGCCTCACGAAATATGACGGCATCCGGACGCGACACCTCCGCGCCCGGGAGTTCCACCAGATCGCTGGTCGAGCCGGACGGGCCGGGTTCGACACGGTCGGGTCCGTCGTGGTTCAGGCGCCGGAGCACGAGATCGAGAACGCGCGCCGCGTCGCCAAGGCCGGCGATGACCCGGGCAAGCTGCGCCGCGTGCAGCGCAAGAAGCCGCCGGACGGGTTCATCACGTGGGGCGAGAAGACCTTCGAACGGCTGGTCGCGGGCGAGCCGGAGCCGCTGACGTCGAGCTTCCATGTCAGCCACTCGATGGTGCTCAACGTCGTCGCCAGTCCGGGCGACCCGTTCGCGCACCTGCGCCGGCTACTCACCGACAACGACGAGCCGCCGGGCCAACGGCGGCGTCACGTCAAGCAGGCGGTGGCGATCGGGCGGGCGCTGCTGGCCGGTGGGGTCGTCGAGCGGCTGGCGGTTCCCGATCCGGACGGGCGCGGGGTGCGTCTCACCGTCGACCTGCAGCCCAACTTCGCGTTGGACCAACCGCTGTCCCCCTTCGCGCTGGCGGCCCTCGACCTCCTCGACCGCGAGTCCCCGACGTACGCCCTGGACGTCGTGTCGACGATCGAGGCCACCCTGGAGGACCCGCGTCAGGTCATCTCGGCCCAGCTCTTCAAGGCCCGCGGCGAGGCGGTCGCCGCGATGAAGGCCGAGGGGATCGAGTACGACGACCGGATGGAGCTGCTGGACGAGGTCACCCATCCGAAGCCCTTGGCGGAGCTCCTCGGGGCCGCCTTCGAGTCGTACCGCAAGGGCCACCCGTGGGTGGCCGACCACGAGCTGCGACCCAAGTCGGTCGTCCGCGACATGTACGAGCGCGCGATGACCTTCGTCGAGTACGTCTCGTACTACTCGCTCGCCCGGTCGGAGGGCCTCGTGCTGCGCTATCTCGCCGACACCTATCGGGCACTGCGCCGCACCGTGCCCGACGCGGCCCGCACCGACGAGCTCGACGACATCATCGAGTGGTTGGGCGAGCTGACCCGGCAGGTCGACTCGTCGCTGTTGGACGAGTGGGAGGCCCTCACCTCCGGCGTCGGCGTGGGGGTCGGAGATGGGGTGCGTCCGCCGTCCCTCGACGCGGAGGTGCGTCCGGTGACCGGCAACGTGCGGGCGTTCCGGGTGCTGGTGCGCAATGCGCTGTTCCGCCGGGTCGAGCTGGCCGCCCGGCGGCACTGGGCAGCGCTCGGAGAGCTGGACGGAGAGTCCGGGCTGGATGCTGCCGGCTGGGAGGAGGCGTTGACGCCCTACTGGGACGAGCACGAGCGGCTGCTCACCGATGCCGATGCGCGCGGACCCCACCTGCTGGTCTGGGACACCGAGCCCGACGTCGGCGCCCGTGCCGACGTCGACTCGCGGCGATGGCGGGTCCGACAGATCCTCCATGACCCGATGGGAGACCACGACTGGGGCATCACGGCCGAGGTGGACCTCGACGCTTCCGACGAGGCCGGGTTCGCCGTCGTCCACGTGGTCGACGCCAGCATGCTCTGACCTCCAGCGCTTCCCGCGGCCGGCAGTTGCCAGTGATTCGCCAATCGTGGTCGGGAGGCGACGCAACCGCTCCGGCGAGCCCAGCGGTCGGCGGATCGAGGTCGGAGCTATCGGCCTGCCGGGTGATTCGACTGAACGCTTGACGACTGTCAGGCGGGGGTGTGGCAGCAGGCCTCGACGTTGTTGCCGTCGGGGTCGCGCAGGAAGGCGCCGTAGTAGTCCGGGTGGTACTCCGGCCAGACCCGCGGCTCGTGGAGGATCTGCATGCCGATGGCGACCCCCGCCGCATGGAACTCGTCGACCGCGGCGCGGTCGACCGCCTGGAAGCAGATGTGGGACTCGCGGAAGCCCTCACCCGAGTCGTGCACCCCGATCCAGAAGTCTGGACTGTCCTTGCCATAGCCGATGGCCACCGTCACGTCCATGACGCGGCCGAAGCCGAGCGGAGCGAGCACGTCGTCGTAGAAGCGAGCGCTGGCGTCAAGGTCTGAGCACTGGATACCGAGGTGATCGAGCATCCCCACATCCTGCCCTACCCCGCCGACGTCCAAATGACGGACTGGGACAATCGTCGACGGGGACGGCCCGCGTGTCGAAGACGTCCGCGCAGCTCCGACGTACCAGTAGAGACAGCGCCGACCGGCGCCCGGACAGAGGAGACACAGATGAAGTTCATGATGGCGACCTACGGTGACGAGAGCGTCTACGCCCTCGCGGACTTTGACGAGGGACAGCGCGAGTGGATGCGCGGGATCGTGGAGTTCATGCACCAGCTCAACGCCGAGCTGGAGGCGGCCGGCGAGCTGGTCGTCGCGGAAGGGCTGACGGCACCCTCGAGCGCCAGGACGGTGCGGCCCCAGGGCACCGATGTGATCACGACCGACGGGCCGTTCGCAGAGGCGAAGGAGTACCTTGCCGGGTTCTGGATCATCGATGTGGCCACCCGCGAGCGGGCGGAGGAGATCGCGGCCAAGGTCGTCCGCTACGTCCACGCCCCGATCGAGCTCCGGCCGATCGGTGACGCGCCCGAGGTCTGACGGTGAAGTACGTGATGCTGACGTACGCCAGCGAGGACGACTGGACGAACGGCGACGGCCGGGGCGACCGCATCGCGGCGCGGTCCGCGTCGGCGACGGCCCTCGCGGACGAGCTGATCGCGTCCGGTGAGCTCGTGTACGCCGTGGGGCTCGGCGACCCGACGCACACCCAGACCCTCGAGATCCGGGACGGGGTGCCCATCCTGACCGACGGTACCCAGACGTCCACGAAGGAGATCCTGGCCGGGATCGGCATCGTCGAGGTCGCCAGCCACGACCGCGCGCTCGAGGTGGCCGCCAGGACCGCGACGGTCGTGGGACGGGTGGAGATGCGGCCCCTGGATGACGCGCTGGATGCCAAGACGGAGTGCGAGCTCCGGTAGATGAGCGACGCTGACGGTGATCGGACCGAGGACCTGCTGCGTGACGTCGCGCCACAGGTCCTCGGGGCGCTGGTCCGTCGCTACGGCCACTTCGACATCGCCGAGGACGCCGTCCAGGAGGCGCTCCTGGCGGCGGTCACCCAGTGGCCCGTCGAGGGTCGCCCCGTCAACCCCAAGGGATGGCTGATCCGGGTCGGGTCACGCCGGCTGACCGACCTCCTGCGCACCGAGCAGGCCCGGCTGCGCAGGGAGAACACGGGTGTTGAGCGGGTGCTGCCCGAGGACTACCTGGCGCCGTCCGCGGACTCGGCAGCCCGGGCTGACCACGACGACTCCCTGATGCTGTTGATGATGTGCTGCCATCCGACGCTGTCCGGCTCTTCCCAGATCGCGCTCACCCTGCGCGCGGTGGGCGGCCTGAGCACCGCTGAGATCGCTCGGGCGTTCCTCGTTCCCGAGGCCACCATGGGCCAGCGGATCAGCCGAGCCAAGCAGAGCATCCGCGATGCGGGAGCGCGCTTCACCATGCCGCCGGCGGACGAGATCGAGGTTCGGCTCGCGAGTGTGCTGCACGTGCTCTACCTGGTCTTCAACGAGGGCTACACCGCGAGTTCGGGACCGCACCTCGTGCGCCACGACCTGGCCGCCGAGGCGATCCGGCTGGCCCGGCTGGTGCATCGGGTCCTGCCCGAGGACAGCGAGGTCGCGGGGCTGCTGGCGCTGATGGTGCTCACGGATGCGCGTCGCCCGTCCCGGACCCGCCCCGGCGGTGAGCTCGTGCCGCTACCCGAGCAGGACCGCGGTCTCTGGGACCACGCGGCGATCCAGGAGGGGGTGGGCCTGTTGACCGAGGCGATCTCGCGCCACGAGCTCGGGCCCTACCAGCTGCAGGCCGCGATCGCGGCGGTGCACGACGAGGCACCCAGTGCGGAGGAGACGGACTGGCGCCAGGTGCTGGCGCTCTACGACCTGCTGGCTGGGCGGTCCGACAACCCCATGGTGCGGCTCAACCAGGCGGTGGCGACGGCCATGGTCCACGGGCCGCGGCGCGGACTCAACATGCTCACGCCACTCGACGACGACCCACGGATGGCGTCCACCCACCGGGTGGACGCCGTACGCGCCCATCTTCAGGAGCTGGCCGGGGACCACGAGGCCGCGGTCACGTGCTACCTGCGGGCCGCCGGTCGTACGACCAGCCTGCCCGAGCGGCACTACCTCGAGCGGCAGGCCGCCCGGCTGAGGTCCGGGAACGACTGAGCGTCGGGCCCAGACCTGCTGGGGCTGCGGTCAGGCCTCGTCGACGTCGTCGACGGCGATCTGGCGGGTGCGGTTGGGGTCGACCTGGATGCCGGGACCCATGGTCGCGGAGAACGTCACCTTGCGCAGGTAGCGCCCCTTGGAGCTGGCGGGCTTGAGCCGCAGGATCTCCTCGAGCGCAGCCGCGTAGTTCTCGGCGAGCTGCTCGGGGGGGAACGATGCCTTGCCGATGATGAAGTGCACGTTGGCGTGCCGGTCGACGCGGAACTCGATCTTGCCGCCCTTGATGTCGGTGACCGCCTTGGTCACGTCCGGGGTCACCGTGCCGGTCTTCGGGTTCGGCATCAGGCCGCGCGGCCCGAGCACCCGGCCGAGCCGCCCCACCTTACCCATCATGTCCGGCGTTGCCACAACCGCGTCGAAGTCGAGCCACCCGCCGTTGACCTTGTCGATCAGCTCGTCACTGCCGACGATGTCCGCCCCCGCCGCCTTGGCCTCCTCTGCCTTGTCGCCGTTGGCGAAGACCAGCACCCGGGCCGTCTTACCGGTTCCGTGCGGGAGGTTGACGGTGCCACGCACCATCTGGTCGGCCTTGCGTGGGTCGACACCGAGCCGCATGGCCACGTCGATGGTGGGGTCGAACTTGGCCGTGTGGGTCCCGCCGGCGAGCCTGACGGCCTCCAGCGGGGAGTAAAGCTTGTCGCCGTTGACCTTCGCCGCGGCTGCCTGGTATGCCTTGCTGCGCTGCATGAGCTGGTTCCTCTCTGTGCTGCTCGGGGAGCAGGTCCAGGTGTGGTCGGTTGGGCCAGCGCGGCCCTGCCACTGTGCTGCTGGAGTTGTTCAGCTGGTTCAGGTGGTTCGGGTGGCATGGTGGTTTGGTGAGCCGGGCCCGGCGACTTCGTCGCCGCGCCCGTCCATCATCAGCCGTCGACGGTCACACCCATCGAACGCGCGGTCCCCTCGACGATCTTCATGGCCGCGTTGATGTCGTTGGCGTTGATGTCGGGCATCTTCGTCGTGGCGATCTCCCGCACCTGGTCACGGCTGATCCGACCGACCTTGTCCTTGTGCGGGACCGACGAGCCCTTCGACAACCCGGCCGCCTTCTTGATCAGCTCGGCCGCGGGCGGGGTCTTCGTGACAAACGTGAAACTGCGATCCTCGTAGATGGTGATCTCAACCGGGATGACGTTGCCGCGCATCGGCTCGGTCGCGGCGTTGTATGCCTTGCAGAACTCCATGATGTTGACGCCGTGCGGGCCGAGGGCGGTGCCGACGGGGGGCGCGGGAGTCGCGGCACCGGCCTGCAGCTGCACCTTGACGAGGGCGGCGACTTTTTTCCTGGGGGGCATGAGCGGTGGTCTCTTTCGGTGGTGGCGTGGTCGGGCGGGTCAGCGGGTCAGGACTTCTGGATCTGGCTGAAGCTGAGCTCGACCGGAGTCTCCCGGCCGAAGATCTCTACCAGCGCCTTGACTCGCTGGGCGTCGAGGTTGATCTCGGTAATCGTGGCGTGCAGGGTGGCGAACGGCCCGTCGACGACCATCACCGAGTCGCCTTCGTAGAAGTCGGCGAACTCGACCTTCTGCTGCTTGGGCTTCTCGGTGCCGCCGGCCGCTTCGACGATGGACGGCGCGAGCATTGCCTCGACCTCGTCCAGGCTCAACGGCACCGGCTGGTGGCTGTGGCCCACGAAGCCGGTGACCGAGGGTGTGTGACGTACGGCAGACCACGACTCGTCGGTGAGCTCCATGCGGACCAGGACGTAGCCGGGGAGCACCGTACGGCGCACCATCTTGCGCTGGCCGTTCTTGATCTCGGCGACCTCCTCCTGCGGAACGTGGACCTCGTAGATGAAGTCCTCCATGTTCAGCGATGTCGTGCGGTTCTCCAGGTTGGACTTGACCCTGTTCTCCATGCCGGAGTACGTGTGTACGACGTACCATTCGCCGGGGCGGGACCGCAGCGAGGCACGGAACTCCTCCAACGGGTCCGGGGCCGGCTCCTCGGCGGGGGTCTCGTCGCCGTCGGTCGAGGTGCCGTCCGCTGAGGCGCCGTCGGCTGAGTCTCCGTCGGCTGAGTCGCCCGATGCCGAGAGGTCGCCGCCGGTCGCCGCCATGGCGCCGTCACTGTCGGCGCGCTCGAGGTCGGGCTCGGAGCCGCTGCTGTCTGTCACTGCACTGTCAGTCACTGTCACTTCACTCATGTTGGCTTGCGGATGTCTCGGCGTCGCGGGTCGCGTCAGCCGAAGACCTTGAACATCAGCGAGTTGAACGAGTAGTCCAACACCGAGACGATCGTGATCATCACCAAGACGAAGAAGAGAACCACGATGAAGTAGGTGGTGAGCTGGTCGCGAGTGGGCCAGATGACCTTGCGAAGCTCGGCGATGACCTGCCGGAAGAACAGCGCGAGACCGGTTCGACCGCCGGTGCCCGCGGGACGTCGTTCACTCGACGAGCTCGTGGCACGCGTCTCCGTCACCGCTCCTCCTTCCACCTGTGCTTCTCGTGTCGTTCTGCAGGGCAGGAGGGACTCGAACCCCCAACCGCCGGTTTTGGAGACCGGAGCTCTGCCAATTGAGCCACTGCCCTCCGGTGCCTTGGCCCCTCACGCCAGCGGACCCGAGTCGGGGCATGACGATCCAGGGTGTACGAGCCACCAAGTCACCGAGTGTACGGCGTTCGCGCCGCCAGGTCGAACCGGTGCCTGTGGGACGATTGACGCCATGACGAGTGCAGTGGTGCGCCAGCAGCGCCGCATCTCCGCCCGGATTGGCAGCATCACCGAATCTGCCACGCTCGCGGTCGATGCCAAGGCCAAGGCCCTCAAGGCCTCGGGTCGCCCGGTCATCGGTTTCGGCGCCGGCGAACCTGACTTCGCGACGCCGGACTACATCGTAGAAGCGGCGGTGCTGGCCGCACGCGACCCCCGCAACCACCGGTACACCCCGGCCGGCGGGCTGCCGGAGCTGAGGTCGGCGATCGCCGACAAGACCATGCGCGACTCGGGCTACCGGGTCGAAGCGGCACTGGTGCTGGTGACCAACGGCGGCAAGCAGGCCGTCTACCAGACCTTCGCTACGCTGCTCGACCCCGGCGATGAGGTCCTGCTGCCGACGCCTTACTGGACGACGTACCCGGAGGCGATCCGACTCGCGGGCGGTACGCCGATCGAGGTCCTGGCCGACGAGACGCAGGGCTACCTGGTCACGGTCGACCAGCTGGAAGCCGCGCGTACCGACCACACCAAGGCGCTGCTGTTCTGCTCGCCGTCCAACCCCACCGGCGCCGTTCATCCGCCGGAGCAGGTCCGCACGATCGGCCAGTGGGCGCTCGAACACGGCATCTGGGTCGTGACCGACGAGATCTATGAGCACCTGGTCTACGGTGCCGCCCTCTTCTCCTCGATGCCGGTGGAGGTTCCCCAGCTGGCGGACACGTGTGTCGTGCTCAACGGGGTAGCCAAGACCTACGCAATGACCGGCTGGCGGGTCGGCTGGATGATCGGCCCCAAGGACGTGATCGCGGCCGCCACCAACCTGCAGTCACACGCCACCTCCAACGTCGGCAACGTGTCGCAGCGCGCCGCGCTCGCCGCGGTCTCGGGCGACCTCGCCGCGGTTCAGATGATGCGCGAGGCCTTCGACCGGCGGCGATCGACGATCGTCGCGATGCTGCGGGAGGTACCGGGGTTCGAGTGTCCAGAGCCCGAGGGTGCGTTCTACGCCTACCCCTGCGTCAAGGGTGCCCTCGGCCGGCAGATCGGCGGCCGGGTCGCGAACACCTCGACCGAGCTGGCGGAGCTCATCCTGGAGGAGGCCGAGGTGGCCGTGGTGCCGGGCGAGGCGTTCGGCACGCCGGGCTACCTTCGGCTCTCCTACGCCCTGGGGGACGACGACCTCGCCGAGGGAGTCGGCCGCATCCAACGCCTGCTTTCCCGTTGAGCGGTCGCCCGCTCGAGACCCTGCCGAAGGCGCACCTGCATCTGCATTTCACCGGGTCGATGCGGCACGCGACGGTCGTGGAGCTCGCTGCCGAGCAGGGCCTCAGACTCCCGGAGGCGCTCAGCACCCACTGGCCCCCGCAGCTCTCGGCCGCGGACGAGCGTGGCTGGTTCCGCTTTCAGCGGCTGTACGACGTCGCCCGCTCCGTCCTGCGCACCGAGGACCACGTACGCCGGCTGGTGCTCGAGGCGGCCGAGGACGACGCGGCGGAGGGGTCTCGCTGGCTCGAGGTCCAGGTGGACCCGAGTGGCTATGCCACGCGCTTCGGCGGAATCACGGCGTTCACGGACCTGGTGATCGACGCCGCTCGCGACGCGGCCGACCGGACCGGGATCGGGGTGGCGCTGGTCATCGCCGCCAACCGGACCCGGCACCCGCTGGATGCCCGGACCCTAGCCCGCCTGGCCGCTCAGTACGCGGGGCGTGGCGTCGTGGGTTTCGGGCTGTCGAACGACGAGCGTCGCGGTCCCGCGCTGGGCTTTGCCCGAGCCTTCGAGCTGGCCACCCGGGCGGGGCTGCTCTCGACCCCGCACGCCGGCGAGCTGCGTGGCGCCGACAGCGTCTGGGCCTGTCTGGATGTGCTGGACGCCGGTCGGGTCGGCCACGGGGTGCGCTCGGTGGAGGACCGCGACCTGATGGCTAGGCTGGCGGAAGAGGGGGTCACCCTTGAGGTCTGTCCGCTGTCGAACGTCGGGCTCGGGGTCTACGCCGACGCCGACGCCGTGCCGCTGCGCATGCTGTACGACGCCGGAGTCCCGGTGGCGCTAGGGGCCGACGACCCACTGCTCTTCGGCTCGCGCCTGGTAGCCCAGTACCGGGTCGCGCGCGACCACCAGGGCTTCGCCGACACCGACCTGGCGGAGCTGGCCCGGATGTCCGTGCGCGGCTCGACGGCGCCTCCGGACATCCAGGCCGCCCTGCTCACCGGCATCGACGCCTGGCTAGCCGCGGATCCACCGGAGCCACCGGAGCCACCGGAGCCACCGGATTCGTCCGGCTGACGGCGGGAGTTTCCAGCCGAGCCCGATCGGACGAATGCGGGGGTCACAGGGAGCAGTTGACCAGCGTGGGCTCGGGGTGGAGGCGGATGCCGAACACGTCCTCGACCCGGTCTCTGACCTGCGCCGCCAAGGCCAGCAGCTCGGCCGTGGTCGCCTCGCCGCGGTTGGTCACCGCCAGGCTGTGCTTGGTCGAAAGGCTGACTCGTGGTCCGCCGTATCCCTTGCCGAACCCGGCCCGGTCGATCAGCCAGGCGGCGCTGGTCTTGGTGGTGCCGTCCGGCTGGGGGTACGACGGGGCGCCGGGCGGAAGCACCGACGGGTCGACGAACGGGTTGGTGAAGAACGATCCGACGCTCCAGGTGTCGCGATCCGCAGGATCCAGCACCATGCCCTTGCTGCGGCGGAGCTCGAGGACGGCTCGCCTGACGTCACCGGCCGGGACCTGGTCACCGTTGGCTACGCCGAGGCGGCGTGCCAGCTCGGAGTAGCAGATGGCGCTGCCGACGGTCCCCAGCGGGAACCGGAACGTGACGGCTCCGACCACGAACCGTCCGGGTAGCCGCTTGAACACACTGGTGCGGTAGCCGAAGCCGCAGTCGCCGGCGGTCAGCGCCCGGACGGTTCCGTCGATGCGGTCCAGGACGTGCACCGTGGCGACCGTCTCCGCCACCTCTTGGCCGTACGCGCCCACGTTCTGGATCGGCACCGCGCCGACCGTGCCGGGAATACCCGAAAGCGCCTCGACCCCCTGCCAGTGCTCGGCGACCGCCCGGGCCACCAGCTCGTCCCAGTCCTCGCCCGCCTCGACCGTGACCGTGGCGTCCGTGCCGTCCGCGGCCGGCACGACGCCCTTGCCGGCGACCCGCACGACGGTTCCCGCGAAGCCGACGTCGGCGACCACCAGGTTGCTGCCGCCACCCAGCACGAGCACCGGCTCGCCGACCGCGTCCGCCTGCCGCACCGCGTCGTACAACTCGTCACGAGACATGGCCTCGACGAAGCGCCTGGCCGGTCCGCCGAGGTGCAGCGTGGTCCAGCGCGAGAGCGCCTCGTCGGTGCGGGTCAGCACCTGACGACCGCGGACGCCATCCCGAGCACCTTCTGCTCCTGGTGCGTCACCGTGAGCTCGATGCAGGCAAGCCCGTCCGAGACCGAGGTGACGCGCCCGGCGACCGAGACAGCGGCACCCTCGTCGTCGTCCGGAACCACCACCGGCCGGGTAAAGCGCGCCGTCACCGAGACGATCGCCGCCGAGGAGCCGGCCCACGCGGCGACCGCCAGGCCGGCCAGCGCGAACGTGTACATCCCGTGCGCGATCACTCCAGGCAACCCGACCGAGGTGGCCACCCGGTCGCTCCAGTGGATCGGGTTGAAGTCACCTGAGGCGCCCGCATAGCGCACCAGGTCGGCGCGGGTCACCCGGAACTCGTGACTGTCGAGCGTGGTCTCCTGGGCCAGCCTCATCCGCCTCCTCCTCGGTGGAGCAGAGTCGCGGTCGCCGTGCACACCGCCTCGCCGTCGACGGTCGAGACATCGGTACGGGTGGCGATCACGTCGACCCCAGCGGCCGCCCGCAGGCTCTCGACGGTGAGCGTGCCGACGAGCGCGTCCCCGGCCCGCACCGGCCGCACCTGGTCGATCCGCTCGTCGCGGTGCACGACGTTGCGCAGCTCGATCCCCACGCCGGGGTCCGTCATCAGCCGGCTCATCAGCTCGAAGGCCACCACGATCGGGAACGTGTACGGCGCGGCGTCGCGATGTTCCTCGGGGTCTGCTCCGACGGCGATGGCGAACTCTGCGATCTTCGCGGTGCTGACCTGGTACGGCGTCGTGGTGGTGAACGTCCGCCCGGCCAGCGCGGGGTCGAGGGCCATATGAGGACGCTATCCGACCAGGGCGATGCTCAGCACACGACGACCCGTCCGTGCGGGCGGCACGAGGCGGGTCGGGATCGTCGTACGGCGACTTCGCGGCGGCAGCCGCGCGAGCTCAGCGGGTCTCGCGGTGCGCCCGGTGGCAACGGCAGCGGGGGCAGAACTTCTTCAGCTCCATCCGGTCCGGGTCGTTGCGCCGGTTCTTCCGCGTGATGTAGTTGCGCTCCTTGCACTCGGTGCACGCCAAGGTGATGTTCGGCCGGATGTCGGCGCTCTTTGCTGCCACTGTGCTGCCTCGCTTCGTGTCATCTGGTCGTGCGGTCGGCCGTGCCGAGGTGCGGGGTCGTCCTCTGCGGAGTAGCGGGGGCGGGACTTGAACCCGCGACACCACGATTATGAGCCGTGTGCTCTGACCACCTGAGCTACCCCGCCGCCGGACTCGGCGACCTACCCACCAGGATAGGCCCCGACTCCAGAGCCCCAATACGGAATCGAACC
>JBBSGI010000043.1:0-25437 GCA_038254365.1 Propionibacteriales bacterium
CGCTCCATGTCCACGTCGAGCACCTCGACGGTGACCTCCTGGCCGACCTCCACCACCTCGCTCGGGTGGTCGATGTGCTTCCAGGAGAGCTCGGAGACGTGCACCAGGCCGTCGACGCCGCCGAGGTCGACGAACGCGCCGAAGTTGACGATCGACGACACGACACCCGGTCGGATCTGGCCGGACTGGAGCTGGGTGAGGAAGTTCTGCCGGACCTCGGACTGGGTCTGCTCCAGCCAGGCACGCCGCGACAGCACCACGTTGTTGCGGTTCTTGTCGAGCTCGATGATCTTCGCCTCGAGCTCCTTCCCGACGTACGGCTGCAGGTCCCGCACGCGACGCATCTCGACGAGCGACGCCGGCAGGAAGCCGCGCAGACCGATGTCGATGATCAGGCCCCCCTTGACCACCTCGATGACGGAGCCGGTGACGATGCCGTCCTCCTCCTTGATCTTCTCGATCGTGCCCCAGGCGCGCTCGTACTGTGCGCGCTTCTTGGACAGGATCAGCCGACCTTCCTTGTCCTCCTTCTGGAGGACCAGGGCCTCGACCTTGTCTCCGACCGCGACCACGTCGCTCGGGTCGACGTCGTGCTTGATCGACAGCTCGCGCGACGGGATTACTCCCTCGGTCTTGTACCCGATGTCGAGCAGGACCTCTTCCCGGTCGACCTTGACGATGATGCCGTCGACGATGTCCCCGTCGTCGAAGTACTTGATGGTCGCGTCGATGGCGGCCAGGAAGTCCTCGGCCGAGCCGATGTCGTTGATCGCTACCTGCGGTGTCTCCGGTGCGGCTGGAGGGGCCTGGATGCTGCTCGTCATAGGGATGTGGAACTCCGTTGGATGGATGAGGTCGTGCCGGCACGCCGAAGGCCCTTGGATCGCGTCCCACCGAGAATTCGGGCCAGCTGCCGGCCTGGTCGATAGAGTTACGAGCACGAGCCTGCTCCGTATGAGGTCATGCAGGCCCAAAGCGCAAGGCACAGAATACGGCGTCCGCGCGCTGCCGGGCAACCCGAGCCTGGTCAGGCGACGTCCGGCGTCACCCGGCTGGTCCGCCAGGGCCACGCGTCGAGGTCGCCGGCCCGGGTCTGGGCGAGCAGCAGCCGCGTCGCGAGGTCCGGCACCGGACCCGGCTCTGGCCGGCCAGCCAGCTCGAGAAGCGCCCACAGGTCCGCGGCCCTGCCGAGCTGCAGCTGACGCCTCCCGCCGCCTGCCGGCACGTGGGTCAGGGAGTCCAGCAGCGGCGCGACCAGGCGGTGGTCGCGCTCGAACCGGCAGAGGTTGCCGAGATCGGTGTAGGGCGACCCGGCGTGCGCGAACTCCCAGTCGAGTACCGCCGACACCGCGCAGGTGGCGGGGTCGATCAGGATGTTCTTTGGGTTGAGGTCGCTGTGGACGAGCACCACCCGGGACCCCGAGGTGTCCGCGTCATCGGCGAGCAGGCCCTCCGCGGTGTCGACCAGGTCGAGCAGGGCTCCCCAGTCCGGCGCTGACCAGGTCGACAGCCGACCTCGGGGACGCAGCCGCTCGGCCCACTCCTGAAGGTCGCGCGGCAGCGCGTCGGTGGACAACCCGAGGTCGCCGTCGGCGAACGCAGCCGAGCGGAGGAACGGGATGCCGGCCAAGGCGTTGAGCACCGTGGCGAGGCTGTGGCCCACGACCGCCAGGTCGAGCCAGTCTGGTTCGGTGGCCAGGGCCACGTCGAGACGGCAGCCCTCGACGTACTCGGACACCAAGACGGCCGGCGTGCTCGCCGTGGGCCGGCGCAGCTCGAGCACCTGCGGCACCGGCACCAGGCCGCGCACGAGCCGGAGCAGGCTGGCGTCGACAGCCGCCCGCGCCGGGTCGCGCGCGTAGATCCGGACCACCGTACGGTCGGATCCCCGTCCGGCCAGAAAGGTCTCCCCGCTGTAGCCGCCGTCCAGGGCGCGCAGCGGCTGGCCGTAACTGGCCGGTCGCATCATCGCCTCAGCCATGCCACCAGTGTGACGGAGGCGAAAGCTGGGACCAGCACGCCGGCTGGAAGTCGGTCTTCTGCGCCCGAAGAGCCAGCAGATCCGCTTTGCGGCGGTGTCCTCGTCACCCGTGGACCAAGCACACCACGGCGAACGTCAGTCGGGGGCCACCGCTCCCGTAAGGTCGCCCGGCGAGTGGACCGAGACGGGCGCCTCCCCGTCGTCGTCGATGTGGACGTCGGCGGCGGCCGTGCCGTGCAGCGCGAGCAGCACCATGAACCCTCCGGCGACATATCCGCCGCCCTGGATCGCGATAATCGCCACGATGCCGACGGTTTCGCCCAGCCAGCTGGCGAGACCGATGCCGGCCAGGACCGCGGCGCCGCCGACGGCGGTCATCGCGCCGAAGACGCGGCCGCGGAACTCGTCTGACGTCATGGTCTGGAACGTCGTCATCAGGCCGGCCGTGGTGCAGGCACCGGGCACGCCGACCAGCAGCATGCAGATCAGCGCCGGCACAACCCCCGACAGCACCAGCGGATAGAGGAACAGCGCCAGGTCGACGATCCCGAACGTCACGGCGCCCCATCCGAACAGTGCGTAGGCGCTCCAGCGGTGCCCCGCCGCCGTCACGGCAAGCCCGCCGATGATTCCTCCGACCCCTTGGATCCCGACGATCAGGCCGTACTGCGAGCCGGTCCCGTGCAGGACGTCCTTGACGAAGGGCGCGAAGAGCGTGCCCATGATTCCTTCGCCGAGCTGGGTGATCGCCATGAAGATCACGATGACGAGCAGGCTCCGGCTGCTCAGACAGGTCCTCAGTCCGTCCCGCCACTCCGCGAGCAGCCGAGACGCCGAGCCCAAGGACGCGTGGTCCTCGGCAGTGGTCTCAAGCGACGTCGGGCGGTACCCGATCCGGGTCAGCATCCCGGCGGCCAGCACGAAAGAGGCTCCGTCGAAGAGGGCGAGGCCGGAGACCCCGGCCGCACTCGCCATGATCCCGCCGATCGCGGAGCCGACCAGCCGGGCCAGGTTGCGCATCTGGGCGTTGACACCGTTGGCGCCCACCAGGTCCTGCCTCGGCACGAGATGCGGGATGAGCGCCTGCTCGGCCGGCAGGAAGAACTGCTCGACGCACCCCTGGTAGGCGCCGACGACGTAGACGATCCAGATCGTCCCGGAGTCGTGCACGGCCAGCAGCGGCACCAGACCGACCACCTGCAGCACGTTGGCGACGATCATCGTCGTACGGCGGTTCCAACGGTCGACCAGCACACCCGCAAGCGACCCCAGCAGGATGGAGGGCAGGAACGACGCGAGCAGCATGCCTCCGGAGGCCAGCGTCGAGCCGGTGATCTGGTAAACGAGGAACGCCAGCCCGACGCCGAGCACGTAGTCGCCGACCAGGGAGATGAGACCCGCCGAGACGAGCCGGCGGTAGTCGCGGTTGGCGACCAACAACAGCCGCAGTGCCTTCACGTCACGACCCGCTGGCCGTCGGAGCCAACGGCACCAACAGCAAGGTGATCTCGACCGGCGTCAGGTCATCCGTCCGGCTGCCCGGGCCGAGACGCCGGTCGAGGTAGGGCCGGCACAGCGCCTCGAAGGCCTGGCCGAGCTCGTCGGCCTCCTCGCTGGTGAGGTACAGCAGGCTAGTGTCGAGGCCGGCCACGTCGTGCCAGCCGGCCTGCTCGGGCTCCCGCCGCCGCTGCTGCCAACCGAGCAGTTGGGACACCGCCTCCTCGGCGAGCGTCTGCTCGAGCAGGTCGGCCGCGACCGCGCCCTTCGACGTGGTGTCCGCGCCCAGCCAGGTGGTCGAGGTGGACAAGGCTCGCCACGGGCGCTCGCGCCGGTCACGACCGACGAGCTGCTCGGCGAAGCCGTACTTCTCCAACTGGTGCAGGTGATGGCTGGCGAGTGCCTGGCTGATCCCGATCTCCCGGGCGGCGTAGGCGGCCGAGCAGACGCCTTCCCGGATCAGCAGCCGGTGCAACGTCAGGCGCAGCGGGTGCGCGAAGGCGCGCAGGACCACCGGGTCGTCGAGCACGCGACGTGCGGGTGGTGGGGCGGAACCATCCGGATTCTCCAAGGACATGCTTGACATCGTGATCGCCGAGCAGACCCGATGTCAAGCACTTCCTTGGAATTCCCCCGCGGGGAGGTGTCGGCGCGCGGCAATACGGTGGTGTACCCGGGGTCGCCGACCCCTCGGCAGAGAGGAGTGTCGCAATGAGCGTGCGGTGGTACACGACGGTGGTGGACAGCCACGACGTTGCAGTCCTGGGGCGATGGTGGGCCGAGGTGCTCGACTGGCGAGTTGCCTACGAGGCCGACGATGAGCTGGTGATCGTGCCCCCTCGGGCACTCGACCCGGCTCGTGACATCCCGGTCGATGAGCAGGGCCCGGGGCTGGTCTTCGTCCCCGTGCCGGAGGACAAGGCAGGCAAGAACCGGTTGCACATCGACCTCGCGCCGAGGGCGAGCGACGACCAGGAGGCCGAGGTCGCCAGACTGGTGGGTCTGGGGGCGACCCGAGTCGATGTCGGTCAGGGGCCGGCCGTCCGGTGGGTCGTGCTCGCCGACCCGGAGGGCAACGAGTTCTGCGTGCTCTCTCCGCGCGACTAGACCGCCGACCACATCAAGGTCTGCCGGGTCGCTGGTAGCGACCCCGCAGATGCACCAGCGGCTCGTTCTCGCTGACGATCTCGACGTGCTCGATGACGGTGTCTGCGAGCAGGGACCACCCCACCAGGGGCAGCTCGCCTTCGACAAGGCGCAGCCCCGCCCAGGCGCTCACCCCGCGCAGCACCGGACCCCATCTCGACTCGGCCCACTCCCCCAGCCGGAAGGCGCCGCCCGGGGCCGGGCCCACCCCGGCGAACGCGTCGGACAGGTTCCGGTGCTCCCAGCTGAGCAGGCTCATGACGCAGGTGCGGGTACGGGCCAGTGTCTCGGCGAACGTCGAGTCCGGGTCGAGCAGGGCGAGCGCGTGCCCGGGGTCGCCGGTCGCGACCATCCGCGACGAGACGGTAAGGCCGGCGCGCGCCACCTCCCCCCCGCCGGCGGTCCACAGCGTCACGGTTCCGCCGAGCCGGCCGCGCAGCCGCCGTACCGGGTCACGATCGGACGGCGCCTCCTGGAACGGATGCTCGGGATGGATCGTCACCGGGTGAGCTTCGGCAGTACCTCGGACCCGAAGACCTCGAGCCACTCGACCTGGTTGCGTCCGACGTTGTGCAGGTACACGCGGGTGAACCCCAGGTCGAGGAACCGCTGGATCTCCGCGCGATGGCGGTCCGGGTCCGCCGAAACAACCATCCGCCCCCGGAAGTCCTCCGGCCGCAGCAGAGATGCCATCTGGGCGAAGTCGTGCGGCGAACGGATGTCCTGCTTGGCGAACTTCATGCCGCCATTGGGCCACTGCGACATGGCGTTGTCCAGCGCCTCCTCGTCGGTCGGCGCCCAGGACAGGTGGAGCTGCAGCAGCTTCGGCAGCTCATCGGGGTCCTTGCCCACCGAGCGGGCCCCTTCCGCGAACTTCTCGAGCACTGACGCGACCTGGTCGCTGGTCGCACCCGGCGTGATGATGCCGTCGCAGCGAGCGCCGGTCTTCTTCGCGGTGACCGGTCCTGCCGTCGCGACATAGATCGGCGGCGGCGGGTCGGTCAGCGTCCAGAGCCTGGTCGAGTGCAGCTTGAAGTACTCGCCCGCATGCTTGACGTCGTTGCCCGAGAACAGCTTCTGGATCACCTCGATCGCCTCGAACATCATGGCGATCCGTTCCGGTGCCTCCGGCCAGTAGCCGCCGAACACCTGCTCGTTCAGCGCCTCACCCGATCCCAGCCCGAGCCAGCTCCGCCCCGGGTAGATCGCCTCCAGGGTTGCGGCGGCCTGGGCCACGATCGCCGGATGGTGCCGGAAGGTCGGGCACGTCACGCCTGGCCCGAGGTCACCCGTGGTGCGTTGGCCCAGGGCCGACAGCACGTTCCACACGTACGATGCCTGGCCCTGGGCAGGCACCCACGGCTGGAAGTGGTCCGCGGCCATCACGCCACGGAACCCATGCCGCTCGGACGTCTCGCAGAGATGGATGACCTCGCCGGGAGCGAACTGCTCCAGCGCCGCTGCGTACCCGATCGTTGCCTGTGCCATGTCCTCATCCTCCCCCACGCCAGCGATGAGTTCTCATCGCCGGGATGGTCTATGCACCCAGACCGGGACCAGGCCGAGCGGCGCACCAGCGGCCTATCATTTTCGGGTGAGCCTGGATTCGTTCCTCGATGAGCACCATCGCCTCTTCGTGCTCACCGGCGCCGGCTGCAGCACGGAGTCGGGGATCCCCGACTACCGCGACGGCGACGGGGCCTGGAAGCGGCAGCGTCCGGTCGAGTTCCAGCCGTTCATGCGTGAGTCTGGGGTCCGCGCGCGCTACTGGGCCCGCAGCCTGGTTGGTTGGCGTAGCTTCGGCACCGCGCAGCCGAACCTGGCCCATCGCGCGCTGGCCCACCTCGAAAGAGTCGGCCGGATCGGCCTGCTGGTCACCCAGAACGTCGACGGGCTCCACCAGGCGGCGGGCTCGAAGCGGGTGATCGATCTGCACGGCCGGCTGGATCGGGTGGTCTGCATGTCCTGCCGGGCCGGTTGGCCCCGTACCGCCTGGCAGGCTCACCTCGAGCAGCGCAACGCCGCGTGGACCGGGCTTGCAGCACCGGTGGCGCCTGACGGCGACGCCGACCTCGACGGGCTCGACTTCAGCTCGTTCGACGTGCCGACCTGTCCGCGCTGCGACGGCATCATCAAGCCCGACGTGGTGTTCTGCGGCGAGAACGTCCCGCGCTGGCGGAACAGCCAGGCCAGCGCGGCGCTCGGGTTGGCCGACGGCGTGCTCGTCGTCGGCTCGTCGCTGATGGTGTTCTCGGGCTACCGGTACGTTGTGGCCGCCGCACGGCTCGGCACCCCCGTTGCCGCGATCAACCTGGGCCGGACCCGCGCGGACCACTTGTTCTCCCTCAAGGTGGAGAGCCCGGTGGGAGACACTCTGGACGCGCTCACCAGGACCCTCACGGTGGGGGCCGGCTGCTAGAGTCCACCGCCATGGACGCCAAGATGCTGGACCGGTTGGTGCCGCTCGTCTATGCGGCACTGCTGCTGGCCTCGGCATTGTTCTTCCGGGCGGCCCTGGCGCCGATCGCCATCTTCGGCGCGCTGGCTCTGGCCGCCTACTACACTGCGATCCGGCAGCGGCTGATCGCCGAAGAGCGCGCAACGGACAACCCCGACGGCGACGGCGACGGGTCGCGACCCCGCGGCGAGTGACCGACGACACGTTTCGGGGCGTCACGCCGGAGGAGGCCGTCCGGGCCAACCGTGGGGACTGGGATCGGACAGCCGACGACTACCAGGACGAGCATGGTGACTTCCTGCGCGACGTCGGGTTCATCTGGTGTCCCGAGGGTGTCGACGAGGCAGACGCGCGGCGGCTCGGCGCCGTCGACGGTCGTCTCGTGCTCGAGATCGGCTGCGGGGCGGGGCAGTGCGCGCGCTGGTTGACGTCACAGGCGGCGCGCGTGGTCGGCGTCGACGTGTCGCTGCGGCAGCTCCAGCACGGACGGCGGATAGACGACGCAACGGGTATCACGGTTCCGACCGCCTGTGCCACCGCCACCGCACTGCCGATTGCGTCCGGGTCGGTCGACATCGCCTGCTCGGCGTTCGGCGCGTTCCCGTTCATCGTCGACATCGACGTCGCGCTGCGGGAGGTTTCCCGAGTGCTCGTCCCCCGCGGGCGCCTGGTGTTTTCTGTGGTGCACCCGAGCCGCTGGATGTTCCCCGACGACCCGAGCTCGCAGGGTCTTACCGTCACCCGGTCCTACTTCGACCGCACGCCGTACGTCGAGACGGATGGGACCGGCCACCCGTCGTACGTTGAGCCGCATCACACCTTGGAGGACTGGACGCAGGCGCTGCTCGGCGCCGGACTGGCCATCACCGGCCTGTACGAACCGCCCTGGCCCGACGGACATGACCGGGTGTGGGGCGCCTGGGGACCGGTCCGTGGCGCTTTGGTTCCCGGCACGTTGATCATCTCCGCCAAGAACCCCTAGCCGCTTCACCCGCCTCCAGCGGGTGGACGGCTGATCCTAATGGGGGTGCAGGCCCAGCCGCTCGGCCAGGCCCGACCGGACGGACTCGGCGGCGGTGCTAGTCGGCTTGCGCTCCGCCTGGTCCTGGAAGCAGCGCAGGAACTCCGCCCCGAGCGACAGCCGGGGACGTGCTCGAAGCCGAGCGAGTGGTCGTCGAACTCCGTCTCGAGCCCGATGTCGTGCAGCATCGACGCGACGTAGAGGAGCTCGGCGTCGTACCCGATGTCGTGCAGGTCGCCGTACGACGGGCGAAGAGGTACGAGCGCACGCAGTGGTTGACCAAGGACGGAGAGCTGAACGTGGTCAGGACCTCATAGGCCGCAACGGCAGCCGGCGAGGACGGGACGGAAGATCCGAGAGACGCATCGCTGGATTCTCGCAGACGGCCTGAACTCGCCGAGGGAACCTTCCAAGTCGGCTCAGGCGTCGTACGCGTGAGGACAACGACCATCGGCGACCACGATGACGACCACAATGGGGAGCAGTGGAACGGGACGAGGATTACGCCGCGTATGTGAACGCCCGCTGGGCGGCGCTCGTTCGCGCGACATGCCTCCTGGGCTGTTCGCGGACCGATGCCGAGGATGTCGTGCAGGCGACTCTGGTGCGCTGCTACGTGTCGTGGTCGAAGGTTTTGGGAGCCGCTGACCGCGACGCCTACGTCTACCGGATGCTCGTCAACGCCCTGAGCACGAGCCGCCGCCGGCGTTGGTGGTCCGAACACCCGACGGCCGAGATGCCGGTCGTTCGAGATCCCGTCGACGACTTCGACCAAGCAGAGCTCGCGCACAGCCTGCGCCGGGCCCTGGGTGATCTCGAAGCCGAGAGCCGCGCGGTTGTCGTGCTGCGCTACTACGCCGACCTCACCGAACGCCAGACCGCCGAGGTACTCGGCATCGCGGTCGGCACCGTCAAGAGCCGGATGTCACGGGCCCTGGCCCGGCTCGCGGCCGACCCCCATCTGTCCGACCTCCCGGGAGGGACACCGTCATGACACCCGCCGAAGACATCAGCGACACTCACGACGTGGTACGACGAGCCGGCGACGCCTTGCCGGTCAGCCCCGCGCCCGTTCAGGACCTGCTCCGCCAAGGCCGCAGCACTCGCCGCCGTCGCACGGTCACGACCATTGGCGTGGTCGCTGTCGCAGTTGTCGTCGTCACCAGCGGCGCCGTCGCCGTCGGCGCCCAGCTCACCAACGACGCAAAGACCAACCCCACGACCTCCACGTCGACCAACACTTTGCCGAACCTCATGCCGCCGCACGGGATGCGTCTGGTCGGCCGCAATGGGATCGGCCTCGCCATCCCGGCGGGCTGGCGGACGAGTCCGAGCGCATGTGAGGGTGGAGTCGCGATCTGGCAGGTCTCTATGAGATATCGGGGTTCCCTCTGCCCACCCCAGGGTCGTCTGCACTCCGCGGTCACCATCACGTCCTATTCGCAGTCCGCACGGTTCTACGCGGCACCTGTGACCTCCATGCGACGCATCGGTGCGATGGAGGTGGCCCAGTACGGACCAGCCGACTCGTGCGCATACACGGACGGTGTCTGTCCCCCGCGCGTGAGATACCTGGGTGCGTTACTGTCTCGCCGCAACGATCTGGCGATTATTGTCACGTCCTTCAGTCGATCGGAAGTTTCACGGCTCCTCGCGTCCGCCTTCGCCATCCCCGATGGCTACGTCGAAACACCGCTGAACGCCACCCCGGCTAGCCTGAATGCGGCCGGCTTGCAACCGCGCTGGAAGCCGGGTCTAGGTCGAAGCCCCGATGGCGCGATCCTCGGGACGAACCCCTCGGCCGGCAGTATCGTCCCGGTCGGCTCGGTGGTCACTCTCCTGACGGACGCCGGGTCTCCCGATGCCCGCGCGTGCGCGGGCCTGAGCACGTCGGTGGTCACCCCGACCCGAGCGTTCCCGGTCGTCGCCCGCCTGGACCCGTACCGGGCCGAGCTCAACGTCGGTGACCGCATGACACTCCAGGCAACCGGGCCCTGCACGCACGGAGTCGACATCGTCCCCCGACAGGCCGGAGTCCTCGAGATCAGGGGAAACCGACGCCTCGTCGCGGTCCATCCCGGAACGGCGACGGTCGATGTGAGTATCCCGCAGTGTTCGGGCTCGGGAGGCCCGGTCTGCGTCGGCGGCATGGCACTCCTTGCCCAAGTGACGGTCGTGGTGCGCCCTTAGCGGCGGCCGTATCTGCCAGGCTCCGCGGGCCTCTGACCAAGGAACGCTCTGGGACGGGCACCTGGCTCGCGAGCTCGCCACGACCCTCTCCGCCTACCGTCGCGCCTACCAGGGCGCCGGCGCAGTCAGCCGCTGACGTCTGCGGTGGTGATCCTGGCCCACGCGGCCAGGAAGAACACCACGGCGTAGCCCAGGGAGAGCAGGCTCCAGCGAAGCAGGGAGCCCACGTCGAAGTTCAGCCGGAGCAGCTCGTCGAAGTGGAGCCAGTTGTGCGTGAGCAGGATCTCCCGGAACCGGCCCAGCTGGGGCACGGAGTCGAGGACGGCGAAGGTGATCGCGCTGACCACGGTGCCGGCCATGGCACCGACCGGAACCTCGGTGAGCGTCGAGAAGAACAGCCCGATCGCCGCCAGCCCGACCAGGTCGACGAAGGCGTACGCCGCAACACCCGCCGACCGGGCAAGTCCATTGCCGACCGAGACCGCGTCGCCGGACAGCAGGGTGAAACCGTCGACCCCGAAGAGAAGGGCGCCGGCCACCATGCCGAACACGGCGACCACCAGGACACCCACGGCCGCGAAGATCAGCACGCCGAGACTCTTGACGACCAGCAGCCGGGTCCGCGACACCGGGATGGACAGCAGGTACCTCAGCGTCCCGGCACCGGCCTCGCCCGCGACCGCGTCACCAGCCACGACCGCGATCGCCAGCGGCAGGAAGACCGGCAGGCACACCGCCAGCGCCGTGAACGCCAGGAAGAGCCCGTTGTTGGTGAGCTCGCTGATGAACGGGGGCCCCTCACCCGGCCGGGGTGTCGACACCTTCACCGCGGTGCCGATGAACACCGGGATCGCGGCGAGCAGCACGAGCATCGCCAGGTTGCGTCGGCGACCGAAGATGAGCCGCAGCTCGCTGAGCACCTGGCGGCCGCCGATCATCGGTGCCGTGTACGGCGCGGCCGGGGCGGCGGCGAGGTCAGCGGACGGCATCGAAACCCTCCCCGGTGAGCTGGACGAACAGGTCCTCGAGGGCGGGCCGCTCGACGGAGAGTCCCCTGACCGGCACCCCGGCCTTGACCAGGCTGGCGTTGATGTGCTCCGGCGCCATGCTGGCGAGCTCAACGACCACGATCTCGCGACCGTGCTCGGTCACCGTCAGGTCCAAGCCCTCCAGTACGCGGGCGGCGTCAGCCGGCTCCGTCGTCAGGACCCGGGCGAGCGTTCCGGTCTGAGCCAGCACCTCCGCGAGCGACCCCTGGGTCAGCAGCAGGCCCAGGCTCATGATCCCCACGTGCGTGGCGATCTGCTCGATCTCGCCGAGCAAGTGGCTCGACACCAAAATGGTGGTCCCGTCCGCCGCCAGGTCCCGGATCAGCGAACGGACCTCACGGGTACCCTGCGGGTCGAGCCCGTTGGTCGGCTCGTCGAGGATCAACAGGTCTCGTGGACGCAGCAGCGTCGCGGCGATCCCGAGGCGCTGCTTCATCCCCAGTGAATAGCGCCGGAACTTCTTCGTGGCGGCTCCGGCGAGCCCCACCCGCTCGAGGGCCTCGGTGATCCGGGCGCGGCTGGTCGACGGGTCCGTGCTCGCGTCGAACGCGTCCAGCCGCCGCAGGTTGTCGCGGCCGGACAGGTACGGATGGAAGGCCGGCCCTTCGACCAGCGTGCCCACCCTGGGGAGCACGTCCGCCGCATCATCCGGGATGGTTCCACCGAGGATCTCGATGGTGCCCTTGTGGGGTCGCATCAGGCCGAGCAGCATGCGGATCGTGGTCGTCTTCCCGGAGCCGTTGGGCCCGAGGAAGCCGAAGACCGCGCCGCGCGGCACGAGCAGGTCGACGTCGGCCACCGCCGTCTGAGCGCCGAACCTCCGCGTCAGGCCGGCGGTCCGGATGGCCGGTCCGTCAGGATCCTCGGTGCTCTCCTCGGCGACCCTGGTGGCCAGGTCGGTCACAATCCGTGTCCGGTGGCCGCGACCTTCTGAACGTCGGCGCCGCTGACCGATCCGACGTACACGTCACCGTTCTGGGTGACCAGCAAGGAGAGGAGCGCTGTCTTGACCAGGTGCCCTCCGGGCACGTCGACAGACAGCTTCCCCATCAGGTCGCCACTTCCGCCGTCCCAGGAGAACGCACCCGGGAACTTCACGACGGTCGTCCAGCCGCTACCCAGCTCGACCGGATGCCCGGAGTCGGGCGAGCCGGTGACGCTCGGCCGGGGCGTGCCCGAGGGTGCCTGACCTGACTCGGACCCTGACGACGGTGCCTGGTGGATGTCCGAGCTGCCCTTGTTGACGCTCGCCCCAGCCGGCGGGACGAACCGGAAGACCGACGGGCTGGGTGCGCCGAAGCTGATGTCGGTGAAACCGACCTCGAGCGCAGGCGTCGTGCCGGAGCCGAACATCTGCACCCGCAGCGGAACCGAGGTCGCCGCGTCGATGGCGATACGGACGCTGCGGACGAGCGAGCGCGGATCGTTCGGCGTGAGGTCGATCTGGTACGCGGCGCGTCCCGCGACCCGCGCGGTGTAGTCCACCGTAACCTTGGTGGTCGGGCCGATCGCCTTCAACGCTTGCTGCGCCGCCTGCTGCGGCGTAAGACTCATCTCGGACGGAGCAGCGGTGGGCAGGCTGCGCTGGACCGTGGTGTGAGTGACCTCGTTGGTTGTCGAGGTGTACGTCCACAGGTCGGTGCCGTTATGAACGACATCGCGTTCTGACAACGGAGCCAGCAGCGCAAGGCGTTGCCGAGTGGGCCCGTCGTACCAGATCCGGATGGTGTGGGAGCCGGTGAGCAGCGACTGCAGCGAGACCCCCTGGGCACCGGTGTCACTGGCCGGCAAGGCAGGCAGGCCGAGATGAGCGGTCTCCACGATGGTCCCGGACAGGGACTGGGGATGCGCCTGCTCGACGGCGGCGAGAAGCTGGGCCGCCGTCTTGGCCGGCAGGTTCGGTCGCTCCGAAGCGCCGGCACCGTTGTTGGTGGTGAGAGCGGCGGCCGCCATGGCCGCAGCGACGGCGATCGGAAGGGCCCAGCGTGCGCGGCGTGAGGTCAGGACACGTGTCATGCCCTCGACTATGCATCGAGGGGCCACGCACACCCAGGATCGAGGGCCCGGTCCTCAGCCGGGCCACAGGTTCACCCACCGGCGCGGTCTCAGCCCGCGCGACGGCATACGGTGCAATCGGAGGACGGTGCTAGGTACAGGACGGTTCAGGCGCGGATGATCGGTCGGAGGTAGGGCGTGCGGCTCCTGGTGGTGGAGGACGAGCAGCGGATGGCCGCTGCACTCGTCAAGGGCTTCAGCCATGCCGGCTTCGAGGTGGATGTCGTCGGCGATGGCGGCTCCGCGTTGCAGAGGGCGATCGATACGCCGTACGACGCGATCCTGCTCGACATCATGCTGCCCGTGCTGTCGGGCTACGAGGTGATCCGCCGGCTGCGGGCCAGGAGCATCTGGACGCCGATCCTGGTCGTGTCGGCGAAGGACGGGGAGTTCGACGAGGCGGACGGGCTGGATCTCGGCGCGGACGACTACCTCACCAAGCCGTTCTCCTTCGTCGTCCTGCTCGCGCACCTGCGGGCCTTGCTGCGTCGCGGCGCGAGCCCGCGGCCGACGACACTGAGCGTCGGCAGCCTCTCGCTCGACCCCGAAGACCATCTGGTCACCAACGGCAGCGAGCAGGTGTCTCTGACGACGCGAGAGTTCGCCGTCCTGGAGTACCTGATGCGCCGACCCGGTCGCGTGGTGAGCAAGTCGGAGCTGCTCGAGCGGGTGTGGGGCACTCCGGGGGCCGACCCGAACGCCGTCGAGGTGTACGTCGGCTACCTGCGCCGCAAGCTCGGACATAGCACCGTGCAGACGGTTCGAGGGGTCGGTTACCGCTTGCTGCCCTCATGACGTCGCGGGTAGCAGCGTGTTGGGGCCGCCGCTCACTCACCCTCCGGCTCACGATCGTCGCGACCGTCGTCCTCGCCATCGGCCTGATGAGTGGCGCAGCCGGGCTGGCCGCGCTCTTCTACCACAACCGGATCGACGCGTTGGATACCAATGTCCGCGACGAGGTGGATACCATCGTGGCGCTGGTCACGAGCGACCAGCTACCAAACCCGCTGCCGGCACCGGCCGACCAGCCGTTGTTCGCCCAGGTCGTGGGCCTGGACGGCAGGGTGCGTTCAGCGACACCTTCAGCGAGCCGCGTCGTGCCCATCCTGCCCACCGCGGTACTTCGCGACCGCGCGGGCGACGGGCCGTTCACGACCCATGCCAGCGCGCTCGGTAGCTCTCCGATGCGGGTGATCGTCACGTCGACCAGGATGGCCGGCCAGCCCGTCATCGTGATCACGGCAGTCTCCTTCACCGATGTGAGTGCGCTGCTCGACGCCCTGCTGCACGTCCTGATCGTCGCCATACCCGTCATTCTGCTGGCCGCCGCGATCGCGACCTGGCTGGCGGTCGCCTCCGCACTCCGACCTGTCGACGAGCTGCGAGCGGCAGCGGCCGGCGTGGCGACGTCGCCCGAGGTGGCCCCACCGCACCTGCCGGTGCCGGACAGCGGCGACGAGCTGGCCCGCCTTGCCGAGACGCTCAACCAGATGCTCGAACGCCTGCACCGCGCCACCGAGCAACAACGCAGCTTCGTCGCCGACGCGGCCCACGAGCTGCGCTCCCCCATCGCCGCGATCCGGGCCCAGCTCGACGTCGCGCTGGCAACGCCGACCGCTGAGGACGAGTGGCGGCAGGTGGCCACCGACGTACTCCACGATGTCCAGCGGGTTTCTGTGCTGGCGGAGGACATGCTGCTCCTTGCCAGACTCGACTCCGGCGCCCTCACGCGTCTTCAGCCGGTCGATGTAACCGAGGTCCTCGACCTGGCCGGGCGCAGCCACTGGGTGGTGGCCGACCCGGTGACGCTGCGGCGAGCGGTCGACAACCTGATCACGAATGCCAAGCGTCACAGCCGGGGCGCGGTGGAGGTCGCCGTCGCCGAGGCCGGTGACCAGGTCGTGGTGACCGTGGACGACGATGGCGACGGCATCCCGCCCGAGGACCGCGAGCGGGTCTTCGAGCGCTGGCAACGCCTCGACGACGCCCGCGCCCGGGATGCGGGCGGGGCCGGTCTCGGGCTGGCCATCGCACGGTCGATCGCCCGGAGCCATGGCGGAGACGTCACGATCGACGAGAGCCCGTTGGGCGGGGTGCAGGCCCGGCTGTCGCTCCCCCGGCGAGGCTGACGTCAGGGCCGACGTCACGTCTTCTCCGGAACGAAGAGGTCGCCGGTCAAGGTTCTCGTTTCAGCATGCGCCGTCTGGTGGCCGCGTGGGTGCCCCAGTTCAGCCGGCCCGGCTGGCTGGGCGGGGCTGGTGGTAGCCGTCGACGAGCCCAACGACCAGAGCGTCGATCACTGACGGGGCCCACTCTGGCGGGGCCCACTCTGGCGGGGCCCACTCTGACGGGGTCCACTCCGACGGGGATCGACTGTGAAGGACAAACTCTGACGCAGCAAACGGTGGTCGGGCGAGCTATGACCGAGATAGCCGCAGTTGCCGTCGCAACGACGCAAGCGGCGGTTTGCGCTTGGTGGCTCAGTGGCCGGCTTCGTGCCAGCTGGTGCCGATGCCGAGGGACACCTCGAGCGGTACGGCGAGGTCCGCCGCGGCCGCCATCTCGCGTCGTACCAGCGTCTCGAGCGTCGACCGCTCCCCCGGTGCCACCTCGAACACCAGCTCGTCGTGCACCTGCAGGAGCATCCGCGAGCCCAGCCCCTCCCGAGTGAGAGCTGCGTCGACCTTGAGCATCGCGACCTTGATGATGTCGGCCGCCGAGCCCTGGATGGGCGCGTTGAGCGCCATACGTTCGGCCATCTCGCGGCGCTGGCGGTTGTCACTGGTGAGGTCGGGCAGATAACGGCGTCGGCCCAGGAGGGTTTGCGTGAAACCGGTCCGGCGAGCCTCATCGACCACCCCATGGAGGTAGTCGCGAACGCCGCCGAAGCTCTCGAAGTACTCGGCCATCAGCACGCGCGCGTCCGCGGGCTCGATCCTCAGCTGCTGACTCAGGCCGTACGCCGACAGGCCGTAGGCCAGGCCGTAGTTCATGGCCTTGATCCGCGACCGCTGGGCCGGCGTCACCTCTGCCGCGGGAACCTCGAAGACCCGGGCCGCGGTCACGGAGTGGAAGTCGGCGCCGGAGTTGAAGGCCTCGATGAGCCCCGCGTCCTCCGAGACATCGGCCATGATCCGCATCTCGATCTGGCTGTAGTCGGCCGTCAGCAGGCAGTCACCGCCGGGCCCGACCACGAACGCCTCCCGGATGCGTCGCCCCTCCTCGGTGCGGATCGGGATGTTCTGCAGGTTGGGCTCGGTCGACGACAACCGGCCGGTGGCGGCGATCATCTGGTTGAACGTCGTGTGGATACGTCCATCGTCGGAGACGGTCTTGAGCAGGCCCTCGACGGTCTGCCGCAGCCGGGTCGCGTCGCGATGGATCAGCATGTGCTGCAGGAACGGGTGGCCGGTCTTGTCGTACAGGGCCTGCAGGGCCTCGGCGTCAGTGGTGTATCCGGTCTTGGTGCGCTTGGTCTTCGGCATCCCCAGCTCGTCGAACAGCACGACCTGCAGCTGCTTCGGCGAGCCGAGGTTGATCTGCTTGCCGATCACCTCGTAGGCATCGTCGGCGGCCTGTCGCACCTTGGTGGCGAACTCCGACTCCAGGCTCTCCAGCAGGCCGACGTCGACCGCGATCCCCGCCAGCTCCATCCGGGCGAGCACCCCGACGAGGGGCAGCTCGACCTCCGCGAGGAGACGGCTTCCGCCCCGGCTCTCGAGCTCGGTGTCGAGCGCCCCGGCAAGGTCGGTCACGGCATGTGCCTTGGCCATCGCCTCCGTGGACGCCGTCGAGTCGCCGTCGAGGTCGAAGGAGAGCTGCGCGGTGGCAGCGCTCTCGCCGCTCAGCTCGCGGTGGAGGTAGCGCAGGGTTAGGTCGGCCAGGTCGTAGGAGCGCTGATCGGGATGTGAGAGGTACGCCGACAGTGCCGTGTCAGCCGCCAGCCCGGCGACCCGCCAACCACGCGCCTGGAGGGCCGACAACGGCCCCTTGGCATCGTGCAGCGCCTTGCGCCGTGCCGGGTCGGCCAGCCAGCCGCCCAGCGCAGCCTCGTCCTCAGCGGTGATGTCGATCGCGTCGACCCATGCCGCCACCCCGTCGGCGCCGCCCAGGGCTACCCCGTCGACCTGGCCGGTCCCGCTCGCCCACTGCCCGACCACGAACACCCCGGTGCGCTCGCCCTCGACGGCGTGCGCGGCGAGCCAGCCGGCCACCTCGCCGGCGCCGAGCCGGGTGCCTTCCACCTCGGGTGCCGAGCCGATCTGCGGCTCGTCGGCCGCCAGGGTCTCGAACAGCCGGTCGCGCAGGACGCGGAACTCCAGACTGTCGAACACCTTGTGCACCTCGTCGCGGTCCCACGGGCGAACCGCGGCGTCGTCGACGCTGGCACTGAGCTCCAGATCGCAGACAAGTGCGTTGATCCGGCGGTTGCGGATGACGTCGGCCAGATGCTCGCGCAAGGCATCGCCGGCCCGACCGGGGATCTCGTCGACCCGCGCCACGATCTCCTCCAGCGACCCGAACTGGGTGATCCACTTCGCGGCCGTCTTCGGTCCGACGCTCGGCACCCCCGGCAGGTTGTCGCTGGTCTCCCCCACCATCGCCGCCAGGTCCGGGTACTTCACCGGCGGTACTCCGTACTTCTCCAGTACGGCCGCTGGGGTCATCCGCGCCATCTCGGACACGCCGCGCTTGGGGTAGAGGACCGTGCACTGGTCGCTCGCCAGCTGGAAAACGTCGCGGTCACCGGAACAGATCAGCACGTCGATCCCCTGAGCCTGCGCCTGGGTGGCCAGGGTCGCGATGACATCGTCGGCCTCGAAGCCGTCTCGCTCGACGGTGGTCACCCGCAGGGCGTCGAGGACCTCCTTGATCAGCGACACCTGTCCCTTGAACTCGTCGGGGCTTTTCGATCGGTTGGCCTTGTAGTCGGCGTACTCGGCCGAGCGGAAGGTCTGTCGAGACACGTCGAAGGCGACCGCGATGTGGGTCGGCGCCTCGTCGCGCAGCACGTTGATAAGCATCGAGGTGAAGCCGTAGACGGCGTTCGTCGGCTGACCGGTGGTCGTCGAGAAGTTCTCGACCGGCAGCGCGTAGAACGCCCGATAGGCCAGCGAATGACCGTCGAGCAGCAGCAACAGCTGGCGGGAGTCGGAGTCAGCCACCGCCCAACTCTAATGCGCGACAGCGACAGGACCGCCGGGGCCGATCTGCGAGGATGGCACCGTGACAGACGGCTCGACGGGGCTGCCCGCGGCGGCGATCCATCAGCGGCTCGGGATCGAGATCACCGAAGCCGGCCCGCAGCGGGTGGTCGGGACGATGCCGGTCGAGGGGAACACCCAGCCGTTCGGGCTGCTCCATGGTGGAGCATCCTGCGTCCTCGCGGAGAGCCTGGGTTCGATCGGGGCGACACTGCACGCGCTGCCGGACCGCAGAGCGGTCGGCACGGACATCAACGCGACGCACCACCGCGCCGCCTCGGAGGGAGTGGTTACCGGCGTGGCGACTCCGCTGCACCTCGGGCGCACGGTGGCGAGCTACGAGGTGGTGATCCACGATGCGGCCGGTCGGCGGCTGTGCACCGCGAGGATCACCTGCCAGCTGGTCCCCGCGAGGCGCTGAGCCGCCAAGCAAACGATGGAGACGCCCGCGAACTGAGCCGAGCATCTCGGCAGCCAGCCCATCGTGGCCTCGGTCGCGGCGCAGACAACCACAGGGTGTTTAGGGGGCCACCGGGCGGGTTGCTCGCTATAGTCCCGTCAAGCGTCATCGAGCATGGCAAGCCGACGACAGGAGTCATCAGGTGCGAGTGCGCATCACGTCGATCGCGGCGCTCCTGCTCGCGACGTTGTTCGCGTTCAGCGCCGTTGCCGCGATCGCCGCGCCGGCAGAGGCGGCAGATGACACGCTCCACATCGTCGGTGAGCTGATCGACACCCGGGTCACGCCGCCCAAGCCTGTCCCCGGCGTCAAAATCACCGTCGAGGACGACACCGGCAAGCTCGTAGGTCAAGCGGTCTCGGACAAGAAGGGCTCATTCTCGGTCCCCCTCGGTCCTGGCAACGACGTGCTGGGGAAGACCTACACCATCCGGATCGACACCTCGACGCTGCCGCCCGGAACGGCGCTGCGGGACCCGAAGCAGGTGGTGCTCAACCAGACCATCACCATCACCAGTGACGTCGTCGTCACGTTCCCGATCGGCAACGGGACGACGGAGACGTCCAACCTCGTCCAGGGGATCCAGCTTGTCATCGGCTGCATCGTCTTCTCGCTGCTGCTCGCGATGGCGTCGCTCGGGCTCTCGATGATCTTCGGTACGACAGGACTGACCAACTTCGCGCACGGGGAGCTGATCACCTTCGGGGCCCTGATGGCCTACGCGGTCGACAGTCTTCCCGGCACCATCACCCTCGGAGGGCACGTCCTCACGATCTATGTCGGGATTCTTGTCGCCATCGTGTTCTCGGGCGCCTTCGGCTTTCTTCAGGACCAGGTGCTCTGGAGACCACTCCGCCACCGGGGAACCGGCCTCGTGGCTGCGATGATCGTCAGCATCGGGCTGTCGATCTTCCTGCGGAACGTCTTCCAGTTCTTCGCCGGAGCCGACAACCACGGGTATTCGCAGTACTCGACACCGGCGCCCTGGCACATCGGCGCGGTACTCGTGACGCCCAAGGCGGTCGGAGTGGCGATCTTCGCCGCGATCGTGCTGGTCCTGGTGACCACCGCGCTCCAGCGCACCCGGTTGGGGAAGGCCACCCGTGCGGTGGCCGACAACCCGGCCCTCGCCTCCTCGTCCGGAATCAACGTCGACCGGGTGATCTCCGTGGTCTGGACCGGTGGCGCGGCGCTGGCCGGCCTCTCAGGAGTTCTCCTCGGCATGACTCAGGGCTTCGACTACCAGGTCGGGTTCAAGATCCTGCTGCTCGTCTTCGCCTCTGTCGTGCTCGGCGGACTCGGCACGATCTGGGGCGCGATCGCCGGAAGCTTCATCATTGGGATCTTCATCGAGGTTTCCACGTTGGTGATTCCGTCAGAGCTCAAGTTCACCGGTGCCCTCGCGGTGCTGATCGTCGTACTGCTGATCAGGCCACAGGGTTTGCTCGGGCGAGCCCAGCGGGTCGGATAGGGAGGAGGGTCCGTGGACTGGTCGGGCATGTTCGGCGACGCACTCCAGCAGGGGCTCGGCGCCCCCGCGGTCGTGTATTGCCTCGCCGCCATCGGCTTGAACGTGCACTTCGGATACACCGGCTTGCTGAACTTCGGCCAGGCAGGCTTTATGGCCATCGCCGGCTACGCGCTGGCCGCCAGTGTGGCCACCTGGGGACTGTCGTTCTGGCTGGGTCTGGTCATCGGCATCGTGCTGGCGGCCGTCCTCGCCCTGCTCCTCGGGATCCCCACGCTCCGGCTCCGTGCGGACTACCTGGCGATCGTCACGATCGCCGCGGCCGAGATCATCCGGCAGATCATCGGGTCGGTGAGCCTGCTCGACTACTTCGGCGGTCAGGACGGACTTCAACAGTTCGTCGGCACCTTCCAGAATCTCAACCCGTTCCACTCCAAGGTGACCATCGGGCTGACCACCTGGCGCCCCTACGACTTCTGGCTGCTCGTCGTGGGCTGGAGCGTGGTGGCGCTCTGCTGTCTGATCGTCTTCCTGCTCATGCGAAGCCCGTGGGGCCGGGTGCTCAAGGCGATCCGTGAGGACGAGGACGCCGTACGCAGCCTCGGCAAGAACGTGTACGCATACAAGATGCAGTCGCTGGTCATCGGTGGTCAGTTCGGTGCCTTGGCGGGGTTCATGTCCGCACTGCAACATGCCTCGATCAACCCCTCCCTGTTCGCCACGGACACCACGTTCTTCGCCTACACCGTGCTGCTTGTCGGCGGTGCCGCCCGGGTTCTCGGTCCGGTCGCGGGCGCGATCATCTTCTGGTTCCTCATCACCTTCCTCGACCTGTTCTTCGGCGCTGCTACCGAGGGGCCGGACCCGCTGATCCCGACCTGGATCATGACCAACCAGCAGGCTAGCCTGATGCGACTCATCGTCATGGGTCTCGCGTTGATGCTCCTGATGATCTATCGGCCTCAGGGCATCTTCGGCGACCGACGGGAGCTGGCCATCGATGCCCACTGACACCGAACCCAATGCGCTCGACCGGTCCATCGACGCCCGCGCGGCGTTGGAGGACGTGCCTGCGGAGCCCGGTGCGCACAAGCCGGACCCGATCGTGGTCGCCGACGGCGTGCTGCGACAGTTCGGCGGGCTTCGGGCGGTCGACGTCGACCACGTCGAGATCCAACGTGGGGTCATCACAGCCCTGATCGGGCCGAACGGGGCGGGCAAGACCACGTTCTTCAACCTGCTGACGGGGTTCGACCGGCCCAGCCACGGCACCTGGTCCTTCAACGGCCAGAACCTGAGTAAGGTCCCCGCCTACCGGGTGGCCAGGCTCGGGATGGTGCGGACCTTCCAGCTCACCAAGGTGCTCGCCAAGCTCACGGTGATGGAGAACATGCGCATCGGCGCCACCGGCCAGCGCGGCGAGAGTCTCCTTCGGGCCATGTTTGCGCCGTTCTGGCGGGGGCAGGAGAAGGAGAACAGCGAACGGGCCAAGGGGCTGCTCGAACGGTTCAAGCTCGACACCAAGAGCGACGACTTTGCGGGCTCGCTGTCGGGAGGTCAGCGCAAGCTGCTGGAGATGGCCCGGGCGCTGATGGTCGCGCCGGAGCTGGTCATGCTGGACGAGCCGATGGCGGGCGTCAACCCGGCGCTGAAGCAGTCGCTGTTGGGACACGTGAAGTCCTTGCGCGAGGACGGGATGACCGTCCTGTTCGTCGAACACGACATGGACATGGTCCGAGACATCTCGGACTGGGTCATCGTGATGGCCCAGGGCCAGATCATCTCCGAGGGTCCGCCCGAGACGGTGATGGCCGACCCACGGGTGATCGACGCGTACCTTGGAGCCCACCACGACTCCGACCTAGGCTTCGAGGAGAATGAGCAGCGGCTGGCCGCTGCCCCGGAGGGCAGCGAGGGTGGTGACGATGGCGGCCGAACCGACGACGACTGACCAGAAGGCGCACGCTGCGGCCGCGGAGGGCGCGGTGCTGTGCGCCGACTCCCTGGTCGCCGGATACCTCCCCGGCGTCAACATCCTCAACGGGGCCGACCTCTACTGCCAGCCGGGCGAGCTCGTGGGGATTATCGGACCCAACGGAGCCGGAAAGTCTACGCTGCTCAAGGCGTTGTTCGGACTTGTGAAGATCGGGTCCGGGAAGGTGCGCTTGAAAGGCGATGACGTGACGAACCGTCGCGCGGACACCCTGGTAGCGAGGGGCATCGGGTTCGTCCCCCAGACCAACAACGTATTCCCGTCGCTGACCATCCAGGAGAACCTCGAGATGGGGGTCTACCAGAATCCCAAAATCTTCCGGCGACGTTTCGAGTTCGTCTCCGATCTCTTCCCGGCGCTTCGAGACCGTCGGAACCAGCGCGCTGGCTCGTTGTCGGGTGGGGAGCGCCAGATGGTGGCCATGGGCCGGGCACTGATGATGGAGCCCTCCGTGCTGCTGCTCGACGAGCCTTCGGCCGGACTCTCACCGGTCATGCAGGATGAGGTTTTCCTTCAGACGCGGCGCATCAACCGTGCTGGAGTGAGCGTCGTCATGGTCGAGCAGAACGCCCGCCGGTGCCTGCAGATCTGTGACCGCGGCTACGTTCTCGACCAGGGCCGCAACGCCTACACGGCGAGCGGCAAGGACCTGATCAACGACCCGAAGGTGATCCAGCTCTACCTCGGCACCCTCGCCAAGGACTGACACGGTCAAAAAGGGTCCGGCCCAGCAACGCTGGACCGGACCCCTTGTCGTGACTCGGTCAGGGCAGGACGCCAGTGACCGAGTCGATCTGCTTGAACGTGTTGTCTTGGCCATAAAGGTTGATGCCGATGGTGGCCTTGGACGGGCTGCCGTTGGAGTTCATGTCAACGGGCCCAGAGATGCCTTCGTAGTTGATGTCCTTGCCGGCCTTGAGGAGCGCCAGGCAGTCCTTGTAGGACGAGCATGCGGTGCCACCAGAGGAGACCTCGGTCATCTTCGCCGCGATCGCAGTGCCGTCGGTGGAGTTGGCCGCCGTCGCTGCCAGAGCAGCGAGGATGGCGGCGTCGTAGACCTGCGCGCCATAGGTAAAGTCCTTGAGCTTGGGGTCGACGCTCTTGAGTCGCTCCTGGAACGCGTTGCCCAGGTCGACTCCGACCGGGATGGTGCCCTTCGTGCCCGCGAGGGTTCCCGGGTCGAAGATCTTCGAGTAGTCGACGGTGTCACCGTCGACGAGGTAGGTCGCCACATCCTGGGGCCCGATACCGGCCGCGATCAGCTGGGGCAGGATCTTCTCGCCCTCACTGAACGAGATCAGCGCGAGCGCGTCGGGGTGGGTGGCCGCAACAGCGTTGACATCAGCGGTGAAGTTCGTCGCGTCGGCGGCGTAGAGCTTCTGGATGGCAACAGTGGCACCCTTGGACTTGAGCACTTGGGCAAGCTGAGCGGCCAGACCCTCGCCGTAGGAGTCCTGGCGAGCCAGGATCGCGACGTTGCTGTGTTTGTCAGCGGTGATGAGGTTGCCGAGCACCGTGCCCTGAAGGGCGTCGGAGGGGGCGGTCCGGAAATAGAGGCCCTTGTCGTCGTAGGTGTCGAAGGCGGGCGACGTGTTCGATCCGGAGATCTCCATCACGCCGGCGCCGATGATCTTGTCGATGACGCTCAGCGAGACGCTCGAGGCAGCGGCGCCGAGAATGACGTTGACGTTGGCGTTGAGCAGCTTGTCGACCGACCCACCGGCCAAGTCAGGCGTGCCGTCACCTTCGTCACCCTTGACGGATGTAACCGGGTTGCCGAGCACGCCACCGGCGTCGTTGATGTCCTGGATGGCGAGCGCGGCCCCAGCGAACTGGGGTGGGCCGAGGTAGGCGAGGTCGCCGGTCTCGGGAAACAGCTCGCCGAACACCAGCGGCGAGGCGGTGCTGGTCGACGTCGTGTCGGTAGAGGTCGTGGGAGGGCTCTGGCTGGGTGAGGTCGTGTCGCCGGCGGACGGCTTGTTGTCGGCGCCGCCGCAGGCGCTCAGCACCAGCGCCGTCGCCGCGATTGCCACGGCTGCACGCGCAGTGCTTGATGGGCGGATCATGGGCTCTCCGTCTGTTCTATGGCCGGTGCCTTCGATGACCCGGTCCTGTCATGCAAAAACTAGCGTGTCCGAGTGCTCCCGGTCACATGTATCCGGGGCCCGTTGGCGTCGTTGCCATTTCGTGATAATCAGGCAAGGGGCAACATCATGGCGCTCCTCACGATGGTTAGCCTGGCCCTACAATGACCGGGTCACCAGCCGGGTTGGCGGAATCGGCAGACGCGATGGTCTCAAACACCATTGTCCGAAAGGACGTGCGGGTTCAAGTCCCGCACCCGGCACCTGGTCGTGAGCCCCCACGAACCTCGGATGTTAACGAGTCCGCATCGGGGGTACGGGTCGAGCATGAGCTCAGCCAAGTTCCATGGTCTGGCCGTAGTCGTCGCACTGGTCGCGCTCGGCGGAATCATCGTGCTGGCCGTGGTCTACTCCGACGGGCTGGATCGGCGGCCCTGGTTGCCCTTGGGGATCGGCCTGGTGGCTTTCGACGCCGTCGGCGCGGTGATCATGACGGTCATGCAGGCAATGCGCACCGAGGACCGAAGCGCGTGGCGGGAACGCGACGGTGAGCGACCGTAGGTGTACCGGCCGACGAAGCGGGTAATGGTTCGTTACGTCGAACGACGACCGAAGGAGGACCGATGAGCGACAGTGACAAGGTCGAGAACAAGGCCGACGAGATCAAGGGTGGCGCCAAGGAGAAGCTCGGTCAGGCTACCGGTGACCGACAGACCGAGAACGAGGGCAAGGCTGACCAGTCCAAGGCCAACCTCAAGCAGGCTGGCGAGAAGGTCAAGGACGCCTTCAAGAAGTAGCGGCTCCGGCGCGGCGGTGCGGCCGGACTGGCCG
>JBBSGI010000044.1:0-24430 GCA_038254365.1 Propionibacteriales bacterium
GGATGCTGCTCACCGGCGCTGACCACCTCAGCCCCAGACAGTGGACGCGGCTCGAGAGAACCCTCCAGACCGAAGACCCGACCAAAGAGATCGCCGCGGCGTGGGCCGTCAAGGAACGGCTCCGGATGCTACTCGGCGAGTCAGAACCACACCGGATCCGCCGCCGGCTCTACGACTTCTCCAACGCTGCCGCCGACGCCCACCTGCCCGAGGCGACCCGGCTAGCCAGTGCTGAGGGCTCACCGCCATTCCTCGGGCTCGCGTAGGCGGTTGCCCGGCCCTCGCTCGTGGCAAGGCAAGATGGCAAGCGTGTCCTTGCCCTCCCCGACACTGCGGACCGCTCGCCTGCGTTTGCGCCCGTTCACCAGCGCGGACGCGGACGCCCTCTTCGCGCTGCACAGCAGCGCCTACGTGCTGCGCTACTGGGATGCGCCGACCTGGAGTGAACGTGCGCGGGCCGAGCGCTTTATCGCGGCTTGCGGGCGCATGGCGGAGGAAGGCAGCGGGGCGCGGCTGGCCATGGACCGTGTTTCCGACAAGGCGTTCATCGGATGGTGCGGTTTGACCCGGTGGAACCCTGACTACCGCAGCGCGTCGATGGGCTACTGCCTTGACGATGCGGCGTGGGATCACGGCTACGCGACGGAGGCCGTGCGCGCCTTGCTGCAGTGGGCATTTGACACGCTGGACCTGAATCGAGTCCAAGCCGAGACCGATACGCGCAACGCGGCTTCTGCCCGCGTCCTGGAAAAACTCGGATTCGTGCGTGAAGGGACGTTGCGGGAAGACTGCGTCGTGAACGGCGAGGTGTCGGACTCGTGGGTATACGGGCTGATCAGGCGTCAATGGCGGCCGTCGCCCGGGCCAAATCCCGATCGCTAGAGATGCCTTCACCAGCGAGAGGGCTCCCAACCTCTGTCAGGAACACCCAGCGGTTTCCCGCATCCCGCACGGCACTAGGGCGGCGTGCGCTCGGCCGGCGTCCACCAGTTGCTGCTTGAGCGCGCGGTTCCCGTCCGCGGTATGGGTCTTCTCGGCGTGCATCGTGTGGAACCAGGTGCACCAACAGTTGTCACCCCAGCCCCCGAGTGCCGTTCGGCAAGCCCGGCGAAGGCGGCTCAGGCCTCGCGGCTCAGGGTCTGACCGTGAACGCCATGACGGCCTCAGTCGGGTCCTCGGCTGCGTTCGCCAAGCAGAGCACGGCCACGACGCTGACTGGCTAGGGTGGCCCGGTGGTTGAGCTGCGCGATGTTGCGATGGCCCGAGAGATTGCCGAAATGCACGGGATGCGACCCACCCGCATTGCCTCAGTCGTGGGTCAGGGTTCGGTCAATCGAGTCTTCGTGGTCGACTCGGATGTGTCGCAGTTGGTTGTTCGGTTGGCGATTGATCCGCTCCGGCAGGACGAGTTCGGCATCGAAGAGTGGTGTCTCTTCCGGGCGGCCGTTTATGGCGTTCCCAGCCCCGCCGTGGTCGCGCGAGGCAGTCTGCGTAAGGTCCCATACCTCATCCAGAGCTTCGTGAAGGGCGACCCCGGTACGAGCTTCCGGTCACCCGGCGCATGGCGATCACTGGGGGAGTACGCGCGGATCGTTCACACGATCGCGATAACAGACGACGCTCCGGACGGACTGTTCTCCCGCTTTGGTCGTGATCTATCCGCGGCCTGGCAAGCCCATCTCATTTACAATCTCGAACAGCTTGTCAACACCGACCCCCTTCTGCAGCTCGACGTCTACTCAGCCGGTCAACAGACGCATCTCCTGTCCGTCCTAAGTCCGCTGATGGACGTGGAGTGGACTTTCGGCCTGAGCCACGGCGACCTGTCGCTGCGCAACCTCATCATCCCTCCGGTCGGTGCGCCCGTGCTGATCGACTGGGGCTCGGCATCGGCCGGACCGGTGCCGTACGGCGACCTACTCCCACTGGTGAAAGCCCACCGAGCAATTGGAGACCCGTCGACCGCTGACCTGACGGCGTTCGCTGCTGGTCTGGGGACTCCACTGGAAGCGATCAGCGACATCCTTGACGGCTTACTGCTCCTGGACGCACTCGACCTGGTCCGTTGGGCGATCGACCAGCGGCCAGACCGCCTCGACGAAGTCGCCATGTCCGCACGGGCCTATATCCAGCGCGCGCAGCAGGTCTAGCGCTCAGCCGGGTGTCTGCGAGTTCAGCGTGGCTTCAGATTCGGTGAGCACCATGGATCTCTGAAGGGGGAATCCCTCAATCGATCGCAGCAAGCAGACAGCAGAAGGGCCCTGAAAACAGGCAGAATCACGACGATAGGCTTGGCGGTGGTGCTCGCCGCGGGCATCCTCGCGGTCGTGACATCCGCTCAGGGGGCAGTGTCCGGACGTGCGGCACCAGCAATCAACAGCGCCGATTTCACCAGCCCGCAGGCGAACCCCTACTACCCTTTGCGTCCCGGAACGGTCACCCGACTTCGAGACAGCGATGGTAGCCAGCGGTTGAACGAGAAGGTCACCATCACCTATCAGACCAAGAACATCCAGGGAGCCAAGACCACCGTGGTCCTCGATGTGCTTCGGCGCGCGGACGACGGCACCGTCGCGGAGAAGACGCACGACTACTATGCCGCGGACAACCAAGGCAATGTCTGGTACTTCGGGGAGGCGACCGCGACGTACGACCGGCACGGGCGCGTGATCAGCAGGGATGGGACATGGCAGGCCGGGGTAGACGGCGCCACGGCCGGCTTGATCGTGCCCGCTCATCCGGCGCCAACTGACGCGTACCGTCAGGAGTTCTACGCTGGTCATGCCGAAGACCAGGCATGGATCGCGCAGCGGAACGCCACGGCGAGCGTGCCGTACGGGACGTTCCATCACGTGGTCCGCAGCTTCGAGTGGACCCGCCTCGAAATCGGCGTTATGTCCGTGAAGTTCTACGCTCCTGGCGTGGGGATCGTCCGCGAGCAGGACATCGCCGGCGGAAGCGAGCTCTTCGAACTAGTCTCCGTGACCCACCGTTGAGAGCCGCATGTCGGCCCTTCCGTCGCGACCCGTAGCCGGTCGGGGCGGACCCGCGCCCAGAGCGGGCGCCGGCCCGTCGGGCTGGTCGCCCTTGTCGCGGTCGGGCTGGCGATCGCCGGGCTGCCGGCCGCATCGCCATCCGCTGCCACCCGGACCAGGTCCGGCGGAGACCTGTGCTTGCCGGATGCCGGCGTGAGCTGCGTGCTGGGCATCCCGTACGTCGACGACGGCAGGTCGGTGCACACGCTGGATGCCTACTTTCCCACCAACCTCACCGGCCGGGCGTCCGTGGTGGTGATCCACGGCGGCTTCTGGAGGCAAGGGAGCAGCCGCGTCCTGGTGCGGGAGGCGGAATACCTCGCCCAGAGCGGGTTCGCCGCGTTCGCAGTCAATTACACGAAGTCGCGGCCGGACAAGCCGAGCTGGCCACGGGTGCGCTCTGACGTCGAAGCGGCGACCGGCTGGGTGATGGCGCACGCCGACGAGTACCACGGCGACAACGATCGAGTGGGCGTCCTGGGCGGCTCGTCGGGCGCACACCTGGCAGCACTCCTCGACACGGCGGGGCCGGAGCATGGCGTCGCGCCGCTCACTGCGGTCTCCTGGTCGGGCCCCATGGACCTGGCGATCACCTACAACCGGGGCAACCGAGCGGCGAAGCATGGCGTCTACCAGCTGCTCGGTTGCAAGCCGGGTGACTGTCCGCAGAGGTATGCCGCCGCCTCCCCGGTCACCCACGTGACGAGCGACGACGGCAGCATGCTGCTCTTAACAGCAGCGACGAGCACGTCCCGGTCGCCGTCGCCCACGAGATGAACAGGGCGTTGGCGGCTGCGGGAGTGCCACACACGCTGGTCGTGTTCAAGGACTCCGTCAAACACGCGCGGCAATACGAGTGCGACCCGGCCCGGGTCGCCGGCCAAACCTTGACGGTGATCGACGCCAGCGTGCGATGGCTCGGCAGCCAGCTGAGCCAGCCGACCACTCCGGCCGGCACGTTCTGCACGACCAAGATGAACCTTGACTCGGGGTTCTTGCCCCGCCTGCCCTAGTGAAGCACGATGCCTGACCTGCCCACCGGGACCATCACGATGGTGTTCTCCGACGTTGAGGGCTCCACGCTGCTGCTGTCTCGGCTCGGAGAGGCCTACGCGGAGGCTCTGGACGGGCAGCGGTCGGTGTTGCGGAAGGCATGGTCGGCGTGGCGTGGCGTCGAAATGGGCACCGAGGGTGACAGCTTCTTCGTCGTGTTCCCCCGGGCTCGCGATGCGGTGGCGGCGGCTCTCCAGGCGCAGCAGGAGCTCGCTCTGTGGGACTGGCCACAAGGAGAGCGGGTCCGGGTGCGGATGGGGATCCATACCGGGTCTCCAATGCGCACGGCGACGGGTACGTCGGGATGGACGTGCACCGCGCGGCTCGTATCGCGGCAGCCGCGCATGGCGGACAGGTGCTCGTGTCAGAGGCAACAGCTCACCTGGTGGGCGACTGGGTCACCGATGACGTCGCCTGCTGGACTTGGGCACCCACCAGCTGAAAGACATTGCTCAGGCCGAGAGACTGTTTCAGCTGACTGGGCCTGGAGTCGCGGTTCCCGCCGCTGAAGACTCTTGGTGCGACATCAAGCCTGCCGAGGCCCGCCACCCCCTTGGTCGGTCGCAATGGTGAGCTGCGCGAGCTGCAGCACCTGTTGGCGACCCCTGGCTTGCGGCTGGTGACCCTGACCGGCGCAGGGGGGTCGGGCAAGACCCGGTTGGCCGTGTCGATCGCCAGCGAACTGGTGCGAACGTTCCCGGACGGCGTGTACTTCGCGTCCCTCGCGGCGGCAACGACCCTCGAGGTGATGTGGACAACGGTGGCCGAAGCCCTGGACACGCCCTCCGACCGTCGTACGGCGAAAGCACTCTTCGACCAGATTCGACATCGGCGCCTGTTGATCGTGCTGGATAACCTCGAGCAGATCCCCGACGCGGGTCCGGCAGTGGCCAGCTTGCTTGCCGAGGCGCCGCTTGCCGTGGTGGTCGCCACCTCGCGGCGGCCGCTACATATCGACGGCGAGTACGAGCACGAAGTTCCGCCGCTCGAGCTGCCCGACAGTTCCGACCTCTCGATGGTCGCAGAGTCGGGAGCCGTCCAGATGTTCGTCCAACATGCGCAGATGGTCAAGTCCAGCTTTCGGCTGACGGAGGAAAACGCGATCGCCACCGCCACGATCTGTCGCCTGCTCGACGGCCTTCCGTTGGCGATCGAGATTGTGGCAGCACGAGCAAAGCTGCTGAGTCCCCAAGCCTTGCTGGCTCGGCTCGACAAGGCGCTCGACCTGCATACGGTCGGCGGTCTACGGCCAACGCGCCAACAGACCCTGCGTCACACCATCGCGTGGAGCTACCGTTTGCTCGAGCCAGAACCCCAGGCACTCCTCCGGCGCCTGTCGGTGTTCGCGGGCGGCGCAGATCTGCCAGCTGTCTCTGCCGTGAGCGAGGCTGTCTCGGACGTGCAGTCTGACCCGCTCGATGTCGTTGCCTACCTGGTTGATGCCAGCCTCGCTCGAATCAGTGACGGTCTCGAGGGTGAGCCAAGGGTCAGCTTACTGGAGACCGTGCGGGTGTTCGCTCTCAGTGAACTGGCGGCATCCGGAGAGCTCGAGGCGACGCAGGCCGCCCATGCTCGACACTTCGTCGACGTCGCCGAGGTTCTCTACGCCGGCATAGTCGGCACCCGGCACCTGGCGTCCAGACAACAGCTGGAAGTCGAGCAGGACAACCTGCGTGAAGCACTCACCTGGGCGCTGCAACCGGGCGCACCCGCCGTAGCCGGTGACCGGACGCATTACGGGCTGCGGCTGTGTCAGCTGCTTGGCTGGTTCTGGCGACGCAGCGGCAACTACACCGAAGCCGGGCGCTGGACCGAGCGTGCCGTCAGCCTGTCCGCCGGCCGCGACTCCACGGAGCTGGCGGAGTGTCTGGAGAGCTTGGCCATCATCCGCTACGCCCAGGGAGAGTAGGATCAGTCCCTCGAGCTCGCGCGGACAAGCGTAAAGATGTTACGACGCCTGGGCGACAGGTCCAGGCTTTCCTCGGCGCTCCGAGTCGTCGCGACGATCGAGGGTCGTATCTCGGGTCACGCGGCAGCCCGCCGCGGCCTCGAGGAGGCGGTAGCGCTAGCTCGTGAAACCGGGCAGCAAGTGGCTCTGTCGTACGCGCTCTTGGAGCTGAGCAACGTCGAAGCGGCCGAAGGCCACCTCGAGCGATCGATACACCTTCTGGAGGAGAGCTTCCCGATTTCAGAAGCGCTCGGCGACGAGGTCCAGCTGATCATGAGCCGGCACAACGTGGCCTGCGCCCTCCGCGAGATGGGAAGATCGCAGGCGGCTCACCGCGAGATGACACAGCTGATCGGGCCCACACTGAGACAGCGCAGCCCCATCTTCAGCATCATCTTCGCGGAGGACTACGCCGCCGTGCTGGCCGAGCTCAGTGAAGCGGCAACGGCTGCCCGGCTGTTCGGTTCCGCAGAGGCTGAACGGATTCGCATCGGGGTGCCGCGTACCGCGTCTCAGGAGGCAGAGCTCGACGGTCCCCTGGCAAAGGCAAGAGACGCGCTAGGTGAGACGCAATGGGACACCGAGCACCGGCTGGGACGCGACACACCCCTCGAACAGATGCTGCGGAGCGTTGACATACCAGCTGAGAATCGTGTACCTCATCTCCCACAGGTTCGTCTCCTCCCAAGCCAAGCGGTCCCGGGATGGCCAGGGCATCGGCCGCGGTCGGGGTCCAGCCTGTTAAATTCGGTCGAGCGAGCCACGAAGGAGCAGGCCATGAGCGAGATCCCCGGTGACCTCCCACACGCGAACGAGGCGGACGCCTGGGAACAGGTCCAGGACGCTGACGTCGGGTTGGACGACTCGACCGAAGAGCTCGAGGTGGTGGAGACCGGCGGACCCCAGGCCGCCCGTTGGGACGCCGACGAGGCCGACGTCCTCGAGCAGGCGCACACGGTCAAGCCCGGCACGGAGGAGGACTATCCGGTGTCGGACGACGAGTAGCGACGCCTGAGGTGGCAGTGGTCCGGATCGGCATCTCCGGGTGGACCTACCCGGGCTGGCGGGGTTCGTTCTACCCCAAGGGACTTGCGCATCGCTTGGAGCTCGCGTACGCGGCCGAACGGATGAGCTCGATCGAGATCAACGGCTCCTTCTACTCGCTGCAGCGACCGACGAGCTACCAACGCTGGTTTGCCGAGACGCCCGACGACTTCGTGTTCGCGGTGAAGGGCGGCCGGTTCATCACGCACATGAAGCGGCTGGTCGACGTCGAGGTGCCGCTCGCCAACTTCCTCGCCACCGGCGTGCTCGCACTCGACCACAAGCTGGGTCCGCTCCTGTGGCAGCTGCCGCCGACCCTGGGCTTCGACCCGGATCGGATGGTCGCCTTCCTCGATCTGCTCCCCCGCTCGACGTCCGCCGCCGCCGAGCTTGCCACTGGACATGACGAGCGCCTCAGTGCGGACACTGCCTTCACGAAGGTGACCGGCGACCGTCCGCTTCGGCATGCCGTGGAGGTGCGGCATCCGAGCCTGGCGACCGCCGAGGCCGTTTCGCTCCTGCGCGACCATGACGTCGCTCTTGTCGTCGCCGACAGCGCCGGTCGATTTCCTGCCGTCGAGGAGGTCACGTCCGACTTCGTGTACGTCCGATTGCACGGGGCGGACGAGCTCTATACCAGCGGATACACCGACCAGGCCCTGGCCGGCTGGGCCGCCAAGGTACGGCGTTGGCTGGCCGCGGGCCTCGACGTGTTCGTCTACTTCGACAACGACGCCAAGGTGCGCGCACCTTACGACGCCCAGTCATTGATCGAACGGGTCGCCGACTAGGCCGGACGGTGGCCGGACGGGGCGCCCCCCGGCTTGATTTCAGGCGCGCCGCCAGCAGACTTTCCTTATGACGACATCCGAGAGCCTCCTTCGGACCCGCACCCTCGGCAGCACCGACCAGGACAGCGACCTCACCGTGTCAGCGCTCGGCCTGGGCTGCATGGGGATGTCGGAGTTCTACGGCCGCACCGACGAGGCAGAGGCGATCGCGACCATCCACCGCGCCCTCGACCTCGGCGTGACGCTGCTCGACACCGCCGACATGTACGGCCCCTTCACCAACGAGCGCCTGGTCGGCCGGGCTGTCCAAGGTCGTCGGGAACAGGTTGTGGTGGCCACAAAGTTCGGCAACGTGCGCGACCCCGACAATCCGAAGGCTCGCCGGATCGACGGCAGCGCCGGGTACGTCCACGCTGCGTGCGACGCCAGCCTGGACCGACTCGGGGTCGACCACATCGACATCTACTACCAGCATCGGGTCGACAAGACCGTGCCCATCGAGGAGACCGTCGGCGCCATGGCCGAGCTCGTGCAGGCGGGCAAGGTGCGCCGGATCGGCCTTTCGGAGGCCTCCGCGGCGACGATTCGCCGGGCTCATGCGACGCACCCGGTCACCGCGCTTCAGTCCGAGTACTCCCTGTGGACCCGCGACATCGAGGACGAGATCCTCCCGACACTGAGGGAGCTCGGGATCGGTCTGGTCCCCTACTCACCGCTGGGTCGCGGCTTCCTGACCGGCACCATCGCTACGCCCGACGACCTCGCTGACGACGACTTCCGTCGACACAACCCGCGCTTCACGGGGTCAGCGCTGACTCGCAACCTGGCGCTGGTGGACGCGGTACGCCGAATCGCGGCCGGCAAGGGAGTGACGGCCGCGCAGCTGGCTCTCGCCTGGGTGCAGGCGCAGGGCAACGACGTCGTACCGATCCCGGGCACCAAGCGGACGCGCTACCTGGAGGAGAACGTCCAGGCCGACCACGTCCGACTCACCGACGAGGACCTCGCCGCGCTCGACGCCGCCGTCCCGCGCGCGGCCGTGGCGGGCGATCGCTACCCCGATATGTCCAGCATTGACGCCTGAGCCGGCCGGGACCGCCATGACGCCTGGCGAGCGCCGGTTCGGTCGCCGCGCGCTGCTGGTCGGGACGGCGGGGGCGGCCAGCGCCATCGTGGCCTACGAAGTCATCCGGCTCAAAGACGGTGAGACCGACCCGGCAGTGTCGCCCGCGGGGCCCGTCGACACCGTCGACCAGTCCGGCCAGCCGGTAGACCTCACCGTGCGGTGGCGGCACCTGGAGCGACGCGTCGAGGACCCTGATCTGCTTGCCGGGTGGCAGTTCGACGAGGGCGCCGGATATGCGTTCGTCGACGTGAGTGGCCATCGGCACACGCTGCACGTCACCGGCCTGGACTGGAACACGACCGACAGCGGCCTGGCCAGTGCGATCCACCGGCGGGGTTCGCGAGGTGGTGCGGTCCACCTGAACCGCACGCGCTGGCTGGCGGCCGCGCCCGTCGCCGACCTGGTCCCACGAGCGGGGCTGACGCTCTCCTGTCGGCTCCGGACCGACGTCATGCCGTTGTCCGAAGCGGTCCTGGTGGCGTTCGGCACGTCGTACGCGCTCACCCTCAGCGCGACCGGCGCACTCACCCTGACCGTCGAGGACCGGGCGGGCAGCCAGCGCATGGTTCGCACTCCGCCGCGCGCGGTCACCCCCGGCGAGTGGATCCAGATCAGCGCCACCGCGGCGCCGCGGACCGGCACGCTCCGGCTGTATGTCGACGGCGAGCTGGTGTCCCACGTCCAGGGCAGACCTTTTGCCCTGCGCTCGAAGATCGCCAGCCTGGTCGTCGGCGGACAGTTCGACGGTGACGTCGACGAACTGGCGATCCACCGGATCCCGCTCAGCTCCGCGGAGGTGCAGCGGTTGCACGTCCTGGGACTGCCCAAGGTCTTCACCCAGACCAGCGAGTCCATCGACGCTGAGCGCAGCATCTTCACACACTTCAAGGGCAGTGACCCGATCCCGCACCCGGCGACGAAGCCGACGAGGCTGACCCACCGGTTCGCCGCCTCGACCCGAACCGAGCAAGGCGTCCCGCCGTTGGTCACGCCGCGAGCCATGACGTTCGTGCCGGGCGCGTTCGGCGCCGCCTGGCCGGCCGCCTCCGAGCGGCTGACCTATCCGTCTCCGTTGAGCGGGGACTCCGGCACCTTCGAGGCGTGGTACCGGACCACCGAGGACGCTCGAGACCCCAGACGCCAACGGCGCAAGGAGATCTTCGCGGCCGCCGGTCCGTCGGCGGGTCTGGTGCTCTTCACCGAGTCCGGCCGCTGGCAGGTGGAGGTTCGTCGTCGGGGCGGCCGGACCGACACGTTGGCAGCTCCACCCCATCCGTTCCTCACCGGCGTCCTCGAACACATCGCCGTCTCCTGGGGCGAGCAGACCGGGGCGAAGCATGGTGTCGCGCTATATGTCAACGGCGTGCCTGCCGGGCTGCTGCCGACCCTGGCCGGCGAGACGTCGTACAGCTGGCCCCTCGGGCTGGGTGGGCGGCCCGGCGCCCCGACGGACGCGCTCATCGACGACGTGCGGATCTGCGATACGGCCCTTCCGTGGGGGGAGATCTGCCCGCGAGGGCACGCCTCGACCGAGGCTGCCGGCCTGGACCTGCGGGACCGCTTCGACCGGCCCCCCGGGGCGGCTCCGCTGCTCTGGCGCCCCGGTTCGCCGCAGGCGAAGTGGTCGCACCGGAACAGGGCCTGGGAGCGGCCGGCCGCCGTGGGAGCCGACCCGGACAGCATCCGCGCGCTCTACCAGGGCGAGCCGACCGGCCTGCACCCGGTGTTCCATCCCGACGCATTCGGCCATGCCTCGTCGATCGAGGCCGGCGTCGCGTTCCCGGCGGCCGTCGACGGGTGGGCTGGAGTCTTTGTACAGGCCCCGCAGCCGCACGGCGCCTTCTCGGGTTTGACCTTCATGCTGAACCCGCACCAGGGTCGGCTACGGCTCGCCCGCTTCGAGTCCGGCCGCGCCACGGCGTCGAAGCTGCTCGTCCACGACTTTCCCGTCACGGCGCACGCGACGTACGAGCTGACCCTCACCAGCCCCGGTAACGGGCTGGTGAGGGGCTTCGTCGACGGCACCAACGTCATCTCGATGCGGGTCGGCGCCGGCTGGCCGGACCGCGGCTATGCCGGCCTCCTGACCGACGGGTCCCAGGCGTTCTTCAGCGACCTGCACTTCTGCGCACTGACGCCGCCGAGCCCCTCGTCGCGGGTCATCCGCACCAACGTCATCCGGTACGGCGACGGAGCCGCCGTGGCCAAGATGAGCCTGGTGCCCTTCCGGTGGCACAAGCGCCGTGGGTTGCTCCCCTGGCAGTACACATTCAAGGACCCGGAGCCGGCGGGGAACATCGCCGGGGCCGCGACGCCATTGCCGCTGCGGCCGATCGGCTCCGCCACCTGGCGCTCGGAGGACAGCGCCAACTCTGACCTGATCACCGTCGCCGGGCAGGTGCTCTTCGTGATGCGGGGCAACCCGCGCATCGACAACCGAGCCTCGGTCGCCCGCATCGGCGTGCTGCACGTCGGCGTGCCGGCCTTCGACGGGATCCACTTCTCGGACCCGAACGCGGGGAGGGCGCGGGTCGATGGGGGAACCGTCCTGGTCAGCGGCGGTCCGAGAAGTTCCCACCAACCCGTCGGGCCGGGATCCCGGCAGCTCAATGAGCCGTCGACGGCCTATGTCGGTGGCGGCCGGGTGTTGTTCTTCGGCCGCGAGTCGACGGTGCCCGAACCCGACCAGGTGCGCTACGGCAGGCTCGTCTTCTCCCGCTTCGACGTAGCGACGAGAAGCTGGGAGCACAAGCTTCCGCAGCATCTGCCCTGGTCCCCTCCCGAGCCGCTAACGGCCGCAGCGGCGCCACGGCCACCGCACAGCCTGCACGGGACGCCGGAGGTTGTGTCGCTGCGAAGCCCCGACGACGACAGCTACCGGGCGGTGATCTTCCAGCAGATCGGTCCGCCCGGTAACTCGCTGATGGCGACCGCCATGCTCGACGACGTCGCCGAGGCGGTGCCGACGCTCATCCCGGACCAGCCGGTGGTGACGTCGCTCTCGCGGGCCTCCGGCGCCGCGATCTACGGGTTCCGCGTGATGTTCGACAACGGGATCTACTACCTGCACTACAACGACGGCCCTCAAGTACCGGACTGGCCGGAGCGTTTCGTGCTCGCGGCGGCACTCGACCCGTACGCGGGCCCCTGGGCCGTGAACGCCGAGACCACGCACGCGGAGTCGACGTACTTCCGCCGGGGTGAGCCGTTCGACCCCGACAACGGCGCGATCTGGCAAGGCACCATGTTCAAGCACCGCGGGCATTACTACCTGTACTACGAGAACTACCACGCCGTCGACGATGTCGACCAGGCCTACCAGGACTATGCGCATCCACAAGCCGGCTCACGGGTTGGCTTCGCCACCGCCTGAGGGGTCAGCCGGCGCGGGCGAGCAGCTCGTCGAGCTTGTCCTGCAGGCTGCGGATCTGGGAGTGGAGAAGGTGCAGATCCTCCTTGGTCGCGTTCTGCTTCCCGGGCAGCACGGTGGCGACGACGGCACCCCCCGGCTCGATGGTGACGCTCTCCACCTCGGAGACATCATTCGCGTTCTGCCTTCGCAAGGCTGCGTCGACGTCGGCCTCGCGAAGTCCGACGTGCCGCAGCGCCTTCCGATCCCAGTTCCCCTGCTTCGCCAACGTGGTGGTGGTGCCTTCGAGGAGCCGGGTGAGGCGCTGGGAGTGGACCGCGGTGCGCACGGCGAGGGCGTTGAACGCCACCAGAACCGCGGCGCCGAGCAGACCCCCGGTGAGCGAGAGGTCGTTGCCGATCACGGCGTTCTGCACGACGTTCGACAGCAGCAGCATCACCACGAGGTCGAAGGAGTTGAGCTGGGCGAGATCGCGTTTGCCGGCCAGCCGGAGCAGGACGGCGAGCCCGAGGTAGACCACCACCGTCCGGATGATCTTGTCGGGAGCCGAGATGCCGAGGTCCCACATGTCGTTCCACATGGACCTATCCTGCCCCCCTGATGCGGCTCGTGGTGACTCATGTCATCGGCCGGTTAAGGCAGCAGCCACGCCCACAAATACGTTGGCCAAGCCCCACTGGGGTCGTCGCTGCGGGAGCCGCTTTGAGCGCTACCACCTGTCAGGAGGGCGGTGCAGCATCCGCTGCCTGCGAGAGCCCCGCGTCGACCTCATCGGCCCACTCAGCATGGTGCCTGAGCGCCCAGCCGCGACTCACCTGGCCCGTACGCATGCCCCGGCGAGCCTCCGGGTCGTGCATCGCCTGCACGATGTGGCCGCAGACCAGCAGCCCGAGGCCGAGCGCGAACCAGTCGTGCACCAGCGTCGCCCCGGCCCGCCACGACAGCCTCGCTACGTCGGGGAAGTACATCAGCAGTCCCGACCCGAGCAGCACGACGATGGAGCCGGCGGTCAGTGCCGCGTTGAGCTTCTGGCCGGCGTTGAACTTGCCGACACCGAACGTGGCATCGCGACGGTTCCGCGATCGCAGCCACCTCCAGTCGGAGGACCGGAAGCGGTTCAGCCGGCGGAGGTCGGTGCGGTACGCGGCGAACCCGAGTCCTGCGAGCACGGGCAGCGGCAGTGCGAAGCCGCTGTAGACGTGAATGAGCTCGATCACTCGTCGATGCCCGATGGGGACGCCCAAGAAGCCGTTGTAGAGGATTGCCGCCGTCGCGATGCACCCGAGCATCAGCACCGTGAGCGTCCAATGCACCACCCGTTCCGCGTGGCTGAATCGGGTGAGGTCGCGAGAGTCGGTGATCGCCGCAGGCCTGATCGACATGCCGCTACTGCCTGATCCGGCCGTCGATGTCGTAGCCCCGAGGCTCCCAGTAGCCGGGGACCTGGCCATGGGTCAGCTCGATCCCAGACAGCCACTTGGTGCTCTTGTAGCCGTAGTTCGAGGATACGTACATCCGCACCGGCCCACCGTGGTCGTGCGTCACCGGCGCGCCGAGCATCTGCAGGGCGATGAGCACTCCCGGCTGGCGCGCCTCCTCGAGGGTCAGGCTCTCCGTGTAGGTGCCGTCGAACGACCGGAACCGCACCGCCGTCGCGGCCGCCGTCGGCTCCGCGTGGCCAAGCAGTCGCGACAGCTCGACGCCGGACCATGGCACCTCGAGCACCCGCCAGCCCGTCACGCACTGGAAGTCCTGCACCAGGCTGGTCTGCGGCATCGTCTGAAGGTCCCGCAGGGTGTACGACGCGCGCCGCCCGACCAGACCCGAGACGGTCAGCCGGTACGACGTCGCCGAAGGCGCAGGCACCGGACCGGTCACCGAGTAGTAGCGGAAGGCGGCGCCCAGCGGGAAGAGTGCGGCCAGCCCCGTCGGGTCATGCTCCTCGACGGGCGCGAGCAGGCGGGACAGCGCGTTCTGCAGCCTGTTACCACCGATGATGCCGGCGCCGCCGACCGCAAGCAGGCCGAGGACTACGCGGCGACCGACCGGCGTCCCCTCGGGCTGACCGGGCTCGCCACCTCTGGCGGCGTGGTCGTGCGGATTCACGCCGGTGCGCGGGTCTGCCATCGCATCAGGCGCTCCGCCGGCGAAGTCCCAGGCCGACGATGACCAGCCCGACCACGATGATGGGTCCAGCGACGCTCCAGAAGGTGGTGTTGCTCATGGAACTCCCGTTCAGGACTCCGACGCCCTGCAACGTGAAGAGCAGACCGAAGAGCGCCACTGCAACCCCTGCGGCGACGAGTCCGGACTTTCCCATCGGGCAATCTCCTCGGCGGCGGGCAAGCTGTGCGAGGGTGCACGCGAGTCCCAGCCGGGTGTAGGAGTCCCATGCTGCCACGCAGCGTTGACACTGCGTCAGACGCGTAGGTCGAGCCAGGCTGCGAGCTCCGAAATCTCCTTGTCGACGGCGCTTCTCATCGGTTTGGTGAAGGGCACGTCCTCGTAGAGCGCGTGCACCTCGAGGGTTCCGGCCTCGTGGTGGGCGCTGGCGTCGAGCTTGCCGACGAAACGGTCGCCGTACAGGATCGGGAGCGCGTAGTAGCCCCACTTGCGTTGCGCGACGGGCTTGAACATCTCGAGCTGGTAGTCGAACTCGAAGAGATCCAGCATCCGTTTGCGGTCGGAGATGATCCGGTCGAAGGGGGATAGCAGGGCGGCCCGACCGTTGAAGGGCTCGCCGAGCAGGGTGGGATCGACGCGCCACTGGCCGCGGACGCCCTCGACGACGGCGGGTTCACCGGCGTCGCCGGCGTCACTGGGCTCGACTCCGCAGATCGGCCCCTTGGCGCGCGCGATGCCGAGCGAGCGCAACCGGTGCTCGTCGCGGATCTGCTTCGCCTCGTCCGATGGCACGATCGGGTCGTCGGGATAGACCCGTTCGGCCAGGTCCCACATACGTTCTCCGCCCTCACGACCGACGGTGGCGACTTCGCCGCGAGCGACCATGAACTCCAGCAGACGCAGCACGTTCTTGTCGTTCGTCCAACCCGTCGACCGCCACGGCACCACGCAGGTGTCCGGCAGCTCGCGCATCGGCAGCGGCCCGTCCTGACGCAGCCGCTCGAGGATGTCGCGGCGGCACGCGTCGTTGGCCCCCACCCACTCACGGTTGTCCTCCTGCCACTCCCGGAGCGGGCCTCGGCCCGGCCAATCCGCCATGTCAGCGCGGATCAGCGAGATGTACTCACTCGGCCGGACGGTCATCTTGTAATCGATCAGCAGGCCGTCGTCGACCAGCTTGACCAGCTCTTCCGGTGAGTAGGACGACCCGAGTCGGCTCCACAGCAGGAGGTCGGCGCTCGGGGCGACGGGTCTCGTCGGGTTGATCTGCACCAAACTGAGGTGCCGTACCACCTCGAGCACGTCGGTTGGCCGCGGCTCGTCGAGCAGCTGCGCCTGGACCGCCATCCGGCGCGCATCGGCCCTCGACAGCTGGTGCGGTTGCATACCCCGACGATAGGTGGCCTGCCCGGACGGCCGGGACCTGCGCGGCGGTTTGGACGTGTTCCGGGGCGCGATCTAAGATGGGGACCGCTCCGATCCCCTGTAGCTCAATTGGCAGAGCACTCGGCTGTTAACCGGGTTGTTGATGGTTCGAGTCCATCCGGGGGAGCCGCTACCGCCGGGATCAGAGGCCGTCGAGTTCGCGCCGGGCCCGAGCCAGGGTGGCTTGGGCGGTCTGCACCACGGTGGGGTCCGCTGGGTCCAGGCCCGGGGACAGGACGTACGACCAGGTCACCGGACCCTGGCTGGAGGGGGACCGTCTGCCGACGATGCTGAGGCCCGCCGAGCCGCGCACCCGCGCATAGACCGTGCACACGACGCTCTTCGTGACGCGCTCGCGAAGCAGCTCCAGCAAGTGTCCTGGGTCGTCGATGTGGACGACCGTCGTACGCTCGGGCGCTCCCCATTCCTCGACTTCGACGATCGCCAGCCGGTCGGAGTCGCGCTGCCAGTCGGCCCGCTCGATCTCCTCCCACCCCAGCCTCCGGGTACCGGCACCGGCTGGGAGGTACAGCGCGAGGTTGCTGCCGACGTACCACTCCCCCGACCCACCCGTCGCCCAGGCGAGTATTCGTTCGCCGGCGCGTAGGTCGAGGACGTCGACCAGCTCGGTCGGGGGACTCGGCCGGCGACGTCTGAGCACGCCTCCATCATTGCCTACGCGTGCAGGTACTCCTGGAGCACCGCAGGCCATCCAAGCACGCTCCTCAGTCGGAGGCGCTGAGCGTGCTCTCGCGCAGTGATCGACGGTAGCTCTCGAGCGCGACCAGCTCGCCGAAACGGCGGTTGTAGTCAGTGGCCTGGGTGACCGGATTCATCCGCTGCAGGCTCGATTTCAGCTCGCTGATCCGCCGCATCGCCGCGAGCTCGCGCAGCCGGAGGACGTACTCGCGTCCAAGCCGCTTGTCGGGCTCGCCGGTGACGTGCAACGGCTCCACCGACAGCGCCGAGAGGATGGTCTGCAGGCTCGGCTCCGAGACCGTCTCCCGCAGCCCGTCGACCGAGACGTCAAGCGGTCCGCCGAGCTTGCTGACCACGCCGAAGAGGTCGCGGTAGTAGGGATGGGTGAAGTGCGACTCGTCGAGCTGGTCCCAGGTGGGTGCGATGGCGGCGGGGGCCTGCAGCACGATCTTGAGCACGTCCCGCTCGATGGAGTAGCGCCGCTCCTGCGGATCCGGTACGTCGCGGTGCGGTAGGGCTGACGCCTCGGGAGCGCCTACGCGGCCGTGCGGTCCGGGGTGGCCGCCCTCACTTCGCGGGCGGCCGCGCGCGGCTCGGACCTCGGCTCGCACCTCGTCGATGTCGACGCCGATCATGCCGGCCACCTCGCGGGCGAAGGCTTCGACCTTGGACTTGTCCCGGATGCTGACCACGAGTTTCACGGCCTCCCGGACGGCGTCGACGCGGCTGTCGGCCCGATCCAAATCGAACTGCGAGATCACGTTCCGCAGCACGAACCGGTAGAGCGGGACCCTGCGGGCGATCAGCTCACGGACCGCGGCGTCCCCCTCGGCGATCCGCAGCTCACACGGATCCCGGCCTTCTGGCTCGATCGCCACGTAGGTCTGGCCGACGAACTGCTGATCGCCCCCGAAGGCCCGCAGCGCGGCCTTCTGGCCCGCCTCGTCTCCGTCAAAGGTGAAGATCACCTCACCGTGGAACTCGTCATGGTCGAGCAGCAGGCGGCGCAACACCCTGGTGTGGTCCTCCCCGAAGGCCGTCCCGCAGGTGGCGACGGCGACCTGCACCCCGGAGAGGTGACAGGCCATCACGTCGGTGTATCCCTCGACCACGACCGCCTGGGAGCTGCGGGCGATCTCCTTGCGGGCAAGGTCGACGCCGTACAACAGCTGGCTCTTCTTGTAGATGGGTGTCTCCGGCGTGTTCAGGTACTTGGCCTCGACGTGGTCGTCGTCGAAGAGCCGACGAGCGCCGAACCCCACGACGTCGCCGGACAGCTCCCGGATGGGCCACAGCAGTCGTCCGCGGAATCGGTCGTAGGGTCCCCGGTTGTTGCGAGCCACCAGCCCGGCCGTCACAAGCTCATCGTCGGTGAACTTCTTGCTGCGCAGCTGCCCGAGGAGCGCGTCGCCGCTGCGGGGGGCAAAGCCGATGCAGAACCGGTCGGCGGCCGCCTTGTCGAAGCCGCGCTCGGACAGGAATTGGCGGCCGACGATGGCATCGGGTGTCGCGAGCGACTCGCGGTAGAACTCGGTGGCGTACCGGTGGGCGTCGAGCAGCCGGGTGCGCTGTCCGTAGTCGCGGCGGGGCGCCGTCCCCCCGTCGTCGACGTAGTGGAGCTCGACGCCGTACCGGCCGGCGAGCCGCTCGACAGCCTCGGTGAAGCCGACAGCTTCGATCTTCTGCACGAAGGTGATGACGTCGCCGCCTTCCTGGCACCCGAAGCAGTGGTAGTACCCGCGGGCCGGTGTGACGTGGAACGACGGTGACTTCTCGTCATGGAAGGGACAGAGCCCCTTCATGGAGCCGGACCCGGCGTTGCGCAGGGTCACGTGGGCGGAGACCACCTCATCGATCCGCGACCGTTCACGGACGAGGGCGATGTCGTCCTCACGGATCCGCCCAGCAGCCACTCCGCGAGTCTACGCAGTGGGCCGACACACCTCCCGGTGCTTCTCCACAGCGGACGGGTCGGTAAGCGAGGCTACCTGGTCGACCGCGACTCGCCGCCGCGATGCGTCGTCGCGAGCTTGCTCGAAGTCATGCCGGAAGACCGGCTCCAGCATCTCCGGACCGCGCCTCCAGATGCCCTCGAAGAGCTCGGCCAGCAGCTCACGCTGCCGGGTCATCAGCTCCACCCGGCCCTCGGCCTTCATGACCAGCTGGGCCGCGATCCCTTTGAGCACGACGATCTCGTGACTGGTGGGCTTTGGTATGGGGAGGACGCCCTGGTAGCGACGGAGCCGACCCAGCAGACCCTCTGCGGCGGCCGCATCGCGCACCTCGAGGCAGAACCTGTTGATCAGCCGGCTGGTCAGGTTCTTCAGCTCACCCAGGTGGCGGCGGCTTCCGTCGTACGGCGCAGTGGGCCACGCCGCCAACCCGGAGAGCCGCCGGAGCGCAGCCTCGAAATCCTCGAACGTCAGCGCCGGGGCGTACCAGTCGCGTGCCGTCTCCCAGACCGTCCGCCGCAGGCCGGGGTCGGTGAGCCGGGTGAGCTCGATGCTTTCCGCGACCACGCCGTCCTCGACGTCGTGCACGCTGTAGGCGACGTCGTCGGCGAAGTCCATGACCTGCGCCTCGACGCAGGTCCGTCGGGTCCGGGCGGCGGCCCGCATCCAGGTGAAGCCCGGCAGGTCGTCGGTGTATACCCCGAACTTGTGCACGGCACGCGGCAGACCGTCGCCGTGCCGACCGGAGGGCGCGGCTGCGTCGGCCCGCGTCCAGGGGTACTTCGAGGAGGCGTCGAGAGTCGCCCGGGTCAGGTTCAGCCCGACGCTGGTCCCATCCGGGCCGAACGACTTCGCCTCGAGCCGGGTGAGCAGCCGGAACGTCTGCGCGTTGCCCTCGAAACCGCCGATGTCGGCCGCGGCATCGTTGAGCGCGCGTTCGCCGTTGTGGCCGAACGGTGGATGGCCGAGGTCGTGGGCGAGGCACGCCGCCTCCACGATGTCCTGGTCACAGCCGAGCGCAGTCGCCAGCTCGCGACCGACCTGGGCCACCTCCAGCGTGTGGGTGAGCCGGTTGCGGATGAAGTCGTTGCTGGCCGGGCCCACCACCTGGGTCTTGCCGGCCAGCCGGCGCAGCGACGCGGAGTGCACGATGCGGGCGCTGTCGCGCTGGTACGGCGACCTTCCGGAGTGATGCGGCTCGTCGACGTAGCGCTCGGCGTCCGCCTCGTCGTACCCCTCGATCACGCAGCAAACCTACCCGGCTGCCTCCACGAGCACGGGCTGGTCGACGAGTACCGATGATGGTGTTCCCCACCCTCCTCGGCAGCGGCAGCGCTAACCGCCCGAGACGCCGAGCTCCGCGTCCGGGTCGATGCTTCGGCCGTCGCGCTCGAGAAGCCACCCATCCGGGAGGGCGACCTTGCGCGGGCTGCCCTGCCGGCCCCGGGGACTGCCGAGCTCGGCCACTGGGAATGGCTCGCTCGGGTCGAGTCGGTCCAGCAGGACGTCAACGGACGCCAGCGTGTCAACCAGCCCGAGCGACTGCCGGAGCTCGCCACCGGCGCGGAACCCCTTGAGGTACCAAGCGACGTGCTTGCGGAACTCCTTGCAGCCCCGATCCTCACCCAGATAGCGGGCCAGGAGCCGCGCATGCCGCCGCATCATCGCCGCTACCTCGCCGAGGGTGGGCAGCGGGGGCGCCGGCTCACCGGCAAATGCCGCGGCCAGGTCACGGAACAGCCATGGCCGACCGAGACAGCCGCGCCCGACGACCACTCCGGCGCACCCGGTCTCGTCGACCATCCGCAGTGCGTCGGCCGCCTCCCAGATGTCGCCGTTGCCCAGCACGGGGATGTCGACGTGGGCGCTCAGCTCCCCGATCGCCTCCCAGTCGGCGCTGCCCGAGTAGTGCTGAGCAGCGGTGCGGCCGTGCAGGGCGATGGCGGCGCAACCGCTGTCCTGGGCGATCTCCCCCGCCTCGAGGAAGGTCAGGTGGGCATCGTCGATCCCCTTTCGGGTCTTCATCGTCACCGGCACGGAGTACGGCGCTGCCGCGGCCACCGCCTTGGCCAGGATCTCGCGAAGCAGCCGACGCTTCCACGGCAGCACTGCTCCCCCACCCTTGCGGGTCACCTTCGGAACGGGGCAGCCGAAGTTGAGGTCGAGGTGTTCCACGCCGTGGTCCCCACACAAGATCTGTGTTGCTCGCGCCACGGTCGACGGGTCGACGCCGTACAGCTGGACGGACCGAACCACCTCGTCTGGGTCGAACACCAGCATGCTGAGCGTGGTCTCGTCCCGCTCGACGAGCCCCCGGCTGGTGATCATCTCGCAGACGTAGAGCCCGGCGCCCTGTTCGCGACACAGCGTGCGGTAGGCGGCGTTCGTCACTCCCGCCATGGGGGCGAGCACGACGGGCGGGTCCACCAGGTGCGGTCCCAGTTTGAGCGCGGCAGGCATCGCCCCAGGATAGGGCGCCCTGAGGCCGTGGGGCGATTCCCGATTCCGCCCTCGCCGCGCTCCCCTCGCCCGGGGGTAGCCGGAGGGGTTCCCTTAGATCGCCTCGTGATGTATCGTTGGACGTAATAGCCCGCGAGGATGCTGCGGGCACGGCAGAGGAGGAGCTGTGGCGTCAGACCCGTTGACCGGGGGGCGGTACGCGGAGCCGTCGGTGCTGATCCTGACCAGCCTGGCCGGCGGACCCAAGCACGGCTACGCACTGATCCAGGACGTCCGCGACTTCGCCGGCGTCGAGCTCGGCCCCGGGACGTTGTACGGCGCGCTGGCCCGGTTGGAGGCCCAGCGGCTGATCCGGCCGCTGCCGCCGGAGGAGCGCCGCCGCCCCTACGCGATCACCGCAGGGGGTTCTACCGCCCTCCAGGAGCATCTCACCGTGCTCGCACGCATCGCTCGCACCGGTTACCGACGGCTGGCGACGTCATGACCGATGAACGCGAGCTGTCCACCGGCACCGGCTTGGGGTGGCGGATCCAGCTGCTCCTCGTCTGCTACCCGCCGTGGTGGCGGGTCCGATACGACGACGAGATGCGTGACACCGTCCTGGCGATGCGGGAAGCCGGTCACTGGCGCAAGAGCAGCGGCTTGGATCTGTTGCGTGGGCTGATGTCCGCCTGGCTCAACCCTGCGACCATCCCCTGCGATCAGGGGATGCCGGAGCGGGATCGTCGACTGGTCCCATTCGCCGCATGGGGCCTGCTGCTGTTCGCGCTCGGCGGGGCCGGTTTCGCCAAGATGCTCGACTACCCACCGTTCACCACCGCAGCGGACCGGCACCCAGCGCTGGGTTGGTGCGTGACGGCCCTGGTCGGCGCGGCGGTCTGCACCGCGGTGGTGATGAGCACCGCCGCCCTGGTCGCCCTTGCCGGGCTGATGCGCCAGCCGGGCTGCCGCCGGCAGACGGCTCGGCCACTCCTCGTCGTACCCCTCAGTGCGGCGGCTCTCGCGGCCACCGTCGGGATCGCCAGACGCGTCGCCGACGGGCCTGCGCACGCTCACCAGGGCTTCGCTTTCGTGGCGCTGGTGGCGGTGACGGGCGTCTGTGGTCTGGTCTGCACCATCGCGCTGATGCGCACAGCAGTGCGCGTCCCGGAGAGCCGGGCAGTCGCCGTGAGTCGAACAGTCGCGCTGGTGTTGGTCGGCGCGCTGACGACGTCGGCCACCCTGTCGGTCCTGGCCTGGACGCTGGTGGCCGCCGGCGAGACCCCCACCCTCCTCCAAGGCCACGCGGGCCTGGTGTCGACCCCCACCGCGCTCACCCTTGCCATCACACTGGCAGGTCTGGTCGCGGCCGCGGCCCTGTGCCTGCGCGCGACGGCGGGAGTCATGGCTCAGCAGCCCAGCAGGCGCTCGGCGAAGTAGCCGCTGATCTGGTCCAGGCCGATCCGCTCCTGCTTCATCGAGTCGCGCTCGCGCACCGTGACGGCGTTGTCGTCGAGCGTAGCGAAGTCGACGGTCACGCAGTACGGCGTGCCGATCTCGTCCTGACGGCGGTAGCGGCGGCCGATGGCGCCGGCGTCATCGAAGTCGACGTTCCACGATCCGCGCAGCTCGGTCGCCAGGTCGCGGGCCTTCGGCGACAGGTCGGCGTTGCGTGACAACGGAAGCACCGCCACCTTGACCGGCGCCAACCGGTGATCAAGCCGCAGCACGATCCGGGTGTCCACGCCACCCTTGGTGTTCGGCGCCTGATCCTCGTCGTACCCGTCCACAAGGAACGCCATGAGCGAGCGGGTGAGACCGGCGGCCGGCTCGATGACGTACGGCACCCACCGCTCGTTGGTGGCGGCATCAAGGTAGCTCAGGTCGACGCCGGAGAACGTCGAGTGCCGGGTCAGGTCGAAGTCTGCCCGGTTTGCGATGCCTTCGAGCTCGCCCCACTCCGAGCCGACGAAGCCGAAGCGGTACTCGATGTCGACCGTGCGGCTCGAGTAGTGCGACCGCTTCTCGGCGGGGTGCTCGAACAGCCGCAGGTTGTCAGGCGCGATGCCCAGCCCGACGTACCACTCGACCCGCAGGTCGATCCAGCGTTGGTGCCACTCCTCGTCGGTGCCGGGCTTGACGAAGAACTCCATCTCCATCATCTCGAACTCGCGGGTGCGGAAGATGAAGTTGCCGGGCGTTATTTCGTTGCGGAACGCCTTGCCGGTCTGGGCGATGCCGAACGGCGGCTTCTTGCGAGCGGAGTTCATGACATTCGCGAAGTTGAGGAAGATGCCCTGGGCGGTCTCGGGGCGAAGGTAGTGCAGGCCACTCTCGTCCTCGATCACGCCGAGATAGGTCTTCAGCATCCCGTTGAACGGGCGGGGATCGGTCCAGGCGCCGCGGGTTCCGCAGTTGGGGCACGCGATATCAGACAGCGGGATCGAGTCGGGGTCGTCGATGCCCTTCCTGACGGCCAGGGCCTCCTGCAGGTGGTCGGCACGGAACCGCTTGTGGCAACTCTGGCACTCAGTGAGCGGGTCGGTGAAGGCCGCCAAATGACCCGACGCCTCCCAGGTCTTGGTCGGAAGGATCACCGACGAGTCGAGGCCCACCACGTCGTCACGCGACGTCACCATCGAGCGCCACCACTGCCGCTTGATGTTCTCCTTCAACTCGACACCGAGTGGGCCGTAGTCCCAGGCCGACTTGGTGCCGCCGTAGAGATCACCACAGGGGAACACGAAGCCGCGCCGCTTGCACAGGCTGGTGACTTTGTCGATTGTCGAGGGTGCCACGGGGTCTCTCCATCCGGCTGGCGGTCGGCGGCGGCTCCCGGTCTCGGAAGCGATGGGTACGGCGAAACGCCTAGGCTACCGTCCCGCGCGGCCTCGGCTCATTCGGTTTGGTGGCCCCCTCGCCGGCGATGATCTCGAACGCCGACGGCTCGTCGAGCGCGCGTGACAACAGCGGCACCGCGGACATCTTGATCTCGTACGACGACAAGGCGCGACGGTAGGCCCCGACGGACTCCCACCTGGTCTCGAGCACCCAAAGGCTTGGCTCGTCCAGCGCCCGACCGACCTGGCCGTCGAGGAACCCGGGACAGGCACCAAGTCCGGTCAGACATCGGCCGAGCTCGGCTGCGGCGGTAGCGAGGGCGGCCGCCCCTTCGTCGTACCGGAACCGCGAGATCGCCAACATGAGCCACAGTCTGGCCCTTGTCGACCTAGCGGTGGTCAGCCGATCGGTATTGTCGGAGGGTTGCTCTAGATTCGAGTGTATGACCTATGTCGCTTAGCGTGGATATCAGATAGCGTGGAATCCATGGAAGTTCCCACCTGTCCGATGCCAGAGCATGCGAAGTCGTTGGTAGTGCGGGCCGGTTGGTACGGGCGCGCCGGCCAGCGCCGACAGCGATGGA
>JBBSGI010000045.1:0-23238 GCA_038254365.1 Propionibacteriales bacterium
AGTCGGCGTTCGGCGTGCCGAGGTCGGTGGCCAGGTCCGGGACCAGCACCATGTCCTGGGTCTGCGGGTTCCACTTGTACTGCGTCAGCGACCGGGTGATCAGCCCGCTGAGGATCGACGCCGAGTCCGTGTAATAGGCCTCCGTCGGGTCCAGCGTGGTGATCGTGTCCGCCTTCAGCACGGTCAGCGTGCCACCCGCCACCGCGCCATCGATCGGGGCGGCCGGTCCTTGCAGGGTCGGGTCCTTGCCGGCGACGACGTCGCCTGACTGGAACTGACCGGGCAGCGCGCTTTGACTTGACTCCCCGCCACTGGTCGGAGACTTGCCGCCCCCGTTGCCGGTGTCGGTGCTGCTTGATCCTCCACATGCGGCCAGAGCAAGAAGCCCGACGGCAGAGATGGCGACGATCGGTTTCTTCAACCGCATGTCCTACCCACCCTTTCTTGGTGAGATGTTGCAATCTCTCGATGATGAAGTCATCGACGAGTTCCGGGGTCGAAGGCGTCTCGCACGGAGTCGCCTAGGAGGTTGAGCGCGAGCACCATCACCATGAGCACGAACACCGGCGCATACAGATACAGCGGATAGCTCTGGTAGTAGTTCTGTGCCAGCGAGATGGTCTGCCCGATGGACGGCGAACCGGTGATCCCGAGCCCGAGGAAGGACAAGCCGGCCTCGGCCGTGACGTTGGCCGGGAAGGTCAGCGAGATCGAGACCACGATCGGCCCGACCAGGTTCGGCAGCAGCTCCTTGAAGAGGATCTTGCGCGTGGGCACGCCGATGACCTGGGCGGCCTGGACGAACTCCCGCTCCCGCAGCGAGATCACATAGCCGCGGATCAGCCGGGCCAGGCCCATCCACCCGAAGACCGTCAGCACGATGATGATCGAGCCGACCTGCGCCTTGTTCAGCAGGCCGGGGTTGCTTTGGAAGCGGTTCGTGATGATCGGGGCTATCGACAGCGCGCCAAGCAGGAAGGGGAACGACAGCGCGACGTCGATCGCGAACGAGATCATCTTGTCGACGATGCCGCGGGAGAACCCGGCCATCAGGCCGAGCACGATGCCCACGAGGATGCTGAACACGGTCGCGGCGAAACCGATGAACAGGTCGGTGCGCAGGCCGTAGAGCAGCTGGGCGAGGTTGTCCGACGCGACCGTCGGGTCGATGCCGAGCGGATGCTCCCAGATGAAGTGGTGGTTCGGCGGCCCGAAGTTGGGGAGGTTTCCCTCGAGCGCGTTCAGGTTCGTCCCGGGGCTGTTGGGATCGGTGGAGATCGGACCCCAGGGCCAGTACTTGGTGATGAGCGGCGCGCAGACCGCGGCCAGCACGAGCAGCCCGCTGATCCCGCCGCAGACCAGCGCGACCTTGTCGGTGCGCAGCCGCTCGAGCGCGATCCGGGTCGGTGACTTGCCCGCGATCTTCTTGGCTTCGGGCGCCGCGGGCTCGTCGCCGCTAGGTCCACTACCCAGCGACTCGACATCGACCGTGGTCATGGCCCCCCTTTCTGGCGCTCAGGCAACTTTCAGGAGCCTTCAGGACTGTAAACCACCGGCTGTTGCCTTATGGCGCACGTCAGGTAACGATCTGGGAACACTGCTCCGCTCAGCGGGCCCGCGTTTGGCACTCCGGCCCGGCGTCGACGCCCGCTTCAGCCCGCTGAGCAGGGGTAATGGCTGTCGGTGCCCCGGTGAGCGGGTCGCCACCCGACGCAGCCTTGGGAAACGCGATGACGTCACGGATCGAGTCCGCGCCCGCCAGCAAGGCGCATAAGCGGTCGATGCCGAGGGCTATTCCGCCGTGCGGCGGAGGGCCGAAGGCGAAGGCGTCCAGCAGGAACCCGAACTGGCTTTTCGCCTCGCCCTCGTCGAGACCGATCACGTCGAAGACGCGCCGCTGCATCTCCGAGCGGTGGATCCGGATCGAGCCGCCGCCGATCTCCGAGCCGTTGAGCACGATGTCGTACGCCTTCGAGAGGGCGTTGCCCGGCGCCTGGTGGAAGGTGTCGGCGACGTCGTCCAGCGGGGCGGTGAACGGGTGGTGGATCGCGGTCCAGCCCCTCGTACCGTCGGCCCGGTCCACCGGCTCGAACATCGGTGCGTCGACCACCCACACGAACTTCCATGCGTCGTGGTCGATCAGCCCGCACCGTTCGCCGACCTCAAGCCGCACCGCGGCGAGCAGGTTGAGGGCGTCGGTACGGTGTCCGGCCGCGAAGAACACGCAGTCGCCGGGGGCTGCGCCGGCCCGCGCCGCCAGCCCGGCCCGCTCGGGGTCGGAGAGGTTCTTGGCGACCGGCCCGCCGAGCTCGCCGTCGTCATCGACCAGCACGTAGGCCAGCCCGCGGGCGCCTCGGGAGCGCGCCCACTCCTGCCAGGCGTCGAGCTGGCGCCGGGCCTGCGCGGCGCCACCCGGCATGACGACGGCACCGACGTGGAAGTCGTCGTCGCTACCGCGGAACACCCGAAACGGTGTGTCGGCGAAGTACGCCGTCAGGTCGACGAGCTCGCACCCGAACCGGAGGTCTGGCCGGTCGATGCCGTAGCGGCGCACGGCCTCGGCGTAGGTCATCCGTGGGATCGGAACCTCGATCTCCTGGCCCGCGACCTCCCGCCACAGCCGCACCAACAGGTCCTCGACCAGGCTCTGCACGTCCTCCGCCGTGCAGAAGCTCATCTCGACGTCGAGCTGGCTGAACTCGGGCTGGCGGTCGGCCCGGAAGTCCTCGTCGCGGAAACAGCGGGCGATCTGGAAGTAGCGCTCCAGGCCGGCGACCATCAGGAGCTGCTTGAAGAGCTGGGGGGACTGCGGGAGGGCGTACCAGGACCCGGGCTGCAGCCGCACCGGCACCAGGAAGTCGCGGGCACCCTCCGGTGTCGAGCGGGTAAGGTACGGGGTCTCCACGTCGAGGAAGTCGTGCCGCGCCATCACCTCGCGGATGATCCGGGTGACCCGGGCGCGGAGCCTGATGTTGGCCGCCATGGCGGGCCGGCGAAGGTCGAGGTAGCGGTACGCGAGCCGGACCTCCTCGTTGACCGGCGTCGCGTGGTGCTCCTCGACGGGGAAGGGCAGCGGCGCGGACTCGCTCAGCACCTCGACCTCGGTCGCGATGACCTCGACCTCGCCGCTGGGCAGGCTCGGGTTGGCGTTGCCGGCGGGCCGCTCGGCTACCTCGCCGGTGATCCGCAGGCAGAACTCCGCCCGCAGTGGATGAGCGGTCTCCTCGTCGCGGATCACCACCTGCGCGATGCCGCTTGCGTCGCGCAGGTCGACGAACGCGACCCCGCCGTGGTCGCGGCGCCGCGCGACCCAGCCGGCGAGCGCGACGGTCTGGCCGACGTGCTCCCGGTTGAGTCGACCGGCCTGGTGGGAGCGGATCACTGCGGGGGCTCCCAGGTGTCGATGCTGGGGTGACGGTCGTCGGGCGGCGGGGTCCACGAGTCGGGGTCGGCGGCGAGCTGCTCCCCCGAGCGGATGTCCTTGACCTCGTCGGACGCCCCGGCCGCGCCAGGGAACCAGACGAACGGGATGCCGCGCCGCTGCGCGCTGCGGATCTGCCTGCCGTACTTCTGGTCGCTCGCCGCGACCTCGGTGGAGATGTCCCGGGCCCGCAGCCGCTGGGCGATAGCCGTGCTGGCCCCCCGGGAGTCCTCGTCGGCGACCGCGACGAGAACCGCGGAGGGCACCGAACGGCTGGACGTCAACAGTCCGCGGTTGAAGAGCGGTACCAGCGTCCGGGAGATCCCGAACGAGATGCCGACGCCGGGGTACGACGTGGCGCCGTCGGAGGCCAAGGCGTCGTACCGCCCGCCGGCGCCGACCGAGCCCAGCGACTCGTAGCCCGTCATGAAGATCTCGAAGACGCTTCCGGTGTAGTAGTCGAGACCACGCGCGATGCGCAGGTTCGCCTCGACCGCGAAGCCCGCACGCTGGATGTCAGCGCACCCTTCGATCAAGGCCTGGAGCTCGGCGAGGCCAACGTCGAGCAGGTCGTGCTCGACACCGAGGCCGCGGACCCGATCCACGAACGACGTGTCGGGGGTGACGATCGCGGCCAGCGCAAGGCAGAGGTCCGCCTGGTCGGAGCTCAACCTGGCCTCGGACACCATCGCGGTCTTCACCTGCTCCGGCGTCCGCTTGTCCAGCCGGTCGGCCAGCCGGATCACCTGCGCGGGGTCGGCGGCGCCGACGCCCCGGTAGAAGCCCTCGATCAGCTTGCGGTTGTTCGCCTGCAGCCGAAGGGGCGGCAGCGGAAGACCCGCGAGGGCCTCCGCCATCACCCGGGCCACCTCGATGTCGAAGTGGAACGGCAGCTCGTCACGCGCGACCAGGTCCACGTCAGCCTGGGTGAACTCCCGGAAGCGACCGTCCTGGGGACGCTCGCCCCGCCACGCCTTCTGGATCTGGTAGCGCCGGAACGGGAACTCGAGGCGTCCCGCGTTCTCCAAGACGTAACGCGCGAAGGGCACGGTGAGGTCGTAGTGGAGCCCCAGGCCCGAGTCGGAGGCGTCCTCGTCCGCCTGCAACCTGCGCAGGAGGTACACCTCTTTGTCGATCTCCCCCTTCTTGAGCAGCACGTCGAGCGGCTCGACCGCCCGGGTCTCGACGCTGCTGAAGCCGTGCAGCTCGAAGACGTGCCGAAGCCGGTCGATGACGGCGAGCTCGGCACTGCGCTGGGCCGGCAGCAGCTCCGGGAACCCGCTCAGCGGGGTGGGTCGGCTCATCGAGCCCCCTCGGCGAGGTTCTGCAGGTACGGGTTGGTCGTCCGTTCGCGTCCGATCGTCGTCTGGGGCCCATGGCCGGGCAGCACCACGACCCCGTCGTCGAGCGGCAGCACTTTGGTGACCAGGCTGCGCAGCATCGTCGGGTGGTCTCCGCCCGGCAGGTCGGTCCGGCCGATCGACCCGGCGAACAGCAGGTCTCCGGAGAACAGCAGACCTGAGGGGTGCGCGTCTCCGGCGTCGGGCGACCGGAACGTCACCGACCCGGCGGTGTGGCCGGGCGTGTGGTCGACGGTGAGCTCGAGGCCGGCCAGGCTGAGCGACTGCCGGTCGGTGAGCTCTCGGACGTCATCGGGCTCGGCGAACGTGAAAGGGCCGCCGAGCAGCAGGCCCGCAGTCTCCGGGGAGACACCGGCCATCGGGTCGCTCAACAGGTGCCGGTCGCCGGGGTGGATGTAGGCGGCTGCCTCGTACGCTCCCGCGACCGGGGTGACCGACCACATGTGGTCCAGGTGACCGTGCGTCAGCAGCACGGCGGCCGGTCGCAGGTGGTGCTCGCCGATGATGTCGCGGATGCCCGCTGCGGAGTCCATCCCGGGGTCGATGACGACGCACTCCTCGCGCGGGGCCAGCGCCACCACATAGCAGTTGGTGCCCCAGGGGCCCGCGGGAAAGGCGGCGACGAGCACGACTGTCCTTCCCTAGCCAGGTCTCACGGGTCCAGGCAGCCTACCCGTCGGCCCGTGCTCCTAGACTGTGACACCGGTCAAGCGTCGTACGACGCGTCGGAGGTCAGTCGTGGTCACAGAGAAGCAGCGTCGGCGGGCGCTGGCGCGCGCCAAGTGGGAGCGCCAGCAGGCCCGGCGCACCGCAGCGCAGCGGCGGGCCCGCACCTGGAGCATCATCCTCGGGGCAGCGGCATCCGTCGTCGTGCTGGTGCTGGTCGGGTGGGGTGTTCAGCACCTGCTGTCGCCCGACTCCACGTCGCCGAGCCAGCTGCTGCCGAGCGACTTCCCCACCTTCAAGACTCCGACGAACCCGGCGTTCACCACGATCTACAGCCCACCGACGACGGGTACGGCGACCAAGGGCACCACGAAAGCTCCGCGAACGACGTCGCCGGCGACGACCGCGTCCACGGGGAGCTCCAAGCCGTGAGCGATCACGACGCACGCCCGCCGATCCCTTCGCCGGCAGCCGTGGCCGCCCGCGAGCAGGCCGCTGCGGAGGCCCGCCGCACAACCGGCCCGCCCGACCGGTTCGGGCGGGTCGCCGACGACGGCACGGTGTACGTCCGCACCCGGGATGGTGAGCGCCAGGTGGGCCAGTGGCCGGCAGGCGACCCGGCCGCCGCACTTGCCTTCTACGGCAAGCGGTTCGAGGGACTCAGCGTGGAGGTCGACCTGGTCGTCCGACGTATCAACGCGGGCTCGCTGTCGCCGGAGGACGCCGCGACCGCGGTCGCGAAGCTGAGGCAGAGCATCGTCGACGCCCAGGCGGTCGGTGACCTCGACGCGCTGGTGGACCGGCTGGACGCTCTCGCTCCGCAGATCGAGGAGCGTCGTGCTGCCCGGCGCGCTGAGCGGGCCGCCAAGGCCGTGGACGCCAAGCGGCAGAAGGAGCAGATCGTCGCCGATGCCGAACAGCTCGCCCGGAGCAGCGACTGGCGAGCCGGCGCGAACCGGCTGCGCGACCTGCTGCAGACCTGGAAGGAGCTGCCACGCATCGACAAGTCGAGTGACGACGAGCTGTGGCACCGGTTCTCCGCGGCCCGGACGACGTACACGCGACGACGCAAGCAGCACTTCACCGAGCTCGGCTCGAAGCGCGACGAGTCGCGCGCGGCCAAGGAGAAGCTCATCGCCGAGGCGGAGGCCTTGTCGACATCCACCGACTGGGGTGCGACACCCGGCGCGTACCGCGAGCTCATGTCCCGGTGGAAGGCCGTCGGCCCGGCCAGCAAGGACGTCGACGATTCGCTGTGGAAGCGGTTCCGGTCTGCCCAGGACACCTTCTTCGAGGCACGGGACGCGGTTGGCTCCCAGCTCGACAAGGAGCAGGCAGCCAACGCCGAGGTCAAACGCGGTCTGCTGGCCGAGGCCGAGCGGCTGGTGCCGGTGACGGAGCCGAAGGCGGCCCGCACCGCGTTCCGGGTGATCGCCGAGAAGTGGGACGCGACGGGCAAGGTGCCGCGGGCCGACGTGCGCAACCTGGAGAACCGGTTCAAGGCTGTGGAGTCGACGATCCGGGGCTCGGAGGACGACACCTGGCAGCGGAGCAACCCCGAGGTGCACGCGCGCGCGACCGAGACGGTGCGCAAGCTGGAGGCGGCGCTGGACGCGCTGAGGAGCGCCCTGGCGCAGGCCGAGGCGAGTGGAAAGGCCAGCAAGATGACCGAGATCCAGGCGTCCATCGAGGCCCGTCAGCTCTGGCTGGACCAGGCTCGGCGGTCACAGTCCGAGTTTGGGCCGTGATCGGGACGGCACCGCGCGGTGCCACGCCGCCGGTGACATAGGGTTTCCTCTGTGGCAAACACCTCACGCTCGCAGAGAGAGGCGGCGCGGCGCGCCAAGGTAGTTGAGCTGCAGCGCGAGCAGCGGGCCAAGGAGCGACGTCGCACGCTCACGGTCATCGCGATCCTGGCCGTCATCATCGCCATCGTGATCGCGCTGGTGGCGTACTCGTTGATCACCTCGCGCTCGTCGTCCGGCAGCCAGATCGTCCCGTCGACGCCGTCCGGGCCGCCGACCGTGCAGCAGCCCCCGGCCAAGGTCACGAACACGACCGGGGTGAAGGGGGTCGTCGCGTACGACACGAAGGGCTACCCAGCCCCAGGATCCTCCGGCGCCGGAACCCTCACGCACGAGCATGTGACCGGCCCGGTCACGTATGCCGTGGTCCCGCCGGTTGGTGGCCCACATAGCGACGTCTGGATGAACGCCGGGGTCTACACCGAGCCGATCCCGCCCGAGCGCGCCATCCACAACCTCGAGCACGGGGCGGTGTGGATCACTTACCGTCCCGGCCTGCCGGCCGCGCAGGTCAAGGCGCTCACCGCCTTCGTCGGCAAGCAGACGCTGATCGACGAGAGCGCGGCCACGGCCATCGCCGGCCAGTCGAACCGGTTCGTCGACCTCAGCCCGTGGTCTGACGCCAAGCTGCCCTCCCCCATCGTGATCAGCGCCTGGGGCTACCAGCTCTACGTGGACACCCCGACCGACCCAAGGCTGCAGCAGTTCGTCGACACCTTCCGGCACTCGCAGACGTACAGCCCCGAGTACGGCTCCGCGATGGACGGCGAGCCGGTCCAGACGGGTGGCCGGGCGGCCGAGTTCGGGGCCACGAAGCCCAACCCGGCGGGTGCCGTCCCCAACCAGTAAGCCCCTTGCGTCAGTTGGTGACGCGGAACGCGTCGAAGACGCCGGTGACGGTCCGAACCGCCTTCAGGACGTGGCTCAGGTGCGCCACGTCTCCCATCTCGAAGGTGAAACGGCCCTGGGTGACCCGGTCGCGGTTGGTGGTGACCGTCGCCGACAGGATGTTGACGTGCAGGTCGCTGAGCACCCGGGTGATGTCGCTGAGCAGTCCCGCCCGGTCGAGACCCTCGACCTGGATCGCCACCAGGAACATGGACTGCGCGGTCGGCGCCCACTCCACCTCGACCAGGCGGCCGGGCTGGGACTTGAGGCTCTTCATGTTCGTGCACGCCACGCGGTGGACGGAGACCCCCTGGCCGGTCGTCACGAAGCCGATGATGTCGTCCCCTGGCACCGGCGTGCAGCAGCGCGCCAGCTTGGTGAGGACGTCGGACACCCCCTTCACGATGACCCCCGAGTCACCGCGGGCCAGCCGCCGGCGATTCGGGCTGTCGGTCGTGACGGCCACGGTCTCCGCCGCCTCGTCGGCAACCGCCTGGGCGCCCCCGAAGGTCTCGAGGATGCGCCGGACGACGGACTGGGCCGAGGTGTTGCCCTCACCCACCGCGGCGTACAGCGCGGTGACGTCGGCATGGTTCAGGTCTGACGCGACAGCAGAGAGCGTGTCATGGGTGAGCATGCGCTGCAGCGGAAGCCCCTCGCGCCGCATCAGCTTGGCCAGGCTCTCCTTGCCGCGCTCGATCGCCTCCTCGCGCCGCTCCTTGGTGAAGAACTGCCTGATCTTGTTGCGCGCCCGGGGGCTCTTGACGAACCCCAGCCAGTCACGACTCGGACCCGCGTTCGGCGACTTCGAGGTGAACACTTCGACCACATCGCCGTTGTCGAGAGCCGACTCGAGCGCCACCAGCCGGCCGTTGACCCGGGCTCCGATGCACCGGTGGCCGACCTCGGTATGGATCGCGTAGGCGAAGTCGACCGGGGTCGACCCGATGGGCAGCGAGACGACCTCGCCGCGCGGGGTGAAGACATAGACCTCCGCCGAGCTGATCTCGAAGCGCAGCGAGTCCAGGAACTCGCTCGGGTCCTGGGTCTCCTTCTGCCAGTCCATCAGCTGGCGGACCCACCCCATGTCGGCGTTGGCGGCATCGCCGCTGGTCAGCGTGCGGTCGGTGTCGACGCCGTTGCTGGAGTCTTCCTTGTACTTCCAGTGGGCGGCGACGCCGTACTCGGCCTTACGGTGCATCCCGTAGGTGCGGATCTGCAGCTCGACGGGCTTCCCCCCGGGTCCCATCACCGTGGTGTGCAGCGACTGGTACATGTTGAACTTCGGCATCGCCACGAAGTCCTTGAACCGCCCCGGCACCGGGTTCCACCGCGCGTGCAGGACGCCGAGCACCGCGTAGCAGTCGCGCAGGGACTCCGTGAGAATCCGGATGCCCACCAGGTCGTAGATGTCGGTGAAGGCGCGGCCGCGGACGATCATCTTCTGGTAGATCGAGTAGTAGTGCTTGGGCCGCCCGGTCACCGTCGCCTTGATCTTGGACCCCCGCAGATCCCCTTGCACCGCGTCGACGACCGTGGCCAGAAACTCGTCGCGGGCCGGCGCCCGCTCGGCGACCAGCCGGACGATCTCGTCGTACACCTTGGGGTGCAGCGTGGCGAACGAAAGATCCTCGAGCTCCCACTTGACCGTGTTCATGCCGAGCCGGTGAGCCAGCGGTGCGTAGATCTGCAAGGTCTCGTTGGCGATCCGCTCCTGCTTGTCGATCCGGAGGAACCGCAGGGTGCGCATGTTGTGCAGCCGGTCTGCGAGCTTGATGACCAGGACCCTGATGTCCTTGCTCATCGCCACGACCATCTTGCGGATCGTCTCCGCCTTGGCCGCATCGCCGTACTTGACCTTGTCGAGCTTGGTGAGGCCGTCGACCAGCAGCGCGACCTCGTCGCCGAAGTCCTTGGTCAGTTGGGCGAGCGTGTACGGCGTGTCCTCGACCGTGTCATGCAGCAGCGCGGCACACAACGTCGGAGGTGTCATGCCGAGCTCGGCGAGGATGCTGGTCACGGCGAGCGGATGGGTGATGTAGGGGTCGCCGCTGTCACGGGTCTGGCCCCGGTGGTGAAGCTCGGCCGTGTGGTAGGCCTTCTCGACGATGGTGAGGTCGGCCTTGGGGTGGGTGGCGCGGACGACCTTGAACAGCGGCTCGAGGACGGGGTCGCCGGACTGGGCACGCCCGATTCGGGCCAGCCGCGCCCGCATCCGCTGGGTAGGCGCTGCGGAGCTCTCGGTTGCCGCCTGCCGTTCCGGCGGCGAGATCACGTCGTCCGGCACATATGCTCCCGCTCGGTTTCCTGCTGAGTCGTCCAGTCTACGCAGAGCAGACGACGGTGAGGGCGGTCAGGTCGAGGGCCGCGAGCCGCCGGCGCCCACCCAGGAAGGCCAGCTCGATCAGCACGGCCACCGCGTCGACCGTGGCGCCGGCTCGGTCGACCAGTTGGGCCGTCGCCTCGATAGTCCCGCCGGTGGCGAGCACGTCGTCGACCACCAGGACCCGTTCGCCGGGTGCCAGCGCGTCGAGCGGGATCTCGAGGGCGGCTTCCCCGTACTCGAGCGCATAGGACTGGGCGATGACCTCGCCGGGGAGCTTGCCCGACTTGCGCACCGGGACGAACCCCACGCCGAGCAGCACCGCGACCGGTGCGGCCAGGATGAAGCCCCGCGCCTCGATGCCCGCCACCTTGTCGACGACGACGTGACCAGCATCGTCTCGGCCGGCCGCGGCCAGCCCCCGCACCACCTCGAGGAACGCCCGGTGATCGGCGAGTAGCGGCGAGATGTCCTTGAAGATGACACCTGGCTTGGGGAAGTCGGGCACGTCCCGGACGAGGGAGACCCAGCCGGGCCTCCGCTCGTCCGGCATCAGCGCTTGCCGCGCTTGCTTCGCGACTGACGAGTCGGCTGGGCTCGTTTGGCGGCGCTGCTGCTCATCGGGCGTTCCGCAGCCGGGCGGGCCGTCCGGGGCGGTGTGGACGTCCGGGTCGGCATGACGGGGCTGGCGACCTCCTCGCCCTCGGGATCGCCGGCCACCTCGCTCTGCGCGACCGCGGTGGCCCCGGGGAGGGCCTCCGCCTCGACAGCTGCGGCCGGCCGCAGCGCGGCTTCCTCCTTCGCCTGGTGGGCCGCCCGGTTGGCCACCCGCTTGGACTGCGCGACCATCGCGGGCTCACGCATCTTGAGCTGCGCCAGCAGCGGCGTCGCGATGAAGATAGAGGAGTACGTGCCCGCCGCCATGCCGACGAACAGCGCCAGCGCCAGGTCTTTGAGGGGGCCGGAGCCCAGCTGGAAGGTCCCGACGTACAGAATCGCGCCCACCGGGAGCAGCGCGGCCAGCGACGTGTTGATGGACCGGACGAGGGTCTGGTTGACCGCCAGGTTTGCGGCATCGGCATAGGTGCGCCGGGTCGACGTGCCGAGGCCCTTGGTGTTCTCGCGCACCTTGTCGAACACCACCACAGTGTCGTACAGCGAGTAGCCGAGGATGGTCAGCAGACCGGTCACCGTCGCCGGGGTGACCTCGAACCCGGTCAGCGCGTAGACACCGACGGTGATCACCAGGTCGTGCGCGAGCGCGACCATGCCGGCGACCGACATCCGCCACTCCCGGAAGTACGCCCAGATGAACAGCACGACGAGGATGACGAAGACGATCAGCCCGGTCAGCGCCTTCTTCGCGATGGCCTGACCCCAGGTAGGCCCGATGGACGTGGCGTTGACCTCGACTGCACCGGACGCCGTCTTGATGGTGTCGCGGACCTTGTTGCTCTGCCCGGCGTCCAGCGGCTTGACGTCGACCCGGATGGCCTTGGTGCCCGAGACAACTACGACCGGGTTCGCCGCGTTGGCGATGTTCGTGCCCACGACGGCCTTGGAGATCGGGTCGACCCTCGAGGACAGGTCGGTGCCGGCCGCGAACTGCGCGTTGTACTCGACCCCGCCCTTGAACTCGATGCCGTAGTTGAGCCCGCGGAAGAGCAGCGCGGCCAGCGCGATCAGCACGATCACCGCCGAGGCGACGTACCAGGTCTTCCAACGTCCGACGAAGTCGATCGAGACCTTGCCCTGGTAGAGCTGTGCACCGAGGGAGCCGAGCTTCGACATCAGGCCTCACCTCGTATGGGGCGGGTTCTGGTCTTGAGCGGGGGCATCCCGAGGTGCTGCCTGTCCAGCCCGGACCACTTGTGTCCTTGGCCGAAGAACTTCGTGCGCGCCAGGAGGGTCACCATCGGCTTGGTGAAGAAGAACACCACGAACAGGTCGATGAAGGTGGTCAGCCCGAGCGCGAATGCAAAGCCCTTCACCACGCCGATGGCGAAGATGAAGAGCACCAGGGCGGCCAGAATCGACACCGAGTCGGCGGCGATGATCGTGCTCCGCGCGCGTGTCCATCCGGTCTCAACCGAGGTGCGCAGCGTCTTGCCGTCACGGACCTCGTCACGCAGCCGCTCGAAGTAGACGATGAACGAGTCAGCGGTGATGCCGACCGCGACGATCAGCCCGGCGATCCCGGGTAGCGTGAGGGTGAAGCCGTATCCGTGACCTAGCAGCAGCACCATGGCATAGGTGATGAGCCCGGCGATGACCAGCGACGAGATCACCACGAAGCCGAGACCGCGGTAGTAGAGCAGGCAGTACGCAACCACCAAGATGAGCCCGACGATGCCGGCGACGATCCCTGCGTTGAGCTGACCGGCGGCGAGCTCCGGCCCTTGGGTGGTCGTGTCCTGAAGGGTGAACGTCAACGGCAGCGCACCGTACTTGAGCGAGTTCGCGAGATTGGACGCCGACGACTGCGTAAACGGGTTGGCATCGCTTCCGGTGATGATCGCTTGCCCACCTGGGATCGGCTGCTGGTTCGTGGGGGCGGAGATAACGTTTCCGTCCAGCACAATGGCAATCGGCTTGCCCTTATCGACGCCGGTGCCAGTTGCTGCGGTCTGGGTGGTCGCCTGAAGGAAGTCTCTACTACCGGAACTATTGAATGACAGTGTCACCGCGTACGCGAGGCTGCCCTGAGGGATCCCACCCGACGCATTCTTCACCTGCGTGCCCTCCACCACCGTTGGACTCAACAGGTATCGCAACTGTTGACCGGGGTGATCTGGGTCGGGCGCGTCACAGGCGATCAGCGGTTGTGTCTTGACGTCAAGCTGCTTCAGCGAGGCCGGAGAACCCTTCGAAGGACAGGTATAGCTCTCGAGTTTCTGGATCCAACTCGATGGCGGGTTCGCCGCCCACTGATAGGGGTCCGGAATGGTTTCAAGCTCGGGAGACTGCAGCGGCGCCGGCGGATTCACCGAGAATGGATGATTCGCGGGCACCTCGCCGTTCGAATCTGCAACGTTCCAGTGGAAAGTCTCCGAGCCGCTATTTTGTGTCGAGTCCTGCACTGTTGCGGTCACCACATAATGCCCGGGGAAGTCAGGCTTACCGGTAATCGCACCACTGAGCTGAGAGATGGACGTGCCTGCCGGAAGCCCGGTCGCCGACCACTGGAACGGCCCTGTACCGGTCGACGCAGCAAGCTTGATTGACGCGTCCTTGTCCACCTGTCCGGCCTGGGTACCGGGATTGTCGAGCTGTAGAGACGGCCCGATTCGCTGGGCGACGATCCGGAACCGCAACTGCGCCGTCTCCCCGATCGTCTGTGCGAGGTCGTTGGACACCTTGCCCGGGATCTCGACGATGACGACGTCGTTGCCTTGGGTGGTGACCGCCGCCTCGGACACGCCCGTGCCGTTGACCCGGTTGCTGATGATGTCTTTGGCCTGGTTGAGCTTGTCGCTCGTCACGGACCCGCCGATTGCCTGGGCCTGCAGAGTGATGCGGGTGCCGCCCTGGAGGTCGAGGCCGAGCTTGGGCTTCCAGTTGCCGAGTGCGGCGACCGCCAGGTACATGACGCCGATCACGACCGCGAACACCAGCAGCGTCCGCGTCGGCCTGGACGATCTCGTCGCCACGTCAGCTCCCGCCTGCGTCGTCGTCATCGGGCGGTAGGCCGACCGGCGGCTGGTCCTTGATGATCTGGGTGACCGCGCCGCGATGGACCCGCACCACGACGCCCGGTGCGAGCTCGACCCGGACCACCTCGTCCGCGATGTCGACCACGGTGCCGAAGAGGCCACTCGAGAGCATGACCTCGTCGCCCGGCGAGATCGCGGACTGCAGTGCCGAGGCCGCCTGGGCCCGCCGACGGGCCGGCCTGATCAGGAGGAGGTAGCCCACAACGACCAGCAGCACCAGTGGCAGATATGCCCCTAGTTGGTCCACCCGTGAACTCCTCCAAGCACGACGACATGACAAAGGTTGCCGTGACAAGAACGGCCAAAGTGCGAGTGTAACCGTAGCCGAGGAGCCCTCCCGCTCACAGTCGCACCTCCGCAGGTGGTCGGTCCCAGGCTCGCCCCCTGCTGGAGCCATGCTCTGTTCGGGTGGCTCCCGTCTCCCGGAGGGATCTTCGTAGGGTCGCGACGAGGGCGGCCGCAATGACGGCGGGACGGCAGCGGCCTGAAGGCATGCGTTCTCGTCCTGGGACCGTCGCCCACCGCGCTGTGCTGTTGACGGCTGCGGATGTCTCTGGGTCACGTGCGACAAGGACACCGCCTGGACGCTGGCTGCGGGCTCCTCAGGCGCCAAGAACCGGCTTTCCGGCGGTGTTCTCGCCTCGTCTGTCACGCCCGCCCCAGGCAGGAGACAGCGTTCAGGCGCTCAGCGCTACTCCTCGACGCCGAACAACGGCGTCTGGTCGGGGAAGGGCGCGCCCGCCGGGACACGGAGGCCGAGGTGCTGCCACGCCGCTGGTGTCGCCACCCGTCCGCGGGACGTGCGGGCGAGGTAGCCGGACCTGACCAGGAACGGCTCGGCCACCTCCTCGACGGTCTCCCGCTCCTCCCCCACGGCAACCGCCAGGGTGCCCAGGCCGACCGGGCCTCCGCCGAAACGGCGACAGAGCGCGCCGAGCACGGCGAGGTCGAGGCGGTCGAGCCCCTGTTCGTCGACCTCGAACAACGCGAGCGCGTCCCGGGCCAGCAGGCGGGTGACGACTCCGTCGGCGCGCACCTGGGCGTAGTCGCGGACCCGGCGCAGCAGCCGGTTGGCGATCCGCGGAGTGCCGCGTGACCTCGAGGCGATCTCTCGGGCGCCGTCGTCGTCGACGGTCACCCTGAGCAGGTCCGCCGAGCGTACGACGATCCGTTGCAGCTCAGCCGGCTCGTAGAACTCGAGATGGGCCGTGAAGCCGAACCGGTCGCGCAGCGGTCCCGGCAGCAACCCGGCGCGCGTGGTCGCGCCGACCAGGGTGAACGGCGGGATCTCGAGGGGGATCGCGGTCGCCCCCGGACCCTTGCCGACGATCACGTCGACCCGGAAGTCCTCCATGGCGAGATAGAGCATCTCCTCGGCCGGACGCGACATCCGATGGATCTCGTCGAGGAACAGCACGTCTCCCTCGTTGAGCCCGGACAGCAGGGCGGCGAGGTCGCCGGCGTGCTGGATCGCGGGCCCACTGGTGATGCGCATCGGGGTGCTCATCTCGTGCGCGATGATCATCGCGATGGTGGTCTTGCCCAGCCCGGGCGGCCCCGACAGCAACACGTGGTCGGGGGCGCGGCCACGGCCCCGGGCGGCGGCGAGCACCAGGCCTAGCTGCTCTCGCACCCGCTCCTGCCCGATCACCTCGTCGAGGCTGCGTGGCCGCAGAGCCGCCTCGACGGCCCGCTCGTCGCCGCTCGCCTCTGCTTCGAGCAGCGCTCTGGCTTCGGTGAGCGGGGGGACGTCGATCCGCGGCTGGTCGCTCGAATCGGTACCGTCGTACGACATGCTCGTCACGCCCTGGACAGCGAACGGAGCGCCGCTCGGAGCAGCTCAGCGGTCGACGCCGGCACCCCGACGGAGTCGGCGTCCTCGGCAAGGGGGGCAACCGCGTCGAGCGCCGCGTCCGCCTCGCGCGCCGACCATCCGAGCCCGAGCAGCCCACCGCGCACGGTGTCGCGCCAGCCGTCGCCACCGGACGAAGCGGCCTGCCTGTGGTGCCCCGCAGCGCCGGAGGGCGCGCCGATCCGGTCCTTCAGCTCGAGCACGATCCGCTGCGCTCCCTTGCGGCCGATACCGGGAACCCTGCACAGCGAGGCCAGGTCCTCGGCCAGGACCGCGCGACGGAGCTCGTCGGGCCCGTGCACCGCGAGCATCGCCTGGGCCAGCTTCGGTCCGACACCACTGGCGGTCTGAAGCAGCTCGAAGAGCGACCGCTCCTCCTGGTCCGCGAAGCCGAACAGCGTCAGTGACTCCTCGCGGACCACCATCGACGTGGCGAAGGTCGACTCGACGCCGACCCGCAGCCCGGCCAGGGTGGCCGGCGTGCACATCACCTGCAGGCCAATGCCGCCAACCTCGACCACCGCCGAATCGACCTGGATCGCCGCGACGGGTCCTCGGACGAACGCGATCATCAGGGCCCCGCAGCCGCGACGGAAGCGGCCAGCTTCTCGGCCGCCTCCCGCAGTCGGATGTCAGCACCCCCGCGCCAGATGTGGCACATGGCGAGCGCGAGCGCGTCGGCGGCGTCAGCTGGGGTCGGGCGCTCGGTGAGCCGGAGCAGGCGCATCACCATCGCGGTGACCTGCGCCTTGTCGGCCCGGCCACTACCCGTGACCGCCGCCTTGACCTCGCTCGGGGTGTGCAGCGCCACCGGCAGGCCGCGACGGGCCGCCGCGGCGATCGCGACCCCCGACACCTGCGCGGTGCCCATGACCGTGCGGACGTTTTGCTGGGAGAAGACCCGTTCGACGGCGACGGCGTCCGGGCGGTAGGTGTCGAGCCAGGCCTCGATGCGCAGCTGGATGGTCGCCAGCCGGACGCCGAGCGCTGCGTCGGACGGGGTGCGGACGACGTCGACGGCCACCGCGTGCAGCGCACCCCCGACGCCTCCCTCGACTACGCCGAGCCCGCACCGGGTCAGCCCCGGGTCGACGCCCAGCACCCGCACCTCAGCCTCCTGGTCTGCGCACACCGGCTCGCGTCCCCCGGCGGGGCGAACAAGTGTTCGACGTGGCAAATCTAGTCCCGCCCGGCGACGTACCCGGTGACCGACGCGCCGTGGCGGTTGAGCGGCTGGCTTGCGGGACGTTTGAGTGGCTCACCACCGAAATACCCCCCGAGCCACTCAGATCCGGCTGGCCTGAGGGACGCTTGAGTGGCTCACCACCCAAACACCCCCCAAGCCACTCAAATCCGGCTGGCCTGAGGGACGCTTGAGTGGCTCACCACCCAAACAACACCCCCCGACGCTCATTCGTCGTCCAGCTCGGCCATGACGTCCTCGGGGATGTCGAAGTTGCCGAAGACGTTCTGGACGTCGTCGGAGTCCTCCAGCGCCTCGATCAGGCGGAAGATCCGGGTCGCTCCCGGCTTGTCGACCTCGACGGTCATGCTCGGCACGAACGACGCCTCCGCCGACTCGTAGTCGATGCCGTCGGCTTGCAGCGCGCTGCGCACGGCGACCAGGTCGGCGGGCTCGGAGATCACCTCGAACGCTTCGCCGATGTCGTTGACTTCCTCCGCGCCGGCCTCCAATACCGCGCCGAGCACGTCGTCCTCGGTGGTCGACGCGCCCTCGTCCTGCTCCTTCGGCACGATCACGACACCCTTGCGGGTGAACATGTATGACACCGAGCCTGCGTCGGCCATCGAGCCGCCGCCCCGAGTCATCGCGGTGCGGACCTCGCCGGCGGCCCGGTTGCGGTTGTCGGTGAGGCACTCGATGAGCAGCGCCACGCCACCGGGGGCGTATCCCTCGTACATGATCGTCTGCCAGTCAGCCCCGCCACCCTCGAGGCCCGAGCCACGCTTGACCGCGCGGTCGATGTTGTCGTTGGGAACCGAGGTCTTCTTCGCCTTCTGGATCGCGTCATAGAGCGTGGGGTTGCCCGCAGGGTCGCCGCCGCCGGTACGGGCAGCAACTTCGATGTTCTTGACCAGCTTGGCGAACAGCTTGCCGCGTCTGGCGTCGACGACTGCCTTCTTGTGCTTCGTCGTCGCCCATTTCGAGTGGCCGGACATGCGTGCTGATGCTCCTCAACGATTCACCGGACGCCGGCGGACCGGGCCCGCGCGGCGGTGACCAGCCCGACGAACGCGCGGTGGACCCGCGCGTCCCCGGAGATCTCCGGATGGAACGACGTCGCCATCACCGGCCCCTGTCGGACGGCGACGATCCTACCGGGGGCGCTTCCGGACCCGGCCGCCGCGACCCGGGCCAGCACCTCGACGCCCGATCCAACCTCCTCCACCCAGGGAGCCCGGATGAACACCGCGTGCATCGGCGTGTCGAACCCTTCGAGGTCGACCTCGGTCTCGAAGGAGTCCACCTGTCTGCCGAAGGCATTGCGTCGTACGGCGATGTCCAGGCCGCCGAACGTGCCCTGCGACTCGGTGCCACCGACCAAACGGTCGGCTAGCATGATCATCCCCGCACACGTGCCGAGCGCGGGCATGCCCGCGGCCAGGCGATCGCGGATGGGCTCGTGGAGATCGAAGACCCGGGCCAGCGAGACGATGGTCGTGGACTCGCCGCCCGGGATCACGAGAGCATCCACAACCTCGAGCTCACCCGGCCGGCGGACGGGGACGCCCTGTGCGCCGGAGCTGGTGAGCATCGCAAGGTGCTCGCGGACATCGCCCTGCAAGGCGAGGACGCCGATGACCGGATCAGTGGCCATCGGCTCGCTCCGGACGTCGCTCCCAGGCCAGCGTCGCCTCTATCCGGCCCTCGTCGAACGCAGCGGGGACCGCATGCCGGCGAAGAACGTCGAGGACCAGCTCCAGGAGGGAGTCACCCGGCGCCACGTTCGCCGTGCTGCCGTGCCAGACGTTGATCTCGAGCATGCCGTGCTCGACCGCATGCCAGACGTCGGGCAGCGTGAAGTACGCGATGCCTCGCGGCACCCGACCCGCCGCGGCCAGCGTCTCCAGCTCCTCAGCTGCCGACCAGTGGTCGTCGACACCCTCCAGCACGACGACATCGTGGACTCGCAGGTCGGCCAGGGCCGCCTGCAGGCGTTCAAACCCGCTCGGCGACGACCAGGACCCGGCTGCGGCCCTCAGCTCCGCACGAGCGGACTCGATCAGCTCATCGGTCATTCCGGCGGCCCGCTCGGCGCTACGTTCCTCGGCCAGCACCGCGTCGTACACCTCGCCCCGGACCTGGGCCGCGGACCGGTAACCGGCCCATACCTGACAGCGCGCGAAGGTGCGCAGCTGGTCGAGCCGGCCAGCCTTGTCGAGGCTGCCGATCGCCATCATCAGACCCCCTGAGCAGCGCGCTTGGGTTTCACCAACCGCGTTCGGCCAGTCGGTGGGGCTGGGGGATCTCGTCGACGTTGATGCCGACCATCGCCTCGCCCAGGCCGCGCGACACCTTCGCGATCACGTCGGGGTCGTCGAAGAACGTGGTGGCCTTGACGATCGCCGCCGCGCGCTGCGCCGGGTTACCGGCCTTGAAGATGCCGGAGCCGACGAAGACGCCCTCGGCGCCGAGCTGCATCATCATCGCGGCGTCTGCCGGCGTGGCGATGCCTCCTGCGGTAAAGAGCACGACCGGCAGCCGACCGGCCGCAGCGACGTCCTTGACCAGGGGGTACGGCGCCTGCAGCTCCTTGGCTGCGACGTACAGCTCATCCTCGCTCATCGAGGAGAGCCGGCGCATCTCGCCACGGATGGCACGCATGTGGGTGGTCGCGTTGGACACGTCACCGGTGCCGGCCTCGCCCTTGGACCGGATCATCGCGGCTCCCTCGGTGATCCGGCGCAGCGCCTCACCGAGGTTCGTCGCTCCGCACACGAACGGCACGGTGAACTGCCACTTGTCGATGTGGTTGGCGTAGTCGGCGGGGGTGAGCACCTCCGACTCGTCGACGTAGTCGACGCCCAGGCTCTGCAGGACCTGGGCCTCGACGAAATGACCGATGCGAGCCTTGGCCATCACCGGGATCGAGACCGTCGCGATGATGCTCTCGATCATGTCGGGGTCGCTCATGCGGGACACCCCGCCTTGGGCCCGGATGTCAGCCGGGACCCGCTCGAGCGCCATCACCGCGACCGCGCCCGCGTCCTCGGCGATCTTGGCCTGGTCGGCCGTGACGACATCCATGATGACCCCGCCCTTGAGCATCTCGGCCATGCCCCGCTTGACCCTTGCGGTGCCGGTGGACGTCGGTGCGTGGTCGCTGTTCACTGTGCTCACGAGAACTGCCTTCTGGGTTGGGAGATCCGTACGCCTCCCAGTCTGCCAGAAATCGGTACTGCGGCTAAAATCCAATTCGATGGCACTTACCAGGACCAGTTCGGCCACCGACCTTCTCGTGGAGATCCGCCGCGACGTGGGCGTCCCGCTGCACCGCCAGATCGAGTCGTCGATCCGTGACGGCGTCCGATCCGGCCGGCTGGCCCTCGGCACGGCACTGCCGTCCAGCCGACTGCTGGCGACGGATCTCGCGGTGTCGCGCGGCGTTGTGGTCGAGGCCTACGAGCAACTGGTCGCGGAGGGCTACCTCACCAGCCGTCCCGGCGGATACACCCGGGTCGCCATCGGGCCCGAGCCGGACCCGGCGCCGGCCCCTCCGGTGCCGGCCGCGGCACCGCTCATCGACTTCCGCTACGGCCGCGGGGACGCCACGCACTTCCCCCGGGCGGCCTGGCTGCGCTCGGTGCGCCGAGTCCTGCTGGACACGCCCAGCGACCGGTTCGGGGCACCGACCGGTCGCGGGGCGCACGAGCTGCACGCCGCCCTTGCCGACTACCTGAACCGGGCCCGCGGTACGTCGGCGCAGCCCGCGAACGTGGTGATCTGCAACGGCTTCGCGCAAGGCATCGCGCTGCTGTTGCAGGTGCTCGCCGACTCCGGAGCACGCCGGGTGGTGGTGGAGGACCCCTCCTCCGTGGAGGACGCCCGGCAGATCGCGGTCGCCGCCGGGCTGGAGGTGGTCGGCGTGCCGGTCGGACCAGACGGCATCGAGGTCGGCGCACTGGAGGGCCTCCACGCCGACGCGGTGATCCTGACCCCGGCCCACCAGTGGCCGACCGGTGCGGTCCTCTCGCCGGAGGCGCGCTCGGCGGTCATCCGGTGGGCGGAAGAGCATCGCGCGCTGGTGATCGAGGACGACTACGACGCGGAGTACCGCTACGACCGGGCGCCCATCGGCGCCATGCAGGGGGTGGCCCCGCATCTCGTGGTCTACGCGGGGACCGCCAGCAAGACGCTGGCGCCGGGACTCCGGCTCGGCTGGCTGGTGCTCCCGCAGGCTCTCGTCGACCGGGTCGCCAGCGCCAAGCTGGCGGCGGACCGGGGCTCGGCCATTCTCGACCAACTGACGTTCGCGGACTTCCTGTCCCGCGGCGAGTTCGACCGCCACCTGCGGCGGATGCGCCCGATCTACCGTCGCCGCCGCGACGCTCTGCTCGCGGCGCTCGGCAGCCGGCTCCCCGACTTCCGACCCACCGGGGTGTCCGCGGGCTTCCATCTGGTGACCTGGCTGCCACCCGACCTCGGTGAGACCGCGGTGGTCGAGGCGGCCGCCCGGCGCGGCGTGGCCGTGTACGGCATCGCCCCGTTCCGGGGTTCGCACCCCGGCGACCAGGGCCTGATCTTCGGCTATGCCGGCCTCGAGGAAGCCACCATCGTCGAGGGCGTCGGCATCCTCGCCGGAGTCCTCGCCGACCTCCGTGACCGGGCTTCGGTCTAGCCGCTGCGGGCCGGCCTACCTCATCTTCATGGCCTGGAGCACCCTACGGGAGAAGGGCACGCTCACGGTCGACGAGACGGCACCTCGCTCGACGAGGAAGACGATCACCTCCGCAATCCTCATCAACATCCTGAACCCGAAGCTGACGATCTTCTTCTTCGCGTTCCTCCCGCAGTTCGTCAGCTCCGACGACCCGCACGGGGGGCTTCGCATGCTCGGTCTGAGTGGCGTGTTCAAGCGATGACCCTGGTCTTGTTCGTCCTGTACGGCGTCTTCGCCGCGGCCATGCGCGACCAGGTGATCTCCCGCCCGCGGGTGCTTGCCTGGATGCGTCGGGTGTTCGCGGGCTCCTTCATCGCGCTTGGCGCCAAGCTGGCCCTCGCCCGCCCGTAGCCGTCAGCTCGCCTCCGCCGCCGGGGAGGGGTCGGGGGGGCGAGGGGCGAAGTCGTAGCGGTCGTCGAAGTCGATCATCTCCGGAGCGACCGCGTGACCGGCCAGATGGAACCACCGGACCCGGCGCCGACGGTGCAGGCTCCGGGTCGTCGCCGCCACGTCGTTGTGGATCCGGCGGGCGAGGGCTGCCTTGCGTGCAGCGTCGGCGAGCTCCGAGACCAGGGGCTCCTCCTCGACCGCAGGCAGGTCCAGCGCCATCAGCATGGCGGTCAGCTCCGACTGGACAAGCCACTGGTCAGCGGCTCCCCCGCTCCCGCTCTCCCGCGCCGTGCGCGCTGCGGCCAGCAGCAGTACCGACGAGGCCGGGTCCTCGAGGCCGCCGATCGCCAGCTCCGTCGCCACCGACGCCCGGTGCTGCAGCTGGGTCAACAGGGCGGCCCGGGCCGCCTCCACCCGTAGATGCATCCGGTCCAGCCGGCCGGCGGTCCAAAAGCACCAGACGCCGATAAGGGCGGCCGCCGCCATGAGGAGGATCCCGAGGGCCACCCAGCCGCCCGGACCGCCCATCAGCCGCGACCCTTCACAGACCCGGCGACCACCGCTGCGTAGACCGCCTCGATGTCGCCGACCAGCATGCCCCAGTCGTAGCGTCGGACGGCGACCTGGCCGCGCGCTGCGGTCGCCCTACGGCGTGGTTCGTCGTCGAGCAGCCCGTTGACCGCGCGTGCCAGGTCAGTGGGGTCCCCGACCGCGAAGAGCTCACCCAGCTCTCCCCCGCCCAGCACGGTTCGGAAGGCCGGCAGCGCGCTCGCGGCGACCGCCGCCCCCGCGGCCATGGCCTCGATGAGGACGATGCCGAAGCTCTCGCCGTGGGTGTTGGGAGCGCAGTAGACGTCGCCGGTGGCGTAGACCCGGGGCTTGTCGGCTTCCTCGACCATGCCCAGCACCTCGACGC
>JBBSGI010000046.1:0-23182 GCA_038254365.1 Propionibacteriales bacterium
ACCCCCCGCGCCCGGACCCCAAGCCGCGCCCCCCCACCCCCGCTGGGGCGCCCACGCCGTTGGACACGTGGATGCCGGTGATCTCGTTGTCACCGTCGTTGTAGCCGGGGCTGGTGAGCGCGTCGTACGTCGCAGACGGGTCACGTCCCTCGGCGAGCCATCTGATCACCGGCGGAGGACCGTACACGATGCCGGCCAGGTCGAGCACGTATCCGGAGTCGAGGGCATTGCGCTGGGCGTGGAGCGTGTCACCGGCATCCTCGACCACGAGCAGCTGCTTGGCCGTGGCGAACTGGATGTTGTCGAAGCCGGTGTGCAGCTTATTTCCGACGTAGGTCGTGGTCAGCGTTCCGGTCGAGCGCGAAACGCCCTTCAGGGCCAGGTGGAACACGGCACCGTACCGGCCCGGCAGCGTGCTGGCGGTGCTCGTGTCACCAGTCTCGGTGAAGTAGAAGTCCTTGAAGCCGGTGCCCGGTTGGAACACGCCGTTCTCCGGACGCTTGAACGGAGTGGCCTCTCTTGCGGCAGCCGAGACGCCGGCATCGAACACCGCTGTCCCGCTGTGGATGACGACCCAGCGCGTCGCAAAGCCCGACCTATATCTGTGCAGCCGGCTGATGATCCTTGCCGAGGGGTTCTGCTGGAGCTGCGCTGCGGTGATCGGGGTGCGTTCCTGCGGAGCACCTGGAGCGCCTGCATGGTTCCGCCCAGGCTCAGGTCGGTCTTGTCAGTTGGTAGGAAGCGGTAGACGTAGCTGTTCGGGACCTTGCCGCCGCCGGCTGCCGCCAATGTCCTCGACTAACCAGACATTGCCGGCCGCGTCGTTCTGGACTCCCTCGAACCCGCCCGACCCCAATGCCGGAAGCAGTTCGGCCTTGCCGTCGACCGGGTTGCCGTCTGCGTCCAGGCTGATGGCGAATACGCTGCCGGTGGCGACCTTGCCTTCGTGGGTCAACAGCAGCTGATGGCTGAAGGGGTCCCAGGTGATGCCGTCGATGACCGGCAACGGTGTCCCGTCGGACACCGTGTCCGTCACCAGAGAGACCCGCTGGGCAGGGTCGGTCGCGTCCAGGTCGACACGCGTGACATAGCCGCGAGGTCCACCCTCGTGCCCTTGGTACAGGTAGTGATGGCCGTTGAGCACGAGGTAGACGTTCTTGTCGGGCTCGGTCTTGAAGGCCTCCTGCGGGTCCTGAGTGAGGGGTCCGCCGTTGGCGGTGTTGTAGCCGTAGTGCGTGATCCCGTTCGCAGTGTCCGGGTTGGTGAGAGCGAGAGCTCCCCAAGACAAGGACGTTGACGACAGCCCACCACCGAGGACGTTGTTCTCGATCCCCGTCCGCGGGTTCGCCGAGCTCACCGAACCAGAGAACGCGCCGCTCCCGGTCGCCGGCACAGATGATGCGACCAAGGCGCCCACCCCCAGTCCGGCGACCGCCAGTCCCAACAAGGCCTTGCTCTTCACCACAGTCATCGATTGCCTTCCAGAACCGCCGGCCCCGGTGGCCGGCACCGGGCACAACCCTCGCCTCCGTGGGTTGCCCCGGCATGGCGACCGACTGGCGCTCGGACGACCATCAGGTGAACAGGCACCGTCCGGGCTGCTGCGGATCCCCCGCAGTTACCCGGGCGGCACCCGCGGACACCAGCTATCTCTTGGGTCTCTCGCTGGGCTCGGAGGTGTTCAGCGCGGAGATGAAGGCTTCCTGCGGCACCTCGACGCGCCCCACCATCTTCATCCGCTTCTTGCCCTCCTTCTGCTTCTCGAGCAGCTTGCGCTTGCGGGTGATGTCCCCGCCGTAGCACTTGGCGAGCACGTCCTTGCGCATGGCCCGGACCGTCTCCCGGGCGATCACCCGGGCGCCGATGGCCGCCTGAATCGGCACCTCGAACTGCTGGCGAGGGATCAGCTCCTTCAGCTTCAGGGTCAACCCCACGCCGTACGAGTAGGCGGCGTCGCGGTGGACGATCGCTGAGAACGCGTCGACCGGCTCGCCATGCAGCAAGACGTCGACCTTCACCAGGTCGGCGGGCTGCTCGCCGACCGGCTCGTAGTCGAGCGACGCGTAGCCCTTCGTGCGGGACTTCAGGGCGTCGAAGAAGTCGAAGACGATCTCGGCAAGCGGCAGTGAGTACCGCAACTCGACGCGGGACTCCGAGATGTACTCCATGCCCTGCAGGGCTCCGCGGCGGCTCTGGCAGAGGTCCATGATCGCGCCGATGTAGTCGGACGGCGACAGGATGGTGGCCCGGATGACCGGCTCGTACACCTCGTTGATCTTGCCCTCACCCGGGTACTCGCTGGGGTTGGTGACTACGACCTCCGAGCCGTCCTCCATGACCACCCGGTAGACGACGTTGGGCGCGGTCGAGATCAGGTCGAGGTTGAACTCCCGCTCCAGGCGCTCGCGGACGATCTCCATGTGCAGCAGGCCAAGGAAGCCGCACCGGAACCCGAAGCCCAGCGCACCGGACGTCTCTGGCTCGTACATCAGCGCCGCGTCGTTGAGCTGCAGCTTGTCGAGGGCGTCGCGCAGACCGGGGTAGTCGTCGCCGTCGATCGGGTACAGGCCGGAGTAGACCATCGGGTTGGGGTGACGGTAGCCGCTGAGGGCTTCGGTCGCGCCGTGTACGGCGGCCGTCACCGTGTCCCCGACGCGGGACTGGCGAACCTCCTTGACGCCGGTGATCAGGTAGCCCACCTCACCGACACCCAGATGGTCGGCGCGCATCGGCTCCGGCGAGATCACCCCGACCTCGAGCATCTCGTGGACGGCGCCGGTGGACATCATCTTGATCCGGTCCCGGTGGGAAAGCCGACCGTCGACTACCCGGACGTATGTGACGACGCCGCGGTAGGTGTCGTAGACCGAGTCGAAGATCAGCGCACGGGGCGGCGCGTCGGCCACTCCCTTCGGTGAAGGGACGGTGTCGACGATCTCGTTGAGCAGAACCTCGACGCCCTCGCCGGTCTTCGCGGAGACCCGGAACACGTCGTCGGGGTCGCACCCGATGATGTGGGCGAGCTCCGCGGCGTACCGGTCCGGCTGGGCGCTGGGCAGGTCGATCTTGTTCAGCACCGGGATGATGTGCAGGTCCGCATCCAGCGCGAGGTAGAGGTTCGCCAGCGTCTGCGCCTCGATCCCCTGAGCTGCGTCGACCAGTAGCACCGCGCCGTCGCAGGCCTCCAAGGAGCGGCTGACCTCGTAGGTGAAGTCCACATGCCCGGGGGTGTCGATCATGTTGAGCACGAACTGGGTGCCTGTCTGGTCGCCCGCGGTGGCCGTCCAGGGCAGCCGGACCGCCTGGCTCTTGATCGTGATGCCCCGCTCCCGCTCGATGTCCATCCGGTCGAGGTACTGCGCACGCATGCTGCGGCCCTCGACGACACCGGTGAGCTGGAGCATCCGGTCCGCCAGCGTCGACTTGCCGTGGTCGATGTGGGCGATGATGCAGAAGTTGCGGATGATCGCCGGGTCCGTGGAGCCGGGTCGCGGCGCCGGGGCAAGGGTGGAGGGCACAGAGCGCTTTCGGGCTGGGGGTTGGGGTGTCACACGGTGTCACGCAGCGCGGGTACGTCGTACCAGCGCAGGAAACCATCATCCCACGAGCGGACCCACCCCCCACCCGGGCGCTTGCCTGGCTCACCACTGAGATGCCCCCTGAGCCACCCAGATTTGGGTGGCTCAAGGGGCGCTTGGGTGGTGAGCCAGGCAAACACCCCCGGGGGCCGCAGCGAAACCCAGTGGCTCTCGCGCGGGCCATCCAGGATGATCTACCGCATGGCGGCCTCCCAGCCCGACCAGCCCGAAGGCGCGGCACCGGCCTGGGCCTTGGACGCGGTGTCGACCAGGGAAGGAACTTCCATCCCCGTACGTGCCACCGCTCGGCGGCCCCGATGGGAGGATCTGCCGGTCGCGGCACGCGCCCACATCGAGGCCGCGGCCGGCTCCCCCGTGGTCGACGCCTGGTCGGCGGGCACCGGGTTCACCCCGGGATTCGCGTCCCGGCTGCGGCTGGCGGACGGCCGGCAGATCTTCGTCAAGGCGGCCTCGAGCGGCGGCGACGGCCGCCACGGCTGGGCACTCAGTGACGCCTACCGGGAGGAGGCGCGCAAGCTCCGCGCCCTCGGTCCCCGCTTCGGCGCGCCTGCCCTGCTCTGGTCGCGGGAGCTGGACTCCGACGGCGAACGGTGGGTGATACTCGGCCTCGAGTACGTCAACGGGCGGCCACCACGGCGGCCGTGGCGGCCAGCCGAGCTCCGTCTCGTGCTGGACAAGATCGCCGAGCTGGCGCCAGCGATGGCCGAACCGCCAGCCGAGCTTGATCTGGCGCCGGTGCACGACGAGATCGTGGTCGACTTCGGCAACCGTCTCGGGCGGGTCCGCGAGCTGGCCGGCACCAGCGCCTGGCTGGACACCGTCGAAAAGCTCTGCGCCGACTCGGCCACGCTGCTGATCGGCGGCAGCCTGGTCCACCTGGACCTGCGGGACGACAACGTGTTGGTCACCGACGACGGCGCGGTGTGGTTCGTGGACTGGAACTTCCCGGCGCTCGGGGCCCCCTGGATCGACCTGGTCTGCATCCTGCTGTCGGCGCGGGGTGACGGCCACGACGTGGCGGCGATCCTCCGGTCGCACCCGCTCACCCGAGACGTCGAACCTCACGCGGTCGACTCGTTGCTCGCGCTGCTCTGGTCGTACTGGGGGATCGCCAGGACCGAGCCGGTACCGGAGTCCTCACCTCATCTGCGCGACCACCAGGCGTGGTACGCCGAGGTCACCCAGGACTGGCTCCTCGAACGCCTCGGCTCCTTGCCAGATCCGTCCGCCCCAGCCCGGGATCTTTCCGGGTGAGCCGCTCGGACGTGGCCGGTGAGCGCGGTGGCCGGCTGGTGGGGGTACGGACGCCGTACGACGCTGCTCCACCGCAGATCCACTCCTGGGCCGCGGAGATCCTGGGAGCGCCCGTGGTCGACGTGTGCCCCAGGATCGGTGGCATGTCACCCGCAGTGGCGGTCAGCCTGCGGGCCGCCAACGGTGCCACTGCCTTCGTCAAGGCCGTGGGCGGCACCGTCAACCCCGATACCCCGACCCACTTCCGGCACGAGATCGAGGTGCTCTCGACGCTGCCGCCGGCGCCGTACCGAGCCGGCTTGCTCTCGGCTTACGACGATGGCGACTGGGTGGCGATCGCGTTGGAAGACGTCGACGGCAGACACCCCGACTGGGGCTCACCGGCCGACCGGAGAGCGGTCTTCAACGCCGTACGGCGTCAGTCGGCCGAGCTGACGCCGATCCCGGATCACCTCCCGCTGGACTCGACCCGCGACGTCGTCACGAAGCACCTGGCGGCGATGCGTAACGCCACGCCGACCGAGGTCGCGGGGCTTCCGGAGTGGGCGGCTCGACAGTTGTCCCACCTGACCGCGCTGGCTCAGCGGTCGCTCGACCATCACCAGGACCAGTCGTTCTGCCATTGGGACATCCGGCACGACAACATCCTGATCCGCCACCATGACGGCCAGCCTGTGCTGCTCGACTGGGGGATGTCGCGCCGCGGTGAGCACTGGGCCGACACGATGATGTACGCCCTCGAGTGGGTCGGCTCTCCCGCCTTCGACAAGATCACCGCGAGTATCCGGCTGACCGCCGAAGAGGAGGACGACGTCACTGGGTTCCTGGCCGGAGCCGGGTGCTACCTCGCCATCAGGTCGACGCATCCGGCGCCGCCCGCGTTACCCAACATTCCCGCGTTCCGACGTGAGGTCGGCTGGGCCTGTCTCGACGGGGTACGTCGGCGGCTAGGCATTCGCGACTGAGTCAGCGCTCAAGCGGAGGTGAGACTCGCGGCGAAGCGGTCGCGGAGGTCGGTAACCACGGCGGCTACCCCGCCGCCGCGCTCCGCAGCCGCGCGCTGCCGACTGGCCCCGCTCCCCCTGGCAACCAGCTGTTCGAAACCCTGGACCACCAGCTGGACGTCGTCGGTCTGCTCGAGAGCGGGACGGACGTGGTCGACGAGGGTCTCGACGACCCTCCGGGCCGGCCCCCGACGCCCCGTCAACGGGTCCAGCAGATCGCTCGACATGCCGTCCCGGGAGGCCCGCCAGTGGGCGGCGCGCAGCAGCTCATGGCGCCACCGGAAGGCCTCGGCGCCGGCAGGATCCCGCTCCTCGGCAGTCGTGGTGACCAGCGCTCGGGTTAACAGGGCCAGCAAGATGACATCGTCAGGCTCGGTCATCGTGTCGAAGACGCGGATCTCGACGGTTGGATAGTGCTGGGACAGCCGGGCGTCGAAGTAGAGCATTCCGAGGTCGATGGCCGCCCCGCTCGCCACCAGCGCCTCCGTGGCCGCGCGGTAGCCGGCCAGGTCTCCGAACGGCTCGGACGGCCCGGCGCTCGGCCAGCGGCCCCAGACCTGCGACCGCCAGCTCGCGTAGCCAGTGTCTTCGCCATGGAAGAAGGGTGAGTTCACGCTCAGCGCCCGCAGCACCGGCAACCAGGGCCGTAGCCGGTCGATCACCCGGACTCCTTCGTCCTCGTCGGCCACGTCGACATGGACGTGCATCCCGCACACCGAGCCCTGGCGCCCGATCTCACCGAACTCCTCGACGATGCGCTGATAGCGTGGCTTCGGCGTGACCCTCTCGGCTCCGACCGGCAGCACCGGAGCGCCGACCGCGAGCAGCGTGGCACCGGCCGGCTCGGCCGATGCAGCGGCGGCCCGTCGGCAGCTCACCAGGTCGCGGCTCAGCTCGTCGGCGGTCAGACAGGGCCTGGTGCCGGTTTCGATCTGCTGCAGGAAGAGCTCCTGCCCGATGCCCGCGTCGGCGCCGAACTCCTGGTCGTCCGGCTCTTCGTCGAGGCGGTCCCGATGTGCGGCGAGAACGAGGTGCGAGACCGACAGCAGCCTGCCGGTGTCCGGGTCGACGAGCATCAGCTCCTCCTCGACGCCCAACTTCCGCATCCCCATGCATGCAGTCTGTCCGATCAGGTCAGTCCTCGCTCAGCCCGGCCTCCGTGCCGCCGGGAACCTCTCGGCGTGCCCGGATGAGCTCGGGCCGCTGACCCGCACGACGTTGCCGTCAGGAAGCAGGAACGCCATCTGACGGCGAAACCAGGGCTGGTCGGCCGGCTCGTCGAGCACGGAGAGGCCGGCCGCCAGAACCCTGGTTCGGACCAGGTCGACTGAGATGCCGACCTCCATGTGCAGCTCGCCCGGTGACGTCGGCTCCGAAGCCTGCAGGACCCGGAACCCGGCACTTCCCGACCAGGGCTCGACCGCGAGAAAGGCGAGCGTCGGCGGATCAGGCACCTCCCAGGCAACATGTAGCGCAAGCACACTTCTCATCAACCGAACAGTCTGCGCGAGGTCCTGGACCACGAGGGTCGGGGCCACCCCGAAGACCTCGGGATCCTCCGGATCAGCCGCCCTCACCATGACGACGGTCTGCGCCACGTGGTCGTCGTAGACGCGGGGCAGTCTGGCCCGCTCGGTCATCCCCGCCGAACGGGCCACCCCGATCGAGGGGAGGTTGCGTGAGTCCGCCCAGGCCTCGAGGCCATCGACGCCGTCCTGGGCCAGCAGGTAGGGAATCGCGGCCCTCGCCGCCTCGCCGGTGATCCCCTGTTGCCAATGGGATCTGGCCAGGCTCCAGCCCACGCCGCGGATGGTGGTGCCCTGGTCGGCGAAGACCCCGATGGTGCCGATCGCGGGGCCGGCACGAAGCCGGATCGTCCAGGTCGCGCCGCCATTCGCCACCACTTGAAGTCTCAGCCGCGACTCTGTCTCCGCAACTGATGACGAGACTCGGGCGTCGGTGTCGTAGCGATGCACCTCGGGATCGACGAACATCGGGTGCAGCGCAAGAGCGTCGGAGGCAGGGTCGAGCGGCGTGAGGTCCAGCCGGTCGGTGCTCAGCGGCTCGATGCGCAGCCGAGGTCGGGCGTCGGTCACTTTGGTACCTGCGATCCGGCTCGCTCAGACGAACTGGGGGTATGTCGGCTCGGGCAGCGGCCCCTCGCCCGCATTGCGCGCACCCTCGTAGCCCGCGCCAATCTCGATCAAGGTGGCCTCGCTTCCCGCCGTACCCCAAAACGTCACCGCCACGGGCAGCCCATGGACCAGTTCGGCGGGCACGGTCAGCAGTGGATACCCCGCCATCGCCGCGGGCTGCGTGCACGATCCCCACCCATGCTCGGCGTTGACCAGGTCGATGGGGGTAGCCGGGCTGTAGGACGGGGACAGCAAGGCGTCGAGCCGGTGCTCACGCAAAACCTTGTCGATACCGTCGTCGCGGCCGTGAGCCAGACAGGCGGATCTCGCCGCCAGGTAGTCGCGCGAACCCGGGATCGGTGCCTGCAGCGCCCGCTCGAAGAACGACTGCCCGAAGAAGAGCAACTCCTCGGCGGCGTGCGCGCGGTTGAACTCCACGATGTCGGCCAGCGACCGCGGAGCACCCTCGGGACGCGTGGCCAGGTAGGCGCGCATGCCAGCGTTGAGCTCGGAGAGGAGCACGATCAGCTCGTCGTCGAACCCGTAGTCGACCATGGAGTCGAGGTTTGTGTCGTCCACTATGGTCGCGCCCTCGGCCGCCAACAGCTCGACCGCTCGTTCGCCGGCCGCGTCGGCGGCGGGACTGTAACCCCAGAAGCCCTTGCGCGGAAGGCCGATCCGTTTGCCGGCGAGTCGACCTGGCTGGGCGTTGCTTGCGTAGTCGACCCCGTCACCGGCCAGCACCGTCAGGAGCTCCGCGGCCCCGGCGACCGTCATCGTCATCGGCCCCGCCGTGTCCTGGGACCGGGAGATCGGCACGATGCCGTCCCCGGGGAGCAGCCCAACCGTCGGCTTGATGCCGACACATCCGTTGAAGGCCGCCGGACAGGTGATCGAGCCGTCGGTCTCCGTGCCGACCGCGTACGGCGCCAGGCGGGCCGCCACCGCCGCGCCGCTGCCGGCGCTCGAGCCACCCGCTGACCGGTTGAGCGCGTACGGGTTGCGGGTCAGACCGCCGTACGCACTCCAGCCCGACGTGGACGCCTCGTCGCGCAGGTTCGCCCACTCGCTGAGGTTCGTCTTCCCGAGCACGACCATCCCAGCGTCCCGCAGTCGTCGAACCAGCGGTGCGTCTGCCATCGGCGGGCTCTCGGCAAGGGCCAGCGAGCCTGCGGTCGTGAGCAGGTCGGCGGTGTCGATGTTGTCCTTGATCAGGATCGCCTTGCCGTGCAAGGGCCCTCTGGACCTGCCGGCGGCCAGCTCGTCGTCGAGGCCGGCAGCCTGCTCGCGCGCCGCCGGGTTGAGAGTGCAGATGCTGTTGACCAGCTGGTCGACGTCCTCGATGCGGTCCATGAGGGCCTCGACGGTCCCGCGAGCGGTTTCCTGATCCGGGTTCATGGCGTCACGATGGCACACCCAGACGGCCGCACGTCAGGGAACCCAGAGGCAGAAATCTGGATGACAGCGGCCGCTCTCTCCCGGTTGGTACTCCCCATGCCAGACACCAAGAGCCTTCCCGCCACCGTCGAGACGCGGCCCTTGACGACCGACGACGCCCGAGCCGTCTTCGAGCTCACCCAGGCCGCGAAGCTGCACGACACCGGTCAGTCCATGTTCGAGTTCGAGGACATCCGCGGTGACTGGGCCAGGCCGTCGTACCACCTGGGCGCGCAGAGCGTGGGCTACTTCGAGGACGGCGTCCTGGTCGCCTACAGCGAGGTCCACCGGAACCGGATCGAGTCGTACGTCCACCCCGCCCATCGACGCGCGGGCTGGGCACGACGCTCTTCCGCTGGAGCCTGGCCAAGGCAAAGGAGCTCGGCTACGAACGTGCCGGACAGACCGTGCCGGCGACGAACCAGTCGACGGTCTCTCGGCTCAACACCGACTCCCGGACCGGCGCCCTCGGCCCCTACGAGCACGTGGGCATGGGCGTGGTGGAGACGTACGAGCACTACCGTCACCCCGGCCTGAGCTCCCTCAGGCCGAACAGGTTTGGTCGGGCCGACTCCCCGCTGGTAGCCTTGGCGGTCGCGTCTGGCCGACAGCTCTGGCCGACAGCTGAGCACCGCATGACAGCAGGGCGCAGCGGCCGGACAACTGGCCGACAACACCGTCGAACACCTCCGTGGGAGAGCATCAACTCGTGGCGAACATCAAGTCTCAGATCAAGCGCAACAAGCAGAACGACGCTGCGCACGAGCGCAACAAGTCGGTGAAGTCTGCGCTCAAGACGTCGATCCGCCGTTTCCACGAAGCCGTCGAGGCCGGGGAGACCGAGAAGGCGCAGGAGCTCGCCCAGGCGGCGAACCGCAAGCTCGACAAGGCCGCGTCGGCCGGGGTCATCCACAAGAACCAGGCGGCCAACAAGAAGTCGGCCATTGCCGCCCACGCCTCCACCCTCTGACTCTGCTCCACTCCACCGCACGGATTGGCTCCGGGAGTCGGCCCGTTGTGCGGCGCCTCCCCGAGCTAGGTGAGTGCGCGGGCGCGGAGCACGGAGATCACCAGACGTTCGCAGGCCCACATCCGGTCGCCGGCCGCGCCCTTGACATCGGCGTCGGCCGTGGCGGCCGCTTGGATCGCCACGGCAAGGCCCCGCGGTGACCAGCCCCGCGACTGGGCTGCCAGCGACTTCAGCTTCCACGGCGGTACGCCGACCTCCCGCGCCAGGTCACCCTCACGCAGCCCCCGCGGCGCGGAGGAGTAGCGGGCCAGCGCCCGCAACCCGCCAGCCACCGCACTGGTGATCAGCACCGGGTCGACCCGCCCGGCGAACGCCCAGCGCAGCTGCTCGAGCGCCTCGCTCACCTTGCCCTCGATCGCGGCATCCGCCACAGCGAAGCCCTTGACCTCGGCCCGGCCCCCGAAGTAGAGCCGGACCATCTCGACCGTCACCGGCTGCCCCTCAGCGTCGGAGGCGAGCTGGTCAGTGGCTCCGGCGAGGGCCCGCAGGTCCTCACCCACGGCATCGACGAGGGCCGCGGCGGCGGACTCGTTGATCGTGGCGCCGTGGTGGCGGAACTCGCCGACCAGCCAGCCGGGCAGCTCCCACTTCTTCATCGGCACGGCAGTGACCTCGACCACGCCGGCGGACCGCAGCTTCTCGAGGAGCGCCTTGCCCTTCACCCCACCGCTGTGGTGGAGCAGGAGAGCCACGTCGGGCGCGGGGTGTGCGACGTAGGAGAGCAGCGCCTCGACAGCATCGGCCGGGAGCTCCTCGAGGCCGGACACGATCACGCAGCGCATGCTGGCGAACAGCGACGGACTGCTGATCTCGGCAATGGCGCCACCTCCGAGGCCGACCGCCGCCAGCTCCGACACGTCGGAATCGGGGTCAGCGCGACAGATGGCTCGCCTGGTGCGACCGATCGCCCGCTCGGCCATGAACTCGTCGCCGCCGGTGATCAGCGTCGTCGTCCCGAGGTAGTGCGCCGCGGTAAGAGTCGCCATCGTCGTCCTAGCCTGCCATGCCGGGCGGACAGTCGGACCCGGCGTCGCCGGTGATGTCCGCTGGCGAAGCCGCGATGGGTCTTGAGACGCTGGTGCAGTGAGCTGGCGAGAGCGCAACCGCGTCAAGGGAGCGGGGCCGTGGAGAATGCTGACACAAGGATGGTGGACCAGTGAGCCTGAACCGCAAGGACTACAGCTCGCCCGACGACTTCCTCGCGATGCAGTCGCTCTGCCAGCGGGTGTGGCCGACGAATCCACGGTGGCACGTGGGGGAGCTCGCATGGAGCCGGTTCGCGATTCCGGGGACGGCTTGCACCTGGCGGACGGCTCTGTGGTGGGACGGCGACCTGCCGGTCGCCTGGGGATGGGCCGAGCTGCCCTGCGACCTGGGCCTGCTCGTCGACCCGGCGCGACCCGTGCTCGTCCCAGAAGTCCTTGAATGGTTCGATGAGGTGGCCGGCGATGGCGAGCACACGTGTGTCGCGGTCGAGTCGGAGTCCGCGGTGATCGACGCCCTCACGGGAGCCGGATTCTCCACCCACACGGACGGGTCGTACTTCCGCTACCACACGATGCCGCTGGACTCCGTCGAGGATCCGGTATTGCCCGAAGGCTTTCGCCTGCGCCATGTCGAGTCCGGGGAGGCCGAGCTCCGCGCCCGGGTGCACCGCGCAGGCTGGTCCGACTTCGGCTCGCGGGTGTCCACCGAGAGCTATCGGGATGTCATGTCTGCCTGGCCATATCGGCCCGAGCTCGACTGGATGGTGGAGGCGCCCGACGGCGAGCCGGTCGCGTCGGCCCTCGGCTGGCTGGACGACGTCAACCGGGCCGGGCTGCTCGAACCGGTGGGTTGCGCACCCTCGTACCGACGCCGAGGACTGGCGCGGGCAGTGAGCCTGGCCTGCCTGCGGGGAATGCGTGCCGCCGGCGCCGAGACCGCCCACGTCAACCCGCGCGGAGACGACGCCTATCCCGTGCCCGGCCTGCTGTACCGCAGCATCGGGTTCCAACCCGGCGCCCGCACCATCACCCTGCGACGCAAGCCGAGGGCCGTCGAAGCGCCGCCTCCGGCGACCGAAACTTCCGGGTCACGCCCGGCCGGCTCGCCGCCTGGAGGTCCCGCAGCATCTCGGTGAAGGTCTGCTGCTCCCCGCCACTTGGGGACGGCTGGCCGGCGGCCGGTCCTTCACGAGCCCGTGACCACTTGCAGCCGGCCATGCTGGGCAACCAGCGCGATGTCGCCGTCCTGGTCGGTCCGGTAGACCGTCATCCCCAGCCGATGCAGCCAGGTGAGAGTCTGCGGCGCAGGGTGGCCGTAGAGGTTGTCGGCCCCCACCGAGATCAGCGAGACGGTCGCGCCGGTAGCGGCGAGGAATGCCGGATCCTGTGCGGAGGAGCCGTGGTGTGGCTCCTTCAGCACGGCGACACGCAGGTCGGCTCCGGTCGCGAGGATGGCGTCCTCCTCCGCCGGCTCGGCATCGCCGGCCAGCAGGATACGGATGCCGCCGACCCGCACCAGCATGATGACGCTGGCGTTGTTCGGGCCGGAGCCGCCGTCACTGACGCCGTGCGCGGTGGCCGCCGGAGGTCCGAGCACCTGCCAGCTCAGCTGTCCTACTCGTCGACGCTCCCCCGGGACCGCGATCGTCGTGGCAACGGCGTGCGCTGCGGCCGCGGCCGTGACCTGGTGGTAGCGGTCTGCGGGCTCGTCGAACGGTGACACCTCCAGCTCGCCGACCGGGTAGTGCCCGAGGACGGCGGAAAGGCCGTCCACATGGTCGGCGTGGAAGTGCGTCAGCACCACCAGCGGGATCTGCCGAACCGCCAGGTCCCGCAGGCAACGCGCCATCAGCACCGGGTCGGGGCCGGTGTCCACCACCACCACCGCCCCCGCGCCTGCGTTCAGCACCAGACCGTCGCCCTGCCCCACGTCGCACATCACCATCACCCAGCCGTTCGGTGGCCACCCCAGCCGACCGGGTGGATGGACGAGAACAAGAGTCAGCATCGCCGCGAGAGCGAGGCACGGCAGCCTTCTCGCAAGTACGGCGGGAAGCGCCGCGAGGACGGCGAGGCACAGCAGACCCAGCAACGTGATGGATACGACGCTCGTCCCCCAGGCCAGGCTTGCACCGGTGACGCGCGCACCGTGCTCAGCGACCCACGCGATCCACCAGAGCGGAAGACCCGCGATCCGACCGGCCAGGTGGCCCGCTGACGTGCTGACCACGGCGGTTAGGCCGGCGAGCAGACTCGCCACGGTGGCCGGCCCTACCGCCGGGGCGACGGCGATGTTGGCCAGCACGGCTATCACGCTGACCTGGCCCGAGATCGCGGCGATCACCGGGGTGCAGACCACCTGGGCGGCCAGCGGGACAGCGACCGCCTCGGCCAGCACGTCCGGCATCCAGCGAGCCAGCAGGTCCCGCCATGCCGGACCGAGCAGGAGTATCCCCGCGGTCGCCAGGGTGGACAGCACAAAGCCAACCGACCTGGCCAGCCAGGGGTCCAGCAGCAGCAGTCCCACCACCGCCACGCACAGAACCCGAATCCCGCGGGTCCGGGAACCGCTGGACAGACCGACCAGCGCCACCAGCCCCATCGCGGCCGCGCGCAGGACGCTCGGCTGGGGTCTCGCCAGCAAGACGAACAGCACAACAGCTGACGCTCCGACCACCGCGAGGGCTGGTCCTCTCACCCGCAGCCACCGGGCGGCGAAAAGCACGAACCCGAGGACCAGCGTCAAGTTGGACCCGCTGACCGCCAGCAGGTGGGTGAGGCCGGTGGTCTTGAAGTCGGCTTTCGTCTGCTCCGGCATCGCCGAGACATCGCCGTCGACAAGCGCCGCGAGCAATGCCTCCTCTGGCCCAGGCAATGGTGACGCCGCTTCGGTCAGGCCGGCGCGCACCCGGCCGATGCGTTGGTCGAGCCAACCCGGCGAGCGGGTAACCGCCGGCGCCCCGGAGGCGATCAGCACCGCAGCGAGATCTGGCCCGTCGGCGGCCTCGAGCCGCCCGAACGTCTCGACCTGCGCACCATAGGGCACTGCGAGCCAGCTGACCTCGCCGATCACGAGCACCGGCGACCTGACTGCGGTCGTCACGCCGCGAGCGGTCACGGTCCCTGCCGTCAAGGACACCAGTACGTACGGCGCGAACTGGCCCTGCTGACGACGGGGATCATCGACGACCCGTCCGCTGAGGCGCACTGACGACCCCTCCGACGCCAGTGCTCTCAGCGGACCGGCCCGCACGGCGTCGGCGCGCAGCCCCGCCGTGGCCATCGACGCACCCGCCACCGCGAGGGTCACCGCGGCTGCGAGCCTCCACCGACCGGGGCCACTTCCCGGCGGACCGAGCAGCGCCACGCCGATGACCATCAGCAGCACCGCGGTTATCAGGGCGCGTCCCGGGCTCCAGCCGACACCGGACGCTGTCGCCACCCAGCAGGCGACCGCCGACGGTGCGAGCCTCAGGTCGAGCGGCTCTCGCCCGGACGCAGCCATCGACGTCACGCATGGCCGTCAGACATAGACGTAGGGGCGCAGGTCGGCCAGCGTGGCATCACCGATGCCAGACACCTCGAGCAGCTCGTCGACGCTGGTGAACGGCCCGTTGTCGGTCCGCCACTGGAGGATGGCCTGGGCCGTCACCGGGCCGACTCCCGGCAGGGTGTCCAGCTGTTCGGCAGTCGCGGTGTTGAGCTCCACCCTGGCAACCGCAGTCGTGGGTGCGCCGACGGGAGCTCCTGCCATCGATCCGGGAGAGCCAACCACGCCCGGAACGTGAACGCCGACCACGATCTGCTCGCCGTCGACCAGCACCCTCGCCAGGTTGAGCGCGGTGAGGGAGACGTGTGGCCGCGCACCGCCCGCGGCAGCGATCGCGTCGACGACGCGCGACCCCTGAGGAAGCTCGACGATGCCGGGATGACGGACCCGTCCCGCCACATCGACCACGAGATCCGTCGAGCCGGGCGCACTCGCCTGGGCGCCGCCGCCCGGCGCGGTCGTGACGCCGCCCGGCGCGGTCGTGAGGCCGGCTGGCGTCGCTGACGTCGACGGCTCGGGGTAGGGGATCGCGCTCGCCGGTAGGTCGCGGTGCGTGCTCAGCGCGACCTGGTCGGTGTGCGGCGCCGAGCGGAGCACCCACCACGCGACCAGGGCGACCGCGAGCACGAGACCGAGCGCGACCACCGTGACGTGATGACCGGTGATGCCCCATCGACCGAGCTCGACGCGCCGGAGGCCGGGGGGACAAGCGACATGACGAGGGCCATCCTCGGCCCGCTCCCCCGGCGGTGCCGACGCCGCCGACTCGCCCGCGGCGTCAGGGTCGGTAACCTCGAGCACTTCGTCGCTGTGCTGCACGGCAAGCGCCGCCAGCCGACGTCGGGCGGCGGCCACGGCGTCGACCCCGGCAGCGGGAGTTCGACGAAACATGCCTCGACGGTAGGGCCACCCAGCGACCCGGCAGGGACGAAAAGTCGATCCCTGTGGACAACGCGAGGCTGCCCTGAGACTGGGGAAACCTGCGGTCAGACCCGCGGCGCCACGACAACGGCCAACATGCCGGGACCGACGTGGGCGCCGATCACCGCGCCGACTTCGGTGACCAGCATCTCCGCCACCTTCGGCACCCGAGAACGTAAGCGCTCGGCGAGTGCGGCGGCCCGGTCCGGGGTCGCCAAGTGCGACACGGCAAGGTCGACCGGCCGGTCGCCAGCTGCCTCGACCGCCAACTCCTCCAGTCTCGCCAGTGCACGGCCGGTCGTGCGGACCTTGTCCAGCTGGACGATCCGACCGTCCCTGATCTCGAGCAGCGGTTTCACGGCCAACGCCGAGCCGACCAGGGCAGCAGCCACACCAACGCGGCCACCCCGTCGCAGATACTCGAGGGTGTCGACGTAGAACAGGCCGGTGGTCGTCTCAGCCCTCATCCGCGCCACCTCGGCCGCCTGGGCCACGCTCGCTCCGGCGTCGAGAGCCACTGCCGCCGAAGCGACGGCGAACCCGGTCGCCGTCCCGAGCAGCCGCGAGTCGACGACGACGACCTCGATGTCGACCTCCCGAGCGGCAAGCAGCGCGGACTCGAAGGTCCCGGAGACCTCACTGGACAGGTGGATCGACAACACCGCCTCAGCCCCCGCCTCGGCCGCCTGCCGGTAGGCCCGGGCGAAGCGCTCCGGCGCCGGCCGACTGGTGCTCACCTGCTGGTGCGCCTTGAGGGCCTCCGCCACCCGCTGCGGTGAGACGTTCACGTCTCCCTCGTCGTACGGCGTCGTGCCCAGCATCACCTGCAGCGGCACCACCACCACGTGCAGACGAGACGCGAGCGACTCATCGACCGACGTGGAGTCGGAGACGAGAGTCACCCGGCGCGCCATGACTCGCGACCCTACCGACCGGTTCAGCCGACGACGATGTTGACCACCTTGGGGGCCCGGATGATGACCTTGCGCACGGACTGGCTGCCGATCGCCCGTCGGACGTTGGCATCGGCCATCGCCAGCATCTCCAGCTCGGACTCGGTCACGTCGGGGCGAACCGCCAGCTTCGCCCGGACCTTGCCCCGCACCTGGACGACGCACGTCACCTCTTCGCGAACCAACAGCGACGGGTCCGCAGACGGCCAACCCGCCTTCGCCACAGTCGGGCGGTGCCCCAGTCGCTCCCACATCTCCTCCGCCGTGTACGGCGCCACCAGGCTCAGGGCCACGGCGACGGTCTCGGTCGCCTCACGAACCGCCGGGTCCGCGGGGCCGGGGCCGTCTTTGGCGTCGATCGCCTTGCGGGTCGCATTGACCAGCTCCATCAGGCGCGCCACCATCACGTTGAAGCGATGGCTCTCGATCAGCTGGGTGGCGTCGGCGATCGTCCGGTGCGTCACCTTGCGCAACGCCGTGTCGCCGGCAGATAAGTCAACGTCCACGGAGCTCGTGACATCCCCGCTCAGCCGCCAGGCCCGTTGCAGGAACTTCAGCGAACCGCCCGGTGACATGTCGGACCAGTCGATGTCGTCCTCGGGCGGCCCGGCAAACACCATCGTCAGGCGGATGGCGTCGACGCCGTACGTGGCGATCTGCTCCCCCAGGTCGACGCCGTTGCCCAGCGACTTGCTCATGCCCTTGCCCTGATTGCGAACCTCACCCTGAGTCATCAAGGCAGTGAACGGCTCGACGAAGTCCAGATACCCCATGTCATGCAGGGCCTTGGTGACGAAACGGGCATACAACAGGTGCAGGATCGCGTGCTCGACGCCGCCAACGTACTGGTCGACCGGGCCCCATCGCCGTACCGCCTCGACGTCAAAGGCCTGCGTCGTGTCGTTCGGCGTCGGGTACCGCAGGTAGTACCACGACGAGTCGACGAACGTGTCCATCGTGTCGGTGTCCCGACGTCCGCGGCCTGCGCACTGCGGACACGCGACGTCGACCCACTCGGTCGCCGAGGCCAGCGGCGACTCACCTCGCGGTGCCAGCGCCGCGCCGCTCAATGGCGGCAGTACGACGGGCAGCTGGTCCTCCGGAACGGGAACCTCCCCGCAGTCCGCGCAGTGGATGATGGGAATCGGGGGCCCCCAGTACCGCTGCCTTGACACCAGCCAGTCACGCAGCCGGAAGTTCACCGTGCCGCGACCGGCACCCGTCCGCTCCAGGTAGTCGATCGTCGTCTGCTTGGCATCGGCGATCGGCAGCCCGTCCAGGCTCACCTCGCCGTTTGAGCTGTTGATGGCCGGCCCTTCTGCGGTGTACGCCTCGCCGTCGAAGTCGTCGGGAGGCTGGACGGTGCGGACGATCGGCAGGCCGAACTTTGTCGCGAAGTCCCAGTCGCGCGGGTCCTGCCCCGGCACCGCCATGATCGCCCCTGTGCCGTAGTCGGCCAGCACATAATCTGCTGCATAGACGGGGATCTGGGCTCCGGTGACCGGGTTCGTCGCCGAGACGCCCAGGGACACCCCGGTCTTCTCCCGACCCTCCGTCAGTCGCTCGATCTCGGTCGTGCGCTGCACCTCGCGCAGATACGTCTCGAACACCTCCCGCTGCTCGGGGGCGCACACTTCAGCGGCCAACGGAGCGTCCGCCGCGATCACGAAGAACGTGGCACCGAACAACGTGTCCGGTCGGGTCGTGAACACGGTCACCGTCCGCCCCCCGTCACCTGCCTCGTCCGCGCCGATCACGAAGTCCACATGTGCGCCTTCAGACCTGCCGATCCAGTTGCGCTGCATCGTCAGAACCCGATCCGGCCAGTTGCCCTGCAACGCGTCCATGTCGTCCAGCAGCCGCTGCACGAAGTCGGTCACCTTGAAGTACCACTGGGTCAGGTTGCGCTTCGTCACCTCGGTGCCGCAGCGCTCGCAGCGGCCGCCGACCACCTGCTCGTTGGCCAGGACGGTCTGGTCGTGCGGACACCAGTTCACGGCGGACGCCTTGCGGTATGCCAGTCCCGCCTCGTACAGCTTCAGAAACAGCCACTGCGTCCAGCGGTAGTACCCGGGGTCGGACGTGTGCAGCCTGGTCGACCAGTCGAACGAGATGGCATAGCGGCGGAACGAGTCCACCTGCGTCTCGATGTTGCGGTAGGTCCAGGCAGCCGGGTGCTCGTTGCGCCTGATCGCCGCGTTCTCCGCCGGCAGCCCGAAACTGTCCCAGCCGATGGGGTGCAGCACGTCGAAACCTTGCTGGAACCAGTAGCGCGCGATCAGGTCGGCCAGCGCGAAGACCTCACCATGGCCCATGTGCAGGTCTCCCGACGGGTAGGTGAACATGTCCAGCAGGTAGCGCCGCTCGCGCGTCCCGTCATCGACGGCCTTGAACGGATCCAACTCCTGCCAGATCTTCAGCCACTTGTTCTGCGTCGCCTCCACGTCATAACCCGTCGCCTCGGCACCCTCACCGGCGCCTCTGGCCGCCGCTGTGCCGGCCCGGGTTCCCTCGACACCATCGGCGGAATCGTCGACCCCGTATGTCGACCTCCGGGTCGGGTCCGCCGGGTGCTCCCTCGCCTCGGTGGTCATCGTCATGTTCTCCTCGTACTTCGTCCTGCTCGGATGCGGCCCTTCCCGCCGGCCGCGGGCACAAAAAAGCCCCTCGAGAACGAGGGGCAGCCGCGATGCTCGGACCGGTGAGCAGCGCGGCTAACTAAGCAGCAGGAACTGTCGCATGGCCTGAGTTTACCGCACACCCGCCCGTCGATGCTCCTCCGCGGACCCGAATGCCCTGGGCGACTTTCCACATCTGCTCGAACCGGCTCCGCGGTCCACACCCAATGGCTGGGCCGGCGGTTCGGTCTGCCGCTCCCGGTACGAATGGTTCCCTCGCACAACGAGGGGAGATGCCATGGACGACGCCGCACGCGACTCGGCCGCGAGCGAGCTCAGTACCGTGCCTGGCGCGGTGGCGACGCCGCTGCCAGTCGAGTGTGTTGCCTGTTACGTCTGGCGGATGCTCGACGAGTTCGGTTGCAACGCGACGCTCCGCTGGACCCGCCGCTGGCGTGACGCCCGGGCGCGGCGGGCGACCGCGCTCGAGCACCGACTGGCCCGGCGGGGCGGCTGCTGCGACTGCGAGCTGTTCCTCAACATCTGGGTGCCGAGCAGCCCGCTGACCACCGAGCCCTCCGGGACGCGCTTCCCGCCGCCGAAGGGACCGTGTCGCGGAGTGCGTCGCGGCTCGTCCCAGCCCTGTCATCTCTGGGTCGACGGCCGAGTGTGACCGCACCCAGCGATCGTCGTGCGCCCCCACCCTGACGACCGTCTTGGCCGTGCGGGTCGTCATACCGGTCCCCGGGGCACCTCTCGTGCCATCATGAGGGCGCCGTCGAGCCGTCGCCCCTCGCGGCTGGACGACCTGCTTGGACGCAAAGACAAGGAGCACGAGATGGCCGACCTCCACCCGAGCCCCGGCGACAAGTTCTCCTTCGGGCTGTGGACCGTAGGCTGGCCGGCCCGATGACCCGGATCCTGCTCGACACCGACTTGGCGATGGGGGCACCCGGCTCCGACGTCGACGACGGTTTCGCGCTGGCGCTCGCCTTGTCCGACCCGGGGCTCAGTGTCGAGATGGTGACCACGGTCAACGGAAACACCGACGTCGACACGGCCACCCAGCTGACCCTCGACCTGCTCGCGCGCCTGAACCGCACGGACGTGCCGGTAGTGCGGGGCGCCAACGCCTCGCTGGCCGGCTGGCGTCACGACCCTCCGGCGAGTCGGTCGGTTCCACATCCCGGTGCCGTCGAGGCGCAACCCGGCTACGCCGCGGTCCACCTGGTCGAGCGCGTCCTCGCTGAGCCCGCAGCGCTGACGATCGTGGCGATCGGCCCGCTGACCAACGTCGCGCTGGCCCTTGCCCTGGAGCCGGTGGTGGCGGCGTCGGTGCGCGAGATCGTCGTCATGGGCGGGGTCTTCCTGGAACAGACCAACACTCTGCGGTTGCCTGGCGAGTACAACGCATGGTGTGACCCCGTCGCCATGGCGACCGTGCTCGCCAGCGGGGCCCCGCTGCGCTTCGTCGGTCTCGACGTGACTCGCCGGGTGCGGCTGACGCGGCAGGACGCGGCGCGGCTGGCGGAGTCGGACCGGGAGTTCGCCTCGTTCGCCGGCGAACGGACCGACGAGTGGATCACGGTCAAGGAGCGGCAGAATCCTGGCGACCCTCGCGAGCACGGCAGCTGCGCGATGCACGACGCGCTCGCGGTGGGAGCGTTGATCCGACCCGAGATGATCAGCTGGCGCGATGCATTCGTCCAGGTCGAGACGGGCAGTGCCGTCACCCGAGGTGTCATGGTGGCGGACCTGCTGACGTCGGCCGAACCGCCCGTGGCCAACTGCGAGATCGCGGTGTCGGTCGACAGCTCGGCGTTCATCGACCTGTTCCTGGAACGCATGTTCGAACTGTGAACGCTGCGCGCTGGCCACCGAGGAGCCGCTGATGAGCAACTCACCCAACGCACCCACCGACCGGCGAGTACTGGTCGTGGGCTCGGTCAACCGGGACTATGTGTGCCGGGTCGGCTCAATCCCCCGGTCCGGTGAGACGGTATTGGGTGGGAGACTCAGCATCGGCAGCGGCGGCAAGGGCGGCAACCAGGCGGTTGCCTCCGCATTGCTGGGGGCGCCGACAGCGCTGGTCGGCTGCGTCGGCGACGACTCGGACGGCCGCGCCCTGCTAGCCGACCTCGCGACCGCTGGCGTCGACACCAGCGGTGTGCGCACCGTCCAAGGTGTTCGGACTGGGGTGGCGTTCGTGATGGTCGACGACGACGGTGCGAACGCCATCGTCGTCGCGGCGGGAGCCAACGCCCTGCTGGACCCCCGACGAGCCCGCGAGGCGGTGGCCGAGTGGGTCGGAGAGGGCGACCTGGTGGTGGTGCAGTCCGAGATCCCCGTCGACGCCGTGGTGGCGGCGGTCGAGGAGGCGCAGCGGAGGTCGGCCCGCGTCGTGCTCAACTTGGCGCCTTACCGCGACCTGCCGGCCGTGGCGGTCGCTGTGGCTGACCCGCTGGTGGTCAACGAGCACGAGGCGCGCGCCCTGCTTCGGCGCGCCGGCGACGGCTGCGAGGCCACGGACATGGCGCAACGTCTCGGGTCGCTCGCCCGGTCCGCCGTGGTCACCTGCGGACCGGCCGGTGCGGTCGTGGCGTCCGGCGGTCGGCTGGACTGGGTGGGGGCACCTGCGGTACGCGCGGTGGACACCACCGGGGCCGGCGATGCCTTCACCGGCGCGCTGGCTGCCGCGTTGTCCCGAGGAGCGGACCTCCTTGCTGCCGTCCGGCTCGGCGTGGCGGCCGGCAGCTTCGCCGTGGGGCGGGCCGGGGCCCAGGCGAGCTACCCGACCCCGGGCGAGCTGCCGGCGATCTCTTGAACAGAGGCGGGGACCGCCGGTCCGGGCGCCCAGGGCGCCGCATCAGGTCTGGCACCACCGACGCTACTCGTTTTCGCGGCAGCATCACCGGCCTGGGCACGACCTCCGGGACCCGGATCGTCATCGGGGACTGGGCGGAGTCCCCCTTGGGCGCCTTCGCCGACGTGATGGTCGAGCGGCCGGACGGTCACCGGCTCCTACTCGCGCCGACACCCCAGATCGCTGATTTCGTCTCGGCGAGGTACACCTTCGACGAGGGGCGGTTTCTAGGGATCGTTGCAACACCCGAGTTGGTCGGGAGTTGCAATGGTGGATGGTCGTCCGGGTGTAGCTCCACAGACGGCGAAGCGTGAGTGGTTCGCGCGGTTGATCGCGCGGGGCGTCTCGAACGCGGAGGCGTGCCGGGTGGTGGGTGTGAATCCGCGCACGGGGAAACGCTGGCGACTCGGGCGCACAATCACCAGCAGCAGTGGTCGGCGGCTGCATTATCCACCTGTGACCAGGGCGCCGAAGGCGGAGATCTCGCCGCGATACTTGTCTGAGGACGAGCTGGTCACGATCGCCGATCTGCATCGGCGTGGTCACACGGTGCGGGCCATTGCGACGGAGCTGGGGCGTAGCCCGGCGACGGTCAGCCGGGAGTTGCGTCGCAACCTCGACGTGGACAGGTGGGCAGTACCGGCCGTTTGCTGCGCAGCGGCTCGCCGTCGGGCGGCGGGGCCGGCCCGGACGAGGCAAGCTGGTGCGCGATCCGGTGTTGCGGCAGTTCGTCCAGCAGCGGTTGGGCAAGCGGTGGAGCCCGGAGCAGATCAGCGCCGCGCTGCGGGTGGAGTTCCCCGACCAGCCTGAGCGGCACGTGGTGCACGAGACG